>NZ_LN831039.1:4800000-5527755 GCF_001457595.1 Mycolicibacterium smegmatis | reverse complement strand
CGTCGCTGTGCACGATGCCGAGCCGGTGGATGTTGTCGAGCGCGTCGGCGATCTGTCTCAGCGCGGTGAGCTGATCGGTGCGCACGGCCAGGCTGGTGGCGGGCCTGCCGTCGATGAACTCCATGGCCAGCCAGCCGTCCCCCGCGGCGTACATCGCGACGACGTTCGGGTGCTCGGCGCGGCGCGCGAACTCGAACTCGCGGCGGAGTCTGTCGAGGTGCGCGGGCTCGCGGTGCGACTCGTTGAGCACCTTGAGCGCCACCGGGCGGCCCTGCGCGTCGCGTGCCCGGTACACCACGGCCCAGCCGCCGCGACCCGCCACGTCCTCGACGACGAATCCCGCGATGTGCTCGCCGGGTGACTCCACCCACACAGCTTAGGGATCACGCCGGGGTTCAGCGGCGACACTGCACACGGCGATAAGGTCGTGGCCGTGCCCGCATCCGATGGCAGTACCGCATCCGAATGGGTGACCACCGGCTCGGTCACTGTGCGCGTTCCCGGCAAGGTGAACCTGTACCTGTCCGTGGGCGATCTGCGCGACGACGGGTACCACGATCTGACGACGGTGTTCCACGCGGTCTCGCTGCTCGACGAGGTGACGGTCCGCAACGCCGACGTGCTGTCGCTGCGGATGATCGGGGAGGGCGCCGAGTCGCTGCCGGTCGACGAGCGCAACCTGGCGTGGCGCGCCGCCGAGCTGATGGCCGAGCACGTCGGCCGCGCACCCGACGTCGAGATCACGATCGAGAAGTCCATCCCGGTGGCCGGCGGGATGGCCGGCGGCTCGGCGGATGCCGCGGGCGTGCTGGTCGCGATGAACACGCTGTGGGAGCTCGGCGTGCCGCGGCGGGATCTGCACGCGCTGGCCGCACAGCTGGGCAGTGATGTGCCGTTCGCGCTGCACGGCGGGACCGCGCTGGGGTCCGGGCGCGGCGAGGACCTCGCCACGGTGCTCGCGCGCAACACGTTCCACTGGGTGCTGGCGTTCGCGCACCGCGGCTTGTCGACGCCCAAGGTCTTCGGGGAACTGGACCGGTTGCGCGCCGACACCAACCGTGGACTGCCGCGCACCGACGAGCCCGAGCCCGTGCTGGCCGCGCTGGCCTCGGGCGATCCGGCCGAGCTGGCGGCCCTGCTGGGCAACGATCTGCAGCCCGCGGCGCTGAGCCTGTACCCCGAACTGCGTCGCACGCTGCGTGCCGGTGTCGAGGCGGGCGCGCTCGCGGGCATCGTGTCGGGTTCCGGTCCGACGTGTGCGTTCCTGTGCGCGTCGGCCCCGGCCGCGCTGGATGTCGGTACGCAGCTGTCGGGGGCCGGGGTGTGCCGCACCGTGCGGGTCGCGAGTGGGCCTGTACACGGCGCGCACGTCGTTCCCGCCCCGTCGGCATCGTGAGGCGCGACGTGTGGCGTGACGAAAATTCGACCTGCCGAAATGCGGGTGGAGCAGCGGCGACGCCGCTGTGACACATCACTCAATAATCGCTACAGTTTGGCAGTTACTTAAGGGTCTCTTAAGATGATCGACGGTGGAAGCTAGCGGTCAAGAATCGAACGCGACGATTTCGCCCTCCGGCAATTACGGTGGGCGGTTGCACAGCCATGTGGCCGGCGTCGTAATGTGCGATCCCGCGTCGTTGCTGAAAACGCCCGCTTTTCTGGGCGACCCATCACCGAACCGAGACATAACTGCTGCCCAATCGTGTGCGCGTGCCTATCCGAAGGTGCCGTCACATGGGCGGAATATGGATAACCGGGTCATGACGCTGTGCCGGAACACCCCGGCGCAGCGGCTCCGGAAGCCGAGGAGGTCGTCGTGAGCAGATTCACCGAGAAGATGTACCGCAACGCTCGTACGGTGACGACCGGCATGGTGACCGGTGAACCGCACGAGCCGGTGCGGCACACCTGGGGTGAAGTGCACGAGCGTGCCCGCCGCATCGCCGGTGGCCTGGCGGCCGCGGGCATCGGCCACGGCGACGCCGTCGGTGTGCTCGCCGGCTTCCCGGTGGAGATCGCGCCGACCGCGCAGGGTGTGTGGATGCGCGGCGCGAGCCTGACGATGCTGCACCAGCCGACGCCGCGCACCGACCTCGCGGTGTGGGCCGAGGACACCATGAACGTCATCGGCATGATCGAGCTCAAGGCCGTCATCATCTCCGAGCCGTTCCTGGTCGCGACCCCGGTGCTGGAGGAGAAGGGCATCCTGGTCCTCAAGGTCGCCGACCTGCTCGCGGCCGATCCGATCGACCCGGTCGAGACCGGCGAGGACGACCTCGCGCTCATGCAGCTCACGTCGGGCTCCACGGGTTCGCCCAAGGCCGTGCAGATCACGCACCGCAACATCCACTCGAATGCCGAGGCGATGTTCGTGGGCGCCAAGTACGACGTCGAGAAGGACGTCATGGTCAGCTGGCTGCCGTGCTTCCACGACATGGGCATGGTCGGCTTCCTGACGATCCCCATGTACTTCGGCGCCGAGCTCGTCAAGGTCACGCCGATGGACTTCCTGCGCGACACGCTGCTGTGGGCCAAGCTCATCGACAAGTACAAGGGCACGATGACCGCGGCCCCCAACTTCGCGTACGCGCTGCTGGCCAAGCGGCTGCGCCGCCAGGCCAAGCCCGGCGACTTCGACCTGTCGACGCTGCGCTTCGCGCTCTCGGGTGCCGAGCCCGTCGAGCCGGCCGACGTCGAGGACTTCCTCGATGCGGGGAAGCCGTTCGGTCTGCGGCCCGAGGCGATCCTGCCGGCCTACGGCATGGCCGAAACCACGCTGGCGGTGTCGTTCTCGCCGTGCGGCGAGGGTCTGGTGGTCGACGAGGTCGATGCCGATCTGCTGGCCGCGCTGCGCCGCGCCGTGCCCGCCACGAAGGGCAACACCAAGCGCCTGGCGTCGCTGGGCCCGCTGCTCAACGACCTCGAGGCTCGCGTCGTCGACGAGAACGGCGAGGTCATGCCGGCGCGCGGCGTCGGCGTCATCGAACTGCGCGGTGAGCCGGTGACCCCGGGCTACATCACCATGGGCGGCTTCGTGCCCGCCCAGGACGAGTACGGCTGGTACGACACCGGCGACCTCGGCTACATCACCGAGGAAGGCAACATCGTGGTGTGCGGCCGCGTCAAGGACGTCATCATCATGGCCGGGCGCAACATCTACCCGACCGACATCGAGCGCGCCGCCGGCCGCGTCGAGGGTGTGCGCCCCGGCTGCGCCGTGGCCGTCCGCCTCGACGCCGGGCACTCCCGCGAGACCTTCGCCGTCGCCGTGGAGTCCAACGCCTGGCAGGACCCTGCCGAGGTGCGTCGCATCGAGCACCAGGTCGCCCACGAGGTGGTCTCCGAGGTCGACGTGCGCCCGCGCAACGTCGTCGTGCTCGGTCCGGGCTCCATCCCGAAGACCCCGTCGGGCAAGCTCCGCCGCGCCAACTCGGTCTCCCTGGTCACCCAGTAACCAACTTCGCACCGCGAGCGTGCATGTCTGCTGCCCGCCACGCCGCGTTTTGTCAGCACTGCGCGCACGCTCGTCGCGTGTGAGCGTGCGGCGTCAGATCATGCGGTCGCGTGTGGCGATGCCGCGTCGTCCATGCTGCGGTAGACCCGCCACCAGATCGCCTCGTACTCCACCGGGCTGATTTCGCCGCGGGCGAGTCGGTCGTCGGCATCGAGCAGGGTCGAGGCGAGATCGTGCAGGCGTTCGCGGGTCGCGCGGGATTCGTCGTCGTCGTGGCCGGCCATCGTCGTCGCCATCAAGGTGCGCACCTGGGTGCGTGCCTCCCCGGACAACTCAGCCACCACCGCGCCCGCCACCAGGGAAATCGCCGTCGACACCAGGACCGCGGCCCATGTCGGCATCGAGTGGGCCAGCCAGATCGGGCAGATGAGCCACAGGGCCAGACCCCATCCCGGCCACCCGCGCGCCACGCGGGTCCAGCGGCGGTCGGCTGCGCTGATCCCCGGCGGATAGACGACGAGACGGTGTTCCACGACTCCGAACCGGGTCGGTCGGATTTCGATCGACCCCCATCGCCGGGCGCCGTCGAGCACTCGATACATGAGACGCTGCAGCAGCCCGGGCTGTGCTTGATACGCGTCCATAGTTCCGTTGTACCCAGCTTTCTCACAGGAAACCGCAAGCCCGCAGATTTGACTCTGAGTATATTTCGCTATACTCAGCGCATGGGTGACAGGATTCCTGCCAGGCTGGCCGAGCATCCGACGGTGCGGGCGGTCCGGTCTCGCGGCGCCGCGGGACCTCGGGTCCCGATCGACGCCGACTGGCTGCGGGCACTGTGTCTGGAGGCCGGGGTCGACGACGTCGGTTTCGTCAGCGTCGACGATCCGGCGGTCGAATCCGAACGCGAGCACGCCGACGCGGCGCTGCCGGGCGTGCGCAGTTACATCTCGCTCGTGGTGCGAATGAACCGCGACAACGTGCGGTCCACCGCGCGCAGTGTCGCGAACCAGGAGTTCCACCGCAGCGGTGAGGCCCTCAACGAGGCCGCGCACCGCATCACCCGGTCGCTGGAGGATGCCGGGTACCGCGCGGTCAACCCGTCGGCGACGTTCCCCATGGAGATGGATCGCTATCCCGGGCGCATCTGGGTGATCGCGCACAAACCCGTCGCAGTGGCCGCGGGCATGGGCGTAATGGGCATACACCGCAACGTGATTCACCCGAAGTATGGCAACTTCATCCTGCTGGGCACCATCCTGGTGGCCGCTCCGATCACCAGTTACGGTGAGCCACTTGACTATTCACCGTGCCTGGAATGCAAGCTGTGTGTCGCGGTCTGCCCGGTCGGGGCGATCGGCAAGAACGGCGAGTTCGACTTCCGCGCCTGCTCGGTGCACAACTACCGCGAGTTCATGGGCGGGTTCACCGATTGGGTGCAGACCGTGGCCGACAGCGCCGATGCGGACGATTTCCGTTCACGTGTAAGCGATTCGGAGAACGCATCGATGTGGCAGAGCCTGTCGTTCAAGCCCAACTACAAGGCCGCCTACTGCCTGGCGGTGTGTCCCGCGGGCGAGGACGTCATCGAGCCGTATCTCGACGACCGCAAGGCGTTCATGGATCTGGTCCTCAAACCGTTGCAGGACAAGAAGGAGACGTTGTACGTGCTGCCCAATTCGGCGGCCAAGGAGTACGCCGAGAAGCGGTATCCGCACAAGACCGTGAAGGTCGTCGACGGCGGGCTTCCGCGGGGGCAGTGAGCATCAGCGAGCATCGGACGCGCGCTCACGCGCGACGAGCGTGCGCGCAGCGCTGACAAAAGGCGGCGTGGCGGGGGACAGACGCGCACGCTGGCGGTGCAAAAGGTGCGCGGTGCAAAAGGTGCGCGGTGCGAAAGATGCGCGAAAAGAGCTACCAGGCGTGGACGGTGTTCTGCGCGGGTTCGAGGCCCTGTGCGATCAGGAGCTCGGTGGCGTCGGCGGCCTGCTCGACGATGGTGGGGACCTCGGCGCGCTCGGCCGCGGTGAAGTTCTCGAGCACGAACGCCGCCGGGTCCTTGCGGCCCGGCGGGCGTCCCACGCCGATGCGCACTCGGTGAAAATCCTTGGTGCCCAACGCTGATGCGACGGAGCGCAGGCCGTTGTGGCCGCCTTCACCGCCGCCCAGCTTGAGCCGGATGCGGCCGAAGTCGATGTCCAGCTCGTCGTGGATCACCACGATCTGCTGCGGTGGCACCGAGTAGAACTTGGCGAGTGGGCCGACCTGACGGCCGGACTCGTTCATGTAGCAGCGGGGCTTGGCGAGCACCACGGAGGTGCCTGCCAACCGGCCCGTCACCACCTCGGCGCCGGACTTCTTGTGCACCTTGAACGCTGAGCCGATCCGCCCGGCGAGCACGTCGGCCACCATGAAGCCGAGGTTGTGCCGGGTCTTGGCATAGGTGGGCCCGGGATTTCCCAGGCCCACCACCAGCAGTGGCTCGGCCATCCAGGAAAGGCCTTACTCGGCCGGCTCTTCGGCGGGAGCCTCTTCGGCCGGGGCCTCGGCAGCACCGGTCTCGCCGGCGCCTTCTTCCTCGAGAGCCTCGGCGCTCGGGGCCTCGACGACGTTGACCACCAGCAGCTCGGGATCCGAGATCAGGTTGACGCCCTCGGGCAGCGAGATCTGGCCCGCGGTGATCTGGGTGCCGGCCTCGACACCCTCGACCGACACGGTGAGCTGCTCGGGGATCGACAGGGCCTCGGCCTCGATCTCGATGGTGTTGGCGTCCTGGGTGACCAGGGTGCCCGGGGTCGCGTCACCCTCGACGAGGACGGTCACCTCGACGGTGACCTTTTCGCCGCGCTGCACGACGAGCAGGTCTGCGTGCTGGATGTTGCGGCGGATGGGGTGAACGTCGAGCGCCTTGGTCAGCGCGAGCTGCTCGGTGCCCTCGATGTCCAGGGTCAGGATCGCGTTGGTGCCGTGGCTGCGCAGGACGGCCGCGAAGTCGCGGGCGTTGAGCTCCAGGTGCTGCGGATCGGTGCCGTGGCCGTACAGCACGGCGGGCACCTTGCCGTCGCGACGGGCCTGGCGCGAGGCGCCCTTGCCGGTGCGGGTGCGCACGTTGGCGGTCAGCTTGTTGGGGATGTTGGCGGTCTTGGCCATGGGGTGTTGCTCCTGATAGTCCCTGTACTCGGTTCGTCAGCACGGCCAGGGTCGCAACACTTAGAAGAAGTTCCCGTCGATAACGGTGGTCCATCAAGGTCCACCCTCGCCGTGACGCCTGGTCAGGGTAGCAAAGAAACTCCGCCCGGCCCAAAACGTCAGAGCGGGTATGAGGTGCCGGTGAGCTGCTCGGACAGCTCCCACAGCGCCCGCTGGGTGTCGGTGCGACGCGCCAGGGGGCTGCGGCCGACAGATCCGGTGGGTCCCCACTGCCCGAACCGGGGACCGACGAAGGTGTCGCCGGGCAGGTCCTGAGACACCGCGTACAGCGTCTGGCGGGCACCGAACGTGACGTCGGTGGCCAGGTGCCGGTTTCCCAGCGCGGCCGCCGCGGTTCCGAACCGGTTGCCCGAGTGTCCCTGCAGGTTGGTGGCCGAATAGCCAGGGTGGGCGGCCAGCGCGCGCACCGACGACCCGGAGGCGACGAGGCGGCGTTGCAGTTCCGAGGTGAACATCAGGTTCGCGAGCTTGGACTGTCCGTAGGCCAGCCACGCCGAGTAGGGCCGTGCCTTCCAGTTGAGGTCGCGCAGGTTGATGCGGCCGATCCAGTGCATCATCGACGACACCGTGACCACACGGTCGGAGATCTTGGGCAGCAGCAGGTTGGTGAGCGCGAAGTGGCCCAGGTGGTTGGTGCCGATCTGGCTCTCGAAGCCGTCGACTGTGCGCGCGAGCGGCACCGCCATGATGCCGGCGTTGTTCACCAGGACATCGACGGTCTCGACGGTGTCGGCGAACTCGTGCACCGACGCGAGGTCCTGCAGATCGAGTTTGCGCACCTCGACGATGCCGCCCGGCATGGTCTCGGCAGCCGCGGTGCCTTTGTCGAGATTGCGGACGGCGACGATGACCTTGGCGCCCACACGCGCGAGTTCTCGTGCGGTGACGAGTCCGAGCCCGCTGTTGGCTCCGGTGATCACGACGGTGCGGCCGCGGAACGAGGGGAGATCAGCACTGGTCCACTGCGTCATGTCGTCACCCTAACGACTTCGCTGGCGTCTTACTTCTTCGCGACGGTGAAACCCGCGATGATCGCCTCGATGTCCTCTGCCTGCGCCTCGGCCTGTTCGGCGTAGGTGGTGACGGTCAGCTGGATCAGGTAGCGCTGTGGGGGAGCCTGCTCGGTGGTGGGGATGACGACGCGGTTGTAGGACTGCATCCGCCGGCCGTTGAGGTCGTAGCTGCCCTCGATCATCGCCGACGGGAAGCCGCGCCAGTCGTCCAGAGAGGCGTTGAGCTGCTTGAAGTTCTCCGACAGCTGCGCATCGGCGTAGCCGTGGTCGCGCAGCGCCGCCTTGACGTCGAAGTCGCCGTAGAGCTTGAACGCGAGCAGCATCGCCGTCGGGTAGGTGTCGCCCTTGGCGATCATCCGGGTGAACGGCGCCAGGTTCGGATTGTTGTACGGGTGCCAGCCCGGTGGCGTGGGCATGCTGACGGTCAGATCGGGGATCTTCTCCGGCGCGACGGGTTCCCCGACGATGCCGTTGCTCTCCAGGTGCTGCCACAGCGGGACGGGCGGCTCACCCGACGGGGTTGTGGTTGTGGTCGTGGTCGTCGTCCAGATCGACTGGTAGTCGGGCGTTTCCGCACCACACGCAGCCACCGTCAGTACGGACATGACGGCAGCGACGATCGTCACGGCCCGCGACCGCCTCACAGAATCTCGTTCACCGAATCGATCGGCCGGGCGAGCCGGGTGCCTTTTGCCGTGACGACGAACGGGCGCTCGATCAGGATCGGGTGCTGGGCAAGAGCGTCGAGCAACTGCTCGTCCGTTGCATCGGCCAAACCGAGTTCGGCGTAGAGGGATTCGCGCTTGCGCACCGCGGTGCGCACGTCGATGCCCGCGTCGGCGATCATCTTCTTCAGCTCCGCCCGGGTGGGCGGGGTCTTCAGATACTGGATGATCTCCGGCTCGATGCCGTTGTCGCGCAACAGCTCCAGCGTCTTGCGCGACGTCGAGCATTTGGGGTTGTGGTAGATCCGTGCGTCTGACGCCATTTATGCAGACCCGTCGAACAGTCCTGTCACCGAACCGTTCTCGAACACGGCCCGGATGGTGTTGGCCAGAAGCGGTGCGATGGAGAGCACCGTGAGCTGCGGGAAGCGCTTGTCCTCGGTGATGGGCAGCGTGTTGGTGACGATCACCTCGCGTGCGCCGCATTCGGCGAGCCGCTGCGGGGCGGGATCCGACAGCACGCCGTGCGTCGCGGCGATGATGACGTCCTTGGCGCCGTCCTCACGCAGCAGGTTGACCGCGCCGGCGATCGTGCCGCCCGTGTCGATCATGTCGTCGGTGAGGATGCAGGTCTTGCCCTTGACGTCACCCACGACGCGGTTCGACTTGACCTGGTTGGGGACCAGCGGGTCACGCGTCTTGTGGATGAAGGCCAGCGGAACACCGCCCAGCGAGTCGGCCCACTTCTCGGCGACACGCACGCGGCCCGAATCGGGGGACACCACCACCATGTCCTCGTCGGCGTAGTGCTCGCCGATGTAGCCGGTGAGCAGCTTCTGCGCGCGCATGTGGTCCACCGGGCCGTCGAAGAAGCCCTGGATCTGGTCGGTGTGCAGGTCGACCGACACGATGCGGTCGGCGCCCGCGGTCTTGAGCAGGTCCGCGACGAGGCGGGCCGAGATGGGTTCGCGGCCGCGGTGCTTCTTGTCCTGCCGGGCGTAGGGATAGAACGGCAGGATCGCGGTGATGCGCTTGGCGCTGCCACGCTTGAGCGCGTCGATCATGATCAGCTGTTCCATGAGCCACTGGTTCAGCGGCGCCGGATGGCTCTGCAGCACGAATGCGTCACAGCCACGGACGGATTCGTCGAAGCGGACGAAGATCTCACCGTTGGCGAAATCCCGTGCCGTTTGCGCGGTGACGGCCACGTCGAGTTCTTTGGCAACTTGGTCAGCCAGCTCGGGGTGCGCGCGACCCGCGAACAGCATCAAGTTTTTGCGATTGTCGGTCCAGTCCGTGGCCACTTTGGCTGCCTTCGCGGTCGGGAATCGATACGGGGCAATGGTACGTAGCGTTTCGGGATGCTCGTGACCGGGTTACCAGATTGCCAACGGGAGACGTCGGATCAGCTCTCGTCGCCCAACGCCTTGCGGGCAGCCTTGTCGGCCGCCGAGCCCGGCCGCTTCTTCGCCACCCAGCCCTCGATATTGCGCTGCGGACCTGCGGAGACGGCCAACGCGCCGGGCGGAACGTCGTCGCGCAAAACCGTTCCCGCGCCGGTGTAGGCGCCGTCGCCGACCGTGACCGGTGCCACGAACATGGTGTCCGATCCGGTTCGGACATGTGACCCAATCGTCGTTCGGCTCTTGTTCTCGCCGTCGTAGTTGACGAAGACACTCGACGCGCCGATGTTGCTGTACTCGCCGATGTCGGCGTCGCCGACGTAGGTCAGGTGCGGCACCTTGGTGCCCGTGCCGATCGTGCAGTTCTTGGTCTCGACGAACGCGCCGAGCTTGCCGTCGGCACCCAGGTTGGTGCCCGGCCGCAGATAGGTGAACGGTCCCACGGTGGCGCCCGCGCCGATCACCGATTCGCTGCCGTGGGTGCGCACCACCGACGCGCCGTCACCGACCGTGACGTGCGTCAGCGTCGTATCGGGTCCGATGACGCAGTGCGAGCCGACGCGCGTTGCACCGAGCAGTTGGGTTCCCGGGTGCACAACGGTGTCCTGGCCGATCTGGACGTCGATGTCGATCCACGTGCTGCCCGGATCGATGATGGTCACCCCGGCGCGCTGGTGGGCCGCGACGATGCGGCGGTTGAGCACCTTGCCCAGGTCGGACAGCTGGACACGGTCGTTGACCCCGGTGACCAGGGCGCTGTCGTCGACGTGCAGGGCCCGTACCGTGCGGTGGTCCTGGCGCAGGATCTCCACGACGTCGGTCAGGTACAGCTCGTGCTGGGCGTTGTCGGAGCGCAGCCGGGTCAGCGCCGAGCGCAGGTCGGCAATATCGAACGCGTAGACGCCGGTGTTGACCTCGCAGATGGTGCGCTGCGACTCGGTCGCGTCGGCCTGTTCGACGATGCCGATGATCTCGTGGTCCTGTGTGCGCAGGATGCGGCCGTAGCCCGTCGGGTCCGGCAGCGTCGTGGTCAGCACGGTCGCCGCCGCGTCGCCGCTGCCGTGGCTGGTGATAAGACCGGTGAGAGTCGCGGTGTCCAGCAGCGGCACGTCGCCCGAGGTCACCACGACCATGCCCGCGAAATCGTGGGGCAGCGCGGTCAGGCCGCAGTTCACGGCGTGGCCGGTGCCCAGTTGCTGGTCCTGCACGGCGACGTCGATCGCACGGCCCAGTTCCTCGCTGAGCCGCGCGACCTCGGGAGCGATGCGTTCACGGTCGTGGCCGAGGACCACGACGAGGTGGCGCGCGTCGATCTCGCTGACGGTGTGCAGGACGTGGGCGAGCATGCCGCGCCCGGCCAGCGTGTGCAGAACTTTCGGGGTGTCGGAGCGCATGCGCGTGCCGGCTCCGGCGGCGAGAACCACAACCGCGGCCTCGGTTGATGCGGTCATCAGGCCTCCCTGCTCTTCCGAGTGTGCGGTGGGCGTCGCGACTTGCGGAATCGATACGCAAAGCCACGCGGGCTGTTGCGGCAATGATGCTCCGTCGCCAGGACTCGAACCTGAACTATCTGAACCAAAATCAGAGGTGCTGCCGATTACACCACGACGGAATGTCCGCCAGAGACTTTAGTCGAAGGGGCTAGCCTGTACGCGTGGCAGCACCCGACAAGGAAGTGCGTGCCCCTCGTGCCCGCATGACCGGCAGCGAGCGGCGGCAACAACTGATCGAGATCGCCAAGTCGCTGTTCGCCGAGCGTGGCTACGACGGTACCTCGATAGAAGAGGTCGCCCAACGCGCCAACGTGTCGAAACCCGTCGTCTACGAGCACTTCGGCGGTAAGGAAGGTCTGTACGCCGTCGTCGTGGACCGTGAGATGTCGGCGCTGCTGCAGGGCATCACGTCGTCGCTGACCAACAACCGCTCGCGGGTCCGTGTCGAGCGTGTCGCGCTCGCGCTGCTCACCTACGTCGAGGAGCACACCGACGGGTTCCGCATCCTCATCCGCGATTCCCCGGCCGCCATCACGTCGGGCACGTACGCGACGCTGCTCAATGACGCCGTCAACCAGGTTTCGTCGATCCTGGCTGGGGACTTCTCCCGCCGCGGGCTGGACCCCGATCTCGCGCCGCTGTACGCCCAGGCGCTGGTCGGTTCGGTGTCCATGACCGCGCAGTGGTGGCTTGACGTGCGCGAACCATCTAAAGAGGTGGTAGCCGCGCACGTGGTGAACCTGGCCTGGAACGGCCTGACGCATCTCGAGTCGAATCCGGTGCTGCACGAGGAGTGACCAGCGCGGGGTGGGTCACACGTGCTGCCCGCCTAAGATGGTCACATCATGACCGCACCGGGGCACACTTCTGTCCAGACCCCGATTGCGGGTCTCGTCGAGCTGGCACTGTCCGATCCGTCTCTGCAGGACGTCATTCGTCGCGCCGCCGACCGGCCCGCCGATCTGGCACTTGTCGGACCGGCCAGCGCACGCGTGCTGGTCGCGGCCGCGCTTGCCCAGAACGGCCCGCTGCTGGTGGTCGCCGCCACCGGACGTGAGGCCGACGAGCTGACAGCCGAGTTGCGCGGCGTGTTCGGCGACTCGGTTGCGCTGTTCCCGTCGTGGGAGACGCTGCCGCACGAGCGGCTGTCGCCCGGAGTCGAGACCGTGGGTGCGCGGCTGATGCTGCTGCGCCGGCTCGCGCGTCCCGACGACGAGACCCTCGGCGCGCCGCTTCGTGTCGTGGTGACCACCACGCGATCGCTGCTGCAGCCGATGGCTCCCGATCTGGTGGACATCGACCCGGTCACGCTGACCGTGGGCGCCGAGATGGAGTTCGAGGACGTCGTCGCGCGCCTGGTCGACCTCTCCTATACGCGCGTCGACATGGTCGGCAAGCGCGGGGAGTTCGCGGTCCGCGGCGGCATCCTGGATGTCTTCCCGCCCACCGCCGAGCATCCGGTCCGTGTCGAGTTCTGGGGCGACGAGATCTCGGAGATGCGCGCGTTCGCGATCGCCGACCAGCGGTCCATCCCCGAGGTTCCCGTGCAGACCGTTGTCGCGGTCCCGTGCCGTGAGCTTCTGATGACCGACGACGTGCGGGAACGCGCCGCGGCACTGGCCGCCGAGCACCCCACGACGGAGAACACCGTTCCCGGCACGGTGCCGGACATGCTGGCCAAGCTCGCCGAGGGCATCCCGGTGGACGGCATGGAGGCGCTGCTGCCGCTGCTGCACCCGATCGAGCCGACCACGCTCACCAGCCACCTGCCCGAAGGTGCCCCGGTGCTGGTGTGCGATCCGGAGAAGGTGCGGACCCGGGCGGCGGATCTGATCAAGACCGGCCGCGAGTTCCTCGAGGCGTCGTGGTCGACGGCCGCCGTGGGCGGTGACGCCCCGATCGATCTCGAGGCGCTCGGCGCGTCGGGGTTCGTCACGTTCGAGGAGGCACGCGAGGCCGCCCGTGCGGGCGGGCACCCGTGGTGGACGCTGTCGCAGCTGTCCGACGAATCAGCAATCGAGCTCGACATCCGTTCGGCCCCGTCGGCGCGCGGATCGCAGCACAACCTCGAAGAGATCTTCGCGATGCTGCGGGCCCATGTCGCCACCGGCGGGTACGCCGCTGTCGTCACCCCCGGCATCGGCACCGCGCACCGCGTCGTCGAGCAACTCGGTGAAGCCGACACCGCCGCAACGATTCTGGAACCCGGAACGGCCCCCAAGGCCGGTGTGGTCGGCGTGCTCAAGGGGCCGCTGTGCAGCGGCGTGGTGCTGCCCGGCGCCAACCTGGTGATCATCACCGAGACCGATCTGACCGGTAACCGGGTGACCGCGAACGAAGGCAGAAAGCTTGCCGCCAAACGACGGAACGTCGTGGACCCGCTCGCGCTGACCGCCGGCGACCTGGTGGTGCACGATCAGCACGGCATCGGCAAGTTCGTCGAGATGACCGAGCGCGTGGTCGGCGGCGCCCGCCGGGAATACCTGGTGCTGGAGTACGCGTCCAGCAAGCGCGGCGGGGGCACCGACAAGCTCTACGTGCCAATGGATTCGCTCGATCAGCTGTCCCGGTACGTGGGCGGTGAGGCGCCGTCGCTGTCGCGTCTCGGTGGCAGCGACTGGGCCAACACCAAGACCAAGGCGCGCCGCGCGGTCCGCGAAATCGCCAGTGAACTCGTCGCGCTCTACGCCAAGCGGCAGTCCGCGCCGGGTCATGCGTTCGGACCGGACACGCCATGGCAGGCCGAGATGGAAGATGCCTTCGGGTTCACCGAGACCATGGACCAGTTGACGGCCATCCAAGAGGTCAAGGCCGACATGGAGAAACCCGTGCCGATGGACCGGGTGATCTGTGGCGACGTGGGTTACGGCAAGACCGAGATCGCGGTGCGTGCGGCGTTCAAGGCCGTGCAGGACGGCAAGCAGGTCGCCGTTCTCGTGCCGACAACGCTGCTGGCCGACCAGCATCTGCAGACCTTCACCAACCGCATGGCCGGGTTTCCGGTGACTGTCAAAGGGCTGTCCCGGTTCACCGATCCGGCCGAATCCCGCGCCGTGGTCGAAGGTCTCAAAGACGGTTCGGTGGACGTCGTGATCGGCACCCACCGGCTGCTGCAGACCGGTGTGACGTGGAAAGACCTGGGCCTCATCATCGTCGACGAGGAACAGCGTTTCGGCGTCGAGCACAAAGAGCACATCAAGTCGATGCGCACCCACGTGGACGTGCTCACCATGAGCGCCACCCCGATCCCGCGCACCCTGGAGATGAGCCTCGCGGGCATCCGCGAGATGTCGACGATCCTCACCCCGCCCGAGGAGCGCTACCCGGTGCTCACCTACGTCGGCCCGCACGACGACAAGCAGGTGGCCGCCGCGCTGCGCCGTGAACTGTTGCGCGACGGGCAGGCGTTCTATATCCACAACCGTGTGCGCACCATCGACGAGGCCGCCGCGCGCGTGCGCCAGTTGGTGCCCGAGGCGCGGGTTGTGGTGGCGCACGGCCAGATGAACGAGGAGACGCTCGAGAAGACCGTCGAGGGATTCTGGAACCGTGAGTACGACATCCTGGTCTGCACCACGATCGTCGAGACCGGCCTGGACATCTCCAACGCCAACACCCTGATCGTGGAACGGGCCGACACGTTCGGCCTGTCCCAGTTGCACCAGTTGCGCGGCCGCGTGGGCCGTAGCCGCGAGCGTGGCTACGCCTACTTCCTGTATCCGCCGAACAAACCGCTGACCGAGACCGCCTACGACCGCCTCGCGACCATCGCCCAGAACAACGAACTGGGCGCCGGTATGGCCGTGGCCATGAAGGATCTGGAGATCCGCGGCGCCGGTAACGTGCTGGGCGCCGAGCAGTCCGGTCACGTCGCGGGCGTCGGCTTCGATCTGTACGTGCGACTGGTGGGGGAGGCCGTCGAGGCCTACCGCGCCGCGGCCGACGGGAAAACCGTTGCCACACCGCAGGAACAGAAGGATGTGCGCATCGACCTTCCGGTCGACGCGCACCTGCCACCCGAGTACATCGGCAGCGACCGGTTGCGTCTTGAGGCCTACCGCAGGCTCGCCGCCGCGGCCGACGACGACGCCGTGGCGTCCGTCGTCGACGAACTCATCGACCGCTACGGCCCGCTGCCCGAACCGGCGCAGCGTCTGGTCGCGGTCGCCCGACTTCGGTTGCTGTGCCGTGAGTTCGGGATCACCGAGATCGGCGCGGTGTCGGCGTCCACGGTGCGGTTGAGCCCCATGGTGCTGCCGGACTCGGCGCAGTTGCGGCTCAAGCGGATGTACCCGGGCGGGCACTACCGCGCCACCACCTCCACCGTGCAGGTGCCGTTGCCGCGCGCCGGTGAGGGCGTCGGAGCGCCGCGCATCCGCGATCTCGAACTGGTCCAGTGGGTCGCCGGGCTCGTGCTGGTGCTCAACGGAAAAGGACAGGGCGACGTGGACATGTCGAAGTTCTCGAACACGGCGGGGGAGGCGAAGCGATGATCGTCGTCCTGGTGGATCCGCGCCGTCCCGCCCTGGTTCCCGTCGACGCCGTCGAGTTCCTCACCGGGGAGGTCCAGTACACCGAGGAGATGCCGGTCAAGGTGCCGTGGTCGCTGCCCTCGGCGCGGCCGGCCTACGACGGCGAAGACGCCCCGGTCCTGTTGTCCTCCGATCCCGAACATCCGGTTGTCAAGGCGCGCTTGGCCGCCGGTGACCGGCTGATCGCCGCACCCGAGCCCCAGCCCGGCGAGCGTCTGGTCGACGCCGTCGCGCTGATGGACAAGCTGCGCACCTCAGGGCCGTGGGAGAGCGAGCAGACCCACGATTCCCTGCGCCGCTACCTGCTCGAGGAGACCTACGAACTGTTCGACGCCGTGCGCAGCGGCAACGCCGACGAACTCCGCGAGGAGCTCGGCGACGTGCTGCTGCAGGTGCTGTTCCACGCCCGTATCGCCGAGGACGCCCCACACCATCCGTTCAGCATCGACGACGTGGCCGATGCGCTGGTGCGCAAACTCGGCAATCGCGTGCCCGCCGTGCTTGCGGGGGAGTCCATTTCATTGGACGAGCAGCTCGCGCAATGGGAAGAGCGCAAGGCGCAGGAGAAGAAGGTCAAGGCACGCGCATCGTCGATGGACGATGTGCCCACCGGGCAGCCCGCTTTGGCGCTGGCACAGAAGGTGCTGGCCCGCGTGAGCCAGGCCGGTCTGCCTGCCGAGCTGATTCCGGCCTCTCTGACTTCTGTCTCGGTGTCTGCCGACACTGACTCCGAGAACGAACTGCGCACTGCTGTCCTGGAATTCATGGACACCGTGCGCGAGGTCGAGGCCGCTGTCGCTGCCGGTCGCCGCGGTGAGGACGTTCCCGAGGAACTCGACGTCGCTCCGCTCGGGGTGATCTCCGAGGACGAGTGGCGCGCGTACTGGCCTGGTGCGGAGTCGTCTGCTTCGGAAGCCGAACCCGAAGAGTAGTCCGCGAGTGTGAAGCGTCAGCGAAAACCCCTCGACTCTTTCGCTGACGATTCACACTCGCGGACCCTCAGGCATAGGTGTGCCCCCTCCCTTGCGAGAGGGGGCACACCCTTTCCTCCCCCTAGTCTTCGCTGCCGCCCTTGTCCTTGTCGGAGTCGGTGCTGCTGCTCGTGCTCTTCGTCTTGTCCTTGCCGGTGATCTTCTTGACCCCGTTGTTGATGTCCTTCTTCAGGCGGTCGACGCGGTTCTGCACGTTCTCGCCGACCTGTTTGACGGCACCCTTGATGTCGCCCTTCTGGAGCTTCTCGGTGACCTTGCCGGCCCGGACCTGCGCCTTGGCGAGGCTGTTCTGGGTTTTGGTGATCCGCTTGGTCACCTTCGACTCGATGTCCTTGCCTGCCTTGAGGACCGGGGTGATCGGGTCGTTGATGAAGGCCGTGGTGTCCTTGAGGCCCTTGGTCACCGCTCCCTCGGTGGCCTCGTTGACCTCCGCGAGCGCCTGGCCGACCTCTTTCTGGCCCTCGGCCAGCTGCTCCTGTGTGGGTGCCGGGGTTTCGGGCAGTTTGGCGTCGACCGCGCCGAGAACCTTGCTGACCCCGGTGCCGACCTCACGGCTGACTGTCTGGATGACCTTGCCCGGCTCGGTCGCGAGCTTGGCCGCGGCCTCCTTGATCTCGGTGGGCACCTTGATGTCGTTGTCCTCCAGGAACTTCACGACACGGGCGGTGACCCGCTGGACCACGTCGGTGTATTCCGCACCCACGCCCCTGCCGAACTCGGCCAAGATGTCTCCGGCCAGCAAGGCGGCCTGCTGACGCGAGATGGTCTGGGTGCCGAACAGCGTCGGGACGTGCATCTGGTCGAGCGTGCGTGTCCACGTGCCGTCCTCGTTGCGCACGGCATCGGTGTAGCTGGTGTTCACCAGCAGCTTGAGCACCGGCTCCAGCGCGTCGGCCAGCGGAGTGTTGACGTCCTCACCCGTTGCCGCACTGAGCAATCCGGCGACCAGGCGTGCCGGCGCGAGCAGCGGCAGGCCCTGGGACGTCAGCGTGGCGTAGAAGCTGCCGGCGTCGTACTCCCCGTCGGGCACCTGGTAGGCAACCACGCCCACGCCGCCCTCACGGTTGGTGGCGAGGTTGATCAGCTCGGCACCGTACGTGAACACCAGCATCGACGACGCCACCGAGTTGGCCCACGCGATCGGGTTGGCCGTCACCGGAGCGTCCGAGAGCAGGTCGTATTCCCATGTGGCGTCGGCCTTGATGGTGATCACCATTGGTTTGCCGTTGGCGTCATTCAGGAAGACCAGCAGGTCGTTCAGATCGCTGAGCCCGATGCCTGAGACGTCGCCCTTGAGCAGCTTGGCGACGGTGTCATCCGGCAGCCCGTACAGCACGTCCTTGCGCTCGGGGCTGATCGGATTGACGCCTGTGAGCTCCTGGTAGATCGGCGCAAACCGGGCGTAGAGACCACCGTTGGGCCGGCCCGGGTTGCGCAGCAACGCCAGCGTCATCAGCGTGACATCAATGACGCCGCCGGGGGTTTCGGTGTACGACGGGTACAGCGGGTTCCCGTTCGCATCGACCGGCATGTCCGGGAACTCGAGGTCGTTCGGCAGCGGGTACGACACGATGATGTCATCGAGGCCCCCGTTGCCCGTGGAGTGGTTCACCACCTTCAGGATCGGATTGCCGTCCTCATCGACGTCGAAGACGATGTAGCGGCCATCGGTCCGCGGTTCTCCCGCCTTGATCTCACCGCTCGTCACCGCTTCGATGAAGCGGCGGTACGCCTCACCCGTGGCGATGGCGCCGTCACCGTATGCGATGAGGTTGATGTTCTGGGCGTACAGCGTCCAGTTCAGCAGCGGGGCAAGGAATCCCAGGTCACCCGACAGGAAGTACGCGATCGTCTGCGGCGACAGGTTCGCCAGGCCGGCCAGGGTCGAGAGATCGAAGTCGCCGTTGGCAAGGCCGGCCAGGGCACTCAGGTCCAGGTTCGCCAGCTGATCCGTGGGAGACACCCACTGACCGAAGGTGTTCGTGGTCCACCCGCCGGGAAGCCAGCCGTACACGGGCTGGGTCTCGGGGATCTGCTTCGGAATCTCCGGATCGATCAGGTCTTCTGCGCGTTCTTCCCAACTTCCGCCGGGCAGATTGAATTTCGTGCGGTCGAAGGTGTAGTTGACCGGGTCGATGTTGATCGGCTTCAACCAGGTCTTGACGATGTAGTCATACGCGGCGCCGGCGAGTGTCCCTGACGGCCTTTTCAGCCCCAGGGCCGTGACGGGGTCGATGGTGGGCACGGTGTAGGTGCCGTCATACTTCCCGGTTTCGAGGAACTTGTCGAGCGCCGCAGGATCATTCTTGAACGGGTTGTCGATCGACACGGTTGTCGATATCGAAGTCACAGACTGGCCGTTGATCTTCTGCTGAGACCATGGACCGAACTGCTGCGCAAGCCCGACCGTGAGGCTTCCGAGGAACGGGATGGAGACAGTCGTCTGTTTACCCCACCAGTCCGGTTCAGGCACGGAGTAGGAGATAGTCAGCTCGATCTTCTCTGCCGCCAGGATCGCGTCGCGATCCTGCTCCATGACCTCAGCGAGCGCTTCCTCAAACGCCTTCTGGTACACCGGGTTATCGACCATAACCTCTTTGGTGCCGGTTTGGCCCCACGTGGGCAGCGTGTAGTACTGGTCTTTGTCCGAGTTGGTGAGCTGACCGAGATCCATTTGACCCAGCAGAGCTGTGAGGTCACCTGAGGACAGGTCACCGAGGTTGATGTCCCCCAGGCTCAACCCGCCGAGGTTCGGGTTGTACCACTGGACCCACTTCGGATCGAGCTTCACTCCGCCTGTGCCCCAACCAACAATGGGGCTGGAGTCTTTCGATCCGACGATCGCTTGGTAGATCGCGTCGGCGTCGGCATCCACCGAGTTCGAAGCGCCAATCGGGAGCCAATCGGGGAAGCCGATGAAGTAGGTGTCGCTCGAGACCGCGTTGGCCATGGTGGGCGTGATTCCCACGCCCAGGGTCGCGGCGATTGCCGTGCCGACAACGGCTGCCTTGGTCATCTTCTTACGGCGATGCCTTGCCATTTGCCTGCCCCTCTCAGGAAAAGTTCAGTTTTGTAGGAGGGACTTTAAGTCGGCAAAGCCGCGCTCCGCTGTCCGTCGAATGACGTAACGAGCAGCATCTTTGCGTTTGAAAAGATCGAAGTTTGCCGAAAATGTTGTATCGCGTGTTGTTTCGGGAGCTGGATGCTCGAACGGCGTCAACACCCGGCTTTCATGCAAGGGTCTGAACGCGTGGCATTCGGCTCGCTAACGACCGTAATCCGCAAAAAGGTCGTGGTACATCCGTGCCAGATCGGGATATGTCGTGCCCTGGGCAAGCGTCGACCACGCGGGGGGCATGGTTGTGAGCAAGCTGAGATCGAAAAGTAACCGACCCTCGACAACTTTATTGACGCAGGCGTACAGGATCATGTCTGTGAAGGCCCGGGCAAGGTCGCCGGTGTCCTTGGCTTGTCCTCAGGTAACAGACGGCCACGAGAGATGAGGGTTAGCGAGGCAGATCTGAGCAAAGCTTCGCGAGTGTGAAGCCTCTGCGAAAAATCGGCCGGAAAGTAGCAGAGGTTTCACAATGGCGGAGTGGAATCGCTGAGGTTTCACACTCGCGGGGGGTGGGGGCGTTGAACCGGCCAAAGAGACAAAGCCGACCCGCAAGAACCCACCGAGAGCGACGAAAACGTCGTCAAACCCGCTGGGCAACGACATTTACGTCGCTCCGGGCGCCACGACACGAAACCAAGGACTCACGAGAACAGCGTCGAACCCCAGTACGCAGACGAGTCACCCTCGGGGATACCCGGCGGGCAGGCGAAGATGGCCGTGCCGGTGTGGGTGATGTACTCGTTGAGCGCATCCTTACGGGACATCTCGCTGAGCATCGGGATGAACTGTTTCTCGGGGCTTCGCACGAAGGCGATGAAGAACAGCCCGGCGTCGAGGTGGCCGAAGCCGTCGGTGCCGTCGGTGAAGTTGTATCCGCGGCGCAGGATCTCGATGCCGCCGAGGTTCTGCGGGGACACCAGGCGCACGTGGGCGTCGACGTCGATCATCGGCTTGCCCTTGGCGTCGGTCATGTCGAAGTCGAGTTCCTCGAACTCGTCCTGCAGGCCGTTCGGTGCGCCGCTGCCCTTCTGCCGGCCGATCACGCGTTCCTGCTCGAGCAGCGTGGTGCGGTCCCAGTTCTCGATGCGCATGCGGATGCGGCGGGTCAGCAGATAGGTGCCGCCGGTCAGCCAGGCCGGGCCGTCGCCGTCGGCGACCCACACGTGCTGGTTCAGCAGGTCGGTCTCGTCGGCCTTGATGTTGTTGGTTCCGTCCTTGAACCCGAACAGGTTTCGCGGGGTCGCCTGATCGCGCGTGGTGGAGGAGGTGCGTCCGAACCCCAGCTGGGAGTAGCGCACCGCGACCGTGCCGAACCCGACGCGGGCCAGGTTACGGATGGCGTGGACGGCCACCTGCGGGTCGTTGGCGCAGGCCTGGATGCAGATGTCGCCGCCTGAGCGGGCGGGGTCCATGGTCTCGTTGGGGAACTTCGGCAGCGGCTTGAGCTCGGCGGGTTGCTGGTCGGCGATACCGAAGCGGTCCTTGCCGTCCTTGCGGAAGAAGCCGGGGCCGAACCCGATGGTCAGTGTCAGCTGCGAGGCCGGAAGGCCAAGGGCCTCACCGGTATCGGTGGGCGGGGAGTAGGGGTTGCCGCCGACGGCTCCGTCGGGTTCGGTCTCCTCGCCTTTGGTCATGCGCTCGGCCATCTGGGTCCACTGCTTGAGCAGCGCGATGACGTCATCGCGGCTGTCGGTGGTGACGTCGAAGGCGCAGAAGTGCATGCGGTCCTGTGCCTCGGTGATGATGCCGGCCTGCCGTTCACCGCGGAACGGCACCGGACCGCTCAGCGCCCCGTGCGGGGCGTTGGCGGCCGCGGAGGCACGGCCGGCCAGTGCACCCGCACTGGCCGCGCCGACCACCGCAGCGGTGACCCCGGCAGCGCCGAACAGCTTGCGTCGCGATATGCCCGACGGCTGCGCGGGGGTCGCCTCAGAGGCGGGCGACTGCCCGCCGGAAGGGTCACTGCTGGGCGATGACACCTTGCACCTGGCTCACTTCTTTGCTCAGCGCGTCGATGGCGCGCGAGAGCTCCTGGCGTTCCGGTTCGGTCACCTTGTCGTAGGTGACGAAACCATCGCCTTCACGATACTTCTCCAGCAGCGCTTCCACATCGGCGAAGCGCTGGTCGACGCGCTTGCCCAGATCGGGGTTGCGCTCGTCGAGGATCGGGCGCACCGAGGCCACCGCGGTCTGCGAGCCCTCGACGTTGGCGCGGAAGTCCCACAGGTCGGTGTGGCTGAAGATGTCCTCTTCACCGGTGATCTTGCTGATCGAGATCTCGTCGAGCAGACCCTGTGCGCCACCGGCGATCTGGGTGGAGTCGATGGTGAAGTCGGGGGCCTTCACACCGGCGTCGAGTTCCTTGACGTCGGCCACCAACTGGTCGGCGATGGCGTCGGTGTCGGGCTGCAGGCCCGTCACCCAGAGGTCTTTCTCGAGGCGGTGGAAGCCGGTCCACTTCTGGCCCGGCTCCAGGTCGGCCTCGCGCAGGTCGATGCGCGGATCCAGATCGTTGGGGAACGACTCGGCGACCGGTTCGATGCGCTCGTAGTAGATGCGCGAGGTCGGGTAGAGCGACTTGGCCTTCTCGACGTCCTTGGCCTTGATCGCGGCGACGAACTCCTCGACGGCCGGGATCAGTGCGTCGGTCTGGCTGTTGACGTAACGCTTGTAGCTGTCGGCGGCTTCCTTGAACTTGCCCTCGGTGTCGATCTGCACGGCCTCGCCGGTGACGACGAAGTCGCCGCGGATGCCGTCGCCGACCATGCCGGGGCGGCACGAGGTCTGGTAGGTGCCGGGCTGGGTGAGCTGCACGATGAGCTGACGCTTGAGGCCTGGGGAGATGTTCTCGACCTCGCCCATGACACGCTCGCCCTCGCCGTAGACGTAGAACTCGGTGACCTTGGAGCCGTTGTTGGTGACGACGAAGGTGCTGGGGCCGGTCGCGGCCTCGGTGCCCGAGAGCTTGCACTCGGTGTCGGAGGCCTCGACGGTGATCTGGTTGGACTTCTCGCCGCTCGCGGTGTCGCCGCTGTTGGCGCTCTCCTTGGCTTGGCAGCCGGCGAGCGAGAACCCGGCAAGCAGCGCCGCGGCGGCGGCGACTCCTGTCTTGGCAGCAGGCATCATCTTCACGTGGTCGACCTTTCGGATGTGGTGGGTGCCTCCGGGTCGACGATCGGCTCGGAGGGCGCTGGGGATGCGGGCGAAGCAGCGCGGCCCGGCTTCAGGAACAGCGCGAGCACGACGACGATGTAGGTCAGCCACGCCGCGAACTGCAGCACGGTCGGCGTTGGATCGATGTTGAAGATGCCCTGGATGGCCTCGCCGTACCAGGCAGACCAGTTGAACCAGCCTCCGCCCCCGCTGACGTCGAACGCCTTGCTACCCAGGCCGGGCAGCCATCCGACGGTCTGCAGTGCCTTGGTGGCGTAGGCGAGGATCCCGGCCGCCACCACGATGAGGAAGATGCCGGTCCACTTGAAGAACTTGCCGAGGTCCAGGCGCACCGCGCCGGCGTACATGCCGTAGGCGATGGCTACGGCGACCAGCACGCCGATGATCAGCCCGGTCAGCGGCCACAGGGTCTCGGCCTCTGCGTAGCCGACCATGAACAACGCCGTCTCGACGCCTTCGCGCCCCACGGCGAGGAACGCCAGCAGCGCGACCGCGGGCCCGCCGGTCTCCAGCGCCCGCGCGAGCTCACCGCGCAGCTCGCCGGCGATGGATGCCGCGGCCTTCTTCATCCACAGCACCATCGTGGTGACGATGACGACGGCCAGAAGCGACGCGATCCCGGCGACGGCCTCCGCCCCGAGCCCGCTGATGGTGTTCTCCCCGAACTGGATGACGAGGAACACCGTGACGGTCACAGCGATCGCACAGCTAACTCCCAGCCACACCCATCTGAGAGCGTCCCTGCGGTCGGATTTGACCAGGAACGCGACGAGGATCGAGACGACGATCGCGGCTTCCAGCCCCTCGCGCAGACCGATCAAGCCGCTTCCGAGCAGCTGTGATGTGATGTTGGATGCGGCCAGTAAGCTGGTCGGAACGTCCGTGATGGGGGTCATCAAGCGTCCTCTGTCGAGCGGGGTAAAGCCGTAAGCCTTGGCTAGCCTTGGCAAGGCGTGGCTCACCTTAGCAGGGGGCGGTTCGAATGCGGCAGGTCTTCGCCGCGCCGCCAGCCATCGGAACGCGCTCTCGCTCGCATGCGACCATGGGGAGCGAGATGACGCGGGTTTGAGGGAGTTCGGTGTCGCCAGTTCGTTGGCTGCGGGCTGTCGCAGTGATTGCAGCGACAGCACTGCTGATGGCTTCCAGCTGCTCGTGGCAGCTCGGCACCCCGATCCCCGAAGGTGTGCCGCCCCCCGGCGGTGACCCGGTCCCCGCGATCGACACCTACGCCAAGGGCCGGCCCGCCGACGCGCTGCGCGAATGGGCCGCCGAGCGCGCCCCCGCGCTGGGCATCCCCGTCAAGGCCCTCGAGGCCTACGCGTACGCCGCGCGCGTGGCCGAGGTGGAGAACCCCAACTGCAACCTGAAGTGGACGACGCTGGCGGGCATCGGCATGGTGGAGAGCCACCACGGCACCTACCGCGGCGCGATGATCACGCAGAACAGCGACGTCAGCCCACCGATCCGGGGCGTCCTGCTCGACGGCACGGCAGGCAACATGCGCATCGCCGACACCGACGGCGGCCTGCTCGACGGCGACGACGAGCTGGACCGGGCCATGGGACCCATGCAGTTCATCCCCGAGACCTGGGGTCACTTCGGTGTCGACGCCAACAACGACGGCAAGGTCGACCCGGACAATTTCGACGACGCGGCGCTGTCGGCGGCCGGGGTGCTGTGCTGGTACGGCAAGAATCTCTCCGACCCGCGCGGCTGGATGAGGGCGCTGCGCGCCTACAACTACTCCGACCAGTACGCCCGCGCGGTCCGGGACTGGGCCACCGCCTACGCCGCCGGTCACGCCCTCTGACATTCCTGCCGTTAGGCTCTTGCAGGAGCGCCGAGCACGCCAAGGACGCGATAAGGAGATACCAGTGCCCATCATCGAGCAGGTTGGAGCCCGCGAAATCCTCGATTCCCGGGGCAATCCGACGGTCGAGGTCGAAGTCGCCCTGACCGACGGAACCTTCGCCCGGGCCGCGGTGCCCTCCGGCGCATCGACCGGCGAGCACGAAGCGGTCGAGCTGCGCGACGGCGGTTCGCGCTACGGCGGCAAGGGTGTGGAGAAGGCCGTCGAGGCCGTTCTCGACGAGATCGCCCCGCAGGTGATCGGGCTGTCCGCCGACGATCAGCGCCTGGTCGATCAGGCCCTGCTGGACCTCGACGGCACGCCGGACAAGTCCCGTCTGGGCGCGAACGCCATTCTCGGTGTCTCGCTTGCCGTCTCGAAGGCCGCCGCGGAGTCGGCCGGTCTGCCGTTGTTCCGCTACATCGGCGGACCCAACGCGCACATCCTGCCGGTCCCGATGATGAACATCCTCAACGGCGGTGCGCATGCCGACACCGGTGTGGACGTCCAGGAGTTCATGGTCGCCCCGATCGGTGCGCCGTCGTTCAAGGAGGCGCTGCGCTGGGGCGCCGAGGTGTATCACTCGCTGAAGTCGGTGCTCAAGAACCAGGGCCTGGCCACCGGTCTGGGCGACGAGGGCGGTTTCGCCCCCGACGTCGCGGGCACCAAGGCCGCACTTGACCTGATCTCGTCGGCGATCGAGGCCACCGGCCTCAAGCTGGGCAGCGACGTCGCGCTGGCGCTCGACGTGGCCGCCACCGAGTTCTACACCGAGGGTTCGGGTTACGCGTTCGAGAAGGAGACCCGCACGGCCGAGCAGATGGCCGAGTTCTACGCAGGTCTGCTCGACTCCTACCCGCTGGTGTCGATCGAAGACCCGCTGTCCGAGGACGACTGGGACGGCTGGGTGTCGCTGACCGCCGCGATCGGTGACCGCATCCAGCTGGTCGGCGACGACCTGTTCGTCACCAACCCCGAGCGCCTCGAGGACGGTATCCAGCGCGGCGCGGCCAACGCGCTGCTGGTGAAGGTCAACCAGATCGGCACGCTCACCGAGACTCTGGACGCGGTCTCCCTGGCGCACAACAGCGGCTACCGCACCATGATGAGCCACCGCAGCGGCGAGACCGAGGACACCACCATTGCCGACCTTGCGGTCGCCGTGGGCAGCGGCCAGATCAAGACCGGTGCGCCTGCCCGCAGCGAGCGCGTCGCCAAGTACAACCAGTTGCTCCGTATCGAGGAAACCCTCGGTGACGCTGCGCGTTACGCCGGCGACCTGGCGTTCCCGCGGCTCGAAGCCAAGTAGGCCGCCGGCCGTCCCCGGCGCCTGATCACGACGATGCCCGACCCGAAGCGGCCCGATCCGAGGCGACGCGCCCCGGCTCCCCGACCTGGGAAGCCGGGGAAGAACGGCGACGCGAATCGGCCGCGGGCATCGCAGGCACGGCGCCGGGCCGGCGAGGCCCGGCCCGCGCAGATCGAGCAGGCACCGGACGAGTCGGTCACCAAAGCCATTGCGGTACAGGCGCAACAGCAGGCCGAGCTGCAGTCCGAACAGCGGTTCGGTTCGGCGGCACGACGCGCGGCCATCCTGGCTGCCGTCGTGTGCGTGCTGACGCTGACGATCGCCGGGCCGGTGCGCACGTATTTCGCGCAGCGGACCGAGATGAAGCAACTGAAAGCGAGCGAGGAGCAATTGCGCGCCCAGATCGCCGAGCTCGAACAGCAGAAGGTCAAGCTCGCCGACCCGGTCTACATCGCGGCCCAGGCCAGGGAGCGGCTGGGTTTCGTGATGCCCGGTGACACCCCGTTCCAGGTGCAGCTTCCGCCGAACGCCGTCGTGACCCAGGAGCCCGAACCCGAGAAGCCCGGTGCCACGGTGCCCGCGGGGCAGCCCTGGTACACCTCGCTGTGGCACACGATCGCCGATCAGCCGCACGGGGTCACGCCCACCATCCCGCCCGCTCCGCCGGTCCCGCCCGCCCCGGGTGAGCCGGCGCCGATCCCACCCGCGCCCGGTGGTTGACCCCGCCGACCTCGACGTGGTGGCGCGGCAGTTGGGCCGCGAGCCGCGAGGGGTTCTCGAGATCGCCTATCGGTGCCCCAACGGTGAACCGGGCGTGGTGAAGACCGCGCCGCGGCTGCCCGACGGAACCCCGTTTCCGACGCTGTACTACCTGACGCACCCGGCGTTGACGGCGGCCGCGAGCCGGCTGGAGTCCTCGGGCATGATGCGCGAGATGACCGAACGCCTGGCGCAGGACCCCGAACTGGCCGCGGCCTACCGGCGGGCCCACGAGTCCTACCTCGCCGAGCGCGACGCGATCGAACCGCTGGGCACCACGTTCACCGGCGGCGGCATGCCCGACCGGGTCAAGTGCCTGCACGTCGTGATCGCACACTCGCTGGCAAAAGGCCCCGGCGTCAACCCGTTCGGTGACGAGGCATTGGCTGTGCTGGCCGCCGAGCCCGCGATGGCCGGGATTCTGGAGCGCGACACATGGGTGTGAACGACCGCCGCGTCGGTGCCATCGACTGCGGCACCAACTCGATCAGGTTGCTGATCGCCGAACCCGACGGCGCACGACTGCGTGACGTGCACCGCGAGATGCGGATCGTGCGGTTGGGCCAGGATGTCGACGCCACCGGGCAGTTCGCGCCGGAAGCGTTGGCGCGCACCGAAGCTGCGCTCGCCGACTACGTCGCGTTGATGATCGAACACTCGGTGTCGGCCGTGCGCATGGTCGCCACGTCGGCCGCGCGCGACGCGGGCAACCGCGACGAGTTCTTCTCGATGACCGCACGACTGCTGGGCAAGGTGGTGCCGGGCGCCGTGGCCGAGGTCATCACCGGCACCGAGGAGGCCGAGCTGTCGTTCCGCGGTGCTGTCGGCGAATTAGACCCTGCCGCTGCACCTTTCGTGGTCGTCGACCTCGGGGGCGGTTCGACCGAACTCGTGCTGGGCACCGACGCCGTGCAGGCGAGTTTCTCGGCCGACATCGGTTGTGTGCGGCTCACGGAGCGGTGCCTGCACAGCGACCCGCCCACGGCCGACGAGATCGCCGACGCGCGGGCCGTGGTCCGCGCAGGCTTGGCGCAGGCACTGGAAGTGGTGCCGGTGAACGAGGCTCGCACCTGGGTGGGCGTGGCAGGCACCATGACGACGTTGTCGGCGCTCGCGCAGAACATGACCGAATACGATCCCGAGCAGATCCACCTGTCCCGCATAGGATTCGACGGTCTGCTGCGGGTCTGCGACGAGCTCATCGGGATGACCAAGGAGCAGCGCCTCGCCCTGGGGCCGATGCACCAGGGCCGGGCCGACGTCATCGGCGGTGGCGCCGTGATCGTCGAGGAACTCGCCGCGGTGCTCGCCGACCGTGCCGGCATCGACCAACTCGTCGTCAGCGAGCACGACATTCTGGACGGTATCGCGCTGTCGATCAGCTGAGACTCGAAAGCGAACGGCCGGAAGTGGTTTCCCACTTCCGGCCGTTCGCTTTGTAAATCAGATCAGGCAGCGGGGCCGTGGCTGACCGGAGCCGTGGTGGGCGCCGGGGCGGGCACGGTGGTGGTCGGCTGGACACCGGCCGGGACCAGCGCGGGATCGGCAACCTCGGCCGGAGCGCCCTCGGCCGGGGCGGCGGGCGGAACCGCGGTCGCGACGTTGCCCGCCGAGGCGCCGGCGGGTGCTCCCTCGACGGCCGGGGTGCCTTCGGCGGCCGGCGTGCCGAGCGAAACCGGCGTCGTACCTTCGGGAGCGGGGGCGGCCGGGGTCTCTTCGGTCACCGGGGTGGTCTCGGCGTCGGTCGCGGTCGCCTCGGTTTCGGCCTCCGCCGCGGTGGCGGCAGGCAGGTCGGTGGCGCGGCTGCCCGCGCCGGCCGGGGTGGCCTCGGTGCCGCCCTCGGCGGTCGACGCCGCGGCCGGAGCCGGGGTGGCCTCCGTCTCTGCGTCGGTCACAGCCTCGGACTCGGCCTCGGCCGCGGCCGCGGCCGCGGGAGCGGCGGTCGCCGGGGACGACGCCGTGGCCGGGCGGCTCTGGCCGGTACCGCTCGGGGCGGTCGTGGACGCGGCGGGCTTGTCCCACACCAGCAGGTCCTTGCCGCCGGCGTTGTAGACGACGGTGGTGGGCTCGGGGCCGGTCACGTCGAAGTAGATCTTGCCGCTGGCCTTCTCGCCCTGCGGGATGGTCGACGGGTTCACGCCCTGCGGGGTGGCGACCTGGAACAGTGCGCGGTAGTTGGTGCCGTCGGCAGCCCGCACGTTGAAGTTGGAGACGATGGGGGTCACGTTGCCCTGGACGGCCTCATCGGTGGCGGTGACCTCCCACAGCTTGCCGCGGACCTCGTAGGGGATCGTGTCGCTGCTGGGCTTGAGGTCGGTCACGGTCCAGGCCTGGACGACGTCACCGTTGTTCAGCTTTGCCGCGCTACCGAGCGTCGAGGTGGTGACGGCGCTGGCATCACCGAACGCGGCAGGCGCAGTGCCGAGGATGGCGGCGGCGGCGACGGCCGCAGCGGCCACGGCCGTACTGAGATTCGTGATCTTCAAGGCATTCACTCCTGAGTTCTCCGATTTACTGCAGGCCCCCGACAGTGGGGATGCCCACTTCATTAGCGAAGTTAGCAGTATTAGAGGATTCTGTGAAACCTGCCGGGGGCCCCTGAGAGTTCTCTTACGCAGCCGTCAGCCTCGGATCCGCTCAGCGAGGCCAATAGCTGGCCACGATCGCAGCTACCGCGACCGCCGCGATCACGCCAAGGTACCCGATCACCAGCCGCGTATCGCGCAAGGCGCATTTGCTGTGCATCAGCCCTGCTCGTCGCGCCCGGACGTAGCCGACGAGGCCCAGTGCGGCGAACCCCGCGACGGCCCAAGGGCCGAGAAGCCACGCGAGCAACGCGACCGTGGCATATACACACAGTCGTAGCGGATCGTACGGTTGCCCGACGGGTTCGCTCATCGGATCTCGATGAGGGGTAACGCGGGCATCGTGGCTTGGGAGGCGAGCGACAGGCGTTGGCGGCTCAGTGCGGGCCAGGCCTGTACGGCGCAGAACGGCGCGCATTGATGCTGTTCGGTCGAGCGGGTCCCGACGTGCACGCAGCACTGGATGAGGCGCTCCTCGATCATCGTCGACATGTCCATGAACGGTTTGACGGTCAGGCGCACGACGCGCTCGCCGAGGAGTCTGCGGATCTTGCGCCTGCGGCCGGGAAGCGCCGACGACGCCAGCGTCAACAGCGTCGACATGCCCAGATCGCAGTTCTCACAGATGTTGCGCCACACGTCACCGATCTCCGGATGGGACAACGAGGACTGCTCGGAGAGCAGTCCGAGCAGCGATTCCTGCACGGCCAGGCGGAGTTCGCGTGGAATCTCGGTGTCGGCGATGCGGTTGGCCACCAGTCCCAGCTTGTCCTTGAGGCTCTCGGCTCCGATGAGCGATACCAGCGAGCGCCACCGGTCGCTGTCGTCGCGCACCAGGTACCCCACCGAGCAGCAGTGCGGGTGCGAGCACGGCAGCGCGGTGAGATCGCGCCACGTGACCGCGCCGTCGGTCTGGGGACCCATACGTTTCAGGACGCCTGTGTGCGTGAGCCTCTCCATCGGGTCGATCGCACCCGAACGGCCCGAACCGAACTGGGGCTGGATGGTCAGCCCGCCGACGTAAGGGGTGTCGAGCGCCAGTTGGACCATGGCCCCGATCTCGTGGTCGTTGACGCCCAGGGTCGCGGTCATCACCAGGGTCGTGAAGATCTCGCGCTCGGACAGCCGTTGCAGGGCCTGCTGTTTCAGCCTTCCGAGATCGCCGCCGCGGTGGTGGCGGTGTGTCTCGGCGGACAACCCGTCGTACTGCAGATACACCTCGACGCGTTCTCGGTGCAGCGTCAGCAGGTCGAGCAGAGCGTCATCGTTGGCGATGCGAACGCCGTTGCTGTTCACCAGGATCCGGGTGATGGGCCGCTTCACCAGCTCGGCCAGCAGTGTGGGTAGTTGCGGGTGCAGCGTGGGCTCGCCACCGCTGAGCATCAGCACGTCGATGCGGCCGTTCTCGCGCGCGAGGCGTTGGTCGATGTTGGCGAGCACCTCGGCCACCGGGACCACGTTGCGCAGGTCGGGGGAACTGTCGGTGAAACACGTGGGGCAGCGCAGGTTGCACGCCTCGGAGATGTCCTCCAGCAGGATGCAGGTGTGCTGGGTCTGCATCTCCGGCAGGCCGCGCAGATATGCCGACGGGACCGGGTCGAAGTTGCCTGCGACATCGGGGGTGTGGGCCTTGGTGGGTGCCGTCCACTCCTCGAGGTAGGAGAGGATCTCGGGATCCTCGTCGTACAGGGTGCGCACCAAACCGTGTGTCGGGCAGCCACGTTCGAGCCAGATCCGTCCGTCGCGCTCGATCAGCATCGCGGCGAGCCGCTGCACGTCCGCCAGTGGGCGCTCGGGCGCTTCGGCGTGGCAGTGCGGGCAGAACGCGGTGACGTAACGGTGCAGGCGGTCACCGCGCAGCCCCATGCCGGTGGTCATATCAGGTATACATCTCCGGGTTGATGCCGGTGCAGAACCCGGCGGTGAGTACGGACATGAGCGCCCAGCCGATCATCAGCCCGATGCCGAGGCCGCGTGCTTGAGGGTTGTTGCGGCGGAGCAGGAGTGTGCCTCCGCCGAACGCGATGAGCAGCAGGCCGAGCGCGGCGACGCCGAAGATGATGCTGGAGTTGCTGGTCTGAGTTTCGAGCATGCCCCCGGCGATGAGCGCCATGAACCCCACCACCAGGTTGATCGCGGCGTAGATGAACGGGCCGATGATGACCATGGCCACCGAGATCCGTGACGGTGGCCTACCGTATCCGGGCGGCGGGGGTGACGACGGATAGTCCCCCGGGTAGGGCTGCGAGTATCCCGGCGGCGGTGGTGGATACCCGATGGGTGGTCCGGCCGGCGGCGGTGGTGGCGGTGTCGGCGGAGGCCCCTGCGGAGGCCCTTGTGGAGGCCCTTGTGGAGGCCCTTGTGGAGGCCCGGCCGGAGGGGCATACGGCGGTACGTGCGGTGCGCCGGGAGGGCGCACGTCGTACTCGTAGGCGGGTGGAATGTCTTGCGGCCCGTCGTCTTCTGGCGGTTCACCGGCAGCAGGCGGTGGCTCGGGTGGCTGTGATGGGGGAGGGGTCATACCGGCACTTCCTCACTGCGGGCTGCGCGCCGATAGTAACCGTGCCGGTAGCCGTAGCACAGCCGAAACCCGATGATCAGCAACGTGGGCAGCAGGAACCATTGTGGCCGGGTGAGATCCAGCCACACTGTTTCGTTGGCGCGGAAGAACTCGACGAAGAATCGGAACACCGCGTAGGCGGCGATGTAGATGACGAACAACTCGCCGGGGTGGGTGATGCGGTTGCGCAGCCACAGCAGCACCGCGAAAGCAACCAGCTGGAACACGATCTCGTACACGAATGACGGATGCATGGCCTGACCCGTCAGGCACGCGGGACATTCCGGAGTGCTGGCCGGCGCGTGGATGCCCCATGGCAGGTTCGTGGGCCGCCCGGGGGCCTCGGTGAGCAGGCAACCGATGCGGCCGATGGCCATGCCCAGCGCGACCGCCGGTGCGAACAGATCGCCGGTCTTGCCGCGGTAGCCGCCGAGACGTTTGGCGACGTGTACGCCGATGTAGGCGCCCAGCAGTCCACCGAGGATGCTGCGGGAGCCGAACTCCCAGGCCTGTGCCAGACTCGGATTCGCGCTGAGATCGAGGTGCTGGGCCCAGCCCGACAGTCGCATGCCGATCGCGCCGCCGATCAGCGCACCGGCCACCGCCACGATCGACTGCTCGTTGACCGCGCCGCGTCGACGGGCCTCGTGGCTGAACACCAGGACCGCGGCGAACACTGCGAGCGCGACGAACAATCCGTGGACCCCGACGGTCACGGGGCCCAGGTGCCATTGGGGAGCCACCTGCTGAACGTAACGCCCTTCGCGTCAGGTGGCGAGCGACAGACCGGCGGCGACGGCGAATCCGAGAACTGCCGCGAGTCCGGCATTCTCACGGGCCTTCTGCGTGGCCTCGGGAATCATCGACCCGACGAGCATGACAAGCAGTGCCCCCGCGGCGAATCCGTTGATCCCGCCCTGCAGCGCCGCACCGGCGACCTTCTGCAACTGGTAGCCGCCCACGGTGGCTACCGCGCACAGTGCCGAGATCGCCGCCCAGCCACCGAGAATCGTGCGTACCGGGTGGCCGGCGCTCCTCATGTCACTGGCCGATCCGATCGACTCGGGCAGGTTCGACACGAAGATCGCCACCAGGAGTGCCATGCTCACCCCGGCGCCGCCCGCGATGCCGATACCGAGCACGGCCTGTTCCGGTATGCCATCGAGAAGCGCCCCCAACAGCAGGGGCATGCCCGCCCCGCCACCGGTGCGGCCCATGCGATCCACCGTCTTGTCGGCCACGTAGAACACGACGGCGCCGATTGCCAGGCCGAGTGCGACGGCCAGAGCACCGCTGACCCGAACGCCTTCCTCGGCGAGTTCGAACGAGATGCTGGAGATCAGCGCGCCGGCACCGAAGCCGAGGACCAGACCGACCAGACGCTCGTTCCAGTCGCGGACGGTGCCGGCCACGGCTCCGACGAGCAGAGAGGACGCAGCGACGAGGCCCCAGAGGAGCGCGGTGAGCACAGCGTGAGCATACGGACACGCGGAGTGTCTGGCGTGAAACCGAAAGAGCCCGATCGATCGGCGTGATCGATGGGCTCAGAGGTATGGGATGACCTGCCGCGCGATGGTCGGCGGCAGGTCACCTACGGCGTCAGCGCCGCACGTTGCAGTTCGGCGGGTTTCCGCAGTGGTGGCCTCCGTCGCATGCGTTGCAGCGACAGGTGCAGTTTCCCTTGGTTGCGATGCGCATCGTTGCTCAACTCCTAACGTGCCCAAGCGTCGCTGGTACTGCGCGGTAGCAAATCGCCCGAGCTCAGGCGGATATCAACTTATAACAACTCAACGATAGTTCGGCTCAGGGCGAAAATAAAGGATTCCAGTGATCGCCCGGCGTTTTGCCGCCGCAGCCTCAGATGTGTGACGAGTGTGTGACGGCAAATGAAATTCTCTTGCCCGCAGCCGGATCTGGCTCAGGCGGTGCCGTCGCGAACGCCGAGTCGCAGATGTTCGATGTGGTAGATCGCCTCATCGAGCAGTTGCGCGACGTGGCTGTCGTAGAGCCGGTAGACGATGTTGCGCCCCGACCGGTCTCCGGTCACCAGTCCCAGCGTCCGCAACAGGCGCAACTGGTTGGACACCGCAGGTTGCTCCATCCCGACCGCCGCCGACAGTTCGGTGACCGAGCAGGGGGATTCGCGCAGCCGAGTCAAGATCAGCAATCGGTTGGGAGACGCCAGGGCCTGCAGTGTCTCGGCGACCTTGACCGCTGACGCGGCATCGAGCGATGCGGCGGGCGTGGAACGCCCCTCGACACCATGACCCATGCGCCCATTCTCGCATGGCACGCAAGTGAGCATTGATACATTTAAATCTTTACATGTATAAACGTATGCGTTCGTCAATCCAACGAAGGGTGCTCGATGACCGCGCTGTATCCCGCCGTCGAACCCGCACCTTCGGCCCGCCCGGCGCGACCGCGATCCGGCGGTTGGCTGTGGACGGTGCCCTCCGTTCGGTGGGCCGCCGCGGCACTCGCACTGTTTCTCACCGGACTGGCCGCGCAACTCCTCGGAGCACCGCAGGCCGTGGTCTGGACGTTGTACCTGGCCTGCTACGTCGTCGGTGGCTGGGAACCCGCGTGGGTCGGCGTGCGGGCCTTACGCAACCGCACACTCGACGTCGACCTGCTGATGATCGTCGCAGCGATCGGTGCGGCCACCATCGGGCAGGTGTTCGACGGTGCGCTGTTGATCGTCATCTTTGCGACGTCGGGCGCGCTCGAAGATGTGGCGACCACAAGGACCGAGCGGTCGGTGCGCGGGTTGCTCGACCTCGCTCCCGAGCACGCCACCCTCCTCGGCGACGGGTCCCAACGTGTGGTCGCCGCCGCCGATCTGCGGCCCGGCGACGTCATCGTGGTGCGTCCGGGCGAGCGAATCTCGGCTGACGGCACAGTGATCGGCGGTGCCTCGGAGGTCGACCAGTCCTCGATCACCGGGGAGCCACTGCCCGCCGCGAAGGACGTCGGCGACGACGTGTTCGCCGGGACCGTCAACGGTTCGGGTGCGCTGCGCGTCGAGGTGACGCGCGAACCCTCGCAGACCGTGGTGGCGCGCATAGTGGCGATGGTGGCCGAGGCATCGGCGACCAAGGCCACCACGCAACTGTTCATCGAGAAGATCGAGCAGCGCTACTCGGCGGGCGTGGTTGTCGCGACCCTCGCGTTGTTCACCGTGCCGCTGATGTTCGGCGCCGATTTGCGCTCGACGCTGTTGCGCGCCATGACGTTCATGATCGTGGCGTCGCCGTGCGCGGTGGTGCTCGCGACCATGCCGCCGCTGTTGTCGGCGATCGCGAACGCGAGCAGGCACGGCGTGCTGGTGAAATCTGCGGTCGCGATGGAGCGGTTGGCCGATACCGACGTGGTGGTGCTCGACAAGACCGGGACGTTGACGTCGGGGGAGCCTGTGATCTCGCGGGTGACCGTGCTCATTGACGGTGCCGATGTGCTCGGGATGGCCGCTGCCGCAGAACAGTTCAGTGAGCATCCATTGGGGCGCGCGATCGTCGCGGCGGCGCGCGGGCGCGTGGTACCTGAGGCCGGTGACTTCACGGCACTTCCGGGCCGGGGCGTGCGCGCGCGTGTGGCCGGGCACGTCGTCGAGGTCGTCAGCCCCGCAGCTTTCGCGGGGAAGGACGGGGCCGTGCGCGAGCACTGCGCCGCGATCGAGAACGACGGTGGCACCGCCGTCGTCGTCCTCGAGGACGGGCTACCCGTCGGTGTCATCGGCCTGGCCGACCGGCTGCGGCCCGACGCTCCTGCCGCCGTGATGCAGTTGGCGCAGTTGACCAAACACCCACCCATGCTGCTGACCGGTGACAACCGTCGCGCCGCCGGACGACTGGCGGAGGAGGCCGGCATCGCCGACGTGCACGCCGAACTCCTCCCCGACGGCAAAGCTGCTGCGGTGCAGAAACTTCAGCGCGACAACACGCACGTGCTCGTGGTGGGCGACGGCGTCAACGACGCACCCGCGATGGCCGCCGCGCACACCTCGATCGCGATGGGCAGGGCGGGTGCGGACCTGACGGTCCAGACCGCCGACGTCGTCACCATCCGCGACGAACTCGCCACCGTCCCCGCGGTGATCGCACTGGCGCGGCGGGCCCGACGCGTCGTCATCGCGAACCTCGTGATGGCCGGCGCCGCGATCACCACGCTGGTCCTGTGGGACCTGTTCGGCCACTTGCCGTTACCGCTCGGTGTGGCCGGACATGAAGGGTCGACGATCTTGGTGGCGCTCAACGGCCTTCGCCTGCTGAGCAACCGCGCCTGGATCAGCCCCGGCGCAACACCGACTTGAGGTCGTCGAGCACCGAGGGGTCCTCGATCGTCGAGGGCACGGGCTCGTCCTTGCCGTCGGCGATACCGCGCATGGTCTTGCGCAGGATCTTGCCCGAGCGGGTCTTCGGCAGCGCCGACACCACGTCGACGGACTTGAAAACGGCAACGGCGCCGATGCTCTCGCGTACCTTCTGGATCAGCTCGTCACCCAGCTTGTCGGCGGACGCACCGGATTTGAGCACCACGAACCCTCGCGGCACCTGCCCCTTGAGTTCGTCGGCCACACCGATCACGGCACACTCGGCGACCGCGGGATGCTCGGCGAGCACGGCCTCGATCGACCCTGTCGACAGGCGGTGGCCGGCCACGTTGATGACGTCGTCGGTGCGGCCCATGACGAACAGGTAGCCGTCTTCGTCGATGTAGCCGCCGTCACCGGTGAGGTAATAGCCCTCGAACGCCGACAGGTACGAGGAGATGTAGCGCTGGTCGTCGCCCCACACGGTGGGCAGCGTGCCCGGCGGCAGCGGCAGCTTGATGCAGATCGCGCCTTCTTCGTTCGGATCGGCGACGGAGCCGTCGGCCCGCAGAATCTGCACGTCGTAACCGGGCATCGGCACGGTCGCCGAACCGGGCTTGACCGGCATGAGTTCGAGGCCGGCCGGGTTGGCCGCGATCGCCCAGCCTGTCTCGGTCTGCCACCAGTGGTCGATGACGGGCTTGCCGAGTCTCCAGGCGGCCCAGTGGTAGGTGTCCGGATCGAGGCGCTCGCCGGCCTGGAACAGATACTTCAGGCTCGACAGGTCGTAGTCGCGCATGCGCGCGCCTTCGGGGTCTTCCTTCTTGATCGCGCGCACTGCGGTCGGCGCGGTGAACAACGCCTTCACCTTGTGTTCGGAGATGACGCGCCAGAAGGCGCCCGCGTCGGGTGTGCCGACCGGTTTGCCTTCGTACAGAACGGTTGTCGCGCCCAGCATCAGCGGCGCATACACGATGTAGGAGTGCCCGACCACCCAGCCCACGTCGGACGCCGTCCAGAACACGTCGCCGGGTTCGATGCCGTAGATGTTGCGCATCGACCACAGCAGCGCCACCGCGTGTCCGCCGTTGTCGCGGACGATGCCCTTGGGCTTGCCGGTGGTGCCGGACGTGTACAGCACGTACAGCGGGTCGGTGGCGGCCACCGGGACCGGATCGGCCGGTTCGGCCGTGGCCACCAGTTCGTGCCAGTCGACGTCGCGCCCCTCGATCAGGTCGCAGGGTTTCTGATCGCGCTGCAGGATGACGCACGCCTGCGGGGTGTGCTCGGCGATCTGGAGCGCCGAGTCCAGCATCGGCTTGTACTCGACGATGCGCGTCGGTTCGATACCGCACGAGGCGGCGACGACGACCTTGGGCTTGGCGTCGTCGATGCGCGCCGCCAGTTCGTGCGCGGCGAACCCGCCGAACACGACCGAGTGCGTGGCGCCCAGACGTGCGCACGCCAGCATGGCCATGACAGCCTCGGGCACCATCGGCATGTAGATGACGACGCGGTCGCCCTTCTCGACGCCGAGGCCGCGCAGCGCTCCGGCGACCTTTGCTGTGGCGTCGCGCAGCTCGCGGTAGGTGTAGGTGCGCTTGGTGCCCGTGACCGGCGAGTCGTAGATCAGAGCTGCCTGGTCACCGCGTTCTGCGACGTGGCGGTCGAGCGCGTTGGCGCACGTGTTCAATTCGGCGTCGGGGAACCAGCGGTAGAACGGCGGGTTGCTGTCGTCGAGGATGCGCTGCGGGTCGCGGGTCCACGTCACCGCCTTGGCGGCGTCGGCCCAGAACGTGGCCGGGTCGGTGATGCTGGACTCGAACAAGGCACGGTAACCGGACATACCGCAAACCGTAATCTGCGTCACGTGCAACGTGGATGCAACCCTGCAAAAAACATCCAACGGTGACCTTCCGCCGCGCAGGCGGCTGCGTCGCGACGTTTGACTCCTGTGGGTCCGGGTAGCCACCACCCATGTCTGAAACACGCCCGCTGGCCATGGTGACCGGTGCCTCGAGCGGCATCGGTTTCGAGCTGGCGATGCTGCTTGCCGACGACGGATACGACCTGATCGTGGCGGCCGACGACGAGGCCATCTACCCCGCGGCCGACAAGCTCGGCACCGAGTGCGCCACCGTCCAGGCCGTGCAGGTCGACCTCCGCAAACCCGCCGATGTCGAGCGACTGTACCGCTCGTCGTCCGGCCGGGTGCCCGACGTCGTGGTGCTCAACGCCGGCTCGGTGCGAGCCGGGTCGTTCGTCGAGGGCGACCTGGACGCCGATCTGTCGATCATCGACCTGAATGTCCGATCGACCGTGCACCTGGCAAAGCGCGTGCTGCGCGACATGACGGCCAAAGGCTCGGGCAAGGTGCTGTTCACATCGTCGATCGTGGCCGCCATGCCCGGCTCGCTGCAGTCGATCTACAACGCGTCGAAGTCGTTCATCCAGTCGCTCGCCGAGGCGCTGCAGGACGAGCTGCGCGACACCGACGTCACCGTCACTGCGCTCATGCCCGGGCCCACCGATACAAACCTGTTCGCGCGCAACCGCATGGAGAACACGGTGCTCGCGCGGTGGATCCCCAAGGACGATCCCGCGCAGGTCGCCAAGCAGGGCTACGACGCCATGATGAACGGCCGCCGCCGCGTGGTCGCCTCGTCGGTAAGCAGCAAGGCGTTCGCCTTGATCAACACGGTTTTGCCGGACATGGTGAAGGCAAGGATCAACCGTTTCATAGCCAGCCCCGCGCGGGGGAACTAGTGAAGGAGCAAGGGGTTATGGAGGAATCATCTCCGGCCGCGGTGGACAGCTCGCTGACCGTCAAACGGGACACGACAGCCACGCGTCAACAAGTCTGGGACGTCATCGCCGACGGCTGGACGTATTCGCAGTGGGTGGTGGGCAATACACGCATGCGTGCCGTCGACCCCAACTGGCCCGCACCGGGCTCCACCATCCACCACACCATCGGGGTGTGGCCGGTCGTGGTCAACGACGAGACGGTCGTCGAATCATGCACCCCCGGTGAGGAACTGATCCTGCATGCCAAGGGGCGTCCGTTCGGCAAGGCGCGAATCGTCATGCGGCTGCACGATCTTCCCGACGGCGGGTGCCGTGTCGAGATGGCCGAGGTGCCGATCGGCGGGCCGCTCGACTGGGTGCCGCGCCGCCTCGCGTTGCTTGCTGCGTTCCCGAGGAACCGGGAGTGCACGGCGCGACTCGTGGCGCTCGCCGAGCGCCGGCCCGAGCCGGAATGAGCCGCGACAGCGCAGATGCGGTGGTGATCGGCGCCGGCCACAACGGCCTGGTCGCGGCCGCGATGCTGGCCGACGCCGGCTGGGACGTGCTGGTTCTGGAGGCCCAACCCGAACCCGGCGGCGCGGTCAAGAGCGCCGAACTGGTGCCCGGTTACACGAGTGATCTGTTCAGCGCGTTCTACCCGTTGTCGGTCGCCTCGCCCGCGCTGCGGGCGTTGAACCTCGAAGACCACGGCCTGCGGTGGACACATGCACCCGCTGTGGTGGGCCATCCCCGGTCCGCGGCCGACGACGACGCGCCGATGATCTACCGCGACATCGACCGCACCGCGGCCGAGTTGGACCGTCATCACGCCGGAGACGGCCGGCGCTGGTGCGATCTGTTCGAACAGTGGCTGAAGATCAAGGACGGGCTGATCTCGTCGCTGTTCACCCCGTTCCCGCCGGTATCCGGCCTGATGCAATTGCTGCGCAAGCTCGGTACCGCCGAGGCCCTGCGGCTGGCGCAACAGCTCGTGATGCCCGCGGGCATCATGGCCGAGCATCTGTTCGACGGCGAGGCTGCCCGATTGTTGTTGCTGGGCAACGCGATGCACGCCGACGTACCGATCGACGGCGTGGGCAGCGCGGTCATGGGCTACCTGCTGATCATGATGGCGCAGGACGGTGGCTGGCCCGTGCCGGTCGGGGGTGCCGGCCAGTTGACCGCAGCGCTGGTGAACCGGGCCCGCTCGGCCGGTGCGCGCATCGAATGTGACCGGCGGGTCGACGGCATCGACGTGCGTGGCGGACGCGCTGTCGGTGTGCGGGTTTCCGACGGGACGACGGTGCGTGTGCGCCGCGCCGTCATCGCCGATACGTCGGCGCCGCGGCTGTACCGCGACCTGCTACCCGAACACGCCGTGCCCGCGGCGGTGCGACGCAGTTTCGACCGATTCGTGTGGGACACACCCGTGCTGAAGATCAACTATGCGCTCGACGCGCCCGTGCCGTGGCGTTCGAAAAACCTCAACGACGCCGGGACCGTGCACGTCGGCGCGGACCACGACGGGCTCGTGCGGTGGATGGCCGACCTCAACACCAGGACGCTGCCGCAACAACCGTTCATGCTGTTCGGGCAGATGACCACGGCTGATCCCACCCGCTCACCGGCCGGAACCGAAAGTGCCTGGGCCTACACACATCTACCGCGAGGCATGGCCGATGATGCGTCGGCCGACAGACTGTCCGAGATCGTCGACCATGTCCTCGAAGAGCATGCCCCCGGTTTCGGCGACCGCGTGATCGGCCGCGTGGTCCAGCGGCCGTCCGACCTTGAGGGCGCCGATGCGAACCTGCACACCGGTGCCGTCAACGGCGGTACCTCACAGCTGTATCAACAGTTGATCTTCCGGCCCGTACCCGGCTTCGGGACCGCCGAGACGCCCGTCGCCAACGTGTTCCTGGGCAGCGCAGGCGCACATCCCGGTGGTGGTGTGCACGGGGTGTGCGGCCGCAACGCGGCCAAGGCCGCGTTGGCCAACAACGGTGTGCTGGGCTGGCCCCGAAGGAAACTCAGCAAGGCCGTGTTGTCGTTGGTCACCAGGTGAGGTCCCTGGAGGACGTCGCCGCGGAGGTCTTCGGGTGGCGGTCGTTACGCGCGGAGCAACTCGAGGCGATGTCGGCGATCCTCGACGGCAGCGACGTGTTGGCGGTGATGCCCACCGGTTCCGGCAAGTCGGCGATCTATCAGGTGCCCGCGGTGCTGCTGTCCGGCCCAGTGCTGGTGATCTCGCCGTTGATCGCGTTGCAGTTCGACCAGATCGCGCAACTGGAGCGCACCGACGCACCGCAGGCCGTGGCCATCAACTCCCGGCAGAGCGCCGCGAAGCTCAACCGGGCGTGGGACGCCGTGCGGGGCGGGCAGGCGCGGTACATCTTCCTCGGACCCGAGCAGTTGGCCAGGGACGAGGTGATGGACAGGCTCGCCGAGGTACAACCGGCATTCGTGGTGGTCGACGAGGCGCACTGCGTGTCGGCGTGGGGGCATGACTTCCGGCCCACCTATCTACGGGTGCGCGATGCGATCGACCGCCTCGGCAGGCCACCCGTGGCGGCGCTCACCGCAACGGCGTCGGGTGTGGTGCGGCGCGAGGTCATCGACATCCTCGGACTGCGGAAGCCCGTCGTCATCGCGAGCGGATTCGACCGGCCCAACATTGCGCTCGAAGTGTTCTCACACACCGACGACGCGCAGAAGCGTCAAGCCGTCCTCGACGCGGTCGCCGAGATGGCACCGCCGGGACTGCTGTACTACGCCACCCGCAAGGACGTCGAGTTCTACGCCGAGGAACTCCGCCGCCGTGGCGTGTCGGCGGCCGGGTATCACGCGGGGTTGCGAGCGCGCGAGCGCGCGGAGGTGCAACGCCGTTTCCACGACGACGAGGTTGACGTGGTGGCCGCGACCTCGGCGTTCGGCATGGGCATCGACAAGCCGAATGTCCGCTTCGTCGTGCATGCCTCGATCCCGGAGTCCGTAGACACCTACTACCAGCAGATCGGCCGCGCCGGCCGCGACGACGAACCCGCTTCGGCCGTGCTCCACTACCGTGCGGAGGATCTCTCGCTTGGCACCTTCTTCGCCACGCACAACGCCGACGCGGAGCTTTTGGCCCGGGTGTACTCGGCGCTGGACGGCGGTGGGCCCAAGCGACTGAAAGATCTTCGTGCGGCCCTGGGTTCAGGTGGGCGGAGCGTGACCTCGGCGGTGAACCTGTTGGAGCGCGCCGGCGCCGTCACCTCCGGGCGGGCGGGCTTCTCGACGACGGGTCTGGGCCCCGACGAGGCGGTGCGCAAGGCCGTCGAGATGTCCGAGATCTCCGAACGCGTCGACCGCACCCGCGTGGAGATGATGCGGTCCTATGCCGAGACCCCGGACTGCCGGCGGCAGTTCCTGCTGGCGTACTTCGGCGATCACCTGCCGCGGCCCTGCGGCAATTGCGATCGCTGCCGCGACGATTCGAGGCCGACGAGTTCGGGCACGCCCGCGATCGCACCGGGCACACCCGTCGAGCACCGTGAATGGGGACCCGGCGTGATCCTCGACGGCGACGAAGACCGGCTCACGGCCCTGTTCGACTTCTACGGCTACCGCGTGCTGTCCGTGGACGCGATCAACGAGACGTCGGTGCTGGAGATTTCCTCTGCCGAGCAGACGTAAAACTGCTCATTTTCGCGCCGAAATGGGCAGTTTTATGTCTGCTCGGCGAGGGACGTCACGCCTCGAAGCGGTAACCCATGCCTGCCTCGGTGAGCAGGTGCACCGGGTGCGAGGGGTCGTCTTCGAGCTTACGGCGAAGCTGCGCGAGGTAGACGCGTAAATAGTGGGTCTCGGTGGCGTAGGCCGGGCCCCACACCTCGCGGAGCAGTTCCTCGCGGCCGACGAGCTTGCCGCGGTTGCGCACCAGCATTTCCAGCATGCCCCACTCGGTGGGCGTCAGGTGCACCTCGGCGCCGTTCTTGATCACCTTCTTCGCGGCGAGATCAACGGTGAACGATGTGGTCTCGATGACCGGTTGATCGGTCTCGGGCACCGCGGCGCGACGCGCGGCCGCGCGTAAGCGGGCCAGGAACTCGTCCATGCCAAAGGGTTTGGTGACATAGTCGTCGGCCCCGGCATCGAGGGCCTCGACCTTGTCGGAGGAGTCGGTGCGCGCCGAGAGCACGATCACCGGGGCGCTCAACCATCCCCGCAGACCGTGCAGCACCTCGATCCCGGACATGTCGGGCAACCCGAGATCGAGCACGATGACGTCGGGTCGGTGGTCGGCGGCGCTGTGCAACGCCTCGGCGCCGCTTGCCGCGGTGCGCACCTCGTAGCCTCGTACCGACAGGTTGATGCGCAGGGCCCGCAAGATCTGCGGTTCGTCGTCGATCACCAACACGCGGGTCTTGATCGGGGCGGTCATGCCGGGACCGCCAGTTCGATCTCGACGGTCAACCCGCCGCCCGGGGTGTCTCCCGCCGAGATGGTGCCGCCCATGGCCTCGACAAACCCTTTGGCCACCGAGAGTCCCAGGCCCACACCAGTGGTGGTATTCGTGTCGCCGAGCCGTTGGAAGGGTGCGAACAACGCGTCCTCGGCGCCGCGTGGAATTCCGGGGCCCTCGTCGACAACGGCGATCAGCACCTTGTTCGCGACGCGTCCCGCCGTCACGCGGATCAAACCGTCGGGCGCGTACCGCAGGGCGTTGTCGATCAGGTTGGCCAGCACGCGCTCGAGCAGGCCGCCGTCGGCCAGTGCCACCGAGTCACCCACCTCGACCTTTACCCGGTCCACGGCGGAGCGGCCGTAACCGGTGGGGCCGCGACGGATTCCGAGCAGTGCACGTTGCACCGTCTCCTCCAGATACACCGGCCTCAACTCGGGGTGGATCACCCCGGCGGCCAACCGTGAGGAGTCGAGCAGATTGCCGACGAGTGCCGTGAGCGCATCGACGGATTCCTCGATGGTGGCGAGCAATTCGGCGGTGTCCTCGGCAGAGAAGTCGATGTCGCAGCTGCGCAGACTCGACGCGGCGGCCTTGGCGGCGGCCAGTGGGGTGCGCAGGTCGTGGCTCACCGCCGACAGCAGTGAGCGGCTCAACTCGTCGGCTTTCGCGATCGCGTTGGCCTTCGCGGCCTCTTCGGTGAGTTCGCGTTGGCGGACCAGTCCTGCGGCCTGGTTGGCGACCGCGCCCAACACACGCCTGTCGCGTGCGGGCAACTCCCGGCCGGAGAGCAGCAGCCAAAACTCGTCTCCGGCCTCCACTGCGGTGTCGGCGGCGGCGACGCGGTCACACGGATCCTGACCGACGCAGTCGACGATGGTTGCGCCATCAGATGTTTCACGCAACAGACTCACCGCACGTTGCGCGTAGGTTTCGCGGACACGCTCCAGCAGTGCCGTGAGATCGGCGCCGCGCAGCACCGATCCGGCGAACAGTGCGAGCAGTTCGGCCTCCCGCGACGCGTGGCGGGCCTCCCGGGCCCGTTTGGCCGCACCGTCCACGAGGGCCGCGACGGCGACTGCCACCGCGAGCAGCACGACGATGGTGAGCGCGCTGTCCGGATCGGACATGGTGAACGTGTGTCGTGGGCTGGTCAGGAAGTAGTTGAGCAGCAGTCCGGACAACACGGCCGACAACGCCGCGGGAGCGACACCGCCGAGTAGGGCGACCACCAGCACTCCGACGAAAAACAGTGCGCTCTTGCCGCCGACGTCAAGGAACGGATCGAGAATCGCGACCGAGAACGCGCAGATCAGGGATGGCACCATCAGCGCTGCGGCCCACGAGGCCGCGTGCCTCTGCCGTGGTGAGGTCGAGGACCAACGGAATCCGCGTTTGGCGGCTTCGTGGGTCACCATGTGGACATCGATCTTTTGGGACTGCTGCACGACGGTCGCCCCGATGCCCTCGTCGAACATCCGCGCCCACCGCGACCGACGGGATGTGCCGAGCACCAACTGGGTGGCGTTGATGTCACGCGCGAAGTCCAACAGCGCAGTGGGCACGTCATCACCGACGACGGTGTGCACCGTGGCGCCGAGGCTCACCGCGAGTTCACGCACTTTGCCCATCTGGGCAGCCGAGATGCCCGTGAGTCCGTCGCCATGAACCACATGGACCACCATGAGTTCGGCGCTGGACTTCGACGCGATGCGGAACGCGCGGCGCACCAACGTTTCCGACTCCGTTCCGCCGGTGACCGCGACGACGACACGTTCGCGGGTTTCCCACAACGCGGTGATCTTGTTGTCGGCCCGGTACTTGGCCAGCGCCGCGTCGACCTGATCGGCCAGCCACAGCAGTGCCAATTCCCGCAGCGCCGTGAGGTTTCCCCGCCGGAAGTAGTTCGACAGCGCGGCGTCGATCCGCTCGGGTGCATACACGTTGCCGTGAGACAGCCGGCGCCGCAACGCCTCCGGAGTGATGTCGACCAGTTCGATCTGGTCGGCCGAACGCACCACCTCGTCGGGTACCGTCTCCTGCTGTTCGATGCCGGTGATCGCCGCGACGACGTCGTTGAGGCTTTCGAGGTGCTGCACGTTCACCGTCGAGATCACGGTGATCCCGGCGTTGAGCAACTCGTCGACGTCTTGCCAGCGTTTCGCGTTCTTGCTGCCGGGGGTGTTGGTGTGCGCGAGTTCGTCGACCAGCACCACCTGCGGTTTGCGGTCCAGCACCGCGGGCACATCCAGCTCGGGGAACCGGCCGCCGCGGTACTCGATGTACCGCGGCGGAATGACCTCGATGCCGGCGAGGAGCTCTGCGGTGTTCTTGCGTCCGTGGGTCTCGACGACAGCGGCCACCAGGTCGGTCCCGCGGTCGAGCCGGCGGTGCGCCTCCCCGAGCATCGCGTACGTCTTTCCCACGCCGGGCGCGGCACCCAGGTAGATGCGCAGCTCGCCGCGCTTCGAGGCGTTCGACGCCCGCGTAGTCACATGACCATCATCCATGCGCGGCCAGGGTGTCGAGAGCGATGTTGAGTTCCAGCACGTTCACCCGTGGTTCACCGAGAAATCCCAGCGTGCGGCCCTCGGTGTGCTGGGCCACCAACTCGCGTACCCGTTGCGGGTCCACGCCGCGTGCTGAGGCGATGCGGTTCACCTGCAGGTCGGCGTAGGCGGGGGAGATGTCCGGGTCGAGCCCGCTGCCGCTCGCGGTGACCGCGTCGGCAGGCACCTGCGGTGCGGCGGTCCCGCGGACGGGCACGATCTGGCCCACCGCGTAGTTCTCGCCGGGTTCGGCGCACTCGACCCGTACACCTTCGTACGTGTAGAGGAACGGGGCCTTGGTGTCCGCGCACGGTTCGTTGACGCTGACCACCCGCGTGGGCGTGATCACGTTGCCGTGCGAATCACGCGGTCCGATCACCGACAGCACCGCACCCACGCCGGCCGGCGTGCAGAACGGCCGCGCACCGCTGATCCCGTCGACGTCCCCGACCGCTCGACTGCGCTGGCACACCTGGGTCAGCAGGCTGGGTTTGTCCGGTTGGTCGATGACGCTTTCCGGTCCCAGATTGCTGGCGCTGGTGGCCATCGGGTCGTATCCGTCACCGGCGGCAGACGGGCGGGGCTGGAAGTACTGCGGCAGCGGGTTGCCGTCGGCGTCGGTGAACGACTGCCCGATCAGGCTGCTGCCCACCGATTTTCCGGCCACCTCGATGATCGATCCGTCGGCCTTGTCCTGCAGCCCGGGTAGTTGGGCCACCAGCCAGATGAACACCGGGTAGCCGAGGCCGAGGACCACGGTGAGCGCCAGCAGCGCCCGCAGCGCGGCGGTGTGTTGGCGGACGATGTTGGTGAAAGACATGTCAGGACATCCCGGGGAGAAGTTGGACTACCAGGTCGATGAGTTTGATGCCGAGGAACGGCGCGATGATGCCGCCGAGGCCGTAGATGTAGAGGTTGCGGCTGAGCAGTTTCGCCGCGCTGCTCGGGGTGTAGCGGACACCCTTGAGGGCCAACGGGATCAGAGCGACGATCACGATCGCGTTGAAGATCACCGCCGACAGGATCGCCGATTGCGGGCTGTGCAACCGCATGATGTTCAGCAGGTCCAGTCCGGGGAACAGGCCGACGAACAACGCCGGGATGATCGCGAAGTACTTCGCGATGTCGTTGGAGATCGAGAACGTCGTCAGTGCACCACGCGTGATCAGCAACTGCTTGCCGATCTCCACGATCTCAATGAGCTTGGTCGGGTCGGAATCCAGATCGACCATGTTGCCGGCCTCCTTGGCCGCCGACGTGCCGGTGTTCATCGCGACGCCCACGTCGGCCTGCGCCAGGGCGGGTGCGTCGTTGGTGCCGTCGCCGGTCATCGCGACCAGACGCCCACCGGCCTGCTCCTGCTTGATCAGCGCGAGTTTGTCCTCCGGGGTGGCCTCGGCGAGGAAGTCGTCGACTCCGGCCTCGTCGGCGATGGCCTTGGCCGTCAACGGGTTGTCGCCGGTGATCATCACGGTGCGGATCCCCATGCGCCGCATTTCGTCGAAACGCTGCTTCATGCCTTGCTTGACAACGTCTTTGAGGTGGATGACGCCGAGCACCTCGGCCCGCTTGGGGTCGGTGTCGTCGGTGATGACGTGCCCGACCACCAGGGGTGTGCCGCCGGCGTGTGAGATCGCGTCGACGACGTCGAACAACTCGACCGGTACGGTGCCGCCCTCGCCGCGGACCCAGTCGACGACCGCCGCGGCGGCGCCCTTACGCAGGCGGTGCTCGCCAAGGTTGACGCCGGACATCCTCGTGGTGGCGCTGAATTCGATCCAGTGCGCCTCGGCGAGTTCGCCCGGGGTGCGGGCGCGTAACCCGAACTCGCGCTTGGCGAACACGACGATCGAACGGCCCTCGGGGGTTTCGTCGGCCAGGCTCGACAGCTGTGCGGCGTCGGCGAGGGATTCGGGTGTCACGCCGGTCAGCGGTACGAACGCCGCGGCCTGCCGGTTGCCCAGCGTGATGGTGCCGGTCTTGTCCAGCAGCAGCGTGTTGACGTCACCCGCGGCCTCGACCGCGCGGCCCGACATCGCGAGCACGTTGCGTTGCACCAACCGGTCCATACCGGCGATGCCGATGGCCGACAGCAGCGCGCCGATGGTCGTCGGGATCAGGCACACCAGCAGCGCCACCATGACAATGCCGCTGATCCCGTTGCCGGTGAGCGCCAGACTGTCCGGCACACCCGGGTTGTTGGCCTTGGCGTAGATCGCCAAGGGTTGCAGGGTTGCGACGGCGAACACGAAGATGATGGTCAGCGCGGCGAGCAGGATGTTCAGCGCGATCTCGTTGGGTGTCTTCTGCCGGTTGGCGCCCTCGACCAGCGCGATCATGCGGTCGATGAAGCTCTCGCCCGGTTTCTGGGTGATGCGCACGACGATGCGGTCGCTGAGCACCGTGGTGCCGCCCGTGACCGCCGAACGGTCGCCACCCGATTCCCGGATGACCGGGGCGGATTCGCCGGTGATGGCCGATTCGTCGACCGAGGCAATGCCTTCGACGACGTCACCGTCGCCCGGGATGGTCTGGCCGGCTTCCACGACGACGATGTCACCCTGCCGCAGTTGCGGTGCCGGGACAGCTTCCTCGGCGCCCGACTCGGTGAGCCGGCGTGCCATGGTGTCGGCCTTGGTCTTGCGCATCGACTCGGCCTGGGCCTTGCCGCGGCCCTCGGCGACGGCCTCGGCGACGTTGGCGAACACCACGGTCAGCCACAGCCACGCCACGATCAGCCAACCGAACCAAGTGGGGTTCACACCCGCGAGGATCGTGGACCACACGGCACCCACCTCGACGATGAACATCACCGGGTTGCGCCACAGGGTGCGCGGGTTCAGCTTGCGCAGCGCGTCGGGCAGCGAACGCCACAACATTGTTGGGTCGAGCAACCCGCCCTGAACCTGGCTGGTGGGTTTGGGGTTCGCGTGGTTGGAGACCGCCTGGTGGGCGGTGTGGACTGGCATCAGTGAATTCCTTCGGCGAGCGGCCCGAGTGCCAATATGGGCAGGAACGTCAGGGCGACGAGGATGAGGGTGACGCCCACCGTCATGCCGACGAACTGCGGCCGATGGGTGGGCAGGGTGCCGACCGAGCTGGGCGTGACACCCTGGCTGGCAAGGGATCCGGCCAAGGCCAGCACCAGGATGATGGGCAGGAAGCGGCCGAACACCATCGCCAGGCCCAGCGCGGTGTTGTACCACTCGGTGTTGACGCTGATACCGGCGAAGGCCGAGCCGTTGTTGTTGGCGGTCGACGTGAAGGCGTAGAGCACTTCCGACAGGCCGTGCGGTCCGGTGTTGAGCATGCCGGCGCGTTGTCCGGGCATCGCCATGGCGATGGCGCTGCCGGTCAGCACGATCAGCGGGGTTACCAGGAAATAGCTTGCAGCGAGCTTGATCTCACGTGGTGTGATCTTTTTACCGAGATACTCCGGGGTACGCCCGACCATCAGTCCCGCGACGAACACGGTGATGATCGCCAGGATCAACATGCCGTACAAGCCCGAACCCACACCGCCCGGGGCGATCTCGCCGAGCTGCATGTTGAACATCGTCATCAGTCCGCCGAGGCTCGTGTAGGAGTCGTGGAACGAGTTCACCGCACCCGTCGACGTCAGGGTCGTCGAACCCGCGAACACCGCCGAATCCGCGACCCCGAAGCGCTGCTCGACCCCCTCCATGGCCGCGCCGACCGCAGTCGGGACGGTGCCGTGGTGCTGCAGCTGGAGCAGCATCGTCAAGCTCACGCTGGCCAGGGCGATCGCGCCCATGATCGCCGCGATCGCCACGCCCTGCCGGGCGCTGCCGACCATGCGGCCGAACGTGCGCGGCAGCGAGAACGGGATGAGCAGTATCAGGAAGTTCTCCAGCCAATTGGTCCACGGTGTCGGGTTCTCGAACGGGTGCGCCGAGTTGACGTTGAAGAAGCCGCCGCCGTTGGTGCCCAGTTCTTTGATGGCCTCCTGGCCGGCGACCGGACCGCCGGGGATGGTCTGCGCCGCGCCGCTCAGCGTCGTCACCACCTGCTCGTGCAGCGCGAAGTTCTGGATCGCACCGCCGGCGACCAACAGAAGGGCGCCGACGATCGCGAGGGGCAGCAGGATGCGCAGATTGCCGCGCACCAGGTCCACCCAGAAGTTGCCGAGTTCGCCGGTGTGGCGGCGCGCGAACCCGCGGACCAGCGCGATCGCCACGGCCATGCCCACCGCGGCCGAGACGAAGTTCTGTACCACCAGACCCGCCATCTGGACCAGGTGTCCCTGCGTCGACTCGCCGGCGTAGGCCTGCCAGTTGGTGTTGGTGACGAAGCTGACCGCGGTGTTCCAGGCCAGCGCGGGGGTCATCGGGGTGGCCGGGTCGTGCAGGTGCAGCGGCAGACGGCCCTGGACCAGCTGGAGACCGAACAGGATCACGATGCTCACGGCCGAGAACGCCAGCACACTGCGGGCATAGGAGCCCCAGCTCTGCTCGGCGCGTGGGTCGGCACCGATCACCCGGTAGATCAAACGTTCGGCGCGCGAATCCTTTTCGGAGGTGTAGACGCGGTACATGTAGTCGCCCAGCGGAACATGGACCAGCACGACGGCAGCGACCAGCGAGGCGAGGAACGCGATCCCCGCGGTGGTGGGGGACACTAGAACCTCTCCGGGAAGAGCAGTGCGGCGCCGATGAACACGGCGATGAGCACCGCGAGGATCAGCCCGACGACGTTTTCGATCACTGGCGCTCGACCAGCCTCTGCACCAGGCCGAGCAGCGCGAAGATCGCCACCGTCAGCGCCAGGTAGACCAACACGGACATGTTGTCTCCTTTTACGCCCGCCGGATCTCGACGGGCTGATCAAGGATCTGCCCAGTTCAGGACCGCGAACGCGGCCTTGATGGTTTCTTTACGGTGCGGCGGCCGTATTTGACACCGTTTGTTCGAAGCCGGCGCACAGGCGGTTCCCGACGGACTGTCAGTGCGGCGTCAAGGTTTGTACAGCAGCGGCCAAGACTCCGCCAGGACACTCGTCGTCATGGCTCGGTTGATGGATGTTCGAGGGGTGACCCACTCGACGAAGCTCATGTCCCTGCTTGCTCCGCGGGCCGCCGCGCCTGCCGACACCCGACGCACCTACTCGGCCGGGCGCCGGCGCCTCGGGGTGGTGGAGTTGGCGCTGCCCGCGAACGCGCTGCGCGACAAGGCGGTTGCGCGCTGGGTGCGTGACCGCAGTGTCGCCGTCGAGGTGCGCGACGGGCACGAACTGGCGATCGCACGGTCCGCTGGTGTGCATCCGTCGCGCGTGACCGCGCACGCCGAGGGTCTGTCGGCCGACGAGTTGGTGTTCTGCTCGGTCGGTCTACGCGTCGGGCGGGTGGTGGTGTCTCGCGCCGACCATGTCGACGTGCTGGCCGTGACCCGTCGTCGGCAAGCCGTGCTGTTGGGGTCGCTGCGCCGCAGGCTCACCAGGACAGTGTTCGACTGCGCGACGGTCGACGTGGTCGGGATGTACGGCGACGTCGACCATGCCGCGCATCACAGCGTGAGCTACCCGTCGGCCGTCGCGGTGATGCTGGCCGAGATGAGCCGCATCCGTCGTGACCACGGCGTCATGCTCACCCGCATCGCGCTCGGGGGGGCGTCACCTGACGTTCGGAGCCGGGGCGGGGGAGCTGTCCGAGGTTGCCGCGGCCGTCGACGGGACACTCGACGACGCGTGTGCGACGCTGCGGTTCCCGCGTCCGTCGGTGGTGGTGTCGGCGTCGCCGGCGGTCTGACCTCTGCGACTCGTATACCGGTATCCCGCGCTGCTTCGCCAAGGGGAAACAGATTTGTTTCCCGGTGTGCTACGCTGGCGTCTGAGCTTGCACGAGGCAAGCTCCACCCGTTGCCATGTGACGGGTGTCAAAGCCGTGCAATGCTTTTCGGAGTCACTCCAGTCGACTCACCCGTTGCGCTCAGTACCTTGTGGTCTCGGCGAGGCGTGGCTGCGGTGTCCGAAAATGTGGCGACGGTGAACTATCGTGAGAGGGAAGACGTGACCAAACTTATCTCCAAGTCGCTCGAGCTGCCTGCCTTTCTGGCGCCGAACCGGGTTTTCATGGCTCCAATGACCAGGATGCGGGCAGGGCAGCCCGGTGATGTGCCCACTGACCTGATGGTGGAGTACTACTCGCAGCGCGCTGGGGCTGGACTCATTGTGACCGAAGGGGCCCAGATCTCGCCAGAAGGCAAGGGCTACGCGGATACCCCCGGTATCTACAGTGACGGTCAGATTGATGGCTGGCGCAAGATCACCGATGCCGTGCATGCTGCGGGCGGCCGCATAGCGATACAGCTATGGCACGTTGGCCGCCTGACACACGAGTCTCTGCATGGTGGCAAGCCGGGTGTCTCCGCTAGCGCGATAGCTTTCGACGGCACGGTCACTCTGAAGCGTGCGAACGGCGAACGTTACTCCGTGGGTTGCCCGACGCCGAGGGCGCTGGAGATCAATGAGATTGCGCGGATAGTCGAGGATTACCGGCGCGCAACCCGCAACGCGCGGGAGGCCGGCTTTGACATGGTCGAGATCCACGCCGCGAACGGATATCTCCTGCAACAGTTCATGTCGGTCAGCTCCAATCGGCGAACCGACGAGTACGGCAGCTCGCTGAGTAACCGGGCACGGCTGCCGCTTGAAGTGGTCGACGCACTCATCGACGAGTGGGACTCCGACCATGTCGGAATTCGACTGTCACCCATGATCAAATTCGGCGGACTCGATGACGCCGACGGTATGGACATGGGCCTGTACATGGCTGCTGCGCTGCAGGAGCGCGGTGTCGGCTACCTGCACCTGTGTGAACCGGACTGGGCCGAAGGTCCCGCGCTCGACAACGAGTTCCGATCCGCTCTTCGAAAAGCATTCTCCGGCATCATCATCGGAGCTGGAAACTATGGAGTCGCCAAGGCGGAAGAGATGATTGCGGAGGGCTTCGTCGATGCGGTCGCGTTCGGCCGCCCGTTCATCGCCAACCCTGATCTGCCGACGCGTCTCTTCGAAGACCTACCACTGGCTGATGTGGACTTCGACACCGTCTACGGCTCCGACGTCGCCGGATACGCCAAGGGTTACACCGATTACCCGACCGCGGGACGGTGATGCACGCGATGATCAACGGAATTGACCGAAGGGCGCTCTTGACGACACAAAATGCCGTGAAGGACAATCCGGCTCTGGCTCATCTGAGCTTCACGCTGGGGTCGAACTGGCTGTCGGGCTGCCATCAGCGCGCGCAGACGGGCGAGCTGCGGCAGAACGGGGCGGTCGTCGCCGGGCGCAAGACGCGCTACATCCTGGAATCCGATGAGCCGGCGGTGTTGCGTGTTGCTCGGAACCGACCTGGCTGCCAACCCAGCGGAGTACGTGCTGCAGGCGTTGGCCGGCTGCTACGCAGTCACTTTTGCGACGAACACCCGCGGTGTGGGGAGTTCAACTGTCGTCCCTCAGGCTGGAGTTGGAGGTCGATTTTGACCTGCGTGGCTTTCTAGATCTCGATGATTCAGTGCGACCGGGCGCAAAACAGATTCGGGTACGGGTGCATGTCAGCTCGCCCACCGCCAGCGTCGAGCAACTGCACGATCTCACCGACGCGGTGCAGGAGCGTTCGCCAATTCGTGACACTCTGGCCAACCCTGTCGACGTCGCCACCACTTTGGTTACACAGCTGCCGTAGCGGGCCGCATCGTGCGGTGCCCGATCGAGGGAAACAGAACGTTTTCCCTCGTGTTACCATTCGGATGTCAGTCCGGCTGGGACATGACGTGAGCGGGGAAGGCAAGGGGCATGGCAGCAGGAGATGTACGGCAGCGGGCGATCGAGGCGGCGGTCGAGCTGTTTCATCGAGAAGGCTTCGGCGCAGTTGGAATTGACCGCTTGACCAGCTCGATCGGGATGTCGAAGCGAACGCTGTACAAGTACTTCGATTCCAAAGATGATTTGCTGCTTGCTGTGCTGGACAGCTGCGAGGAGATGGCGATCGGCAACCTCCCCGACGAAAGCGACGGCGCGACGCCGCGCGAGCGGATGCTCGACGTCTTCGACCGGCAGGCGAAGTACTGCGCGGAACCGGACTTCTCTGGGTGCTTCTTTGTCAACATCGCCACGGAGTTCCGCGATCCCACCCATCAAGCAGTGCAGATGGCTGCGAATCACAAGGCGCGGTTGACACAGTTCTTCCTCCGTCAAGCCGCGCTCGCAGGAGTGTCCGAGGCGGCCGCATCTGAGCTTGCCGAACAGCTGACCGTTCTGCACACCGGCGCCGCCGACTATGCGCTCATGTACGGCCACTATCCCGAGTCGACGAAGAACACAGCGGCTGCGCTGCTAACCGCTGCGGGGATCTAGCTTCGTGGTCGGGGAGCAACGCGTGGTTTCGAGGAGTAACTACGCCTGCAGCGACGAGATGGCCTTGCGCAGTTTCTCCGCGGCGTCGTCGGCCACCTCGCGCAGATCGGGAGCGTCCGAGACCTGCACCATCACTTGCGGATCCATGGCGTCGACGATGATCGTGTCGGCATTCTCGGGGTCTCGGCGCACCGCGACGTTGCACGGCAGCAGGAGGCCGATCTGACGGTCGGCGGTGACCGCACGGTGCGCCAGTGGCGGGTTGCAGGCACCGAGGATCGTGTAGTCCTCGATTTCCTCGCCCAGCTTGGCCTTCAGCGTGAACCTCATGTCGATCTCGGTGAGCACACCGAACCCCTGATCGGCCAGCGCCGCGCGCGTGCGCTCCACGGCGTCTTCGAACGACGTGTGCAACGTCGTCGACAATGCGTAACCCATGTCGCCCTCCTGATCCCTCAGGCCAGCGCCAGAAACAACTTCTCCAGCTCGGCCTCGCTCATCGGCTCCTGCCCTTCGGCAGCCTCACCGGTCAGGCATTCCCGCAATCCGGTCGCGACAATCTTGAACCCGGCCCGGTCCAACGCCCGCGACACCGCTGCCAGCTGCGTCACGACGTCCTTGCAGTCGCGTCCCTGCTCGATCATGTTGATCACGCCGGCGAGCTGCCCCTGGGCCCGGCGCAACCGGTTGAGCACTGCCGCCACTGCGTCTTCGTCACCAACCATGGTGTAGCTCCCTTCGGCACACTGTTGAAACCATGGTACCGGTGGGGGTATTTCCTCCGGTGTTCATGCCACTGCCGGTCTGGCCATGAACAGCCGGGTGACGCGGCGCAGCGGGCAGCGGCTGAACCGGGCGCACACCATTGTCATGGACGCGGCGATCACGGTGAGGCTCGCCGCGGCCAAGCCGACGAATGGGTGGATCTCCTGTGCCAGGATCACCGACGACATCGCCAACACGAACCAGCCGAACGCTTTTCGCAGCGCGTCGGCGTTGATCTTTGTGGTCAGCCGGGTGCCGATCAAACAGCCGGCCACAGCCGCGCTTGTCACGGCGGCGGCCAGTGCCCAGTCGATCTGAAGGCCGGTCAGATGTCCCGCGAGGCCGGAGAACGAGTTGAGCGCGATGACAATCAGTGACGTGCCGACCGCGGCCGGCATCGGCAGTCCGCCCAACAAAGTCAAAGCGGGCACCACCAGGAAGCCGCCGCCGGCGCCGATCATGCCGGTGAGTCCACCGACGGCCAGACCGAGCGAGACGACCCGGACAACCGGCAGGCCGTGCGCCGTCGTGGCTTCCGGAGCCCTGCGGCCGCGCAACATGGGGATGGCGGCGGCCACCATCACGACCGCGAACGCGATGAGCAGCGCGGTCCCGGGAATGAACCGGCCCAGAACGCCGCCGGCGTATGCACCCGCCATCCCGGCCGCTCCGAAGCTCAGGCCGGCGCGCCACTGCACCCGGCCCGCGCGAGCGTGTGACACCGCGCTCACGGCGCTGGTGACACCGACGACCAGCAGTGAGGTGGTGACCGCCTGCTTGGCATCCATGCCCGCGACGTAGGCGAGCAAGGGCACCGTGAGAATCGACCCGCCGCCTCCGAGCATCCCGAGGGTGATGCCGACGAACACCGCGAGAACGATTGTGAGCGCAATCATGTTGGATCAGGCGGCTTTCCGGTTCTTCAGGCCGGCGAGTTGCGCGAGGATGCTCGCCGCATCGCAGGCGGTGCCGCGGTTGTACGGCAGCTTGGCCAAGGCCATACCCATCGCGCAGGTGTTCGTCAGCGCGGCGATGGCGAGTCCGCTGCCCACCGCGGCGGCCACCCACTTGGCCGCGGGAACCGCGACACTCGCCAGTACTCCCGTCAGTACGATCGAACCGGCCACCAGGCGCACCTGGCGCTCCAGGTCCCAGCGTTGGGCGCCGCGATCGACCGCGAAACCCGCGGCTTCCCACGCGGTGATGCCACCTTCGAGGACGCGCACGTTGGTCAGGCCGGCGTTGCGCAGTGTTTCCCCGGCCTGGGTGGCCCGTTGCCCGGAGCGGCACACCACGACGACGTCTGTGTCGAGGTGTTCGACGATCTCGTCGCGGTGCTCGCGCAGCAGGTCCAGCGGCACGTTGTACGACCCGGCGATGTGGTTGGTCTCGAATTCAGCTGGGGTGCGCACATCGAGGATCCGGGTCGAGGTTGCCGATTTGAGCTGGGCATCGAGGTGGGTTGCGGTGACGACGCCAGGGGAGAGCATGAGCAATTCCTTCGATTTGAGGTGCGGATGTGGATACACCCAGGGGTATTTGTTTGACGGGAATATGTATACCCCCTAGGGTACTTGTCATACCCATAGGGGTATCCACTGGTTCCTCGCAGGCATCGAATGAATGGATTCTGGAAGTGAAGTTCACGCAGTACTACCTGGACTGTCTGTCCCACGCGTCGTATCTGATCGCTGACGAAACCACCGGTCGTGCAGTGGTTGTCGATCCACAACGCGACGTCGCCGGGTACCTGGCCGACGCCGAGGAGTTCGGTTACACGATCGAACTCGTCATAGAGACCCACTTCCACGCCGACTTCCTGTCCGGCCACCTGGAGCTGGCCAAGGCCACCGGCGCCAAGATTGTGTACTCCTCGGTCGCCGAGACCGAGTTCGAGTCGATGGGCGTCGGCGACGGCGAGCGTTACTCGCTGGGTGAAGTGACGTTGGAGTTTCGCCACACCCCGGGGCATACACCGGAATCGATGAGCGTCGTCGTCTACGAGCACTCCAACGACGACGTTCCCTACGGCGTGCTCACCGGTGATGCCCTGTTCATCGGCGACGTCGGCAGGCCGGATCTACTGGCCTCGATCGGCTTCACCCGAGAGGAACTGGCCGAAAAGCTGTACGACTCACTGCACAACAAGCTGATGACGCTGCCCGACGCCACGCGCGTCTACCCCGCGCACGGGGCCGGGTCGGCCTGCGGCAAGAACCTGTCCACCGAGCGGTGGTCGACCATCGGGGAGCAGAAGCAGACCAACTACGCCCTGCGGGCTCCTGATCTGGCCACCTTCATGGCCCTGGTGACGGCCGGGCAGCCGGCGGCGCCGAGCTACTTCGTCTACGACGCCATCCTCAACCGCAAGGACCGCGACCTGCTCGACGAGACCGAGATACCCGCGGCGATGAGCTACGAGCAGGTCAACCAAGCACTGCGCGACGGCGCGATACTGGTCGACGGACGCAGCCCGGAGGAATTCGCCACCGGCCATCTGCGCCAGGCGATCAACATCGGTCTGCAGGGGCGGTATGCGGAGTTCGCCGGGTCGGTCGTGCCCGCCGACGTCGACATCGTGCTGTTCACCGAGCCCGGCGAGGAGTTGGAGGCCAAGAACCGGCTGGCTCGCATCGGATTCGATCGCGTGATCGGCCACCTGGACCGGCCGTTCGAGGCGATGCTGGCGCACCCCGACGATGTCCAGATGGCGTCACGGCTCACCGCGACGGCCTTCGACCAACGCACCGCAGAGGTCGCCGACCTGCAGATCGTCGACGTGCGAAACCCGGGCGAGGTCGCCGATGGGGCCATTCCCCACGCGATCACCATTCCGGTGGGTCAGCTGCCGGCCCGGCTCGGCGAGCTCGACCCGGCCAAGCCGACCGTCGTGTACTGCGCGGGTGGCTACCGCTCCTCGGTGGCCGCAAGTGTGTTGCGGCGCAACGGTTTCGCCGATGTCAGCGACATCCTGGGCGGCTACGGAGCATGGCGCGACGCGCGGCAGGGCGTCTGATCGATCGGATGCTCGTCGCTGCCGGTGAATCGGGTGGGCGAAGGCAACAGTTTGTGGCGTCGTTGTACATGGAGAACTACTCCAGAGAGGCGACGTGATGTCACACACCGAGGAGAGCGCGGCACCGCGTGGATGGGCGTTGGTCACCGGCTCGACGAGTGGGATCGGGCGGGAGACCGCATTGCTGTTGGCGCGGGACGGTTACTCCGTGATCGTGAGCGGACGCGATGAAGCGCGGGCCGGGGAAGTCGTCGACCGCATCACCACCGACGGCGGTACCGCGCTGGCGCTCACGGCCGATCTCAGCGATACGGCCGCGGTGCGCACGCTGGCCACGGACGCTCTCGAGGTGGCGGGCGGCGTGATCGACGTCCTGGTGAACAACGCGGGCGGCGGCACCTTCGCGGCCACGGAAGACACCACCGACGACATGTTCGACGTCGCCTTCAAGGTGCACGTCAAAGGGCCGTTCATCCTCACCGCGGCGCTCGCCCCGTTGATGGCGCAGCGCGGTGGTGGGGCGATCGTCAACGTCGGCTCCATCAGCGCCGATCTCGCGGCGTCCGGTGTTGCGATCTTCCAGGCCTCCAAGGCCGCGCTGGACATGCTCACGAAATCCTGGACCGCGGAGTACGGTCCGCGCGGCGTCCGGGTCAACACCGTGAACCCCGGCTTTGTGATCACCCCGGCCAACGAGGCTTTCCGCGACGGCTACGGGCCGTTCGTCGAGACCGTGCCCGCCCGCCGTGGCGCCGAACCCGAGGAAGTCGCCGAGGTCATCCGGTTTCTCATCTCCCCGGCTGCGTCCTACATCCAGGGTGCGGCGATCGCGGTCGACGGGGGACGGACCGCCGTGCTGCCGATGTGAGCGCATCCGCCGACTTCAGGCGCTAAAGGGAACCATTCGCACCGTCGGCACCGTCAGTCGCCGCTCCGGATCCGTAGTTGGTGGCGCTGCCGCCCCCGCCCCCGACGCCGTTGGCACCGGACGTACCGAAGCCGCCGTTTCCGCCATCCCCACCGGTCGCGTCGTCGGTGGACGTGATGTCGAAAACGAGTGCGTCGCCACCGCTTCCACCATTTCCGCCGATGAATCCGTTGCCGCCGTTGCCGCCCGCGCCGGCGGTTGCGGTGCCACCAGAGGCGGCCTTGCCGCCGGTCCCACCGTCGCCGCCACGCGACCCGCTTGTGTTGCGGATGATGGTGCCACCGTTGCCGCCTCCGCCGCCCAGCGCCGATCCGGTGCCTGCGTTTTCCGCGTTGCCGCCCGCACCACCGTGGCCACCCTGTTCGTTGTTCCAGCTGTAATCGACGGCACCACCGTTGCCGCCGGTGCCTGCGGTCGCGGTGCCGGTGGACTCGGAGTTGTGGATGTAGGCGCCGCCGCCGTTGCCGCCGCCCCCCGAGCTCAGGCCCCCGTCGCCGCCGTTGCCGCCTTTACCTGCGGTCGCATTGCCGTAGCCGTATTGCTCGGCGGTGCCGCCATTGCCGCGTCTCCACCGTTGCCGAGATTGCCGCCGTCACCGCCGTTTCCACCGCGTCCGCCGTCGATCCCGGCATCGGTGGTGCTGTGGCCGTCGCCGCCGCGTCCGCCATGGCCTCCCGCCGCGGTAACGGAGGCGCCACCAACACCGTTGGCGCCGCCAACCGTGCCGCTGCCGCCGGTGCCGCCGCTGCCGGCCGCGCCGCTGTTGCCGTCACTGCCGCCGGCCCCGCCGTCAAGATGGCCGGCGTCACCGTGCGCGCCCGCGCCCCCGTTGCCTGGACTGCCGGCCGCGCCGCCGTCGCCGCCGTCGCCGCCATCACCGGCTCGGCCGGCGCGCAAGACGATCAGGGGTCCTCGTCCACCGGCCCCGCCGTCACCGCCCTGGCCTCCGGCCCCGCCGTCGCCGCCGTTACCACCGGCGCCGCCCGCCTCGCCTGCGGTGGTCGCGGTCGTTCCGTGAACGCCGTCCCCGCCGTTGCCGCCGTTGCCACCTGCCCCGCCTGCACCGCCTGCGCCTGCGGTGGCGAAGATCGCGAACAGGCCTACGCTGCCGCCGTTTCCGCCGTTTCCGCCGCGTCCACCGGCAATCCCTGCCGCACCTGACGCGCCCGACTCAGTCGTCGTCGCTCCGTTGCCGCCGTTCGCCCCCGCGCCGCCGGCCCCGCCGTTGCCGGCTTGGGCGAACAACGCGAAAGCCCCGCTGTTCCCGCCTCTTCCGCCCGCACCGCCGTCGCCACCGTTCACACCTGCGACCCCGGCGGCTCCAGCACCACCGTCGCCGCCGGTCCCCAGGAAGAGACCTCCGTGGCCGCCGTGGCCTCCGTTACCGCTGTTCGCCCAGGCGACCCCGGACCCGCCTGCGCCGCCGTTGCCGAACAGGAGCGTCGATCCGCCTGTGCCGCCGTTGAATCCGGCACCGCCCGCACCGATCAAGCCGCTTCGGCCGCCGTTGCACACTTTTCCGTCAGGGCAGGTTTCCGCGGTGTAGCTGAAGCCGTTGCCGATCAGCAGTCCGGCATCGGGGTGAGTAGCGGTGCCGTTTCCGATGAACAGCAGGATGAAGTTGTTGACCGCTGCAGCGGGATCAGGAACGTCGCCGACCCTTTGGGCTGGGGAGTGGGGCTGGACGCGGGTGACCCCGTTGTCGTGATGTCAAGGGCGGCTGCCGAGAACTGGTTGTCGTTGCTGACCGCGGGTGCCTCGACGGCCACGTTGCGCTCTTTGGGCGCAAGGGAAATCGGGCTGGAGGCCGGGGGTTTCTTCCCGGTGGTGCCGGCGGTCGGTGCTTGGGGTGTCGGCCTGGATGCCGACGAGTCCGTCTGCGTGGTGTCCTTCGCCGCATCGGTGTCGGGAGCGGACCGCTGGGATCGGCTGGGGGAACCGGCACGGTGCCCGCGAGGACGATCCGGCTCGGCGTACTTGCGGGTGGTTCTCGATGTCGTGGCTCGCGACTTGGATGTCGATCCGGTCGAGGCGGCTGCACCATCTGTGCCGACTTCCGGCTTGCTGGATTCGTCGCCCGCAGCTGCGCTGTGGCCGGCCAGGGAATCTGAGAATTTGCCAGAACGCAGCTTTTTGGCTCCGGCGCCAAACCGGGGCGGGCCGACCTTCGTGGCCGCCGGGCCGCCGGAGCCCGCCGAGTCAGCCCGATCGGCCTTCGCGCCGTCGGTCGAGGTGTCGGAACTCGTAGTCTCACCGGTGTCGGCGGACGCCACGGCTGCCGAGCCGAGCGCGAGACCGATCCCCAGCGCGACCGCCAGTGCCCCGACCCGGCCTACGTAGCGGGCATGCCTGCCCAATGCTGCCTGCGACTGCGAGCGGTCAGGACGGTTGTCGGTACCAGCGACTGCCACGGCATCTCTCCCTGCAAGGAGTCAGGGAGAGTCCCCAACATCGATTCGGAGGCAAGCTGACCAACCGCAACCCACGAGATGGACCGAGTGCTTTTTAGTTCGCCGGATTATTGCTAACGGGAGTATTGACTACGCAGTAATTATTTGCAGGGTTTCCGATGCTTTGCCCATTTTCCGATCGCTGACATCGGCGCGGACGTGCCCGAGGACCCGGGGGACGGGCCGCCGTGCCATGTGGGCGTAGTCGCCAGTTGAGTCATCTGGGGACCGTCCGAGACGCATGAAGTAGCCTCTGAGCGGCGACGCCCCCATAGCCCAATTGGCAGAGGCAGCGGACTTAAAATCCGCCAAGTGTCGGTTCGAGTCCGACTGGGGGCACCCACTCCGACCGATACCTAGACTCCGAGCATGCGCGTGCCTCGACAAGTCGCAGAGTTCAACAAGCGCGTCACCAACCCGGCGGCGCGCGCGATCACACCGTGGCTTCCGTACCTCGGGACGCTCGAACACGTCGGGCGGAAATCGGGGAGGCGATATCGAACGCCCCTTCTGGTGTTCGAAACCCATGATGGCTACGCCATTCTCGTCGGCTACGGCCCGCAGACGGACTGGCTGAAGAACGTGCTGGCGCGCGGACATGCGGTGCTGCACAAGCGTGGGCGGGCCATTGACCTCGGCAACCCACGGGTCGTGAGCAAGGCCGACGCCGCCGCCCTCGTGGCACCGCATTCCCGACTGCTCTATCGAGCGTTTCCCTATGACGAGGCGACTCTGCTATTGACCAATGAGGGCCCAGCGGGCTGACCTTTGTACCGCACCGGACTCCACGGATGCCACTCCGGGTCTGAGTCTCGGTCTGCCAAACTGGAGATCTGACGACCAGATGAACAGGTGACAGGGAGGTGCCGATGACGGGCCAGTTCGGCCGAGTGGACAGGCGACCGCTGTACGAACAAGTCGCCGATCGTCTGCGCGAATTCATCGACACCAGCGGTATGCAACCCGGAGACAAGCTGGCCAATGTCCGCGACTTGGCGGCGGAACTGCAGGTCGGTCGGTCGTCGATCCGCGAAGCCGTCAACGCTCTGCGCGCGCAGCGCATCGTCGAGGTTCGGCACGGCGACGGCATCTATCTGTTGCAACGGCCAGAGGACGTCATCGAGTCACTGGCCACCGAACTCGTGGAGACTCACGTCGACCACCCCTACATATGGGAGACGCGACAGGCGCTGGAGACGCAGTGCGCCAGGCTGGCTGCAGTTCACGCCACTGACGATGACCTGCGTGAGCTGGATGCCTCTCTCGATCAGATGCGAGCGGAGGTCGAGAAGGGGCTGCCCGGGCTGGAGGGTGACCGGCGTTTTCATCTCGGCGTCGCTGTCGCCGCGCACAATCCGCTCCTGCTGCGGCTGCTCAAGGGGCTGCGTGTGGCGCTGGACCGGACTTCGGAGACGTCGCTGACCAGACCAGGTCAGCCGGCGCGTTCCCTCGAAGAGCACAGGGGCGTGGTGGAAGCGATCCGCGCGGGCGACGCCGCCGATGCGGCGAACAAGATGCTTGCCCACCTCGTGGGGACCACCGACGAACTCGTCCGGCGCTGACGCTCCCGCACCCCGGTTCTGGAAGTTTGTCGCGACGGAGCCCTCCAGAGCTGTTACGGTTCAGTGATCAGATCACCAACACACTGTCGCGTTACTGGCATCAAGAGATCAGATCACCTGATCACGACGAACGGGAAGGCCTTATGGGCTCGTCATTCATTGCGGCCAACGGATTGTGGACGCAGCATCAAGAGGAGGCGGCCGCCAAGCTGGTCGCCCAGCTCGACGACCTGAACCTGCGTCAGGTCCGTATCAGCTGGGGTGACCAGCACGGCATCCTGAGGGGCAAGACCCTCGAGGTCGATGCGTTTCGCTCGGCGCTCAAGGAGGGCAAGGACTTCCAGACCGCAACACTGATCTTCGACAGCACCAACAACCCCGTGGTGCCGCCCTTCGAAGCCGACGGGTTCGGTGATAAGAGGCTGACCGGTCTACCCGACGCGGTTCTGGTTCCGGATCCGACGACGTTTCGGGTCCTTCCGTGGGCCGACCGGACGGGCTGGGTGCTCTCGGAGATGTACTACCGCAGCGGCGAACGCGTACCGTTCGACACGCGCGGGGTCCTGAAGACCCAGCTGGCCAAGCTTGAGGCGGAAGGTTTCAGCTTCACCACCGGCGCCGAGCTCGAGTTCTACATCACCCGACTCGTCGACCCCAAGCTGAGCTTCGTGGATTCGGGATGGCCGCCGGCGGCACCCGAGGTGACGGCGCTCTCGCACGGGTATCAGTACCTCACCGAGAACCGTGGCGACGAGATTGACCACATCCTGTCCATCCTCCGGGACCACATCGTCGCGCTCGGAATGCCGTTGGCCACGGTGGAGGACGAATGGGGCCCAGGACAGGTCGAGATGTCCTTCGATCCGCTGGTGGGCGTCGAGACTGCCGACAACGTGTTGCTCATCCGCAGCGCCATCAAGCAGATCTGCCGCAGACACGGGTACCACGCCACGTTCATGTCGCGCCCGGCGTTTCCGAACATCGTGTCGAGCGGATGGCATCTGCACCAGTCCCTGGGTGCTGCAGGACAAGCCAACATCTTCCCAGGCGAAGACGGAAAGCTGCTGTCCGACACGGCCATGCACTACATGGCTGGTCTCTTGGAGCACGCGAAGGCCAGTTCGGTGCTCACCACGCCGACCATCAACGGGTACAAGCGTTATATCGCCAATTCCTTTGCCCCCGACCGCATCGCGTGGGCCGAAGAGAACCGCGGTGCGATGATTCGCATCTCTGGCGCGCGCGGGGACAATTCCACCCACCTGGAAAACAGGATCGGTGAACCCGCGGCCAACCCGTACCTGTACATGGCCTCCCAGTTGATCGGTGGCCGCGACGGCATCGCCCGCAAACTCGAACCCGGCCCGTCCGCCGACGAGGCGTACACCGCCGATGTGCCGCTGTTGCCTGCCACTCTCGAAGAGGCGGTTGGTCACTTCGAGAGCAGCGCCGTGATGCGCCGCGAACTGGGGGACATGTTCGTCGACTACCTGACCACGGTGAAGAAGAACGAGATCTCGAGGTTCAACGCCTACGTCACGGATTGGGAGCAGCGTGAGTACTTCGAAGTCTTCTGACAGAGGTGCTCATCGTCGGACCAAGCCAGCGAGGCGTCAGTACACATGCCTTTGAAAATCATTGCCGAGCACCGCGAACCACAAATAGGGCCCAATACGATCACTGTCGCGGCGGCTCAACTCGGCGGTCCATGGCTCCAACCCGCGGCGCGATTGGCGTTGATCGCAGAGGCCGCGCACGTCGCAGCCGATGCCGGCGCATCATTGATCGCCTATCCGGAAACCTACCTGTCGGGCTACCCGTTCTGGCCGTCACGCACGCAGGGAGCTCTGTTCGACCATCCCGACCAGAAACGCTGCTACGCCTACTATCTGGATGCCGCGATCGAGATCGGTGGGCCCGAACACCGTGAGATGGAGACGCTCGCCGCCGATCTCGGGCTCACCATGATCGTCGGAGTCACTGAACGTGGTCGCGGCCTGGGGCGGGGTACCGTCTGGTGCACCCTCCTGACCATCGATCCGCGGCGCGGTCTGGTGGGACATCACCGAAAACTGGTGCCCACCTACGATGAACGCTTGGTCTGGGGGCAGGGGGACGGTGCAGGCCTGGTAACCCACCCTGTGGGTAAAGCCGTCGTCGGCAGCCTCAACTGCTGGGAGAACTGGATGCCTCAGGCACGCACCGCCTTGTATGCCCAGGGCGAGACGGTGCACGTCGCAACATGGCCTGGGTCGGCCAAGCTGACGGGCGATATCACGCGATTCGTCGCTGCCGAGGGACGAATGTTCACTGTCGCCGCATCCGGGTTGGTGACCGCTGATTCGATTCCCGACGATTTCCCGCTTGCCGCCGAACTGCGACAGGCATCGGACACCGTTGTTTTCGACGGTGGCAGTGCCATAGCGGGACCAGACGGCCAGTGGCTGATCCCGCCGCTGGCGGATGAAGAGGGTGTGATCGTCGCCGAACTGGATCTCGACCGGGTGTACGCCGAGCGGCTCAACTTCGATCCCACCGGCCATTACACCCGTCCCGATGTTTTCCGTACGGTCGTCAACCGCGCGCGCCAGCAGGTCGTTCGATTCACCGAAGATTCCTTCGCCGACGAGTTCAGGGCGTACCCATGAGACCACGAATTTCGCCGTTCGACCGTGGTCGCTGATCCGCCCCGACGACAATGGGGCAAACGTCCACCGTGATCCGCGCCCCGCGTGGACCGACGGCCAGGGGGATGAACACACGTATGGGATTGCTCAGCCGCAAAGTAGGTGACCTGCGGATTTACCTCGGCGCTGCGCCCGGCGTCGGCAAGACGTACTCGATGCTCGCCGAGGCGCACCGGCGGATGGAGCGTGGTACCGACGTGGTCGCGGCCATGGTCGACACGCACGGCCGCCGCAAGGTCGGCCAACTGCTCGCAAGCATCGACGTCATCCCGCCGCTCATCGTGGAGCACGAGGGGACCGAGTACCAGGAGATCGACGTGCCGGCGCTGCTCATGCGGCGGCCCAAAGTGGTCCTGGTCGACGACCTCGCCCATACCAACGCCCCCGGCAGCAGGAACCCCAAACGCTGGCAGGACGTCGAGGAGTTGCTCAACGCCGGGATCACGGTGATCAGTACGGTCAACATCCAGAACCTGGAGAGCGTGGCCGATCTGGCCGGGCAGATCACCGGCGTCGATGAACCCGACCGGATCCCCGACGAGGTGGTGCGTGCCGCCGACCAGATCGAGTTGGTGGACATCACTCCGGAAGCGTTGCGGCGTAGACTTGCCCACGGAAACATCTATCCGCGCGAACGTGTGGATGCCGCGCTGTCCAATTACTTCCGGCCCGAGAACCTGACCGCGCTGCGGCAGTTGGCGTTGCTGTGGCTGGCGGACCAGGTCGACGCGGCATTGGAAAAGTACCGGTCCGCCAACAAGATTCCCGATACGTGGAAACCGCGCGAGCGGGTGGTGGTCGGGGTGACCGGCGGCCCCGGGTCGGAAACTCAGGTGCGCCGCGCGTCGCTGATCGCCTCCCGCACCGGCGCCGACCTCAAGGTCGTGCACGTCGTGCGGGGCGACGGTCTGACGGTCACCTCGGCACAGCAGAAGCGGGTCCTGCGGGACCTGGCCGCCAGCCTGGGGGCGACGCTGCACACCGTCATCGGCGACGATGTCGCGGCCACGTTGATCGACTTCGCGCGCGACGTCAACGCCACGCAATTGGTGGTCGGCACGTCGCGACGGTCCCGGCTGGCCCGATTCTTCGACGAGGGCATCACCGCGACCGTCGTGCAACGGTCCGGCCCACTGGACGTCCACGTCGTCACCCACGAAGAAGCCGGGACCGGCATCTCCAAACCTCGCGTCGGCCCCGGCGCATCGGTGACCGGCTGGCTGGCCGCGGTGGCGCTCCCACCGGCGATTTGCGCATTGTTACTGGCCGTGCCCCCGCTGGGCGTGGGCACACAGACCGCGCTGTTCGTTGCCGGCGTGCTGATGATCGCGCTGCTGGGCGGCATCGCGCGCGCGGCGCTGTCGGCGGTGCTCTCGGGGGTGTTGATCACCTACTTCCTCATCGAACCGCGCAACTCGTTCGCGGTCGCCGGGGCCGACAGCGCTCTCACGACAGGTGTGCTGCTGGGTCTGGCGATCGCTGTTGCCGGCCTGGTCGACCAAACCGCCCGGCACTCCCGCGCCGCGCGGCGCGCGTCGCAAAACGCCGAACTACTGGCGTTGTTCGCCGACGGAGTGCTGCGCGACGCCGATCCGGGTGCCTTGCTCGAACGGGTCCGCGAGACCTACGCGCAGCGCTCGGTGAGCCTGCTTCGAGGCCGCACCGGTGAGGTGCTCGCCCATGCCGGCGCCAACCCGTGCACCGACATCGATGAGGCTGACACCACCATCGAGATCGGCGACGACGAGTACTGGCTGCTCTTGGCCGGCCCGGACCTCACCTCGCACGACCGTCGCGTACTCAACGCGGTCGCCGAACAGGCCGTGAGCCTGGTCAAGAAGCGCAGACAGGCCGACGAGGCCATCAAGTTCGACACCGAGGCCGAGAAGCTGCGCAGCTCAATCCAGTCCGCGATCACTCACAATCTGCGTACGCCGTTGGTGACGGCGAAAGCGGCCATCGCGGGTGCGGCACACGACAATCCGCCGCCCGACGACACGGTCGAGCTTCTGGCGGCCGCCGAAAAGTCGGTCGACGAACTCTCGGTGCTGGTGGTCAATTTGCTCGATTCGTCGTGTCTGGCCACCGGCGCGATTCGCCCGGAATTGCGGCCCGTCGACCTGCGCGACGCGGTGGAGCATGTCTTGCGCGACATCGGTCCAGACGCCCGTCGGGTTCATGTGGACGTCGACGGGACCGCCGTGCTTGCCGACGGCGAGCTGCTCGGACGTGTTCTCGGCAACCTGCTGACGAACTCTCTGCGCTACGGCGACCCGGATGGCGACTCGGCCGGCGACAGTGGTGTCGTGCGGGTGACCGCCGGCCAGGTGGACGATCGGGTGCTGATCGCCGTCGTCGACAGTGGGCCGGGTATCCCTCGCGGAAGCGAGCACGAGGCGTTCGCACCGTTCCAACGACTCGGCCGCGATGATGCGAACATCGGTGTGGGGCTCGGACTTCCGGTTGCTTCCGGGCTGGTCGAAGCGATGGGCGGCAGGATCTCGATGGCCGAGACGCCCGGTGGTGGGCTGACCGTCGAAATCGACCTGCCCGCCGCGCGCAGGAGCGAGTGAGCGCTACCGCTCTTCGAGCACAGCCCGCAGGAACGTGCGGGTGCGCTCGTGCTCGGGTTCGTTGAAGATCTTCGACGGCGGGCCGTCTTCGATGATCACCCCTTTGTCGAACATGAGCACGCGGTCGGAGACATCGCGGGCGAAGTGCATCTCGTGGGTGACGATCAGCATCGTGATGTCGGTGGTGTCGGCGATGTCGCGCAAGACTCCGAGCACGTCGACCACCAGCTCCGGATCGAGAGCGGAGGTGACCTCGTCGAGCAGCAGGATGTCGGGCTCCATCGCCAATGCCCGCGCGATCGCGACGCGCTGCTGCTGACCACCCGACAGGGTGGTGGGATGCGCGTCGACGAAGTCGGTCATGCCGACCTTGTCGAGCAGTTCGGTACCGCGGGCACGTGCCTGTTCTTTGCTCAGCCCGAGCACCGAAACCGGTGCCTCCATGAGGTTTTCGATCACCGTCATGTTGGGGAACAGGTTGAACTGCTGGAACACCATGCCGATGCGTCGCCGGGCACGGCGCAGGTACTTCTCCGAGGCCGGCGCCAGGCGGTCGCCGCGCCGCTCATGGGTGAAGGGCTCGCCGTCGACCCAGATGACTCCGTCGGTGACCCGTTCGAGCGTCATCAGCAGTCGCAGGATCGTGGTCTTGCCGGAACCCGACGGCCCGATGAGCGTGACCCGCTCGCCGGGGGCGACGGAGAAATTCATCCCGTCCAGGACCGTCTTGTCGCCGAAACGTTTGACGACGTTCTCGAAACGCACCATGGGGTGCGGCGAATTCTCAGCGGGCAACGCGGATCTCCAGTTTCCTCATGAGCACGGAGGTGGGGTAGCTCGCGGCCAGGAAGATCAGGCCCGCGATGGTGATCGGTTCGATGTACCGGTAGTTCTGGCCGCCGAACTGGTTGGCCACCGTGACCATCTCCAGGACACCGATGACGATCAGGAACGGGGTTTCCTTGAACAGCGCGATCACCTGATTACCCGTCGACGGCAAGATCCGGCGCACCACCTGCGGCAGAACCACCGCGCGCCACGTGCGGTACGGCGACAGTGACAACGCGGTGCACGCCTCCCACTGCCCTTGGGGAATCGCGTCGATGCCGGCGCGATACACCTCCGACATGTAGCAGGCGTAGTGCACCCCGAGCACCGCGATACCGGTCACCAGTGCGCTGGGCCGGATTCCGACGACGGGCAGTCCGAAGTAGACGAAGAACAGCTGGATCGGGATCGGGGTGCTGCGGATGAACTCGACGACGGCGTAGGACGGCCAGGAGATCCACCGGGCCCCGGATCGCCGGCCCAGGACCAGCACGAGGCCCAGCACGATCGCGACGAGCGATGACGCAGCCGTGATGCCGAGGGTGAACTTGAAGAAGGCGGCGACCAGGCCCGGCAGCACCTCGTGTGCGTAGTCCCAGTTCCACAGGCTGCGTTCGGTGTTCATCGGCCGGTCACCACCGGCTCTGCCTCGACGACCACGGCCTTCGGCCGACGCCCCACGCCGGCGGCCGCGCGGGCTTCCACGAAGCGGGTCACGGCAACCAGGACCTGTGCCAGCACGAAATACACCACCAGCGCGATGCTGAACGCCGCCATGCTGCCCACGTCGAACTGCAATTGCTTGACCTCGAAGGTCAGCTCGGTGATGCCGATGAGATACAGCAGCGACGAGCTCTTGAGTATCTGGATCCACAGGTTGCCGAAGGGCGGCACCATCTCCGGCAGCGCCTGCGGCAGGATGACGCGACGCATCCGCCGGAAGCGGCCCAGACCCAGGGCGACGGTTGCCTCCCACTGCGTGCTGGGCACCGAGGCGATCGCGCCGCGGACCACCTCGGCGCCGTACGCGCCGAAGTTGAGCCCGAACGCGAGGGTCGCGGCCGCCATCGGCTCGAAGCGCAGGCCCAGTTGCGGCAGTACGAAGAAGATCCACAGCAGCTGGATCACCAGGGAGGTGCCGCGGAAGAACTCGACCACCACCCGGCTGAAGCCGCGCGCCGCCACCGAGCCCGACAGCGACATCAGGCCGAATACGAAGGACACCACCAGAGCCGCGAGTGCACCCAGCACCGTGTACAGCATGGTCACCCCGGCGCCCTGCAGGAACAGCGGTGCGGCGTCGATGAGTTTGTCGAGCAACGGCTCAGCCCTGGCAGAGCTCTTCTGCGGTCAGGCCGGGATCGGGGCGCTCGGCTTCGGTGAACCCGTAGGGTTCGACCAGCTCAAGCCACTTCGGGCTCTGGATCAGCTCGGCAAGCTTCTCGTTGAAGGCTTCGCGCAGCGCGGTGTCGTTCTTCCGGAACACGGCTGCGCCCGCGCCGACCTGTTCCTTGCCGTCGATGACTGGGACGAACGCGTCAGCGACCTCCACGCTGTTGTCGTTGGCCGCCAGCGCCCGCAACGAGATGCTGGTCAGCGCGAACGCGTCGGCGCGGCCGGTCTTGACCGCGTCCAGACCCGCCTGCTGGTCGGCGACGATCTGCAGGCGGTCATCAGGAACACCCGATCCTTTCGCCTGCTCGACCTCCACGGCGCCGTTCATGACCGCCAGGCGGGCGTCACCGTTGGCCACCGACGCGTAGTCACTCAGCCCCTTCGGGTTGCCCGATGGGACCAGCAGCGAGGTGGTGGCCACATACACCGGGTTGCTGAACGCCGCCTGCTCACAGCGCTGCGGGGTGATGAACATGCCCGCGGTGACCACGTCGACGCGCTCGGAGTTGAGCGCCTGAATCAGCGAACCGAACTCGAACAGGTGCGGCTCGAGGGTGATGCCACCGATCTCGTTGAAGATGTGGCCGTGGATCGCGGGGTCCTCACCGACCAGTTGGCCGTTCTCGCGGTAGGCGTACGGCCGCTCGTTGGCGAAGCCGACGTTGATCTTCTTGTCGGCCTTGATCCGGTCGAGGGTGCTGCCCTCACCGCCGGGATTCCCGGTGCCTGGCTCGGTGGTGGAACAGGCGCCGACCGCGACGACGGCAAAGGACATCGCACATGCGAGCAGGGTGCGGCGGAGAGTTGTCGACGAGCGGGCGGTGCGGGTTTTCATCGTGACCTCGTTCGTTTCGTAGCGCAGCAAACCACGGTCATACCGCGCCCGACGGCCGAAGAGGGCTCACACCAAGCACGGCGACCCAAACCGTGGTCCTTGTTGTCTGAAACACGTTATGGGGGTTACGGTGTGAAAGTCAAAGGTCGGCAGGCTTCGTGACCGCTCCGTGACGGCTGCGGTCGACCGTGCGCAGATGATCAGGCATGTGCTCTTCGCAGGTGTTGGAAATCCTTGCGGTGTGCGCCCTTTCGATAGAGGCGAATCAAAACCGGACTCACTCTGCCGGTTCGAACCGGAACACCGCGAGTCGACCTGCCAGCGCTGCGAATTCGTCGGGTGTACCGTCGCGCACCAGGCCGGCGCGTTTGGCAAACCCCACGCCGACGGGCACTTTCACCGCGAAGCTGCGCAGCACCGGCGCCGCCTCGTGCGGGTTGAGCTCGACGATCTTCACTTGCCGTGACCTGCGTCCGCGGGTGAGGGTGCCTGCGCCGGCGGCTCTCGCATTTGCTGCCCAGTCGGCACCGGGATATCCGGCCACGGTGTACAGGGCACCCTCGTGGCGAAACGGTGTCATCGGCGCTCCGTGGCTTACCTGTTCTGCGGCCGGGCACTGTGAGGACTTGCGAGGGGCCTGCCGGAATCCCGAGCGCCTGCACGGCGCGTACCACGCGGTTGAGTGTCTTGAGGTAACCCGGTGGACGAAGTTCGGACATGGCTCGTCTCCTTCAGTGCTTCGCGAACAGGTCACGGTGTGTCGACACGGCTTCGGCGAAGGTCGTCGCCGGGCGGCCGAGGATCTTTTCGACGTCATGTGTCACCAGCGCCGGTTTGTCGACGGTGGCGGCCAGCAGTTGGATGTAGGCGTCGGCGAATGCCGCCGGGAATCCCAGCGCGATGAAGCGTTGTCGCACGGCAACGGCGGGTATCTCTTGATACCGCAGCGGGCGGCCGAGGACACCGCCGATGATGTCGACGAGGTCGGCATTGGTGAGTGCCTGCGGGCCGGTGAGCGGAACCTTCTGTCCGACAAGATCATCGGTGAGCAACGCGTGCGCGGCCACGGCGGCGATGTCGTGCTCGGCAATGGGCGCCATCGATGCCGTTGCGTAGGGCCCGGCGACCACGTCGGCGGCCTGAAGCTGCGGTGCCCACATCCCGAGGAAGTTCGAGACGAAGGCGCTGGGACGCAGGCTGACCCATTGCAGTGCGGACTCCATCGCGAGTTGTTCGACCTCACGGTTGCGGTCGCCGCGGAAGCGCGACGGCTGATCTGCAGGCGCTGACCGCAGTGCTGGATCCCGCCGTGTGGGGCGCCGGCACGATCCTCGGTGCGGACCTCCCGCGGCAGATCAACCGCGGCGCCGACGACGTCGCGGTCAACCTGCTGCGCTACCTCGGGCGCGGCGCCACGCTGGTCAGTGGACCCGCGGGGCAGCCGGTGTTGCTCGCGTTCGCCGAGCGGCGGCTGTTCGCCGTGCTGGTTCTCACCATCCGCGACGGCCGAATTTTGAAGATCGAGGCCTCGGTGGACCCGTCGGCGGCGGAGAGACGCCGATCAGGCCCGGTCGAATTCTGATCCGCTCAGCCGCGTGCGGACACGCGGCATCTGGCGTCGGCAGCCGTCACCCAGCCGTGCCACACCTCGCATCCAGGCTCCAGGACGACCCTGGGCCCAGAGCCGTTGAGTGACGGGAAAAGAGATGGCCATGACGTTGATTGCCCTCGAAGAACACCTCATCCCCGCCGATCTCGTCGACCAGTTGTGGCCGTTGCCGTCCGATCCGCGCGGCGTCCTCCCGAAACTCACCGAGGTCGGCGAACAGCGACTGCGCGTCATGGACGACGCGGGCATCGACCTCCAGGTCCTGTCGGTCACCGCGCCGGGCACTCAGCAGGTCGACCCCGAGTACGCCGGCGACCTCAGCCGGACGCTGAACGACCGATGCGCCGAAATCGTTGCGGCGCATCCGGACCGGTTCAACGCGCTGGCCTCACTGCCCACCCAGATCCCCACCGCCGCAGTCGTCGAGGCCAAGCGGGCGATCACCGAACTCGGCATGTGCGGTGTCGTGATCAACGGGCACACCCAGGGCACATTCCTCGACGCACCCGAGTTCGACGAGTTGCTCAGTGCCATCGAGGAACTCGACGTACCGGTGTACCTGCACCCCACCTATCCGCCCGCGCAGGTCGCCGAGGTGTACTTCGGCGGCCTCACCCCGGAGATCGGGTCGGCGCTGGCGACCGCAGCGTGGGGATGGCATGCGGAGACCGGTCTGCACGTGTTGCGGCTGGCGGCATCGGGGGTGTTCGACCGGCACCCCGCGCTGCAGTTCGTCGTCGGGCACATGGGCGAGAACCTGCCGTTCTCGCTGATGCGCGCCGATGCGGTGCTGTCGGGGTACTACCCCGGCGGGCCGTCGGTCGCGGAAACGGTGCGGGCGCACGTGCACATCACCATCAGCGGATACACCACGGCGCCACCGCTGTTGTGCGCGCTGCAGGTGTTCGGCGCCGACCGCATCATGTTTGCCGCCGACTACCCCTATGGTGACGCGGTGACCCACGCCGAGTTCCTGGCGCAGGCGCCGATCAGCCCGGCCGACCGGGAGAAGATCGCGCATGTGAACGCGCGGCAGTTGTTCCGGCTTTAGGCGACCGCCGGGCGCACCGCACCGCCCGTGTCTGATCGGCGAAGAACCAAGAAGGGACGCTGAGATTGCACTGAGGGACAGATTTCGCCAATTTTCTGTCCCTGGCTGCAATCTGGGCGATCACGGCGCCGGGCGCAGTCGCGTCGTGCTCAGCCGAACCGACGGAGGCCGTGTTGCTCGGCGGGCACCAGCACCACCTTGTCGCCCACGTCGACCGTGACGACATGCTCCTCCGGCTGGTCCACGAACGGGATGCCGAGCAGGCCGTAGAAGTCGTCGGTCTGCACGAAGGTGTGCGCACGTGCGAACAACGGATGCACCTCGAACACCCGCACCTGCAGGATCTCCCGGCTGAGCCGGCCCAGCTCCCGTCCGGACTCCGGATCGGTGATCACCTCGTCGGCATCGGTGTGCACGGCGAACACCATGCCGGGCGTCACGCCGGCCTCGGAACCGCGGTTGAGCACCAGCGTGTAGTCGTCCTCGATGAACGCAACCTGACCGGTGATCAACTGCGCGCTCACGAGGCCGCCAGGGAATTGCTCTCCCGCAACTGCGATTTCGATCCGACGCGGATGCGGGGGCGCAGGGGATGGTCGTCGGCCGGCATCGGCATCTCCAAGAAGGTCGCGGAGTCCTGCTCGGTTCCCAGGGTGAGCTCCAGCGCCGTCTTGGCCTGGAAGAGTGAGATCACGGCCTGCTGATGCCGCTCGGTCCCCATGGCGGTCAGAGCGACGGCGAGTTTCTTGTCCACGTACTCCACCGAGCGCTGGAGATCCGGTTGCGCGGCGATCTCTTCGGACGATTGCCGCGCCGGCTGATCGCCCAGTCCGCTGTACCACCGCTGCCCGAGTACGCCCAGCGTGGCCGCGCACACGGGGATCACCACGACGGTGCAGAGCAGACCGAGCGCGTCGTTCGACGCGATCGCACCGACGATGCCGAGCAGCATGACGACGGCCGCGAAGACGAAAAGTCGCAGCGCCACCGGCACAGCCTCGACCGCGCGCCCGCACTGCGCGACGGCGCGCGCGACGTAGCGTGCCACCTCGGCAAGGAACCGACCGACCGCCGACCCGGCCGCCAGCGCCGCGCGGCCGGCCTGGTCGGCCTGCTCGCGGGAGATCGGGGACTTGGGCATCGACCACGTCCGGCGGCCACTCGGCGCCGCGACCGGTGCCGTCGTACCTTCCTCCACGGGTGTGGCAGCGGATTCGACCGGTGTCGACGCATCCTCCGACTTGGCTTCGAGCGCGGCGTCGTCAGCAGTCACATTCGCAACATCAGTCACATCTGCATCATCTCGCGACTTTGGTCAGCTGTCGCCCTGGCGCGCCGAGGCACGGCAGGTTTCGCACGCCCAGGCATCTCACAGCCGACGCTGAGCTGATGTGCGCAGATGGCAACACCCACGCATAGGTGAAGTCGCCGAACCGCAATCTGGGCGCGACACGGTCTAGGGAACTGTCCATCGGGTCCATCGGAAGGTTGCACCCAATGTCCTATGTGAGTCCCAGCGACTTCGTCGGCAAGATGATCGACGCGGGCGAGGCCAAGGCCATATGTCCACGCGCGACACCCTGATCCGGGCCTACATGGCCGGCGCCATCCTGGCCATCGCCGCGGCGTTCGCCGTCACGATCACCGTGCAGACCGGCAATGCGCTGGTGGGCGCGATCCTGTTCCCAGTCGGTTTCTGCCTGCTGTACCTGTTGGGTTTCGACCTGCTCACCGGCGTCTTCACGCTCGTCCCGCTCGCACTGCTGGACAAACGCCGCGGCGTCACCGTGCGCACGGTGCTGCGCAACTGGGGTTGGGTGTTCGTGGGGAACTTCGCCGGCGCGCTCACGGTCGCATTCATGATGGCGATCGTCTTCACCTACGGCTTCAGCGTCGACCCCAACGAAGTCGGCCAGCGCATCGGCGAGATCGGGCACAGCCGCACTGTCGGCTACGCCGAACACGGCGCCGCGGGCATGCTCACGCTGTTCATCCGCGGCGTGCTGTGCAACTGGATGGTGTCCACCGGCGTCGTCGCCGCCATGATGTCCACCAGCGTGTCGGGCAAGGTCATCGGCATGTGGATGCCGGTCATGCTGTTCTTCTACATGGGCTTCGAGCACTCGGTGGTCAACATGTTCCTGTTCCCGTCCGGCCTCATGCTGGGCGGTGACTTCTCGATCGCCGACTACTTCATCTGGAACGAGATCCCCACCGCAGTGGGCAATCTGGTCGGCGGCCTGACGTTCGTCGGACTCACGCTGTTCGCGACCCACGCCCGCACCGCAGCACCGCGGTTCTCGATTCCCGCGGTTGCCGAGCCCCACAGCGCAGAAGCGAGGAAGATCAGCGCATGACTCCGATCATGTCGAAGGCCGACGCCGCAGGCCTGGTGGTGGCGGCCCGAATCCGCAACGGGCTCAGTTGGGCCGACATCGCCAAGCATCTCGACGCACCCCTGGTGTGGTGCGTGGCGGCGCTGCTCGGCCAGCATCCGCTGTCGGCCGAACAGGCCGAGAAGGTGTGTGCCCTGCTGGACCTCGACGCGTCCGTCGCCGAGAGCCTGCAACTGCAGCCGGCCCGCGGTATCGACCCCGCGCTGCAGTCGGATCCCACGATCTACCGGTTCCACGAGGCGCTCAACGTGTACGGGCCTGCGCTCAAGGAACTCATCCACGAAGAGTTCGGTGACGGCATCATGAGCGCCATCAACTTCAAGGTGGACATCCAGCGTCGTCCCGATCCAGACGGGGACCGGGTGGTGGTGACCTTCGACGGGAAGTTCCTCGACTACCGCTGGTAGTCCGACGCGTGCGTCAATTCTGGCTGATGTCAACGGGTTCGAACGCAACCGCAACGTCGTCGCAACATGGCGTGGGTAGCTTCGGGCCCGTCGACAACGGGGAGGACAACTGAATGGACGCGTCGTTCGCAGAGGCCGCTGCCGAAACCATCATCAAGGGAATCGGGCGGCGCGATTTCGTCCGCGCCGTCGCCGCGATGGGAGCAGGCGTCGGCCTCACCGCCACGGCCGCGTCCTGCGCGACCGCCTCGGAGACACCCAAGGCGACCGGCGCGGCCACCGGGAACTTCGAGGTGCTGCAACCCGACCAAGGCGACATCAGCGGCGACCACTACCTGCAGTCCAACCCCGACCAGGTGCTGTGGGGATACGTCCCCAACGTGCATGCGACACCGGTGATGCGGATGCGCTCGGAAGAGACCATCACCATCGACACCGTCTCGCACGAGGGCATCCTGGAAGACCAAGGGCGCAACCCCGTCGAGTACTTCGGCGGCAAGGGCGTGGACGAATCCGACGTGCTGCAGGACGCCATCGCGGTCGCCGCCGACTACAACCGCACGCCGCGCAACTTCGACAAGGACGGGCCGCACGTGGTGACCGGGCCCGTGTTCGTCGAAGGCGCCGAACCCGGTGACGTGCTGAAAATCGAGACTCTGCAGGCGATCCCGCGTGTGCCCTACGGTGTGGTGTCCAGCCGCCACGGCAAGGGCGCGCTGGCGCTCAAGGCCGACGGTACGGCCCCCGACGGCATCAGCCTCGACGAGGTGATGCCGCCCATCGCCTCCGACGGCAGGCCCACCGGCAATCCCACCCAGTACGGCAACGTCTCGACCTTCACCGCCGTCGAGGACGGGCACGGCATCATGTCCTATGGCGACGCGCGGGTGCGGTTCCCGCTGTCGCCGTTCATGGGGATCATGGGGGTCGCGTTCTCGCAGGACCGCGATCTCACTGCGGCGACGGCCAATTCGATCCCGCCGACCATCGGCGGCGGCAACATCGACATCCGCCTCCTGGGTGAGCAGTCCACGCTCTACCTTCCGGTGTTCGCCGAAGGTGCGCTGTTCTACGTCGGCGATCCGCACATGGCGATGGGTGACGGCGAGGTGGCACTGACCGCGATGGAGGGATCGCTGCGCGGCACCTACCGGTTGACGGTGTGCAAGCCGGGATCCGGCGACGCGCCCTCGGTCGCCTACCGCTATCCGTTCGCCGAGACCGACGATGTGTGGGTGCCGATCGGGTTGTCCGATCCCGACGGCGCCGTCGACGGCAACGGCACCGACCTGGACGTGGCGATGCGTCGCGCGGTGGTCAACGCCCTCGATTTCCTGCAGAACGATCAGGGCATGGACCGCGCGACTGCCTACGCCTACCTCTCTGCCGCATCCGATTTCGCGGTGTCACAGGTGGTCGACCGCACCGTCGGTGTGCATGGCAAGATCTACAAGTCGCACTTCGCGGCGTAGGTCTCGGGGACCGTCAGGGCCGCCGGGTCACTTTTCGCAGGCCACCCCGTCGCCGTCGCGATCGAGTTCGTACTCGTCGGGGCCGACGACGTACACCGGGCCGGACACGTACTCAGGACCGTTGCCATTGCCACCTGCGCAGTCGACGTCACGGGCGATCGGCACGCAGACGCCCTCGTAGCTGGAGTGGTACGCAACGCGCGACGACGGCGGCCACCGTCACGGTGATCGTGGCAGGCCTGATCGCGGCATTGTCTACAATTCCGTGGGACGGCCAAGGGTGCGACGACGTGCTGCCCGCCTGGCATGAATACATTGCGTTCCTGCTCGCGGTGCAGGCGATTTTCACGGGCTTGGCGACGTTGGTGTGGCTGTTGATCGCCAGTACACCCGACGACGCATCACCTGCGGATCCAGGCGATGTGACCCAGCCCTCAATTTCCGAGTAAATGCCCGGTCAGCGCCGATTCTGGGGCGCCGAGACCGGAGAATCTCCAAAACGCTGATAACGCAACGCCTTCGGCATCCGACATACATCGCGGGGGGTCAAGGTATTGCGTAGTCGTCCAGACGTAGAGGCGGCGAGATCGTCAAGAGTCGATCAAGCAATTTCCTAAACCGAACGTCACACGATGCGGCCGTTTCGCCGGTGAGCGTCGTGAGAAGCAAGGCGAAGGAGTGAATGATGGACCTCAAGAAGCTCGCGGTTACGACCACGATGACCGGTGCGCTGGGCCTCGGCGCGCTCGGCCTGGGAATGGGCGCTGCGCACGCAGACCCCGCGACGCCGGATCCGCGGCCCGCGCCGGTCGTGCCGGATGTGAATGTGCCCGGCGTGAACGTGCCGGATGTGAACGTCCCGGCCGTCAATGTGCCGGATGTGGACCTGCCGGCGGTGAACGTGCCCGACGTGAATGTTCCGGCGGTGAACGTGCCCGACGTGAATGTTCCGGCGGTGAACGTGCCTGACGTGAATGTTCCGGGCGTAAACCTCCCGGATGTGAACCTGCCTGAGGTGAACTTCCCCGAGGTGAACGGGTACTTCCGCCTGCCGGACACGCAGATTCCGCCGGGGCAGCTGATGACCGAGCGGATCATCAACGGTGTCGAGAACCCGTTCTTCGGCATCCCGCCCGGTCAGCTGAAGAAGCTGCCGACGGTCAACGGACTCGTGAATCCGTTCTTCGATGAGCGGCCCGGACACTGGGTGATCCCGGGTGATCCTGCCTGACAATCGCGCGGTGGCCGCCCTACCTGCGGGTAGGGCGGCCTTCCGTCGTCAGACCGCGACGGTCTCGATGATCGCGAACTGACCGGCACGGCCCACCTTGGTGCGACGTAGACCAGCAGCCGCGAAGAGAGCGTCGAACTCGGCGATATCGCGTTCACGCCCGCCGGTCATGACCAGCATGTTGACGTCCATCATCGTGGTCGTATCGGCAGCATCCAGATCGCCGACCAAGTGGTCGATGACGACGATGCGTCCGCCGTCCTGCAGCGCGGCGCGGCAGGTCTTCAGAATCCGTACACAGCTCTCGTCGTCCCAGTCGTGGAGGATGTACTTGAGCGTGTAAAGGTCTGCGGGCGGGACGGATTCGAAGAAGTCGCCGCCGCGCGCGGTGAAGCGGCCCTGTAGGCCGTCTCGGTGCGCCGCCTCGACGGCGTCGGCCACCACATGCGGAAGATCGAAGACGCCACCACGCAACTCGGGATTGGCCCGCATCAGCGCGCGAACCAACTCGCCATTGGCACCGCCGACATCCAGCGCATAGTCGACACCCCTGGTGTCGAGGACCTTTGCGATCTCGACCGCCGCGGCCGCACTCAGATTCGACATGGCCTCGGTGAAATAACCTGCCTGTTCGAGGTTCTCGGCCAGGTAGTCGAAGTATGTCTCGGTTCCGTGTGCGGCCTTGATCTGTCGTTCGCCGCTGCGGATCGCGTCGGGCAGAAGTCCCCAGGGCAGCCAGTGCCCGGGTGCGGTGTGCGACAACACCATGCCGCGCAGCGAGTTCGGCTCGTCTTTCCGAAGAGTGCTCAGCAGCGATGTGCCGGCGAAATGCTCACCGTCGGCAGATGTCACGAGGCCCAGCGTCGCGCATGCGCGCAGCAGACGACGCGTCGCGTCCACGTCGGTGGCCTCTGCTGAGGCGATGGCCACGGCGGTGTCGGTTCCCGAGGCCAGGTGGTCGGCAAGGTTGAAAACCGCAGCAGCGCGGACGATCTGGGTGACCCAGAAGCCCGTCAGCATGGCCATCATTCGTTCGTAGTCGGGCAGTGCGGCCGGTATGGAGCGGGTTGCCATAGTTCTCCAAGGGTTGGGTGGCTGGTTCGTCCAGTTGGCGGGGTAGGTACGAACCGTCCGGCCGCACTGCAACATGCAATATATTGCAGACCGCGGTTGGCTGTCAACGTCCCTCCTGAACCAACTCGTGAAACGGAACGTGCCGATTGCTCGTTCAACCGATAGTGACGCTCAACAACGACTACGCATTCGGTGCCGAGGAACGAGAACGGCTGGTTGCGATCGAATCGCTGTGGGATGCGGGAAGCCAGGCGCTGCTTGCCGAGGTCGGCCTGAGCGCCGGCTGGAACTGCCTTGAACTGGGGGCCGGCGGCGGATCGCTGGTGGAGTGGATGGTCGAGCAGGGGGCCACCGTCACCGCCATCGACCTCGACACCCGATTCGTCGAACATCTGCGATCGGACACCGTCACGGTGGTCGAATCCGACATCCGGCGTACTGAATTGCCGCAGGCGGCCTTCGATCTGGTGCACGCGCGCCTTGTTCTGGAGCACCTCGTCGACCGGCGGCAGGTGTTCGACCGGTTGATCGCGGCGCTTCGCCCCGGGGGATGGCTGGTGGTCGAGGACTTCAACTGGTCGACGTTCGCGTTCGAAGGCTTCGACGGCGACGAGGTGGTCAACGCCGTCGAGGCGTGCCTGACGTTGATGCGTCGTTCAGGCGTGGAGGTCAATTACGGCCGTCGGATGGTGGCTGATCTGGTGGACGCGGGTTTCGTCGCTGTTCGGGGCGAGGGGAGGGTGCGCATCGTCGATTCGACTGCGCCGGGGTTCGCGTTCTTCAAGCACTCCCTGGAGAGCCTGAGCGACGACATCGTCGCCGCGGGGCTCATCTCCGCCGAGCAGGTGGAGTTCGTCCGTCGCAGACTCGAGCAAGATGCGCGACTGACCACCCCCATGATGGTGGCCGCGCTGGGCCGTCGTCCGTAGCGGCTCAGCGGCGGTCGGTGATGTCGGCGTACTCCGGGTGCTTGTCGATGAACTCGGCCACCATCCAGCACGTCGGCACGATCCGCAGGCCGGCCGCCCTGGTCGACCGCAACGCTTCGGCGATCATGATCGTCGCCAGTCCGCGGCCGCGATACTGCGGCAGCACCTCGGTGTGCGGGAAGATCCGGCGGCCGTCGCGATCGTGATAGTCGGCGACACCGACCGTCTTACCGTCGACCGCGATCCTGAACTGGTCGGGATGCTCGGTGACGATGGTGGCAGCACCGGTGCGGTCGAGCTGCGTCTCGGTACTCATCAGACCTCCATTCGCCGATACCCCACGATAACCACCTGATCGAAAGCCCCTCTTCGTCACGGTTTTGGTGCGCAAAGCCCATGGCGCAGCGCATCTAGACTCGGGTTGTGACCCGCAAGCGCCTCGCGATCGCCGGATTGGCCTTCGGCCTGCTGGCGCTGATCGCCGGGGTGTTACAGGTGTCGGTGTATCTGATCAACGACGGGCCGCGGCACCTGGTGGTCGGGATCTTCGCGGTGAGCGTCGGGGTGTCGGTTCTGGTGGCCGCCGGGCAGTCGCTGCGTCGTTGACATCTGTTTGCGCGGTGATTGTTTTTATCGCAAGTGCATATTTTTGCGAAATTCGCCGGAACTGCGTCTTTGGTGTGTAAAGCTCCGCTTCTGAGCGTCGATGACGCACGGGGAGGAGCGCAAGATGATTAGCTGGCGCAAACAATTGGTTCCTCTGATCGCGGCCGCGTCACTGGTGCTGGCGTCGGGCACCGTGGTCGACGTGGCCAGCCGGGCCGAAGAGGCGATCTTGATCCCAGGGGCGACCGTTCTCAAGCCGATCAACCCGTTCCATCCGTTGATCGCCCTGAACTACCCGAAGATCGGCATCCACTTCCACGAGGACGGGCAACCCCTGCTGATCGACTATTCGCAGGACGCGCTCAACTCCGACAAGGCGCTTCTCGACGGTGTGCAGCAGACGATGATCGCCGTGCAGCAGACCGACGGCAAGATCGTGATCATCGGTGAGTCGATGGGGTCGATGGTCGCAGCCCGGGTCGCCAAGGAACTCGCCGCCAGTCCCAACCCGCGGCTGGACGACGTTCGCGTCGTCCTGATCGCCCCGCCGGAAGTCGGTGTCGCCGAGTACTTCAAGGAAGGCACGTTCATCCCGATCCTGAACTACCGGGTGAAACGTGTTGCGCTGTCGCCGTATCCGACGACCATCGTGATCGGCGAGTACGACGGTTGGGCCGATCCGCCTGATCGGCCGTGGAACCTGCTCGCGACGGCCAACGCCTTGCTGGGCATCGTGTACGTCCACGGGGTTCCGAGTTTCACTACCGATCCGAATGATGTGCCGCCGGAGAACGTGAAGACGATTCCGGGAAACGCCGACCACGGACCCATCACGACCATGCTGGTTCCGACCAAGAATCTGCCCCTCACACAGTTCCTCCGGGATATCGGGGTGCCGGATCAATGGGTCGACGCGATCGACAACATCCTCCGTCCCATCATCGATTCGGCGTACGTGCGCAACGACAAGCCCGGCGACACGCGCCCGTATCTGTACAACGGCGAGATCCGTCGCACTGTCGAGACTCCGCAGGAGGTCGAGACTCCCGAGGCCGATGTTGCCGGCGGCGTCGAGACCACCGATGTAGATACCACCAGTACGGAAACCAAGGACGTCGGCACCCACAACGCCGTGGATGGTGACTCGAAGCTGGGCATCAAGGAGCCCGACACCAAGGGCGTCACCACGAACGACACCAAGAATGACGCCAAGGTCGTGATCAAGGACGTCTCCAAGGACGTCGATACCGAGGTCGTCACCAAGGATGACGAGACCACAGCCACCGACACGGATACCGACACAGACACCGAGGCCCGCGCCGGGGACGACATCGAGAAGAAGAAGAGCCCGCGTGAGACGCGCCGAGAGCGCCGACATGAACATCGTGACGCGATCCGCGACGGCCTCGACAATGTGAAAAGTCAGGTCGAGTCAGGCCTCAAGGATCTGGCGAAGGGGCTCAAAGGCCCGCGGGCCAAGCCGAAGAAGGCCAAGAGTGAGAACGAGACCCAGTCCGAGTCTGCGTCCGAGTCCGACTCCGAGTAAGCTCGCCGAGTGTTGGCTTGTGTTCGAGATTTGGTGGAAAGTTCGCACACAAGCCAACGTTCGCCACAAAGTACGAGCTCCACCTGAGCGACGCGCGCCGAGCGTTGGCTTGTGTGCGAGATTTGTCGGAAAGTTCGCACACAAGCCAACGTTGGGCGCAGGAGATCACGCGGGAGATCACTCGTCGGGATCGGGCTCGGAGTCCGGAATGCTGAGCCGTCGACTGAGCATCAGCACGATGTCGTGGATGGGTGCCTCGCGCAGGGCACCCCACTCCGGTCCTGCAGTGAAGCCGGCATCGGTGGCGACGAACCGGTAACCCGGCAGGTCGCGCTGGGGGTTGAGGGGAAACTTCATGCCCCACAACCGTTGTGCCACGGCGACGGCGGCGTCGACGGGCATCGGATGCTCGATCCCGAGCGGTACGCAGATGTCCTGGGTGTGGACCAGGACATCCATGAGCGGGTCGACCTCTTTGGTGAAGGGCGGGCGCCCGCGATCGCCGACGATGGCGCGCAACCGCGCGGTGATGGTCGCCGGGTCGGAGGTGTCGGTCACGGCCATCCGGCTGATCATGGCGTCGAACCGGAATCTCGACCTGATCGCGGCGCGCACGTATTCGCCGCGGCTGACGTTCACCTGCGTGACGTGCACCGCGACGTCACGCACGGTCCAGCCCGCGCACAGCGACGGCGCCGACCACTGTTCGGGCTTGAGGGTGTCCAGGAGATCTGCGAGCTGTCCACGTTGTTCGTCGACATGTCGCCAGATCGTGTCGGAGTCCATGATCAGTCCTTCGCCTCAGGAGTCCGACCCAGAATAGTCAGCCTGCGGGTGCGCAGAGGTTCTGCCGCAGGGCCCGTTTCGAGATCTTCCCGGTGGCGGTCTTGGGAAGCTCGTCGACGATGACGATGTCGTCGGGTATCCACCACCGCGCGACGCGCTGTTGCAGGTGGTCGCGCACCAGATCCGGCGTCGCGTCGTGACCGGCGGCGGGAACGACGAACGCCAGTGGGCGCTCACCCCACCGCTCGTGCGGTGCACCGACGACGGCCGCTTCGGCCACGGCGGGGCAGGTCATGATCGCGTTCTCCAGTTCGACCGAGGAGATCCACTCGCCGCCCGACTTGATGAGGTCCTTGATGCGGTCGACGATCCGAACCAGCCCGTGGGCGTCGATGGTCGCGACATCGCCCGTGCGCAACCAGCCGTCCTCGGTGAAGGCGGCAGATCCGTCGGTTGCGCCGTAGTATCCCGACGCGATGGTCGGGCCCGCAACCTGCAGTTCGCCGGAGGACTTCCCGTCGTGGGGAGCGAACGAGCCGTCGTCGCGCTGCAGGCGCAGCTCGACCAACGGGATGGACACTCCTGGCAGACAGAGGGTTTCGACCTCGTCGCCGGAGTGCCCGGTGGGGATCCGCGCGCTGCACACCAGCGGGCTGGTCTCCGTCATGCCCCAGGAACTGCACAGCGGCACCCCGATCTCCGAGGCATAGCGTCGCGACAGGCTTTCCGGGAGCGGGCCTCCGCCGCTGACGAGGCGGCGCACCGACGGCAGGGAACGGCCAGAAAGATGCGGTAACACGTTGCGCCACACCGTGGTCACCGCGGCCGCGAACGTCACACCCGCGGTGTCGAGCGACTCGGCCAGGGATGCTGGCTGCATCGCAGGCCCGGGCAGCACCAGCGACGCGCCCGACATCACCGCCGCGTAGGGCAGACCCCACGCGTTGACGTGGAACATCGGCACGATCGGCATCACCACGTCGGCTTCGCCGATACCGAAGGCGTCGGCCATCAGCAGGCTCATGGCGTGCAACACGATCGAACGATGGTCGTACAGCACGCCCTTGGGGCGACCCGTGGTGCCTGAGGTGTAGCAGAGCGCGGCAGCCGTGCGTTCGTCGGACACCTCGAAACGTGCGACGGGCCGAGCCTCGGCGAGCAGGTGTTCGTAATCATGCGCACCGTCGGGGATCTGCGGGCCGCTGCCGTCGTCCATCACGATCACGTGGCGCACCGTGGTGAACCGGCCGACCAAGGGCCACACCACATCCAGCAGCGAGCGGTCGACGAACAGCACGTCGTCGGCCGCGTCGTTGACGATGTACACGATGTCGTCGGCGAAGAGACGATGGTTGACGGTGTGCAGTACACGGTTGGTGCAGGGCACCGCCAGGTACAGCTCGAGGTGACGCTGCGTGTTCCACCCGAAGCTGCCGACCCGCGCGCCCACGGGGACCGCGAGCGCGTCGAGCACCCCGGCGAGACGGCGAACCCGCTGGGCGACAGCACCGTACGTCGCCACGGTCGGAGCATCCGGATGGTTCGTCGTGACGGTCTTGTGGCTGAACCGGCCGTCCAAACCGGACATCAGCAGGGGCAGGCTCAGCGGTCGGTCTTGCATCAAACCGTGCATGCGGCAGATCTCTCCGTAATCAGGCGGTCGAATCTTCGCGGCGGATCGCGTGCGCGAGCACCGGCGCCAGCGCGACGCCGATCACCGAGGAGACGATGACGATGTAGAACCCGGCCGACGGGTTGTGCGTCGCGGTTTCGGCGAGACCGAACAGGTACGGCCCGACGAACCCGCCGATCAGCCCGATCGTGTTGATGAACGCCAGGCTCGCGGCCGCCACGAGCCCGGACATCCGCGCCATCGCGATCGACCAGAACAGCGGCAGGGTGCCGAACACGAAGATCATCGAGATCGCGATGAGGATGATGCGGGCGAACGCGCTGGTGGACAACATGAACAGCACCGACGTGACAAGCGTTGCGGCCGCGAGGATGCCGACCGCGGCGGCCTCGCGCTGATACCACGCGAACAGGCGGGGGACCACCAGCACGCCGATGGTCGCGCCGATGCCCGCGCTGCCGGAGAGCAGGCCGATGACGAAAGATCCACTGATGTCGAGGTCTTCGACGATGGCCGGAATGTTGAACACGATGCCGACGTTGGTGATCTGGTTGAAGAAGTAGATCAGCGCCACCACGATGACGAAGGGTCTGCCGAAGGCCTTGCCGAGGTTGCCGCGCAGATGTGTCACGGTCTCGTGGTGGGCGCCGGCCGCACGCTCGGACAGGATGCGTGCCTCGTCAGGCGTCAACCACTTTGCCTCAGTGGGGGATTGGGGCAGTTTGAACCACACCAGGACGCCGACGAGCATGGTGACGAGCCCCTCGATGAGGAACATCCACTGCCAGCCGTGCAGTCCCATGGCGCTGTCGAGTTCCATCAGGGCCCCACCCATCGGCCCACCGACCACCAGGGCGATGGTCGGCGCGAGGTAGATGAAGCCGACGACGGTGGCGCGGTAACTCTGGGCGAACCACAACGTGACCATGTACATCAGTGCGGGGTACAGGCCCGCTTCGGCCGCGCCCAGCAGGAACCGCATGACGTAGAACGACATGTCGCCCTGCACGAACATCATCAGCGCAGACAGTGCGCCCCACGTCAGGGCGATACGGGCGATCCAGCGTCGCGGCCCCACGCGGTACATCACCAGGTTGCTGGGGACCTCGAGGAACGCATAGCTGATGAAGAAGATGCCCGCGCCGAACCCGAACGCGGCCGCACTGATGCCCACGTCGGTGTCCAGATGGGTCTTGGCGAGCGCGACGTTGGTGCGGTCGATGTAGGCCATGAAGTAGACCACGCACATCACCGGCAGCAGTCGCAGCACGGCCTTGCGGGTGGCGCGCTTGTGCAGTTCGTCGGCTGACGAGAGCACGGCGCGTGAGCTGTCCAGGCTCATGGGAGTCCCTTCGGGTGTTCACGTGAATGGCGGGCGGGCCGGGGGCGGTGCTGGTAGCGGTTGGCGATACCCGCGTTCACCAGGGATACTACGGAGTATTACGGTAACGAGCGTCACAATCGAAGTCAATCGTGCATGCGGACACGGCCACGCGTCGGCACGGCGTGGACAACAATGCGGTCGGAAGAGGGAGTCGAAGTGAGCGCGAGCGCCGAACTGGAAATCGACGTCAAGACCCGGATCCTCGATGCGGCCGCCGACGCGTTCATGGTCCACGGGTTCGCCAACACCACCATCGACGACATCGCCGAGCAGGTGGGGGCCACCAAGGGCCTGATCTACTACCACTTCCGGTCGAAGTTCGACATCTTCCTGGCCGTGTACGAGGACGGTATGCGCCGGGTCCGCGAACGCGTCGAACCGCATGCGGGCGGAGCGGGGACCGGGCGGGAGCGTCTGGCGGCGATGTCGGTCGCGCACCTGGAGAACCTGATGACCGAACTCGGGTACCACCACGTCGTGCATCAAGGCGTGCGCTACCAGGCCTCGACCGCGCTGAAGATCCGGCAGCGCGACGCACTCGCCGCGCTCAACGAACTCCGGCGCGATTACGAGCTGATGTTCCGGCGTGTGGTGGCCGAAGGTATCGCCGACGGTTCCCTACGCGTCGTCGACGAGGCACTTGCCACCCGCACACTGCTGAGCAACCTCAACGCCGTCGACATGTGGTACCGCAGGATCGAGGGGCAGACCCTCGACGAGATCAACGAACTCGCGACCAACGTGGTCGACCTGTTGATCACCGGTATGGCGAACCCGCAGGGCCGACCTCGCTGACATCGGGCTCTGTCAAAACTGCTTCACGAGCAAGCCTCCGCCGGCGTGCCTGAGGAGTTGAGGTCCACACCTTGGGTGAGACAGGGGAGCCGGGCTTCGAGATTGCGCACATGGCTGTGCCGAGCGACGAATCACGACCGTCGGCGCGATTTCAGAAGCTGAACTACCAGACGCGCACCCAGTCGACGAGCATGTCGGCCGGGTAGGTGCCCCCGCTGGGATCGCCGCCGCCCGAGCCCGCCACCGCGAGGTTGAGCACCACGAACATCGTGTAACCCGGTTGGTCGAACGGCCAGTCGGGCAGTGAACTCGCGGCGACCTCGAAGTACGGTTGCGCGCCGTCGGTGTAGTCCAGCCAGAAGCGGGCACCCTCGGCGTCCCATTGCGTGCGCCACCGGTGCCAGCCGTTGTCGACGGCGATGTTGTGCGTCTTCCATTCGCCGCCATTGGATTTCGCATGCACCGTGGTGGCCGAGGGCCAGCTGCCGTTGCCGTACCACTCGATGATGTCCAGTTCGCCCTCGCCTGTGTTGCCCAGCCAGAACGCCGGCCAGGCGCCCGCGGTGAGGCAGTTGAACTTGATGCGGGCCTCCCAGGTGTGGCCCGCGCCGCCCTCCCATACGCTGGCGAGCTTGGCGCTGTAGTAGGTGTCGCCGTCCTTCGCCGCGCGGATCACGAGGTTGGACTTGCCGTCGAGGAAGACATTGCGGCGATCGTTGCGGTACTGGCCGATGCGGCCGGGCTGCTCCCAGTACGTCGGATCCTGGATGGTCTCGCGGGCCTTCGCGATGGTCCACTTCGCCGCACTGGGTGCCGACCCCGCGGGCCCGTCGAACTCGTCGGCGAACACATACGACGCCGCCGTCTGGTTCGGTACGGCGGCCGCACGCGGCACCGGCAGCACCGCTGCCGTCGCGCCCAACCCTGACAACAGCAGCATCTGTCGACGATCCACGTTGGCCACGATAGCGGGGGCACCTTCGTAGCATGTCCATGGCGATTTCACAGGAAACGCTTCAACCCTCCTCAGAACGTCCCGGAACAGTGGTTTCATGACCACGCTGTTCAGATCACCGCGGGGCGCGAGGCGCACCCGACTGGTGCTCGCCGGCGCTTTCGCACTGCTCTTGCTCGCGGCCGCCGCGAGCGCGCAGTGGACGACGCCTGCATCGCTCGCGGCGTTCGCTGCGGCCATCTCGGTGATCGCGGCCGCGGTAATCGGCTGGGAACACGTCGTCGTCGACGCACGCAATGATGGCCTGATCGACTTCCCCGACTCCTGAGGTTTCACGCGTTCGCCGGATGGCTATCGCTTCGTCTGAACCGATGAGGTCAGGAGACGAAGATGAGCACCGATGACAGCGTGAGCGCCAACGATCTGGGCGGCGCCGACGACATGCTGAGCCCCATGGAATCCACTGATTCCGACGATGTGCTCAACGACGACGGCGACGAGGTCGTCGACCCGCCCGACGACTGGAGCGCAGCGGACAAGCACGGCATGACCGCCGAAGAGGAGCGCGAGGGCGAGTCCCTCGACGACCGGCTGGCCGCCGAGGAACCCGACGTGACCGACGCGGTCGGCACTCCGGATGCGGACACCGAACGCGCCGAGGGCGCAGGCCGCCACCGCGGTCAGGTCGACGGCGCGCCTGAGGACGGCGAATCGCTCTACACCGTGGTCGAGGAGTGAACATGTCCGCCGAACTGCCCCTGCCGAATTACGACGAGATGGCGCTGGGCGACATCCAGCACAAGGTGCGGTCGTTGTCCAAGGATCAGGTCGAGGCGATCTTGACCTATGAGGCCGGGCATGCCGCGCGGGTGCCGGTTCTGGAGATCGTGGAGGCCCGTATGCGGGAACTGGAGGACGGTGCCGAGCCATCGTCCGGCGACCCGCAACGCGCCCCTGACACCGAGTCGACAGCGGGCGGGTCGCAGGTGCAGGAATCCACCGCGGCAGAGGCGAACACGCCGCTGCGCCACGGCGTGGCCGGACAGACACCCAAGCGCGGACGTCCCTGAACCTCGGTTACCCGCCGACGATTTCGTCGAGCCAGTCGAACACGACCTGATGCGCTCGGTGCACTGCGCCGAGGTGGCAGTGTTCGCCTGCGCCGTCGGCTTCGTAGAGCGTCACCAGGGTGGTCTTCGCGTTGACCATCGCCGCGGCAGCCCGCTCGGGTTCGTGGTCGAAGAACTGGTCGTTCTCGGCGTCGAGCACGAGTACCGGGGCGGTGATCCGGTCGGCGATGCCGTCCAACGTGTAGGCGCGGAAAGCCCGCGCCAGTGCGGCGGGGGAGTCGAGCCCGAAGTTCCACATGCCGTTCTGCATGATCCATCGAAGGCCCGTGCCGGTCGACATCATCAGTCTGAAAACGGCATTCGCGTCGTCGTCGTTGCCCTGCTCGACCCATTCGGCGAGGAACGGCGGCATGACCTTGGCCATGGCCGAGTGGAAGTCGTAGATCCCGTCGTCGACGACGACGGCGGCGAAGCGGTCTTCGAAGGCGGCCGCTCGTGCCACCAGGAAACCTCCCATGCTGTAGCCGAACACCGTGATCGCATCGGGCGCGATCTCGGATCGGGTGAGCGCGAAGTCCACCACCGGTGTCAGCACCGCCTCCCAGTCGTGGCGGAAGGTCAACCGCTGCTCGCGCAGCGCCGCACCCTGTCCGGGGCCGTCGAAAGCCAGCACGTGGTACCCGCGCGCCAGGGCGGCCGCGGCCAGCGCGACGTAGGACTCTTCGAGGGTTGAGTCGTACCCGCCGTTGAAGATCACGGTCGGCCGCGGGCGGTCGTCCACCAGGTAGAGGTATCCGGGCAGGGTGGTGTCCTCGTACGGTATTGCCACGCGCTCGAATCCGAAGTCGAACAACGCCATCGCGTCGAGGAACGTGGTGCGGGATCGATTGAACGTCTCCAGGGCTTCGGCATCCTCCCAGGGGTTTTCGCGACGGTAGAACTCCGCGGTGCGGTAGTAGTTCGAAGCCCGCAGCAGCGCCTCCCGTGCGCTCACCGTGTGACCGGCCGCCTGCGACCGGCGGCCCAGCGCCTCGACGCGTTCGGCTGTGGCCTTCCACTCCCGGAACCAGGCTTGCTCGTCACCCTCGGGGATGGCCCGGGCCGTGACCAGGACATCGCCCAGGTCAGCGCCGCCGTAGTTGGCGTATCCGGCCGCCCGCAGAGTCTCGAACGAGAAGGATTCGTCGTCGAACAGGAACTTCATCACCACTCCTTAACGAAACGGAACTGCATCGTCTCGATTGAGTATGCGCGCGCGCTCAACGGAACGCAACCGTTCCGTCTTATAGGATCGCCGCGTGGCCGAGAAATCCGCACCGCGACGCACCTCCGGCGGTCCGGTGCTGCTCGACGACGTCACCACCGCCATCGAGAAGGCGTTCTTCGAAGAACTGGCCGCCGTGGGTTACGGCCGGCTGTCGGTCGACGCGGTGGCCCGGCGTGCCGGCGTGGGCAAGGCCGCGATCTACCGCCGTTGGCGGTCGAAACAGGCGCTGGCCGCCGATCTGGTCGCCAAGGTCGCCGTCACCGCGATCGACGTGCCCGACACCGGGTCGCTGCGCGGCGACATCCGCGAATACCTCCGCAACGGCAGGGAGGCGCTTACACACCGCCTGGCGCGCAAGATCATTCCCGATTTGATCGCAGAAGCGGTCCGGGATCCCGAGTACGGCGCCCTGCTGACGGATCTGATCCGGGAACCACGGCGTGGCAGGGGATCTCACATCTTCGAGCGTGCCATCGAACGCGGCGAGATCGCTCCCGACGCCGATATCGACGTCGCGCTCGACGTCCTGGCCGGCGCGCTTTACTGGCGGCAGTCGATCCTCCAGACGACGGCCGACGACGACTATCTCGACCGCCTCACCGAAGTCGTACTCATGGCGGTGGGGATGGGGAAGTGACGCGGTCTCAAGCGTCGAGCGTCGTCAGCGTGTCGAGGATGTCGAAGTCGTAGCCGTCGGCGCTGGCGATGTAGACCTGCTGGTCGAATTGACTGTCGCGCATACACATCGGGCCCCGGGGCCCGTCGAACCCGACATCGTGCGCGGATGCCATCAGGTCCGGTATCTCGGGGGAGTGGGCCCGCTGGAAGATGGCCTCGAGCGCAAGCAGACCCTCGTAACAGGATTCGGCCATCGCGTTGAGCGGTGGCGCGTCGGCGCCGTAGCGGGCGACGTAGCTGCCCATCAGGTCCATGGCACCCGCGGTGGCCAGTGAACTGAAGTACGCCGCGGCGACATAGAGGTTTTCGGTGGAGCCGGCGCCGCTGGCCAGCAGCATGTTCTCCTCCATCAGCGGGCTGAACCGCGCCATGCGGTCGTGCCCGCCGGCGCGCGCGAACTCGCGGTTGAACAACACGGCGTCCTGGCCGACGAGCAGCATCAACACGGCCTGCGCCCCCGACGCGATGGCCTTGCGGACAGGTGCGCGGAAATCGTCGGTGCCGTACGGGACGTAGATCTCCCGTCTGAGCTCGAGGTCCAGATCTCGGCAGTACGCGCGGGCGGCCGCGGCGGAACGGCGCGGCCAGATGTAGTCATCGCCGACCAGGCACCAGGACCGGATGCCGAAGTGGTCGCGCAGCCAGGCGAGCGCGGGCGCGATCTGGATCTGCGGTGTCTCGCCTGTGCAGAACACGCCCGGTGTGCGTTCACCGCCCTCGTACAACGAGGTGTAGACGTACGGGATGCGGTCGCGGACCACCGGGGAGATGCGGTTGCGCACGGCCGAGATGTGCCAGCCGGTCACGGCGTCGAGACCGTGACCTCGCAACCGGTCGGCGACGGTCCGGGCGACGTCGTCGCCGGGCGCTCCGCCGTCGAGCACCTCGATGGTGACCTTGCGGCCCTGCAGGCCGCCTCGGTCGTTGACCTCCTTGGCCGCGAGCTCGGCCACGGCCTCGCACGAAGGCGCGAAGATTCCCGCTGGCCCTTGAAGCGGAATCACCAGCCCGACGCGGAACTCAACCTCGCCGTCCTGCACTCCAGATCACCGTCGATCCCGTGTAGTCTGCGCTTCAAAGCTTTCTAGCAGAAATAATTCATTCTGAACAGACCCCGCCGTCGACACGAGGAGACACCCACCATGGCCGCCGGACAGCAGCGCCGCCCCAACCTCCTGCTGCCGTTGGTGCGTCTGACCCACCTCGCGGAGTCGGCGATCGAACGCGTGCTCGCGGACTCGTCGCTCAAGATCGAGGACTGGCGCGTGCTCGACGAGTTGGCCGGACGGCGCACCGTGCCCATGAGCGATCTCGCGCAGGCCACGCTGATCACGGGTCCGACTCTCACCAGAACCGTCGATCGCCTTGTGTCGCAAGGGATCATCTACCGGACTGCCGATCTGCATGACCGCCGGCGGGTGCTCGTGGCGTTGACCCCGCGGGGGCGGACGCTGCGCAACCGCCTGGTGGACGCGGTAGCCGAGGCCGAGTGTGCGGCTTTTGAATCGTGCGGGCTGGACGTCGACCAGTTGCGCGAACTCGTCGACACCACCTCGAATTTGACTTCGTAACCACCCGCGCCCGGCGCGGGCGTTCACCCTTGACTTTTATTTTCATCTGGATATATTTCGGGTGAATGGAAAGGGGTGACCATGCCGACCTACACATTCCGTTGTTCCCACTGCGGTCCCTTCGATCTCACCTGCGCGATCTCCGAGCGCGATGCGGCGGCGACCTGTCCGGAGTGCCGGACGCCGGCGCGCCGGGTCTTCGGTTCGGTAGGGCTGACGACATTCACCGCGGGACATCACCGCGCATTCGACGCGGCGTCCGCGAGCGCCGAAAGTCCCACGGTGGTGAAGTCGATTCCCGCAGGCGCGGACCGCCCGCGGGCCCCGCGCCGCAATCCCGGTCTACCGAGTCTGCCGAGGTACTAGCGACATGGGTGGCGTCGGGCTCTTCTACGTGGGTGCGGTGCTCATCATCGACGGGCTGATGCTGCTGGGCCGCATCAGCCCACGAGGCGCAACACCGCTGAACTTCTTCGTCGGCGGACTGCAGGTGGTGACGCCTACGGTGCTGATCCTGCAGTCCGGCGGAGACGCGGCCGTGATCTTCGCGGCCTCCGGGCTCTACCTGTTCGGCTTCACCTACCTGTGGGTGGCCATCAACAACGTGACCGACTGGGACGGAGAAGGTCTCGGATGGTTCTCGCTGTTCGTCGCGATCGCCGCACTCGGCTACTCGTGGCACGCGTTCACCGCCGAGGCCGACCCGGCGTTCGGGGTGATCTGGCTGCTGTGGGCAGTGCTGTGGTTCATGCTGTTCCTGCTGCTCGGCCTGGGGCACGACGCACTGGGGCCCGCCGTCGGGTTCGTCGCGGTGGCCGAAGGCGTGATCACCGCCGCCGTGCCGGCCTTCCTGATCGTGTCGGGCAACTGGGAAACCGGCCCGCTCCCCGCCGCGGTCATCGCCGTGATCGGTTTTGCCGCAGTTGTTCTCGCATACCCCATCGGGCGCCGTCTCGCAGCGCCGTCAGTCACCAACCCTCCACCGGCCGCGCTCGCGGCCACCACCCGATAAGAGAAAGGGAGTCCACATGCCCGAGGTAGTTTTCAGCGTCGACCATTCGAAATCCATGCGGGATCAGGCCGTTCCCGGCCACAACCGCTGGCATCCCGACATCCCGGCCGCCGCAACGGTCAAGCCCGGCAGTGAGTTCCGGATCGAGTGCAAGGAGTGGACCGACGGCCAGATCGGAAACAACGACTCGGCCAACGACGTTCGTGACGTCGACCTCGCGCCGTGCCACATGCTGTCCGGTCCGATCAAGGTCGAAGGTGCCGAGCCCGGCGACCTGCTGATCGTCGACATCCTCGACATCGGCCCGGTGCCGCAGACCAACGGACCGAACTGCGGTGAGGGCTGGGGTTATTCAGGCATCTTCGCGAAGGTGAACGGCGGCGGGTTCCTCACCGACTACTACCCGGACGCCTACAAGGCGATCTGGGACTTCCACGGTCAGCAGTGCACGTCGCGGCACGTGCCCGGGGTGCGCTACACCGGCATCACCCACCCGGGGCTGTTCGGCACCGCGCCGTCACCGGATCTGCTCGCGAAATGGAACGAGCGCGAACGTGCCCTGATCGCCACCGATCCGGACCGCGTGCCGCCGCTGGCGCTGCCGCCGCTGGTGGACGGGACGCTCGGCGGCACGGCCTCGGGTGATCTGCTGCAGGCCATCGCCAACGACGGCGCCCGCACCGTGCCGCCGCGTGAGAACGGCGGCAACCACGACATCAAGAACTTCACCCGGGGCAGCCGGATCTTCTACCCGGTGTTCGTGGAAGGCGCCATGCTCTCCGGCGGCGACCTGCACTTCTCACAGGGCGACGGCGAGATCAACTTCTGTGGCGCCATCGAGATGGGTGGGTTCATCGACATGCACGTCGACCTCATCAAGGGCGGCATGGAAACCTACGGCGTCACCACCAACCCCATCTTCATGCCGGGCCGCGTCGAGCCGCTCTACTCCGAATGGCTCACGTTCATCGGCATCTCGGTGGACCACGCCGAGAATCGCAACGCCTACATGGACGCGACGATGGCGTACCGCAACGCGTGCCTCAACGCCATCGAGTACCTGAAGAAGTGGGGCTACACCGGCGAGCAGGCCTACCTGATCCTGGGCACCTCACCGATCGAAGGCCGCATCGGCGGCGTCGTGGACATCCCGAACGCATGTTGTTCGGTGTTCCTGCCGACCGAGATCTTCGACTTCGACATCCGCCCCGGCGGCAAGGGCCCGCAGAAGGTCGATAGGGGGCAGGTCGCCGTCACGTCCTAGATCGCACGACGCCATGGGCCGGGATCCGCGGATCCCGGCCCATCGGTGTTTTGCCGAACGCTCAGCGGTCATCCAGCCACATCCCAGGCCCAGATCGTTTCTCCAGATGAAGCATCTGTTGGTCAGGAGGTGGCGACGTGACGAGCGCACCGAGAATTCACCGCACGACGACCGTGGCGCAGCTGCACGCGCTGCTCGACCACCATTCGCCCCGACCGACCTTCCAGCAGCGCGTCGACGTCGACGAATTCTGCGGCGGCATCCCGCAGGTGCCCGCGCACGCGCCGTCGGTGCGCATCGGGAGGCACTGGGTGAGTTTCGCCTGGCTCGCCGTGGGTGCGCTCGTCGCGCTGGCGGTGATCGTCGCGGTCGCGATGCAGTTACGCACCTACGGTTGGGTGCAGAGTTTCATCGCGCACTATCCGGGCACGTCGGCGAGCTATGCCCAGCCTGTCACAACGGGTTTCCCGGCATGGCTGCGATGGCAGCACTTCTTCAACATCGTCTTCATGATGTTCATCATCCGGTCGGGCCTGCAGATCCTGGCCGATCACCCCAGGCTGTACCTCAACGCCGGATGCCGTCCCGGATCGGAGTGGTTCCGGATGAGTCACGCGGTGCCGGCCGACCGCACCGACAAGAGTGACCCACCGCGGGTGTGGACCTCCAAGGACGACGCGGTGTCGTTGCCGAAGTGGTTGGGAATTCCCGGTCTTCGGCACGCGGTCGGCCTGGCGCGCCTGTAGCGCTGAGCGCTCCACCGAAACTGTAGTTGTCGAGCGCACTACTCGAACAACCGCTCGACAACTACAGTTTCGCGGCGTGGCAACCGGCGGCAAGTGGCCGTCAGTAGTCGGGTGTGTCGACGTCCTGGAGTTCTTCCTCAGGACCCGTCTGCTCGACCTGCCCGGGCAGCTGGGGCATGACCGGGCCTGCCTCGTTGCCGGTGGACGGCTGGCACTCGGCACCGGTGACACCGGGCGGGCACTCGTTGGCCGCGGGCATGGCGACCGGCGCGGGGGAGTTGGGGACCAGAACCGGCGTACACGTGCCGGTGTACAGGTCGCCTTCTTCTCCGCTGGGGCATTCCGCGGCGGCGGCCTGGAACGGCACGGCAACGGGAGCCAGCGTGGCGGCCGCGAACGCGGCGGCGATGAGGAGTTGTCGAGCAGACAGCAGGGTCGGCATGCGGTTGCGCTCCCTTCGAGTCCTGTATTCGAGTTCAGGAAAGTTTATCGCTGCGCGGGACAACCACGATGTAAAAGCTGGATAAAAACTGCATCGGAGTTCAGGAAAACGCGCGCGCCGGTCGCGGATCGTTGGCAGCATGGCGCTGTGCCCGTCAGCCGAGCCGAACGTCGCGAGAAGTTGCTGCGCGCTGCCCAGAGCGCGGTGATGAAGCACGGCGTCGATGTCCAGCTCAAGCAGGTGGCGGCCGAGGCGGGCCTGACACCGAGCGCGGTGCTCTACCACTTCCCGGATATCCAGACCCTGCTGATCGAGGCCAACCGGGCCGGTATCGAGCGCTTCTACGATGCGCGGCTGCGCGCCGTCGCGGGGGATGCGCCACCGGACCGCAAGCTGGTGACGACCATCGAATCCGGGCTGCCGGTCGACGCCGACGACCCCGACGTCAAGCTCATGTGCGCGCTCGGCGGCGCGGCCGCACGTCACCCGGCCTACGCCGTCATGCTGACCGCGCTGTATGACCGTCAGGTCGCGATGTACCAGGTGATCCTCGAATCCGGCGCCGCCCAGGGTATTTTCGCGCTCACCTCGTCGTCGCTGGCCGTCGCGCGCAACATCGTCGCGCTCGAGGACGCCTACGGCTACCGGATGGTGGCACGGCACCCCAGCCTGGATGTCGACACCGCCGTCGACCTGATCTGTGACTACGCGCGGGTGGCCACCGGCCATCCGCTTCCCCGACCCGTCCGAACCTGAAGGGGCCCATTGTGAACACCTCCGACACGCTGAAGATCATGTTCTGGCCCGAATCCGCCTACGGCCCCACCAATCAGTGCATCGGGCTGGCGGCCGTCCTGCGCGAACGCGGCCACACGATCGTGTTCGCCGCGGAGAGCTCCTGGGCCGGCAAGCTCGCGCCGTTCGGATTCATCGAGGAACTCGTGGATCTCGCCGAACCGGCCGCGGGCGGCGAGGACGAGGATCCGGGGAAGTTCTGGACCGACTTCATCGCCGAGACCGCACCGGAGTTCCGCAAGCCGACCATCGAGCAGTTGCAGACGTTCATCCAGCCGACCTATCAGGCGTTGATCGACGGCGCGAAGTACTGCGAACCGCGCCTGCGCGAGATCATCGAAACCCACCGGCCCGACGTCATCGTCGAGGACAACGTGGTGCTGTTCCCCGCGCTGGCCACCGCGGGCGTCCCGCTCGTGCGGATCGTCTCGTGCAGCCCGCTGGAGATCACCGCTGCGCAGGTGCCGCCACCGTTTTCCGGCCTGCCGAGTGCTGACGATGCCGAATGGGCCGCCTACCGCGCCGAATTCGACCGTACCCACCGCGCCATGTGGACCGACTTCAACGCGTGGGTGCAGGCCCAGGGTGCCGACCCGCTTCCCGAGCTGGAGTTCATGCCGCGCGACAACGCCGCGAACCTCTACGTCTATCCGGCCGAGGCCGACTACACGCAGGTCCGTCCGCTCGACGGCACGTGGATCCGCATGGATTCCAGCGTGCGCGAGACCGACGAGGACTACACCGTGCCCGAGCATCTCGCCGACCGCCCCGCCGACAGTGGGCTGATCTACCTGTCGCTGGGTTCTCTGGGCGGTGCCGATGTCGAACTCATGCAGCGCCTCGTGGATGTCCTGGGCAAGACGCGGCACCGGTTCATCGTCAGCAAGGGTCCGCAGGCCGACCAGATCACCCTGGCCGACAACATGACCGGCGCGCAGATGCTGCCGCAGACCAAGGTGATCCCGCAGGTCGACCTGGTGATCTCACACGGTGGCAACAACACCGTGACCGAGACGCTGCACTTCGGCAAACCGCTCGTCGTGCTGCCGCTGTTCTGGGACCAGTACGAAAACGCCCAGCGCATCGACGAACTCGGCTTCGGCATCCGGCTGGACACCTACGGGTTCGCCGATGCCGAGCTGACCGACGCGGTGGACCGCCTGCTCGCCGACACCGAACTGCGCACCAAGCTCGACGGCATCGGTGCCGCGATCCGTGCCAGGGACGGCCTGCGCGTGGGGGCCGACGCCATCGAGCGTGCCGGCCTGGAACATCGGGCGTGATCGAGCTCGACCGGCTCGACCTCGGTGGCGGGCGCCGTCTGGTGATCACGTCCGAACCCGATGCGGCAGTGCCGCAGGTCCGTGACGCCGACGGTCACTGGCGTCGCGCGGGACCGGGCGACGGGGTCGCCGAGGCGATGCTGGATGCCCTGAACCAGAACCCGGGCACCACGAAACACGGCAATTTCACGCTGCTTTCGTGGGCTTCGCAGACTGCGCGGGGAGAGCGCCCGATCACCGTCGACCAGACCAACGAGTCGGTGATCGTGGGCGATGCGGCCGTCGTCAAATGGGCCACGCACCTGCAGGAGGGACCCCACCCTGCGCCTGCGCGCATCAAGGCGTTGCGCGGCAACGGTTTCCGGGGGATGCCGATGCCATGGGGGCTGGTGACGTGGCAAACCGCCGACCATCCCGAGACCCTGGTGGTCACCGTCGACGAATACCTGCCCGACGCCGTCGACGGGTGGACGTGGGCCGTCGCGCTGGTCACCGATGCCGCACAGGATCGCGCCGCCGTCCCCGCGCTGGTCGACGCGGTCACCGCAGTGGGGTGTGTCGTCGCGGAACTGCATGCGGCCCAAGCGGACACGGCCCGCCCGGCCACCGCGGCCGACGCGCGGTCCTGGCGCGAAGCCGCCCTGGAGACCGTCGAGACCGCCGCGACACTGGGCACCTCGGTGAGCGGCGAACTGCTGCGGGCCCGACGAGAAGACGTCGAGGCCGTCGTCGGCACGCTCGGCGACCTCGCGGGCATCCCTGTGCTCGCGGGCCACGGTGACCTGCACGTCGGGCAGGTGCTGCGCGCCGGTGGCCGCTACGTGGTCACCGATTTCGACGGCAACCCTGTGCTGCCGGCCGAAGCACGGGTCAAGCCCGTCCCCGCCGCGCTCGACGTCGCGGGCATGGCGCAGTCGCTGGCCCACGTCGCGATCGTCGCCCGCAAGTACACCGAGCTGGCCCCCGCGGCACTCGCCGACGTCGACCGCCTCGCCCGCACCACGTTCGTCGGCGCGTACACGGACCGGCTCGAGACACTCGGCCACCGCTCGGTCTACGACCCGGCGCCGCTGCGAGCGCTGCGGCTGCAACAGGTGCTTCGGGAGATCATCTATGCAGCACGCCATCTCCCACGCTGGATGTACGTACCCGACGCGGCACTGCCCGCCCTCCTCGACGAAGGGACAAGCACGTGAACCCCGACGCGTTCGTCGCCGATCTGGAACGTAAACCGGCCGTCCTCAGCCGGCTCGCGACCAGCCTCGCCGCCGGCAATCCGTGGGCCGACGTGGTCCCGCCGGGCATCGAGCGGGTGGTGCTGATCGGCATGGGGTCGTCGGCCTACGCCGGTGGCGTGGCCGCCGCACGCATGCGGGCCCGCGGCCTGGTCGCGGTGTCCGATCTCGCGTCGTCGTCACTGCTGCCGCGCTGGGGCGCTGGCGCCCTGGTGGTCGCGACCTCGGCGACGGGCGGATCGGTGGAAACCCTCGACGCGCTCGAGCGCATGCAGGCAGCCAACCCGTCCGCGACCTTCGTCGCCCTCACGAACACGCCGGGTTCGGCGCTCGCGCAACGGTGCGGCGCAGTCGTCGACCTCGCGGCCGATCCGGAGGAGGGCGGCGTCGCCTGCCGCACCTACCAGCACACCGTCGCGATGCTCATCGCCCTCGAGGAGCAGTTGTCCGGTGGTGACACCTCGGCGCTCGCCGGGGCGGTGGCCGCGTCGGCAACCGCCAGCGCACACCTGCTCGACACCGAGGACTCGTGGCGCCCACGCGTCGCCGACCTACTGCTCGGTCCGGCGGGCACACACCTCGCAGCCCCGGCCCACCGGTTCTCGTCTGCTCAACAGGGTGCCCTGATGCTGCGCGAATGTCCCCGTCTGCCCGCGGTGGGCTGCGAGACCGGCGACTGGAGCCACGTCGACGTGTACCTGACCAAGACCACCGACTACCGCCTGCTCGTGTTCGCGGGATCCCCATGGGAACAGCAACTCGCCGAGTGGACGACGATGCGGAAGACCACGGTGGTGGCCGTCGGTGGCGACGTCCCCAGCGCGCAGTTCACGGTGCGCTACCCGGGCGACACAGATGACGACGCCGGTGATCTCGTGCGCCTGCTGACCGAGGTGCTGATACCCGAACTCGTCGCGGCCCGCGCCTGGCAGGAGTCGGCGCGTAATCGGACCGCTTAGGCGCAAGGGTTGCCACACTGAAAGTATCGGTTACCCGAACATTTACATTTGATGGCTCTGAGCAGCAAACTTGTCATCCCCGCGCGATGAATTTGAACCACTAAACAAGTTGCTGCTCGCGCCGAGCGTGGGTAGTCTGGCCGTTGCGAAGGGGAGTAGTTCCTGCCCGTCACATCCGGTGGCGGATGCGGTTGGTCGACATACTGGCGCAACGCGGCGCCCGGCCAATCACCGAATTCATTCGGCGAGCGAGACCTTCGGCCGTAACAGCCGTCAGGCTGCCGGTCGGAGGCATCTGCTTTCCGCCCGGGCAGCCCCAGAAGAAGGAGCCTCATGCTGGCCGCGCTGGCGCTGAGCTTCGGAGTCATCTTCATCGCCGAGCTCGGGGACAAATCGCAGCTCATGGCGATGACCTTTGCATTGCGTTACCGCTGGTGGGTTGTCCTCGGCGGCATCACGCTCGCGACCACGGCCGTCCACCTCATCTCTGTCGCGGTCGGCCATTACCTGGGAGCCGCGCTACCGACCCATCTGCTGGGCATCGTCGCGGGCGTCGCGTTCGTGTTCTTCGGGCTGTGGACGCTGCGCGGCGACCGCCTCTCCGAGGACGAGGCCACCCGGGCCCAACGCACGAGCGCGCCGGCGTTCTTCGCGGTCACCTCGGCGTTCCTGCTGGCCGAGCTCGGCGACAAGACGATGCTCGCGACCATCACCCTGGCAGCTGACAACGACTGGGTGGGGGTGTGGATCGGGTCGACCATCGGCATGGTGGCCGCCGACGCGCTGGCCATCGTGGTCGGGGCCATCGCCGGCAAGCATCTGCCCGAGCGGATGATCCAGATCGCCGCGGCGGTGCTTTTCCTCGGGTTCGGCTTCTTCATGCTGCTGGAGAACATCTGGCACGCGCCGGCTCTGCTGCTCGTGGCGGCCTCGCTGGGCATCGTCGCCGCACTGGCCGCGATGGTGTTCGCGCTGCCGGAGCGGTTGCGCCCGCAGGTGCTGCGGCGCTCGTCGGCTGCGGCGGACACAGAAGAAGACACCGGCCTACGAGAACCGGCCCAGCGCGAAGTGTGACGTTCAGTCGGCCCTCGCCGGGTCCGGCCTCGACGACCGGTGTCTTCTCAGATGCTGTTCAGACGCAGTCGACGCAGATCTGCTCGTTGCCGCGTTGCAGAGCCAGACGGTTCTGGTGCTGCACCAGGAAGCAGCTGGAGCAGGTGAACTCGTCCTGCTGCTTGGGGACCACCCGGACTGTGAGTTCCTCACCGGTGAGGTCCACGTCGGGGAGGTCGAATGAGTCGACGACCTCGTCCTCGTCGATCACCGCAGTGTCGGCGGACGCGCGTCGGGCGGCAAGGTCTTCGAGTGACTCGTCGGCAACCTCGTCGACCTCTTTGGTACGAGGCGCGTCGTAATCGGTAGCCATGGTCATCCTTCCTTTCTTAGGCCGGTGCTAGGGCAACGTCGCCGGAGCGCCCATTGTTCCCTGTCTCGTTGGTACATAAACGTCTTCTGTCAAATAACGTGTGACGACCCGCTTTGGGGTCATAAGTCAGGATCGCCTTGCCATATTCCTGATGTGCCGGGCGGATTCGGGGCGGTTCACGCAGCACACCGTAGGGCACGGGGGCATGTGACGCGGGACGCAGTGCGACTTCGGCCCCGGCGTGTCGTGCCCCGTAGCCCGGAAATGTGACCGGGAGCACGAATCCGCAGCCAAAGCTGTTGGTTTGACCGGCTATTCATCGTTCGGTTGTGAACAGCTACAGCCGGTCCATCTCCCGTGACATCGCCGCCTCCTCCATGAAACCCAGTCGTACGTGGGGCCTGTGGCGCTCGCGCCGGGCCGCGGTCCACGTCCGGGTTCGCGACACCAGACGCGATGGGGCCGACGCCACCCGCCACAGGAACCCGAGGCGGCGCGTCGGCCGGCCTGCGGCAGCAGCGGTGCTGAACAGCACCTGCTGCGGGGTGATCAGAACGGGGCCGTCGATGTTGGGCGGGCGGTCCCGATGGACCGGGTGCGGGCGCCGTGCGGCACGCGCACACGGCACAGCGGGCATGGACGGCACGGGGTGCTTGCTCATGTCGGACTTCTTTCGTTTGCGCCCGGGGGTGGATGACGCTTACAGAAGGAAAAACTATGGGGACGGGCCGTTTGATTCGCGCGTAGTGCACTACCTCTATGGGCAGCTATCCACGACGCTGATCTTGATGCTGGTGGACGCGTGAATTGGCCGGGCGGGCAAATCTTCTCGGAGATGCTGTGCCGTGTCTCAGGCGTCGATCTGCGGCAACTTGGAACACGTGGCAGGTAGCCCCTGTGGATGCTGAGTACAGTCTTCGGCGTGCATGAGGATTCCGCGGGACTGGATGCTGAGAACGCAGACGACATCGAGTTGGACGATTACGAAGCCGAACTCGACGACGAGGAAGCCAACGGCCAGGTGATCTCGATCCGCCGCGCCAACGGCGAGGAGATCGTCACCATCGTCGCCCAAGCCGACGAGTGGAATGTCGATCTGCAGCCCGGCGGCGCCGTGATCGGCGCGTTCCTCGGGTCGCGACGCGACACCCCGGTATGGGTCAACGCGCTCGAGAACGAGATCGAGCGCGACGAGGACGGCACATACGTCATCCGGATCGACTGACCGGGGGACAGCACTTCCTCCCGTTGTGACGCCGATCGGCCGACAGAAATCGACGCCCCCGTGCGTCACAGTCATGTCAGGCCGATCGGTCTGACGAACGGGGGTCTCATGAGCATCAACGCGGTCCGCACCGGCCACGAGCCTGCGAGCTACAGCGTGCGGCTGTCATCGGAGGTGGTCGAGGACGCGCTGCGGCTGCGTCACGAGGCGCTCGCCGGACACGGCCTTCCCGCGCCGGCGCTCGACGGTGACCGCTTCGACGAACACTGTCTACATGTCCTGGTGCGTGACGACGCCTCGGGCGAGCTGGTGGGCAGCTGCCGGATTCTGCCCCACGACGGCGCGACCGACGCCGGAGGGCTCTATCTCGCAACGGCATTCGATGTCTCGGCGCTCGATCCGTTGCGGCCGGCCGCCCTCGAATTCAGCCGGGCGGTGATCCGTCCCGGACACCGCAACAGCCGGGCCGCGCTCGCCTTGTGGTCGGGAGTGCTCGGGTACGCCGAGCAGCACGGCTACGCACACCTCGTGGGCAGTGTCCCGATGCCGCTGCACCCCGCCGGCGAGGTCCGCGCGATGCGCAACCTGCTGAGGCGCGAGCACGCGGCGCCCGGCCGCTACACCGTGCGCCCGTACCGGCCCGTGGTACACGATGCGCTGCACCTGCCCGGACACGAACCACAGTGCACGCTGCCCGAACCGCTGGCCGCGCAGGTTCGCCTCGGCGCCAGGCTGTGTGGTGACCCGGCGTATGACCCCGAGTTCGGGGTCGCGCACTTCCCGATGCTTCAGTTCCTGCGTCCGTCGTGAATCCGGTGTCCCCCGAACAGGGGACACCGGATTCATCCGTTCTCCCCGCCGATCGACCGACTGTCATGGAGTTCATTGTGCGCCACTGTGATTCCAGGTTGATTGTTCGTTCGACAGGAGGATCGCGATGGCCACCACCTACGTTCAGGTTCAGGCGGAACCCCTGACGGTCGCGCCGCGCTACAGCGTGCTGCTGTCCACCGACACCGAACTCATCGAGGCCGGGCAACGGCTGCGCCGTGAAGTGCTCACCGACGAGTGCGGATACACCGCCGCCGGAACCGGATTCGACGCCGACAGTTTCGACGACCACTGCGTACACGTGTTGGTGCGTGACAACCGCACCGAGGAACTGGTGGGCTGTGCCCGGATCCTGCCGACCGGCGGCGTGTTCGCCACCGGGGGTCTGTACGCCGCGAAATCCTTCGACCTCACGGCTCTCGACCCGCTCCGGCTGTCCCTGCTCGAATGGGGGCACGCCGTGGTGCGGGCCGATCACCGCAACGGCGCTGTCCTGATGATGATGTGGTCGGCCATCCTCGACTACGCCGATCGATATGGCTACGACCACCTCTTCGGCTGCATCACGGTGCCGACGCATCCGCTGGGCAGCGTTCCCGGCGCCCAGGTGCGTGCGGTGCGCGACTTCATGCGTCGCGACTTCGCGACGCCGGACTGCTACGCAGTGCACCCGTACCGGCCTGTGGTGATCGACGGCGTGCCCCTCGATGACATGCCCCTGGACACTGCAGCGGTGTCGGACTCGCCGGTACCCGCGCTGGTGCGCGGATACCTGCGCCTCGGCGCTCGCGTGTGCGGCGAACCGGCCCACGACCCGCTGTTCGGCGTCGCGCACTTCCCGACCTTGCTCAGGACGGGACGCTTCGACGGTGGCTCCGTGCTGAACCGCACTGACGGGTGGTGACGCGTCCTGGATGCGACGGAATCCGCGCTTTACAGATCGACTGAATGCGCCAGCGAATTGGACAAGATCGCCAATTTGTACAACGGACGTTGCTGGCGGTCCCATGTTCGTGGGGGTGACGCAGTTAGCTGGAACCGATGAATGTGAGGCGGTTCATAGTCATACCCGCAACGTGCGCCACACCATAGTCGCAGAACTTACTCAGGAGTAAGAAGCGGGACCCGGCCTCCCGTGCAACCGCGTGGCATCGCACGGTCCGGTCTGGCGCGACGTTGCCGGGTGGCTCGGTGGAAATTGCCTCAAGGGCGTTGCGGAATGGTTGCGCCCGCATGTGCAGCAGCTAACTTCGAATTGCTTCCCTATGTTCCGCTGGCGTAGACGCTGATCATGAAACGTGCTTCGTGACTTGCAATTTTCCTTTGCGAAAAACCTACTTGGGAGTAAGTTCTCCGCCCGGGGGTTTCACTCAGCAAAAGGAGAATCGATGCAACAAGCTGTTCGCTCCTACCTCACTGCGGGCGTGGCGTTCGCAGGAGCAGGCGTCATCGCGGTCAGTCCGGTGGCCCCGTTGCCACCGGACATCACCGAGCGCGCACAGTCGTCGGCCGGTGTCGCCCTGTCCGCTTTGGCCAACCCCATCGACGGCTACGCCGCGGCGTTCACCGCAGCCCTCAAGAACGCCGAGGCCCTGACCGCACGCATCGCCGCCGCTCCGGCGCCGATCCTGTCGAACATCGTGCGTAACCAGGTGAACAGTGCCGCGGGGGTGGCCACGTTCGCCGAGGTGTTCACATCCAGCGTCATCACCGCACTCGCCGACACCCCGGAACAGTTGCAGTCCGCGGTCGAGAAGTTCTCCGCAGGTGACGTCACGGGTGCGCTGGAGACCGTGCTGCAGACCGTCCTCGGGCCCGTCGTCAACGGTGTGGTCGACACCTTGCTGTTCAATCCCGACGTCTGGGCCGGCTTGCAGAACGCCATCCGCCAGCCCGTCGCCAATACGTTGTCGGTCATCGATCTGCTCGCCGAACCCGAGGTCTACAACGTCCTCGGCCCGTTGTTGGCGCCTGTCCAGTTGCTCACCGACCTCACCGACGCGGTCGGCGCGGCCGGTGACGACGTGTTCGCGGGGATCAAGACCGGCGACCTCGAGAAGGTTGCGAACGCGGTGATCAACCTCGGGCCGAACTTCACCTACGCACTGCTCAACGGCGCCCCGGGGATGCCGGGGTTCAGCGCCGGTCTCCTCGGGCCGCAGGGCGTGGTCGCCGGACTGCTCACCCTGCGGGACATGGTGGCGGACGCGATCGCCCCGGCGACCACCGCAGCCAAGACGGCGGCCGGCACGGCGGCCGTGGCCGAGCCGGCTGCGCTGACCAGGGCTTCGGTGACGCTGGATGTGCCGAAGGCGCTCGTGGGACCCGAGACACCCGCCGCTGGTGCAGTCACCACGCCGGCGGAGGCGACGACGGACGCCCCTGCTGCGGCCACGGACACCTCGACCAAGCAGGCACCGTCGGCGACTGACGCCGCGTCGGCGTCGGCCGCGAGCGAGGCCAAGCCGGTGGCCGACGACAGCGAGGAAGCCATCACGACCCCGGCCAAGCCCTCCACCGTGGCCAAGCCGAAGAAGGTCAACGCGGTCAAGGACATCCGCAACGGGATCCGTGGCGCCATCAAGAACGTCAGGAACGGTGTGAAGGATGCCGTGGCCGGGCTGAGTGGCAAGAAGGCCAAGCCGGCCAAGCCGGTCAAACAAGAATCCTCGACCAAGTCGGGTGGTTCGGAATCCGACGGCGGTGGCTCCGGCGGCGGCGCGGAGTAGACGCCGAGGTGGGCGCCGGGCCGCCGGCGCCCATTTTCGTTGTGCACCACCATCATCGCCGTGAGCAGTCGAGCGACACCGTGATGCTGCGCTGCACCACCACGGGAACCAGCCGGTCGCGACCGCGCGGGCCGTCGAACCGCACGATCCTGGTGCGCTCGCGCGGATTGCGGATTCCCGTGACCACGCACTGCTCGAGCGGTGCGCTTCCGACACGATCCACCCGCACATCGAAGCCCTGCGCCTCAAGCTGGCCGATGGTCAGGGCGGCGGACTCAGCGTGTGCCGGGGTGGCGAACGCGAGAAGTGCGCTCAGCGCTGCCGCGCCTGCTCCCGCTGCCGCGAAGGCCTGGCGTGTCCTGGTCGACGTCATGTGGACTCCTTGAGTTGGTGAGCCGGGATGATCGGCTCGAACGTTCGGCGTTTTCGGTATGTGTCGATCGTGTCGTCACGCGAGACCGGGCGCTTGAAGGCTGTGTGGAGATCAGCTGGAGATCGCCGGTAGGTCAGAACAGGTCGGTTCAGGAGGGAACACATGTCCAGTCGCCCGGCGCTCAACACCGCGTTGCCCGAGGCCTACAAGTCGGTGATCACGCTCAACGAGCAGTGCGAGAAGGCCGCCGCCGATGCCGGCGTCAGTCCGCTGGCCGTCGAACTGGTGCGGATCCGCGCGTCACAGATCAACGGATGCGCGTTCTGCCTGCGCATGCACGTGCGTGACGCGTTGGCCAAGGGCGAGAGCACCGACCGGATCGCCGTGATCCCGGCCTGGCGGGAAACCGCCTACTTCACCGACGAGGAACGCGCGGCGCTGGCGATCGCCGAGGAGATCACCGACATCTCGAACCCGCCACGGGCCTCGGATGCCGAACTGCTGACCGCGCTGAGCACACAGCAGGTCGCTGTGCTGAGGTGGCTCGCGGTGACCATCAACGCGTTCAACCGCATCGCGATCAGCAGTCACTACAAAGTCGGTCCCTGACGCGGCGCGCCGCCAAAACTCCCCGGGCGCTCCCGCGGTAGCGATACGGTGAAAAGTCCCGTGTCGCCGCCAAAAGGGGGTCCGAACATGCGCGCCAGACGGTCACAGCACGTTCACAGCCGAAGGTCGGGACCGCGAAATCCGTTCCGCCTGCTCATGCTCGCGGTCGCCGCGCTGGTGGGTCTGATCCCGATGGTGGCGCCTGCGACCGCGTCGGCCGAGGGCGAGACGTACGTCGTCGCAACCGACATCACGTTCGCGCCTTTCGAATTCCAGGACGCCTCCGGGAAATTCGTCGGCATCGACATCGATCTCATCAACGAGATCGCGGCCGACCAGAACTTCACCGTCACCATCAAACCGCTCGGCTTCGACGCCGCTCTGCAGGCCGTACAGGCCAATCAGGCCGATGGCGTCATCGCGGGCATGTCGATCACCGACGAGCGCAAGAAGGTGTTCGACTTCTCCGACCCGTACTTCGAATCGGGCGTCCAGATGGCCGTGCTGGCATCCGACGACGACATCAAGAGCTACGAGGACCTGCGTGGCAAGCGCGTCGCGGTCAAGAACGGCACAGAAGGCGCCGAGTTCGCCGAGTCCATCAAGGACAAATACGGGTTCACCACCGTCTATTTCGCCGATTCCGCATCGATGTTCGACGAGGTGCGCACCGGCAACTCGCAGGCGGTGTTCGAGGACTACCCGGTGCTGCAGTACGGCATCGCGCAAGGCAACGGCTTCAAGACCGTCACGCCCAAGGAGAAGGGCGCCAACTACGGCTTCGCGGTCAACAAGGGCCAGAATGCCGAACTGCTGCAGAAATTCAACGCCGGACTGGCGCAACTCAAGGAATCCGGGCGCTACGACGAGATCATCTCCACCTACCTCGGCGAGGAGGCCGTCGACAACGACAACTCATTCCTCGGCCTGCTCAAGAGCACGTTCCCCATCCTCATGATCGGCCTGCGGATGACGCTGATCCTCACGGTGGTCTCGATCGCCATCGCCCTGGTGCTCGGCGTCATCTTCGGCCTGCTGCGGGTGTCGCGGTCGGTCGTGTTGCGCGCGATCGGCACCACCTACGTCGACATCTTCCGCGGCACACCACTTCTGGTGCAGGCGTTCTTCATCTACTTCGGCATCCCGTCGGCGCTCGGATTCCAGATGTCGGCGCTCACGGCGGGCATCATCACGCTGTCGCTCAACGCGGGCGCCTACATGACCGAGATCGTGCGTGGCGGCATCCAATCGGTGGACAAGGGCCAGATGGAGGCCGCGCGCAGCCTCGGCATCGGGTACCTGCCCACGATGCGAAAAGTGATCCTGCCCCAAGCCATCCGGACGATGATCCCGTCCTACATCAACCAGTTCGTCATCACGTTGAAGGACACCTCGATCCTGTCGGTGATCGGCATCGCGGAGCTCACCCAGACCGGGCGCATCATCATCGCCCGCAACTTCCAGTCGTTCACCATGTGGCTGATCATCGGCATCATCTACTTCGTCGTCATCATGGCGCTCACCAAGCTGTCGGACCGAGTTGAAAAGAGGCTCGTGAAATGACCCAGCTCGTACCGGAATCCGCGGCCGCCGAGCCCGAGGGCACGGTCAAGATCCGCATCGAGAACCTCAAGAAGGCCTTCGGTGACCTCGTCGTGCTCGACGGCATCACCACCACCGTGAAGAAGGGCGAGGTGGTGTGCGTCATCGGACCGTCCGGATCGGGGAAATCGACGTTCCTGCGGTGCCTCAACAAGCTGGAGGACATCACCGACGGCAAGGTGGTGGTCGACGAGTTCGACCTCACCGACCGCAAGGTCGACCTGGACAAGGTCCGTCAGCGCATCGGGATGGTGTTCCAGCACTTCAACCTGTTCCCGCACATGACGGTGATCGACAACATCACGCTGGCACCCCTGCTCACCAAGAAGATGGACAAGCCCGCGGCCGAGAAACGCGCGATGGAACTGCTCGGGCAGGTCGGGCTGGCCGAGAAGGCTCACGTCAAACCGGCCACGCTGTCAGGTGGGCAGAAGCAACGTGTGGCGATCGCGCGGGCGCTGGCCATGAACCCGTCGATCATGCTGTTCGACGAGGCCACCAGCGCGCTGGACCCCGAGATGGTCGGCGACGTCCTCGAAGTGCTGCGCGATCTGGCCGAGGGCGGCATGACGATGGTGGTCGTCACACACGAGATGGGCTTCGCACGCGAGGTCGCCTCGCGCGTGATGTTCATGGCCGACGGCAACATCGTCGAGGACGACACCCCCGCGGAGATCTTCGACAACCCCAAACATCCGCGGCTGCAGGACTTCCTGTCGAAAGTTCTTTAAGGCGCGCGTCTCTCGACCGTGTTGTCCATACCGGACTTCGTGATCTCGGGTTCACCGGACGAATACGTCACGCGATTCTCGAATCCGGAGACGCCGATGGTGTCGGCCTCGTCGACCTCGATGACGTTGCGGATCCCCGAGATCGTGACGGCCGCACAGTGTCCGGTGATGGTGATGGTGTTCTCGACGCCGCTGACCATCACCGTGCCGCCGTCACACGTGACCTCGCGGTCGTTGCTCGCACCCGCGACGTTGATCACCTCGCCAGGTCCCGCGACCGACGGGGTCTCGATCGCGGGGAAGACCGGGTTGGACGGCGGTGAGTACGGGAGGGCCGGGCGCCCGGCGGGATTGTCCGCGACGGGCTGCAGGCTGCTGGTGACCGTGTTGGTGAACATCAGGAAAGCCGCGATGCCCGTGGTGATCAGGAAGACCGCCACCGCCACGAGGATCATCAGGATGCGTCCGGTGTGCGCCACCGGAACGTGTTGGCGCGGTGGCGCGGGGAAGTCCTCGGCGTACCCGGGCCACGGAGCAGGCGGCCCCGGTGGCGGCGGCGGATACGCGGTGCCGAAGGTCTGGGTCCACGGCTGAGTGGGTGGCGGCGGTGGCGGGGCCGGTGGGGCGTGCCCCTCGTCGGCTCCGGTGCCGAGTTCCTTCGCGCGCTCTGCCAGCGAACGTTCGAGGTCGCGGATGCGGGCCTCGGGGTCGTCCTGCGGGTCCATGCGCAGATGCTCGCACATCCGTGGCCGTCCGGTGCGGAAAGTGCACCGGCCCGCGTAGCCTCGGTCGTGAACCGGCTTTGCAGGGGAGGGGGCTGCCGTTGCCGCAGACGGGACCGTGGACCGGCGATCCGGTGTGGCTCGCGGACGTGCTGCGCGCCGAGGGCGTCAACCTCGTCGAGTATCCCGGCTGGCGTACCCGTGGACACGGTGACTTCAAGGACATCCGTGGTGTCATGGTGCACCACACGGGATCCGACACGGCGACCGCGGCCTCGATCGCCAACGGCAGGCCCGACCTGCCCGGTCCGCTGTCGCAGCTGCACATCGCGCGCGACGGCACCGTCACGATCGTCGCGGTGGGTGTCGCGTGGCATGCCGGGGTGGGGATGTACCCGTGGATCCCGGCCAACATGGGCAACTGGCACCTGATCGGCATCGAGTGCGCGAACACCGGTACCAGTCCCACCGCGCCGCACCGCCAGAACTGGCCCGACGCACAGTATTTCGCGATGGTGCGCTGCTGCGCGGCGATCAACCGCAGGCTCGCGCAGACCTCGGCGCGCACGATCGGCCACAAGGAGTACGCCGGTCGCGCACAGGGTAAGTGGGATCCCGGGGCCATCAACATGGACATCCTGCGTGCCGACATCCAGAACCAGATCGGCGTTCTGGAGGCACCCGCGCCCACGCCCCGGCCGCGAGTCCCGGTGGGGGAGTACATCGACGTGCTGCTCTACCGGCCCATGGAAGGTGCCGAGGTCGCCGAGTTGCAGCGTCGCCTCAACGCTCTCGGGGCGGACCTGGTCGTCGACGGGATCTTCGGCCCGCTCACCGAGGCCGCGGTCCGCGACTTCCAGCGTCGTACGCCCGGACTCAAGGTCGACGGCATCGTCGGCCCCGCAACCGCCGCTGCGCTGGATCTCTGATTTTCGCCGAGCGTGCGGTTTCATACGCGACACGCCGCGGATGGCGTATGAGGTCGCACGCTCGACACCCTGTGGACGGCGAGGGGGCTGTGGATAACCCCGCTGGAGGCGCCTCTGGCACTCTCCGGATGTCGGGGTGGGCTGTGACCGTCCGGGCATGCAGACAATCGACTGGCCGTTTCGCGCCGTGGAGGCACTCGAAGCAGGGGCGCTGACGTTCCGCGAACTGCGGCGATTCCACACCGCGGTCTACCCGGGGGTGTGGGTGCCGCGCGAGGCGGAACTCTCACCGGTGCAACGTGCCCGTGCGGCGTGGCTGTGGTCAGGGCGGGCCGGTGTGCCAGCCGGGCTCTCCGCGTCGGCGATGCTGGGCAGCAAGTGGATCGACCAGCGCGATCCGGCAGAGTTGATCCACACCAATCGTCGGCCGCCCCGCCTGCTGACGGTGCATTCGGACACGTTGTCGGACGGCGAGACCCAGGTGATCGACGGGATGGTGGTCACCACGCCTGCGCGTACGGCGTTCGATCTGGGCCGGCGGCTGCCGTTCGTCGACGGCGTGCAGCGCATCGACGCGCTCATGAACGCCACGCACGTGAAGGTCGAGGAGGTACTGGCGCTCGCCGAGGGATATCGAGGTGCCCGCGGAGTGCGGCGGTTGCGGCTCATCCTGGAATACGTCGACGGCGGTGCGGAGTCACCATATGAGTCTTCGACGCGAATCATGCTGGTGACCAATGGCTTCCCCGAACCCGAGACGCAGATCGAGGTGGCCGACGCGTCGGGGACGGTGTTCGCGCGGCTCGACATGGGATGGCCCGAGTACCGGGTGGCGGTGGAGTTCGACGGCGCGCAGCACTGGACGGACAGCGAGCAGCGCAGCTGGGACATCGACCGGCAGGCGATGCTCGAAGCCCTCGGGTGGACTGTCATCCGCGTGAGCGCGGGCCTGCTGCACGGGCGGCGGCAGGTTGTTGTCGATCGTGTGCGTGCGGCGTTGCTCGCCCGGGGTTGCCGGATGGGGCCCGGCCGCGCCGAGCGTGCGTTCTGATCCGCGTTGGGCGGCGTGTTGCGTATGAAACCGCACGCTCGGCAAACTGAGACGAGAGGTTGCGTTAGGCTACCCAAACTTCTACAGTTAGCCGAATACTTTTCCTCTTAATTAGGGAGGCGCGTGATGGAGCGTCTGTTCTCGCTGGTCGTGGGCGTATTGATGGCGGTCGCTGGCGCCGCGGCGCCCCCGGCGCAGGCCCAGGACTTCGCCATCACCGATGAAGTCCCGACGCTCGAGGAGCTCACTTCGCAGCTTCAGCTACTGGTCGCGACGCAAGCACCCGACCACGTCAAGGCCGCCCAGCTCGAAGGCGGATCGCGCGCGCTGATCGTGCCCAAGATGGTCTACCGCCTCGGGGTGTTGCGCGCCCCGCGCGGATACGTCGAGGTGACCGGTCCCGAGACGCACGAAGAAGGCCGCCACACGGCCGTGATCAACGGCCACCGGCAGGGTTCTCCGACGATCGTGGTGCCCGCCGAGTGGCGGTTCATCGACGGCCGGTGGAAGTTGGCCAGCAAGTCGATGTGCAACGGGATCTCGGCACTGGGGCTGCCCATTCCCTGCAACTTCCAATGATCGAGATCACCCGCCTCGTCAAGCGGTTCGGCGCCACCGTCGCAGTCGACGACGTCACGGTATCGTTCCCGGCGGGGACAGTGACGGGTCTGCTCGGTCTCAACGGCGCGGGCAAGACCACGCTGTTGCGCCTCATCGCCGGACTCGACCATCCCGACAGTGGCGATGTGACGTTGTGCGGCAGGCCGATCCGCGACCATGCCGACCCGATGCGCACACTCGGCGTGCATTTCGATCCCGACGCGATGGACCCGCGACACACCGCCGAACGGCACCTGCGATGGCTCGCGGCGCTCGGTGGCATCGACGGCGGGCGCGTCGACGCGGTCCTGGCCGAGGTGGGCTTGGACGAGTTGCGGCACAGGAGGATCGCGAATCTGTCGATGGGTGCGCGCCAGCGCCTGGCGATCGCCAGTGCACTGCTGGGCGACCCGCAGGTGCTGGTGTTCGACGAACCGGTCAACGGTCTCGACGTGCCCGGCATCGTGTGGTTGCGGGAACTGTTGCACCGGTTGGCCGGACGTGGTTGCACGGTGGTGGTCGCGAGCCACCTGCTCGGCGAGGTGGTGCTGACCGCCGACCGTCTTCTGGTGCTGCAACGCGGCAAGGTGAAGGTGGCAGGCGCGCTCGCCGACGTGACACCCGCGGGCGCAGATCCGCGTGACCATCTGGAGAGCCTGTTGTTGGAAACGGTTGACGCGTGAACGGCGTGCTGACGCGAAGCCTGCGCGCGGAGATGGTGCGGACCGGCGGGCGCGGGCCGCTGTGGCTGGTGCTCCTACCGGCCGCCGCGCTCATCCCCGTCGCGATCACGATTCTCATCGCCTGTGTCGCCGAGCGGTTCGCGCGCATCCCCGGCCAGCAGTACGTCCAGCAGGTGCCCACCACCAACGCCGCGTACTGGGTCATCAACGTCACCGTCGTCCTCGTCGCCGTCGCGGCGGCCTACGGGCAGGCAAGTGAATCACGCCTCCGGGCAACCGAATACGTGTGGTTGGCGCTGCCCCGCCGGCCGTCGGTGCTGGCCGGTAAGTGGGTGTTCTACGGCCTGCTGGGCGCGGTGCTGTCGCTGGTGCTGGTGGCGCTCGTGCTGACGGCGCTGCCCCGCGTCGCGCCGCTGGTGTACGGGCAGGTGTTGGTGATCGATCCGGTCGGTCTGCGACTGATGTGGACGGTTCCGGTGTACGCGTTCTTCGCCGCGGGACTCGGTGTCGGCGTGGGCGTCGCCGTGCGCACGCCCGCCGCGGCCGTGGGCCTGCTGTTGTTCTGGGTGTACGTCGTCGAGATCGCGGTCGGATACCTGCCCAGCGGTTACTCGCTGCAGCGGTTCATGCCGTTCCTCAACGGCATCTACGCCACCGGCCAGGACATCGTCCTGGAACCGCCGTGGGGACGTGACGCCGCGCTGGTCTATGTGTGCGGTGTGTTCGGCCTTGTCTTGTTGTGCAGTATGGGATTCAGAAGAGGAGCCGAGAAATGACGAGCAAGAGCGATCTGCCGCTGGCGCAGCGACCCGATGCCGACCTGCCCGGGCACTGGTTGCTCGCACGGTTGGGCAAGCGGGTGTTGCGTCCCGGCGGGGTGGAGTTGACGACGCGACTGCTGAGCGCCGCCGGCATCACCGGGTCCGACGTCGTCGAACTCGGACCCGGTCTGGGCCGCACGGCCGTCGACATCGCGGCCGCCGAACCGCGGTCCTACGTCGGTGTCGACGACAACTCCACCACCTCGGCCCTGCTGCAGAGTGCCGTGGCGACCAGCGGGGGCAGGCTCGTGGCCGCCGACGCCGCCGAAACCGGGTTGGACACCGGTTCCGCCGACGTCGTGGTGGGTGAGGCCATGCTGACCATGCAGGGCGAGAAGGCCAAGAAAGCGATTGTCGACGAGGCCTTTCGGGTGCTGCGCCCCGGCGGCCGCTACGCGATCCACGAACTCGGCCTGATGCCCGACGACCTTTCCGACGGCATCAAGGACGACATCCGCAAGGAGATGGCGCGCGCGATCAAGGTCAACGCCCGGCCGCTGACCGTCGCGGAGTGGACCGACCTGCTCACGAGCGCCGGCTTCGAGGTCAGAAGCGTCGACCTGGCACCGATGGCCCTGCTGCAGCCCAAGCGCGTCGTCGCCGACGAGGGATTCCTCGGTGCGCTGCGGATCGTGTTCAACGCGCTCACGCACCCCGCGGCCCGCAAGCGCGTGCTCGGCATGCGCCGCACCTTCAACCGCTACCGCGACGAGCTGACCGCGGTGGCGATCGTCGCGGTGGTGCCCACGGAATCGAAATGACCTCTGCGCCACCATCAGACCGCTCGGCGGGCCGGCAGCGCAAGCGCGTACTCGAGGTCGTGCGGCGCGCCGACGGTCCCGTCGACGCCCAGCAGATCGCCGACGCCCTGCAGATCCACGTCACCACCGCACGGTTCCACCTGGGGACGCTGGAGGAGCAGGGTGTGATCCGACGCGGTGGTCCCGGCGACAAGGGGCGAGTGGGCCGGCCGCGCCTGACGTACGAGATCGCGCCGCGGCTCGACTACGCCGACATCGTGGCGCTGTTCGCACGTCACCTCGGCGGCACGGTCGAGGAACGGGAACAGCGGGCCCTGCGGGTCGGGGCGGATCTCGCGCACCGCGTGCGGGTGGCGCGCCGCCGCGACGAGGAGTCGGTGGTCGACATGGTCGTCGGGACGCTGACGGAGCTGGGGTTTCAGATCCGGTCGACTTTCACGTCGTTCGGTACGGCCACCGTCAGGATCTGCACGTGTCCGCTGGCCGAGGTGGCCGTGGACGCCCCCGAGGTGGTGCGCGGCGTCCAGCAGGGACTGATCCAGGAAGTGATCGACATGAATGCCGACGCTGTCGGTGGGCGGTTCACTGTGTCGGTGCGCCCCGACGCGAAGGGCGGCTCGTGTGAGGTCAGCCTGGTGGTCAGCCCGGTGACGCGCAGCGGTTGGTGCACCGGCACGACGGCAGCGAACAACTGTCATGGTCCGACCCATCTTTCACAGGCGTAACATTGTTTCCCGAAGACCAGGCCCTGACGGCGCTGAAAGTTTGCTGGCGTGTCGGGGTGTGATTTACCGCTCACTTTTGTCGCGAAGGGTAAGAATCGGGCTCAGCGGGTGTGTTCTTGATCTCTTCAAGTAACGTTGCTTATGTTGTTATCCGCCCTGGTAATGCGGATTTAACGTATTGCGCCGAAAACATAACGAATGGATAACGAAGAATTTCTTAAGTGAGTTCTGAGAGACCGTCGACGATCGCGCAGGATTCGCTGTCAAGCCATCGGGGTACCCGGATTTTCGTCGCTAGACTCGTTTCAAGCGCGCCGTTCCCGGCGCAGAATGAACCTGGAATCTAGTGCCGGTGTGAGCCATGCCGGCGGAGGTGCCGATGACCATGGCAAAGAACATCCTGCGCGCGATCACCGCCATCGTGCGACGCGACGCGAAGACTCCCGACACCGACGATTCGGCGGGCAGCGTCACGTTCGACGGCGCGCTGGATGATCTCGACGTCGCGGGCCTCGTCGAAGTCGGACGCGGACCGATCGCCGACATCGCGATCGACGCCGACCGCGAGACCATCGTGGTCACCAACTCCGCGGCCGACTGCCTGACCGTGATCAACCCGTACACCCTGGCCCCGGTCGGCTCGGTCCGCCTCAACGGCGAGCCGTTCGCGGTCGCCGCCGCCGACGACCGTGCCTACGTCTCCGTCGTCACCGCCGGTCACGACGCCATCAAGGTTGTCGACACCATCACCGGTTCGGTGCTCGCCGAGTACCCGCTGGCCATGACGGTCACCGCGCTCGCCATGAGCCCCGACGGCAAGCGTGTCTTCGTCGGCCGCAGCGGTCACGACCGCATCGACGTCGCCGTCATCGACACGGCTGCCGAGCGCGTCGGGACCATCGACCTCGCGAGCGGCGCGGGTGCCGGCGTCGACGCGCTGCGCGTCGACGCGAGCGGCAAGCGCCTGTACGTGGCCACCACCGATCCGCGGGGCAGCCGCATGGTCACGGTGAACATCGAGACCGCCCAGATCGAATCGACCGTGTGGATCGGCGCCCCGATCCGCGATCTGGCCCTCGGCGCAGACGGCAAGGCCCTGGTGCTGACATCGGACCGGCAGCGCCGCGGTGTGGTGCACATCGTCGACCTGTCCACCGCGGCCGTCGTCGGCGCCATCCAGATCGGCGGAGCGCCAACGCAACTGGTGCTCAGCCCGGACGCCACTCGCGCGTACGTGGTGGATTACGACCGCGTGATCGTGCTGTGCACGCTGACCAACGAGATCCTCGGCAGCATCGACGTGGGCGTGCAGCCCGCGGCGGTCGCCGTGCGTCGCGACGGTGCGCGTGTGTACGTCGCCGACTACAGCGGTCAGGTCAACGCGTTCGACGTCGCCGCCGAACTGCCCGCGCTGTACTCGCGGCTGGTCGCCTCCGAGCCGCGGCAGGCCGGTGCGGCGGTGCTGCCGTCACTGCAGACCGCCTGAGACCCGTCAGGACTGGTCGGCGAGTCGGTTCAGCCACTCGGCGAGCAGGCCCTGCTCGGCAGCGCTGAGCGCCGACGTGCCGGATTCCGGCAGTGCCTCGCGTAGCGCCACCGCACGTGCCCGCACATCGTTCGCCTTGCGCCCGCGGCCGCGTCTGCCATCGGTGCTGACCGCGGCGAGGGTGGCCTCGAAGATGATCCCCGACAGTTCCTGGTCGCGCTCCTGCGGGGCAAGGCTCAGCTGGGACATCACGAAACCCGTTCCGCTCGCGCGGAAGTAGTCGGTGGCGCGGCGCACGCTCATGGTGAGCCGTCCCGCGGCGCCGAGACGGCCGATCACCTCGCGGAGGATCGCGACGGTCTCGTCGGCCGCCGAGGTCCGCCTGCCCTGGCCGTACGTCAGTAGGTAGCAGTGCGGTTGCTGCATACCGAATTCGACGTGAAGATCCCACAATTCGCGCAGGACGACGGCCGGATCGGCATCCGGGTCCGTGAGCAACCGTTTGCGGTCGATGTAGCCCTCCAGGACGTGGCGGGTGACGGCATCGAGAAGTCCGTCCTTGTCGCCGAACTGGCGGTAGATGGTTGGTGGCTGCACGCCGGCCTCGGTGGCGACCGCGCGTGTGGACACCGCGTCGATGCCGCCGGCGCGCAGCAGGTCCGCGGCCGCCGCCAGAATCCGCTCGGCGGGTGGGAGCACCGAACTGGTCGCCTTTGCCATGTTTCCAACGTTAACAGCCGAACCGTAGCAGCGTCGTTGTCGTTGTTAACGGAGATTTTAGTAACAGCGGAAACATGGGAGTTGCGATGTCGTACGACGTCATCGTCGTGGGCGGCGGCACCTCAGGACGGGTCGTGGCGGCACGGCTGTCCGAGGATCCGGAAATCGAGGTGCTGTTGCTCGAAAAGGACGCGTCGGTGCCGGGCATGCCGCCGCGCGCCGGCGGATCGTCGGCGACCGATGCCACGGTGTTCGCGCGCGGCCATCATGCGAGCTACACCGACTGGAACCAGTTCGGCGGGTACGGCTGGGGTTTCGCCGATCTGCTGCCGTACTTCATGCGCTCGGAGACCGCCACGCACGGAGATCCGGCTTTGCGGGGTGATCGCGGGCCACTTCTGGTCGGACCCGCGGACCGGTTGAGTCCGTTGATGCTCGCGTTCCGACGCGCCGCGGTGGAGCGAGGCTTCTCCGCGGCCGACGACATCAGCGGTGGACTCGAAACCGGGTTCGGGCCGGTCGATCTCGTCGACGGCCCGCGGGAGAGCGCCGCTGACCCGTACCTGGCCCCCGCACTCGGCCGCGACAACCTCACGGTGATCACCGCGGCCACCGTGCAACGGGTCCTGTTGGACCGCAATCGCGCCGTGGGCGTCGAATACCGCTGAAACTCCAAGCTCGTCACGGTGACGGCTGCACGAGAGGTGGTGCTCGCAGCCGGGGCCGTCTGCTCACCGCAACTGCTGATGCTCTCGGGTATCGGCCCGGCCCGGCATCTCCGCGAACTGGACGCGGATGTCCTGGTGGACCTGCCCGGCATTGGCGCCAACCTGCAGTACCACCCACTGGCGGGCATCGTCTACGTTGCGGCCCAACCGCTTCCGGTGTCAGACCACCGCGCGGAGATGATGGGCCTGCTGCACACCGGCTCGCCCGGCGGCGCGCCTGACCTGCAGATCCGCTGCGCCGATACGGCCGGGGCCACCGGCGCGGTGTTCGGCGTCGAGACGTGCTTCATCGGCGTCTCGCCCATGCACCCATACAGCCGCGGCACGGTCCGGTTGGCCGGGCTCACCGCCGAAGTGCCGCCCGTGGTGAACCCGCACCATCTCGAGGACGAGCGCGACATGAAAACCATGCTCGACGGCCTCGACGTCGCCCGGCAGATCGGCGCGTCACCAGAATTGCGGCCGTGGCTCGCCGAAGAACTCGCCCCGGGCGCGCACATCACCGACGAGGACCGGTTGCGTGAGTACATCAGGACGACCGGAGGAAATTGGTTCCATCCGGTGGGGACATGTGCGCTGGGGGAGTCGAAGATGTCGGTCGTCGACAGCAGGCTCCGGGTGCGTGGCACCGATGGCCTGCGGGTGATCGATGCGTCGGTCATGCCGTCGCTTCCGTCCAACAACATCGTGGCGACGGTCTACGCGATCGCCGAGCGGGGTGCCGAGATGGTCCGAGACGAACTGGCTCAGCGCCACTGGTAGCGCGTGCGGGGGCGGCCGGCCTTGCCGTACTCGGTGTTGCGGGCGACGGCGTTCTCGTCGGCGAGGCGTTCGAGGTAACGCCATGCCGTGACGCGTGAGACGCCGACTCGTTTGGCCACCTCGTCGGCCGTGAGGCCCTCGGGTTCGTCACGCACCGCGCGCGCGATCTCGTCGGTGGTCTGCGGGGCCGCGCCCTTGGGAGAGGTGGATTTGTCGGTGGCGACGCGTAATTCGGCCAGCGCGCGGTCGACCTCGGCCTGGCTGGCCGCCGCGGTGCCCGCGGGCAGCGCCTCGCGGTAGCGGCGATAGCGTTCGAGGCGGTCACGGAACGCCGCGAACGTGAACGGTTTGAGCAGATACGCCAGCGCGCCGTGGGCCACCGCGGCGCGCACCATCTCGAGGTCACGTTCGGAGGTGATCGCGATGATGTCGGGCGCGGGCCGCAGCCCGGACAGTGCCGACGCCAGCGCGATCCCGTTCGCGTCCGGCAGGCCGATGTCGAGCAGCACCAGGTCGATCGGGTGCGCCGAGGCCGAGGCCTCCGAGGCCGCGCGCATCGCGTCGCGTGCGGTGTGCACCACGGCGGCGATCGAAAATCCTTCGAGCCGGCCCAGATACGTCTGGTGGGCCTCGGCAATGAGCGGTTCGTCCTCGACGACGAGCACCGTGATGGTCACGCGTGACCACCGCCGACGCGTTCGGGGATCGGAACGGTCACGGTCACCACCGAACCGTAGGTGACGTCGGCGTGCAGGGTTCCGCCGTGCTTGTTGACCACCTGCGCGACCAGTGCCAGGCCCAGACCGTGGCCGGATGTGTCGGCCTTGGTGGAATATCCGCGCTGCGTGGCCTTCTCGAAGGTGTCCGGATCCATGCCGGGACCGCTGTCGGCGACCGTGATGAGCAGTTGGTCGTCGTCGGAGGTCACCGTGACCTCGATCCAGGGGTCGTCGCGGTCGCAGGCGTCCATCGCATTGTCGATGAGGTTACCCAGCACCGTCACCAGCTCCGGCCCGGACAGCACGGTCTCGTCGGACAACTGCGTGTCCTCGGTGACCGTGAGCGCGATACCGCGCTCGTCGGCCTGCGCGGTCTTGCCGAGCAGCAGCGCCACCAGTGCGGGTTCGCTCACCGCCTCGGACAACCGGTCGACGAGCCGCTGGGAGAGCTCCAATTCGCTGGTCGCGAACCGCACCGCATCCTGCGGGCGGCCCATCTCCACCATGGTGATCACGGTGTGCAGCTTGTTCGCCGATTCGTGTGCCTGCGCGCGCAGCGAATCGGTGAGCACCTGCAGCGAGCTGAGTTCGCCCAGCGCGCCCTGCAATTCGGTGCGGTCGCGGATGGTGACCACCTCGGATCCGGTGTCGGCGACCCTGGCGCGGTTGACCACCAGCACGCGCTCGTCGGTGACGTGCAGCTCGTCGCGCGCGCCAGGATCGTGACTGCGCAGAAACCCGGGCAGGTCGTCGAGCCGCACCGGTCCGGGGGGAAGTCCCAGCAACCGCCGCGCCTCGTCGTTGACCAGCGCCACGCCGCCCCCGTCCAGCACGATGAGCCCCTCGGACACCGAATGCAGGATCGCGTCGTGATGGTCGTACATCACGCGCAGCTCGTCGGGCCGCAGGCCGTGGGTCTGCCGCAGCAGCCTGCGCCGGATGGCCCACACCCCGATCAGCGACAGCACAAGGGCACACGCGGTGACCGCGGCGATCGTGACGAGCTGACCGCGCCACCGCTGTGCGAGGGTCTGCGTCGTGATGCCCGCCGACACCAGCCCGACGATGTTCCCGTCGGCGTCGCGTACCGGCACGATGGCCCGCACCGACGGGCCAAGGGTGCCGGTGTAGATCTCGGTGTACGTCTCGCCCCGTAGCGCCGGGTCGATGGTGCCCAGATAGTGGCCCCCGATCTGGCTGGGATCGGTGTGGGTGAACCGGATGCCGTCGGGGGACATGATGGTGATGAACGCGATGCCGGTGCCGGTGCGTACGGCCTCGGTGACGGGCTGCAGGATCTCGGTCGCATGCCCGGACTCGATGGCCTCGGCCGTGGACGGCGAGTCGGCGAGTGCGGTCGCGATACCGACCACCTGATCGCGTGCGTTCTCCTCGCCGTCGCGGCGGGCGTCGTAAACCGCCAGCACGCTGCCCGCCAGCACGACCACCGCGACCACGATGACCTGCAGGGCGATCGCCTGACCGGCCAGGGACCGCGGCCACGAGCGGGCCAACAGTTCGGGTCGCCAGCCTGACACCGCACCTCCGGGTTCTCGGACGTCTACGAACTACATCGTGACGCCTCCGATGCCGGCGCGGAACATCCTCGAGGATCCGGCGTGCCGGATTCAGGCAGATGCAGCGGGTTCACCCATGGGCGCACTCGCCTTCTCGGCCATCTCGGTGAACTCGCGCTGGATCTCGTCATCCTCGCGCGCGGTGAACAACGAGACCGCCACAGCCACCACGAGACACGCGATGAAACCGGGAACGATCTCGTACATCGCGCTCGACAGCGCCTCGGTCTGGCCCCAGATGCCGACCACCACGGCACCGGCGATCATGCCTGCGATCGCACCGGCCGAGGTGAGTCTGCGCCAGAACAGCGACAGCAGGATCAAGGGACCGAACGCGGCGCCGAAGCCGGCCCAGGCGAACCCGACGAGATCGAGGATCGTGCCATCTGGGTTGAGCGCCAACAGGATCGCCACCACCGCGACCGTCAGCACGCCGAGGCGGCCGTAGGTGACCAGCCTCGTGGGGCTGGCCTCTTTGCCGAACGCGCGGTAGATGTCCTCGACCAGAGCCGACGAGCACACGATGAGTTGCGACGAGATCGTCGACATGATGGCCGCCAGCACCGCGGCGAGCACGACACCCGCGACAAACGGGTGGAACAGAACCTGCGCCAGGCGCAGGAACACGGTCTCGGGATTGTCGAGCGTGACGCCCTCGCGGAAGAAGTACGCCAGGCCCGCGAAACCCGTGGTGATCGCGCCGATGGCGGTGAGGATCATCCAGCTGATGCCGATTCGCCGGCCGGCCTTGGCGTCGGCGGCCGACCGCATGGCCATGAACCGCACGATGATGTGCGGTTGACCGAAGTAGCCGAGTCCCCACGCGGCCGCGGAGACGATGGCGAGGAAGCCTCCGCCGAAGAACAGTGAGGTGCGGTGCATCTCGTCACCGGCGATGCTCTGCGCGGCGTCGGCGGAGTGGACCAGATCGATCACCGCACCGGGGCCGCCGGTGACGATGATCGTGACGACGGGGATGGTGACGAGCGCGGCGAACATCAGCAGGGCCTGCGCGACGTCGGTGAGCGATGCGCCGAGGAAACCGCCGAACAGCGTGTAGCACAACGTGACTCCCGCGACCACCAGCATGCCCACCAGATACGACGACCCGAACGACGTCTCGAAGAACACGCCACCTGCGACCATCCCGGACGACACGTAGAACGTGAAGAAGACCAGGATGATCGCGCCTGCCGCGATCCGCAGCACATGCGAATGGTCACGCAGCCTGTTCTCGAAGAAGCTCGGCACGGTGATCGAGTTGTTCGCGATCTCGGTGTACGCCCGCAGTCGCGGCGCGACGAACTTCCAGTTCAGCCAGGCTCCGACCACCAGGCCGATCACGATCCACGACTCGAACAGGCCGGAGGCGTAGATGGCGCCGGGCACACCCAGCAGCAGCCAGCCGGACATGTCCGAGGCGCCCGCGGACAGCGCCGCGACGCCGGGTAGCAGTTTGCGCCCACCGAGCATGTAGTCGTCGAGGTCGCTCGTGCGCCGGAAGGCGTAATAGCCGATCGCGAGCATCATGGCGAAGTACAGCCCGATCGCGATCATCTGAAACGTGAGGTCGGACATCTGGAGGAGTCTCGTTCCGTCGGCGGGACCTGTGATGTGTGTGATGTGTCCTGATCATGAAATCAGGACGGTGAACCGAAATTTTTGGCCGATCGTATGGGAATCACCTCCCAGCTTTGTCCAGTTGGCCAGAACCTTTCAGCGCAACGGTCCTGAAACTAATGAACTAAAACGTGACTTGCCTCACTTCGTCATCGAACCTACTTCCAACACCGCATGAGATGTCGAAGTTGGAGGTAGTCCGCTCATGAGCACCACCCTGGACCGTCAACCGGAACCGGCGCCGCCGCGCCGGCGCGACCGTACCCACTGGCTCTACATCGCGGTCATCGTCGCCGTCGTGGCCGGTGTCGCGGTGGGACTTCTGGCCCCTGAGGTGGGCAAGAGCGTCGGCGTACTCGGCACGATGTTCGTCAACCTGATCAAGATGATGATCGGCCCGGTCATCTTCTGCACCATCGTTCTCGGCATCGGATCGGTGCGCAAAGCCGCCACGGTCGGCAAGGTCGGAGGGCTGGCCTTCACGTACTTCCTGGTGATGAGCACCTTCGCGCTCGCGATCGGCCTGGTGGTGGGCAACGTGCTGCACCCGGGCACCGGCATGCACCTGACCGAGAGCGCCGCGGGCAAGGGTGCCGAACTGGCCGAGACCGCCCACGAGGCCGGCGGCCTGATGGACTTCGTGCAGGGCATCATCCCCGAAACCCTGTTCTCGGCGCTGACCGCGGGCAGCGTGCTGCAGGCGCTGTTCGTGGCGCTGCTGGTCGGTTTCGCGCTGCAGGCCATGGGCAGCGCGGGCGAGCCGGTCCTGCGCGGCATCGTCCATCTGCAGAAGCTCGTGTTCAAGGTGCTCGCGATGATCCTGTGGCTGGCCCCGATCGGCGCCTTCGGTGCGATTGCCAACGTCGTCGGTCAGACCGGCTGGACCGCCGTGACCCAGTTGCTGGCGTTGATGTTCGGCTTCTACGTCACGTGCTTCGTGTTCGTGTTCGGTGTGCTGGGTGTGCTGATGCGCGCGGTCGCCGGGGTGTCGATCTTCAAGCTGGTGCGCTACCTGGCACGCGAGTACCTGCTGATCGTGTCGACGTCGTCGTCGGAGTCCGCCCTGCCCCGACTCATCGCGAAGATGGAGCACCTCGGGGTCGACCGCAGCACCGTCGGCGTCGTGGTGCCCACCGGCTACTCGTTCAACCTCGACGGCACCGCGATCTACCTGACCATGGCCTCGCTTTTCATCGCGGGCGCGCTGGGTGATCCGCTGTCGGTGACCGAGCAGATCGGCCTGCTGGTGTTCATGATCGTCGCGTCCAAGGGCGCGGCAGGCGTCACCGGCGCGGGCCTGGCCACGCTGGCCGGCGGGCTGCAGGCACACCGTCCCGACCTGCTCGACGGCGTCGGTCTGATCGTGGGCATCGACCGGTTCATGTCGGAAGCGCGTGCGGTGACCAACTTCTCGGGCAACGCCGTGGCGACCATCCTGGTCGGGTCGTGGACCCACACCATCGACAAGGACAAGGTCGACGCCGTGCTCGGCGGCGACGACCCGTTCGACGAACTGACCATGGTCGACGATCACCAAACTGCGGCGCCGGAGAAGGAGCCGGCTGCCACACCGGCCTGACCGGCGCCGAGCTACCCCCTTCCGCGCTCGCGCCCGATGGGCCAGAGGCCCGGCCGTACCCGCTCACGGCCGGGCCTCTTCCGCGTCTGCCGATGCTGTGCTCAGGCCCCGATGCCGCGGAACAGGTTGTCCAGCAAGGCGTCCACGAACTGTTCGCTCAACGGCTGATCGGGAACCAGCAGGCGGTTGTAGCACGCGCCCCACAGCTGGTCGATCACGGTTTCCGGGTCGACATGCGCGGCAAGCTGACCACGCTCTTGTGCACGCCGCATCGCCGCCACCGCGAAGCTGCGCCGAGGCCCCGAATACCGTTGCATGAACGCGGCTTTGAGCTCCGGATCGGTCTGGGCGCCTCCGATGAGCTCGGCGATCACAGTACCTGCCGGGGTGTCGCGGATGACGCGCAGGAACGCGTGCAACTGCGACCGCAGATCGGCCTCGATGTCGCCGGTGTCGGGAAATGCCAACCGCGGCTCGACCTTTGCGAAATATCCGTCGAGCGCCAGTGCGCCCTTCGACGGCCACCATTTGTAGATCGTCACCTTGCTGACTCCAGAGCGCGCGGCGACCTTGTCGATGGTGAATCCCGCCATGCCCTCCGTGAACAGCAGATCGGCCACGGCTGCGAGGACATCGCGGCGCACGTCCTGCGCGGGCCTGCGGCCGCGGCCGCGACGCGGGTTGGTGGTCAACCGTCACCTCCGGAATATCTGGTGGCCCCACCTACTTGGACATATATGAACTTATCGTACATATACGGACGGAGAACGACATGACCCAGCGCGTAGCCATCATCACCGGAGCATCCGGCGGTATCGGCCATGACGTCGCAGTGCGGTTGGCACGTGCGGGGATGGCTGTGGCCGTGCACTATGCCGGCAACCGCGACCGTGCACAGCAGACCGCCGACGAGATCACGGCCCTGGGCGGGGCCGCGACGGTCGTGACCGCCGACGTGGCCGACGAGCAGCAGGTCGCCGCGCTCTTCGATGAGGTGGAATCGGAGTTCGGCGGCGTCGACGTCGTGGTGAACACCGCGGGCATCATGACGCTCGCGCCACTCGCCGAACTCGATCTGGCCGACCTCGACCGTATGTTGCGCACCAACGTGCGCGGTACGTTCGCCGTCAGCCAGCAGGCCGCGCGCCGTGTCCGCGCGGGCGGGGCCATCATCAACTTCTCGACGTCGGTCACCAAGATCGCGGCGCCCACCTACACGGCCTACGCCGCCACCAAGGGCGCCGTCGACGCCATGACGCTGATCCTCGCCAAGGAGATGCGCGGACGCGACGTCACGGTCAATGCCGTCGCGCCGGGACCCACGGCCACCCCGCTGTACTTCGAGGGCAAGCCTCAGGAGGTCATCGACCGCGCCAAGGCCGCGCCGCCGCTGGAACGCCTCGGCGAACCCGCCGACATCGCCGAGATCGTCGCGTTCCTCGCCGGCCCGGCACGGTGGGTCAACGGGCAGGTGATCTACGCCAACGGCGGTGTTGTGTGAGCGGTTGAACCGTTCTGCCCGGAGGGCCGTGTCATGCGTAACGACGGTGCACCGATCACCGACAGATACAGCGGAAGAAAGGCGCAGCCATGCGAACATCGCTCGTCATGTTGGCCGCGTCGGGGGCGGCTCTGGCGGCCATCGTGACACCTGCCGGGGCGGCTTCGGCCGAAACGGCGATCGACACGATCGGCCGACTCGAAGCCGAGGGCTATTACGTGAACATCGACCGCGTGGGAAGCGCGCCGCTGGGAGAATGCATCGTCACCAGCGTGCGCAACCCACAGACACAGACCCAACTCGTCCGTGTCGAGCGGTTCGGCAAGCACGGAAAGAAGGACATCGACTACATCCCGGTGGTGACGCGTCGCTCCATCACGGTGTCACTGAACTGCTCGAGATGAGCAGTCAGCGGTGCCCACCACCACCGTGCATACCGCCACCGCCGAAACCGTGTGCACCACCGGCGAATCCGTGACCGCCGTGATCGAATCCGCCGACGGGACCAAGCCCGAACAAGCCGAATGCCGGATACTGCGATTCGAAGTCCGGCGGGATCGAGGCGTTGAGTTCGACGTTGCCGGGTGACTGACATTCGGTACCAGGTCCGATGCTGGTGCAACTGGGCACCACGGAGTCATCCGTGGGCGCCGCGGACGCGACGGGCGCGAGTGCGATCGCGACCGCGCCGGCGCCGACCGCCAAAAATGGTGTGAGAGACCGGATTCGCATGGCAATACTCCTTTGTGATCTTCGATGCGACACATCAATTGGTGGCGGGATGGTGGCCCACGACCGCCGGGTTCAATTGCGTCAGGTGACCGCTCTCGGTGCCGTCGGCCGGATCGATCACGCAGTCGATCAGGGCCGGCCCGCCGGAGGCCAGCGCCTCGGTCAGGGCCGCACCGAGTTCGGCGGGTGTGGTGACGTGATGACCTGTGCCGCCGAAGGCCTCGATCAGCCGGTCGTGACGCGCCGCAGGCATCAGCGTGGTAGGTGACGGGTCGTCAGACGCCGGGTTGTGCCCGTCGCCGCGGTACACGCCGCCGTTGTTGAGCACGACGACCACCACGGGCAGGCGGTAGCGGCAGATCGTCTCGAGCTCCATGGCGCTGAACCCGAACGCGCTGTCGCCTTCGATCGCGACGACCGGTCCACTGCCCTCGACCGCGGCCGCGATCGCGTACCCCATGCCGACGCCCATGACACCCCACGTGCCGCTGTCGAGCCGGTGCCGCGGCACCGCCATGTCGATCACGTTGCGTGCCAGGTCGAGTGCGTTGGCACCCTCGTTGACGACGTAGACGTCGGGACGGTCGCGCAGCACATCACGGATGGCCCGCAGCGCACCGTGGAAGCGCATGGGCCGCGGGTCGGCGGCCAGCCGCTTCGCCATGGACTCGGCGTTGCGGGCCTTGCGTTCGGCCAGTTGCTCGCGCCACGGTGCCGGGGCGTCGATGAACTGGGCGCGCTCGGCGAGCGCCTCGATCACCGAGCCTATGTCGCCTACCAGCGGTGCGGCGATCGGCGCGTTGCTGTCCAGTTCACCCGGATCGATGTCGACCTGGATGAACTTGACGTCGCGGCTGAACTGCGGCGGTTCGCCGTGCCCCAGAAGCCAATTCAAGCGGGCACCGACCAGCAGGACCACGTCGGCGTCGCGCAGCGTCATCGACCGGGCCGAGGCCACCGACTGCGGATGCGTGTCCGGCAGCAGGCCCTTGGCCATCGACATCGGCAGGAACGGCAGGCCCGTCGATTCGAGGAAGTTGCGAATCGTTTTGTCCGCCTGCGCATATGCCGCGCCCTTGCCGAGCACCACGAGAGGTCGTCGGGCCGCTGCGAGCAGCGCGACCGCACGGTCGACGGCCCTTGGCGACGGCAACTGCTCGGGTGCGGCGTCGACGACGGTGCGCAGCGACGCTGCTGCGGCACCGGCGTCGATCACCTCACCCAGGACCGCGGCCGGGATGTCGAGGTACACGCCGCCGGGCCGGCCGGACGACGCGGTGCGGATGGCCCTGGCGACCGCCAGACCGATGTCGGCGGCGCGGTTGACGCGAAAGGCCGCCTTGGCGAAAGGTTTCGCTGCGGCGAGCTGATCCATCTCCTCGTAGTCACCGCGCTGCAGGTCGACGATGTGTCGGTCGCTGGACCCGGAGATCTGCACCATAGGAAAGCAATTCGTGGTGGCATTGGCCAACGCGACCAGGCCGTTGAGGAACCCGGGCGCGGAGACCGTGAGGCAGAAACCCGGCTTCTTCGTCAGGAACCCCGCTGCGGCGGCGGCATGCCCGGCGTCGCTCTCGTGCCGGAAGCCGATGTAGCGCAGGCCTTGTGCCTGTGCCACCCGCGCCACGTCGGTGATCGGGATGCCGACCACGCCGTAAAGTGTCTCGACCCCGTTGAGCTTGAGCGCATCGACCAGCACGTGGGCGCCGTCGGTGACGGGGGAGGTCCCCGGGACCGACTCGGTCATCAGCGGTGCGGTGTTCATAGGACAACATGCTTGTCCGTGCGGGCGCCCACGTCTTCACCGCTGGCGTCCAACGCGACGTCCGGACTTCGGCACCATGACCCCCCTGCCAGCTGGAAAAACCAGGTCAGGGGGCTGCTGAGGGCGATATCGCGGCCATAGCATGCGGTTCATGGGAACTGCAGCGACACCTCCCGCGACTTTGCTGTCGGGACTGTTCGACGTCCTCGATCATCACGTCCGCACCCGCCCCGACGCGCCCGCGCTCGTGGTGACCCAGCAGCGGATTGCGGTGACGTACGCGACGCTCGGCCGATGGGCCGACGACGTGGCAGCGGGCCTGACCGCCGACGGGCTGCGACGCGGGGAGGTGATCGCGGTCGTGGACGTCAACACCGCGGAATTCGTTGTCGCGCTGCTCGCGGCCGCGCGCATCGGAGCGGTTGTCGCGCCACTGGACCCCGCACTCGCCGACGCCGAGATGACCGACCGGCTGGCACGTCTCGGTGCGCGGGCCGTGCTCACCGGACCGTGCGAACATGCGCTCGGCACCCACCGGGTCCGCGTCACCGCGAGCCGGGCCACCGTCGAGCCCACGCGCGGCGCCACCGTCGAGCCCACGGTGCGGCCGGCCGTCGACCTGGGCCTGGGACCCGACGACGCGTTGATCCTGTTCACGTCGGGCACCACAGGCCGGGCCAAGATGGTGCCGTGGACACACGCCAACATCGCGGCGTCGGTGCACGGGATCTGTGCGGCCTACGAACTCGGCGACGGTGACGCCACCGTCGCCGTGATGCCGTTCTTCCACGGTCACGGGCTGGTGGCCGTGCTGCTGTCGACCCTGGCCGGCGGCGGGAAGGTGCTGCTTCCCGCGCACGGGCGCTTCTCGGCCCACACGTTCTGGGCCGACATGCGCGATGCGGACGCGACGTGGTTCACCGCCGTCCCGACAATCCACCAGATCCTGCTGCAACGCCCTGACGAGGAGCACCCACCACTGCGGTTCGTGCGCAGCTGCAGCGCGCCGCTCGACCCGGCCACCGCCGAGGCGGCCGAGCGGCGGTTCGGCGCGCCGATGCTCGAGGCGTACGGCATGACCGAGACCACCCACCAGGCCGCGAGCAGGCGCGTGCGCACTCACGATCCCCGTATGTCGGTGGGCCCCGCATCCGGTGCCGCGCGGTTTCGGGTCGTGCGGTCCGACGGCGGCGAGTGCACACCTGCCGAGACAGGCGAGGTGTGGGTGAGCGGGCCGGCCGTCGTGCGGGGATACCTCGCCGATCCGGAGAACACCGCGCAGGCCTTCACCGACGGTTGGTTCCGCACAGGAGATCTCGGCGCGCTCGACGCCGACGGCAACCTGCAGCTCACCGGCCGGATCAAGAACATCATCAACCGCGGCGGCGAGAAGATCTCGCCCGAGCACGTCGAAGGTGTCCTGACCGGCTGTGACGGGGTGTTCGAGGCCGTGGTGTTCGCGATTCCCGACGCCACCTACGGCGAGCAGGTCGGGGCAGCGGTGGTGCCCGCGGCCGCCCACGTGTCGGCCGACGACATCCTGGCGCAGTGCCGCACCGGACTCGCGCCGTACGAGGTGCCCGCGCGCCTCGACATCGTCGAATCACTGCCGCATACAGCCAAGGGCGCCATCGACCGGCAGGCCGTCAAACTGCTGTTCGCGCACTGAGATCTGGACCGGGACGCTGATTGAAGCTACCGGGGGTGCGGATTGGAGGCCAGCCCCAACGCCGGGAAGGCGAGATCGCGCAATCCTGAAAGGGCAAGAACAGCAACATCTTCGAAGGAGATGGCCATGCGAACAGCCTTCAGGCGCGTCGTCCCGGCAATCGCGGCCGCAGGCGCGGTCGTCAGCATCGGGCTCGCCCCCGCGGCCTCAGCGCAAACCGAGGCGACGGGCCCGGAGCCGGTGGCGGCCCATGTCGCACAGGCCGGCTATCACGGAGGTTTTCACGGCGGCGGCTTCCACGGATACGGCTTCCGCCACGGTGGCTGGGGCCACCCTGGTTGGGGCCCTGGTTGGGGCTACGTGCGCCCCTGGTGGCGTTGGTGGTGAGCTGAGCGGCTACCCGGTGCTCAGCGCTGGCAGTTCAGCGACACCGACACCGTCTGACTGGTGACGGTGTTGATCAGGACGCTGTCGGTGTTGAGGCCGGGACCCACGTATGGCAGCCATTGACGGACCTGCTGCGGGTTACGGACGTTGGTGACCACGCATTTGTCCATCGGTGCGGTGCCGATGCGGTCGATCTGCACGGTGTAGCCCTGGGACTGCAGTCGGTTGATGGTCTCCTGGGCGGTCTCCTCGGCCGACGCGAGACCCGCGGGTGCGCTCACCACCCCGATCGCAGCCGCAGCGACCGCCATCAAGGACCATTTCACGCGCATCAACCGCACCTCTTCTCGCATCTCACCGACTTAGACGGGGTCTACAGAACCATCTTCCCCTGGATACATCGTTTCGGAAACTCAATTCGTTCCCGCCTCGCGATCAGGAGTTGCCGCTAGCATCGCGCCCGTGGACAGCACCATGCAGCAATGGCCGTTGACGATCACCGCGATTCTGCGCCATGCGTGCGGCGTCAACGGAGATCAGACCGTCACCATGGCCACCGGCCAGGGCGGCTTCCGCACCACGACCTACCGCGAGGTGGGGGAACGGGCGGCCCAGTTGGCGCACCTGCTGCGCGAGGTCGGCATCACCGGCGACGAGCGTGTCGGCACCTTCATGTGGAACAACACCGAGCATCTCACCGCCTACCTCGCGATCCCCGCCATGGGGGCCGTGCTGCACACGCTCAACATCCGGCTGTCGCCCGAGCAGATCGGGTTCATCGCCCGTGAGGCCGAGGACCGCGTGATCATCACCGACTCGTCACTGATCCCGCTGCTGGCGCCCGTGCTGCCGCTGGTCGACAGCGTGCACACCGTGATCGTCGTCGGGGACGGCGATCTGGAGCCGCTGCGCGGGGCGGACCGCACGGTGCTGCGCTACGACGAGGCCATGGCCGGGCGGCCCACCCGGTTCGACTGGCCCGACATCGACGAGAACTCCGCCGCCGCAATGTGTTACACCAGCGGCACCACAGGAAACCCGAAAGGCGTTGTCTACAGCCACCGGTCGAGTTACCTGCACTCGTTGAACACGTGCACCGCCAACGCACTGGACGTCAGCTGCGGTGACGTGGTGCTGCCGATCGTGCCGATGTTCCACGCCAACGCGTGGGGCCTGCCGTACGCCGCGCTGATGGCAGGCGCCGGCCTGGTGATGCCCGACCGGTTCCTCGACGGCGCGTCGCTGATCGAACTGATCGAGACGCAGCGCCCGACGCTGGCCGGAGCCGTGCCCACGATCTGGAACGACGTACTGAACTGCCTGGAAAAGTCGCCGGGACACGACATCTCGTCGCTGCGCCTGGTGGCGTGCGGCGGGTCGGCGGTGCCGTTGTCGCTGATGCAGGCCTTCCAGGAGCGCCACGACGTCTACATCCAGCAGGCTTGGGGCATGACCGAGACGTCACCGCTGGCGACGGTGGCCAAACCGCTGCCCGGTGTCACCGACGAGCGGCACTGGGCGATGCGTATCACGCAGGGCAGGCCCATGTGCGGCGTCGAGGTGCGCATCGTCGACGACGCCGGCAACCCGCTGCCGAGCGACGGCAAGGCCGTCGGTGAACTCGAGGTGCGCGGCCCGTGGATCACGGGCGGCTACTACCTGGGCCGTGACGCCGAGAAGTTCGACTCGGGCTGGCTGCGCACGGGTGACGTCGGCGTCATCGACGAACTCGGCTACGTGACGCTGACCGACCGGGCCAAAGACGTCATCAAGTCCGGCGGCGAATGGATCTCGTCGGTCGAACTCGAGAACCACCTCATCGGACACCCCGCGGTGCTGGAGGCCGCCGTCGTCGGCGTGCCCGACGAGCGTTGGCAGGAGCGTCCGCTGGCGGTGGTGGTGCTGCACGAGGGCGCCTCGGCCGATCCCGGGGAGCTACGTGAGTTCCTCGCCGACAAGGTGGTTCGGTGGTGGCTGCCCGAACGCTGGGCCTTCGTCGACCAGGTGCCGCGCACCAGCGTCGGCAAGTACGACAAGAAGACCATTCGGGCCCGCCACGCCGAGGGCGCCTACGAGGTGATCCACCTCTAGCGTTCGGCGCGCTGGTAGGCCGTGACGACGGCCGCGCCGCGCAGGTGCCTCACCCTCTCCGCGATGGTTCGGTAAGCCAGTCGGCAGCGCTCAGTCGAACGCCGCGTACAGCATCTGTGCGTCGGGTCCGGTGGTTCGGCGCAGTCGCGCCATGACCACGTACAGATCGCCGTGCAGCATCTCCACGTCGGATCCGGCGAGCGCCGGGAGGGTTCGGCACGCGGCGTCGTCGTCGGCGATCGACAGGAACACGTCGGAACTCCTCATCCGGGCGAGCTGGGGCGGGGTTTGGCCGACGAGAGCGGCGAACGCGTGGTTGGCAAACACGACGGTGCCGTCGGATGCGATCGCCACGACCGGCCTGGTCGAGGGGCGGTGGTGCCGGCTTGTGGTTGCCCGGCCTGTTTGACCTCGATGGCGTAGGGATATTTGCCCGCGCGTTATATGTTCGCTGTGAAGACCATGGGAGGTCCCTGTAAACGAAGGCGGCGTGAACGGTGCCCGGCGTGCGATCCCCACACGGCGAGACTAGGCGGGACACGTCATAGTGGAGGGAGATGTGAACCGAAGAAAAGAATGTGCCATCAGATGGTGGCGCATGGGGGCGACGGGATCGGCGTGTGCACACGGGGTGCGCGCAGGGAGATGGGGGACGCTGTTTGTCTGGCCGCATGACGATCGACGAGTTTGCTCGACATATGAGCACGTCGGCGCGAAACGTTCGGGCGTACCAGGAGAAAGGGTTGCTGACACCGCCGATTCTGGTGGGTAGGACCGGGTACTACGACGAGACGCACGTCGAGCGGTTCATCACCGTGCAACGTCTGCAGAAGGAGGGTTTCTCGCTCGCCGCGATCAGCGCACTGCTCGATGCGTGGGAGGCGGGTGACACCCTCGACGACGTCGTGGGCGCCCGTCGCAGCCTCGGCGCGGCGTCCACCGAGGCGATGGACACGTCGACGTTGTTCCCGGTGACCAAGTTCCAGCGGCCCAGCGGGCGCGCCGAACACATCCGGCGCACCCGGTGCCTGGAGATGATCGACGGTCCACACGTGACCCACGTGCTCATCACCTCGCCCGGCGGCAACGGCAAATCCACGCTGGCGGCGCAACTGCTCGACCGGACCGACGGCGCGCCGGCCTGGTTGTCGCTGGAACGCTCCGACAACGAGCCGGGCGGCTTCTGGACGGCGTTTCTCATCGCGCTGCGCACGGCGCTGCCGGAGTTCGGCGGCGGCCTTCTCCGCGAGATCGTCGGCGGGGCCGACGTCGATCGCGTGCTGGTGCGCCTGGCCGACACGCTCGACGCCGAAGACACCGCGGTGTCGGTGGTTCTCGACGACCTGCACGAGATCACCGACGTCACGGTCATCCGGCAGCTCTCCTGGATGCTGGAGCGGATCGATCCCGCGACGTGCCGCGTCGTCATGTGCTCGCGCACCCGCCCCGCGCTGCCCACGGCCCAGCTGGTGATGACCGGACGGCTCGCGCACCTGGAGACCGAGGACATCAGCTTCGACGGCGCGGAGACCCGCGAACTCCTGTTGGAGCGTCTGGGGGTGGCGCTGACCCCCGAGCAGGCCGACGAGATCGCCGCGGGCACCGACGGTTGGGCCGCGGCGATCTACCTGTCGGGTCTGGCGTTGCGGACGGGTGCCACGACCGAGGAGGTGCTGCAGTCGCTCTCGGTACCGGACCGGCGCGTGCAGGACTACTTCGCCGACGAGATCCTGCACGCGATCACCCCGAGGCAGCTCGCGTTCCTCGAAGGGATCTCGTTCCTCGACCGGTTCACGGCCGATCTGTGCGACGCGGTGCGTGACGCCACGGACTCCGAGGAGATCCTGGGCGAGCTGCGCGGCAACATGTTCGTGCTCCGCCTGGACGCCATCGGGTTCTGGCAGCGTCTGCACCACACGTTCGCGGCCGTGCTGCGCGCGAGGGCCGCCGCGGCCGGCAACGCGAATCTGCCGCTGCGTCAACGCCGTGCGGCCGACTGGCTCATGGCCCACGACCGGATTCCCGAGGCCATCGAGTACTACGTGCGTGCCGCCGACTACGACGACGCGGTGCGGGTCATCGCCGCCGAATACCCGCGGTTCATGAACATCAGCCCACGCGGCGCCGCGGTCGAACGGTGGTTGGACATGCTGCCCATGGAACTGGTGACGGGCTCACCCGAACTGGGGCTGGCATGGGCCGCCATCGCGGGCGCCCGAGGCGAGGCCGGCGAACTCCACCGGCGCATCGAAGCCGTGAAACCCTTGTCGGCCAACGATTCCCACTCACAGGCGATCATGGACTTCCTGCGCGGTTGCTTCAACTTCGGCGAGGTCGAGGCCGGGCGCGAGTGTGCGCGTTCGTCGTTCGTGATGACCCCGCCCACCGGCATCTGGTACCCGATGCAGGGCGCGGTGTACGCGCTGCTGGCCACCTGGGTCGACGGCCCGACGCCTGAGGTGCTGCACGTCGTCGAGGACCTCCTGGCGCTGGAATCCACAGAGCACCAACCCATCGCGCTGGCCGGGCTGTGGGCGTTGCGCGGCCTCGTGCAGGCCGCCCACGGGCAGTGCGGTGCCGCCGACTCGGTGCGGCGGGCCGCCGACATCCGCCGCGAGCAGCGCATCGACCGCGTGCCGCAGGCCGCCAACACGTGGTCGTCCACCGCGCGGACCCATCGGCTGCTGGGAGACGTCGATCAGGCCGCGGCCGACGCCCTCGCGGGTTACGAGGTGGTCGCAGGCATCCCGCCCGAGCGCGATGCCGTCGGATCCGTCGTCCCCATCCTCGTCGAACTTGTGTACGCACGGCGCCTGCAGGGACGCACCTCCGAGGCGCGCCGCTACGCCGACGAAGCGCAGCGGCGGCTGGCCGGTATCACCGGCCCCGGTCGGTTCCGCGCTCTGCTCGCCGAGGCCGCCGCAGGTCTGTAGACCGGCTCTGGTCACAGGTGCGCCCCAGGTGGTAGAACGTGTTCCAGTTCTGCGGAGAGGCGGGCGATGGCGTTACGGGTGGTGCAGTGGGCGACCGGCGGTGTCGGGATGGCGGCCATCAAGGGTGTGCTGGAGCATCCCGCCCTCGAACTCGTCGGCTGCTGGGTGCATTCGGAAGGCAAGGCGGGCCGCGACGTCGGTGAGATCATCGGGACCGAACCGCTGGGCGTGGAGACGACCCGCGACATCGACGACATCCTCGGGCTCGACGCCGACGCGGTGATCTACGCGCCGCTGCTGCCGAACCCCGAGGAGGTCGCCGCGCTGCTGCGGTCGGGCAAGAACGTCGTCACCCCGGTCGGCTGGGTGTATCCGAGTGAAAGACAGGGCGCGCCACTGCGTGAGGCCGCACTGGCGGGCAACGCGACGTTGCACGGCACCGGCATCGCACCCGGCGGGATCAGCGAGAAGTTCCCGCTGCTGTTCTCGGTCTTCTCGACAGGCGTGACATTCGTTCGCGCCGAGGAGTTCTCCGATCTGCGCACCTACGACGCGCCCGACGTCCTGCGCCACGTCATGGGTTTCGGTGAGGTCCCCGACAAGGCGTTGAGCGGGCCCATGCAGAAACTCCTCGACGGCGGGTTCATGCAGGCCGTCAAGATGTGCGTCGACCAGTTCGGGTTCGCCGCCGACCCGAAAATCCGTTCACGCCAGGAGATCGCGGTCGCCACCGCGCCGATCGACTCGCCGCTCGGGGCGATCCAGCCCGGTCAGGTCGCGGGCCGCAGGTTCCACTGGGAGGCCCTGCGCGGTGAACAGGTGGTGGTGCGGGTGACCGTGAACTGGCTGATGGGTGAGGAAAACCTCGATCCGCCATGGACTTTCGGTCCGCAGGGGCAGCGCTACGAGATGCAGGTGTGCGGCAATCCCGACTTCGACGTGGTGATCAAGGGCTTTCAGGGCGAAGTGGGTGAAACCGGACCCGAACCCGGTGTCGTGGCCACCGCGGCGCACTGTGTCAACTCGATCCCCGCGGTGTGTGCGGCCGAACCGGGCATCGCCACCTACCTCGACCTGCCGCTGTTCAGCGCGAAGGCCGCACCGCATCTGCGCTAGGGGCGCACCAGGATCCGGATGGGGCTGCCCTCCTGGCGTTCGAGCTTGTCGATACCTGCCGCGATGTCCTCCAGCGACACGATCTCGCTGATCGACCGCGACAGATCCAGACGACCGAGCGAGACCAGCGTGGCCAGGGTCGCGATGTCGACGTTCTGGTAACCGAGGTGACCGAGCACCTGTTTCTGGGTGAGCCCGAACATCGACGTCGGACCCACGGTGGGGGACTCGGCGCTCATCCCGACCGCGACCAGGCGCCCGCCGACCGTGAGACGGTCCAGTGCCTGCTCGAACGTCGACGCCAGACCCACCGCGTCGAACGCGACGTCCAGACCGCGCCCACCCGTCACGCCCGCGATCTTGTCGGCGAGATCCTCGTCGCGCGCGTCGAACGCGTAGTCGGCGCCCACGGCGAGCGCCCGCTCGAGCACCTCGGGTTTGATGTCGACGGCGATCACGGGCGCGGCCCCCACCAGACGCGACAACTGCACGATGTGCGTACCGACGCCGCCGACGCCCCACACGCCCACGGACTCACCGATGCCGACCTTGCCGGTGCGCACCACCGCGCCGTACGGCGTCGACACCGCGTCGGCGAGGATCGCGGCCTGCTCCAGCGGCACGTTGTCGGGCACCCGGGTGAGGCCCACGGCCTGCGCGACGGTGTACTCGGCCCACGCGCCGTCGTAGGCGAACGCCATCAACTGGATGCGCAGGCAGTTGCCGATGTCGCCGCGCAGGCAGTTGGGGCAGCTCATGCACGGCCTGCCTGCCGCCACGATCACGCGGTCGCCCTCGGACCATCCGGTGACCCCCGGCCCGAGCTTCGCGATGACGCCCGAGGCCTCGTGCCCCTGCGTCACCACGGGGACTTGCGCCGGGAAGGTGCCGTTGATCAGGCTCAGATCCGAATGGCAGATGCCGCAGAACTCGACCTTCACCAGGACCTCGCCATGACCGGGCTCGGGGACCGGAACATCCTCCACGACAACTTTTTTGGTGTCGGCATAGAAGCGTTCGGCACGCATCGTTGCGGTCATGGCAATCCCTTCGTCTCCGCGCAGGACACCGGCGCGGGCTCAGAACCGAGGGTAGTCCTGGCACACTGGATCAACGTGGATTCGAAACGTGCACTCGTACTCGCCGGCGGCGGTATAGCGGGAATTGCCTGGGAGACCGGAATTCTGCGCGGCATCGCCGACGAATCGCCGGAGACGGCCCAGGCCCTGCTCGGCAGTGACGTGCTGGTGGGCACCTCGGCAGGCTCGACGGTGGCCGCGCAGTTGAGCAGCGGACTGAGCCTGGACGAGTTGTACGAGCGCCAGGTGGGCGACGCGTCGGCCGAACTCGCGCCGACGGCCGGCATCGGCACGATCAGCGAACTGTTCGTCGACGCCATGCTCACCCCGGGCACCACCAAGGCCCAGAAGCTGCGGCGCATCGGAGAAATCGCGGCGCAGACACAGACCGTGCCCGAATCGGTGCGACGCGAGGTGATCGCCGCGCGCCTGCCGTCGCACGAGTGGCCACAGGAGCGAATCCTCCGGATCGCGGCCATCGACATCGCGACCGGTGAACTCGTCGGGTTCGACCGGCACTCCGGCGTCGACCTGGTCGACGCGGTGGCCGCGAGTTGTGCCGTGCCCGGGGCGTGGCCGCCCGTCACGATCGGGGACCGCCGCTACATCGACGGCGGCGTGAGCAGCAGCATCAACCTCGAGCTGGCGGTCGACTGCCAGACCGCGGTGGTGTTCATCCCGGCGGGGCAGTCGGCACCGTCGCCGTTCGATCCCGGCGGCATCGCCGAGGAAATCTCCGAATTCCCCGGGGCCGCGCTGAGCATCTACGCCGACGACGACTCGCTCGACGCGTTCGGTTCCAATCCGCTCGACCCGGCATGCCGGATCCCGTCGGCCAGGGCCGGACGCGCACAAGGGCGCCGCGAGGCCCGCGAGATCGCGGAGTTCCTGGAAGAACTCGCGGTCTGACTAGCTGTCGAGCGCCTCGGCCGCCAGCCGCCGGCCCGTCTCGATCACCTCGGCCGCACGGTTGAACTCCAGGCTGCGGCACACCGTGCGCGGCACCTCGATCAGCAGATCCGGCGGATAGGCCGCGAGGGTGTGCCGCGCCAGCGCGGCCTGCGCGATGTCGATCGTGCGGTACATGACCTCGAAACTGCCGAGCCGGGGGACCCCCGCGGGTTCGGCGGACGACTCCGGAACCGTTGCGTCCTCTGACGCGTCGGTGCCGTCGTCGGATTCGGTGACCGACACCCCGAACCTGCTGAGCACGGCGCGTGAGGTCGGCCGGTCGAGCACGCTGCGCACCGCGGCGGTGTCGAGCACCGCCGACGTGCTGCGCATCATGCGGTTGAGCCATTCGGTGGTGGGCTTGGTTCCGCCGCCCTCGGCGGGCTCGGAGTGGGCTTCCGACGCCGTCTCCGGCGGAGTCTCACTGCCCGAGACGCTGACCGCGATGGTCAGATCGGCGTTGACGGACGCGATCGGCGCCATCGGAAGGGGGTCGAGGATGCCGCCGTCGCCGAGCAGCCTGCCGTCGTGCACGTGCGGTGCGATCACCCCGGGGATCGCGATCGAGGCGCGGATCGCGGTGTCCACGCGACCGCGTTGCAGCCACACCGCCTTACCGGTGATCAGATCGGTCGCGACCGCGGTGTAGGGGATGGGCAACTCCTCGATGGTGACGTCTCCGAGGATGTCGCGCACCGCGTCGAGGATCTTCTCGGCCCGCAGGATCCCCGCGGCCGACAGCGACGGGTCCAGCAGTCGCAGCACCGCACGCTGGGTGAGCGTGCAGGCCCACTCGGCGAACTCGTCGAGCTTGCCCGCCGCGTACAGCCCGCCGACCAGCGCACCCATCGACGACCCGGAGATCCCGACGATCTCGTAGCCGCGGGCGCGCAATTCGTTGATGACCCCGATGTGGGCATAGCCGCGGGCGCTGCCACTACCGAGAGCCAAGGCGACGCGCATGCTCTCATTGTGCGTCACCGAGGTGCGTCACCGACGACGGGAACCAGCAGGCGTGCCTGACGGTCCGGGCCCCAGTGCAGCGTGGCTGTGCCGCGCGAGCGCCGCTCGTAGGCGGCGGGGAACTGGCCCGTCAGCGGGTTGCGCGGCCACAGCCAGCGGCCCGCCACCACCAGCCGCAACTGTTCGCCGGCACGGAACAACGTCGACGACGGGCCGAGCGGGATGTCCACCGGCACAACCTCTCCCGGCCGTAGCGGCCGTGGGTCGGTGAAGGTGGGCACGGGCTCGAACGGACGGGACCGCGACTCGTCGAGCGCACGCATCGACGCGCGCAGCCACCCCGTGGTGACGCGGTCACGGCCGAAGCCGTAGGACCCCTCGAACGGGACGTAGCGCGCGCCGTCCCACTTCTCGACGCCCACGAACAGGTCGACATCGTCGGTGTCGGCCGAGAGGTACAGGCGGAGCGCCATGGGGCCGGTGAGTTCGGTGTCCTCGGGTAGCGTCCAGCCGAAACGCGCTGCGGCCCTGCGGGTGTCGAACGAGATCGATCCGGCGGCGTCCGGCGGTGCGGCCCGCAGGCCTGCGTCGTGCAGGTACAGCGGCGTCCACCGGGTCGAGGGGAGCGGCCACTGCGCCTCGTCGCGCACCGCGACGACGCGATCGCGACTTTCCCGCACCTCGAGACGCACGCGCGGTAGTTCCTGCGCGGTGCCGCCGCGCAGATGCCGAACCAGGAACGCCAGCTGGGTCCGCAGCGCGTCGTCGGAGTAGAACGCCGCCCACTTGCCGCCGCGGTGGGTGTAGAGGTGACGTTCGGCAGAACCGATCTGCTCGAAGCCGCGGACGGACCCGCGGGTGTGCAGGTTGTTGTCGGAGAAGCTTCCGCAGATCAGTGCGGGCACCTCGATGCGGTCGAGGGCGGGGACCAGTGAACGCCACCAGTCGTCGTAACGGGGGCGCGACGAATTCTCCTTGCCCAGGTCGTATTTCAACCGGGTGTCCCGCAGGCTGCGGCTCCACAGCTTGATGAACCCGGTTTCGGCGATGCCACCGGGGTGCAGCAGGTCGCGGTAGGGGTCGGTCATGCCCTCCCACGGCACGATGGCCCGCAGATGCGGTGGACGCAGCGCCGCGGACTTCCACTGCGAGATCGCCAGATAGGACACGCCGATCATGCCGACCGCGCCCGTGCTCCACGGTTGCGCCGCAGCCCACTCGACGAGGTCGTAGACGTCCTCACCCTCCTGGTCCGACAGCGGTGATCCCACGCCGCCGGATGTGCCTGCGCCCCGCAGATCGCAATTCACCACGGCGAAGCCCTGTTTCGTCCACCATGCCGGGTCGGGGGCCTCCCACGTGGTCAGCGACGAAAACCGCACACGCGCGGGCTGACGCAGCACGCGGTACTGGAACGGCAGCGCATATCCGCGGCCCCGCTTCTTGCGCACCGGCACCTTGTCCTTGCCGTACGGATGCGCACACAGCAGCACGGGCACCGGGTTCTCGCCCGCGGGCAGGTGGACGTTCACACGCAGCACCGTGCCGTCACGCGTCGTCACCGGCACGTCGTGCCGCACGGTCACGCTCCCGGGTTCGGGTTCATAGACCTCGACCGGCGTGCGGACGAACCCGCGCAACCGGGACAACGCGTAGCGCGCCGCACCCGGTCGCCGCCATGGGCGGTCGAGCGCGGCCACGTCAGTGTTCGTGGGCATGGGATCTCCAATATTTTCACGCATCGTTGAGACTAATTTCACGGTACGATGAAACTAGTTTCAACGCAAGGAGAAATTCTCGGCATGGTGAAACGTTCAGCGCGCGCGACCCCCGGACCGCGCGACGATCGGGGCGTCCTGGCAGCGCGCATCCTCGCCGCCGCGCGCGAGACGTTCGCCGAAAGCGGGTGGGCCGGCACCACCATCCGGGCCGTGGCCCGCGCCGCGGACGTGGACCCGGCGCTGGTCTACCACTACTACGGCTCCAAGGAGGGCCTGCTCGACGCCGCCACCGACCCGCCGCAGAAGTGGCTCGACGCCGTGGTCGCCACGTGGCAGGCACCGGTCGGCGACACCGGCCGTGCCGTGCTGCGCCTGCTGCTCGACAGCTGGGCCGACGACGAGGTGGGCCCGGTGCTGCGCGCGATCCTGCAGACCGCCGCGCACGAGCCCACCACGCACGAGAAGCTGCGGAAGGTCGTCGAGCGCAGCCTGATCGGTGTGATCGCGACCATGGGCGACGACGAGCGCGTGCGCCGCACCAGGGCCGGTCTGGTCGCGTCACAGACCATCGGGTTCGCGCTCATGCGGTATGTCTGGCGCATCGAACCGGTCGCGTCGATGCGTGAGGACGAGGTCCTCGACGCCGTCGGCCCGACGCTACAGCGCTACATCGACGGCGACATCGGCGCGGCCGGCCAGATCCGGACCGGATTTGACACAGCGTGATTCGAAGTGATCCGAACTAGCCGCACATGTCGTCGGCCGCGGCAGCCACGGCCACGATGACCGCGGCCTGGCGGGCCGGTTCGAGCTCGGCCCACGTCTTGTCGTAGGTCCCGGGACCGGGTGCGGCATCGGGCGCCTGCAGGCTCGCCAGATACGGCTCGATCTGCGCCCTGGGGTCGCCGCCCTTTTCGTCCATCCACACCTTGGCGGCGTGACAGGCCTGGAAATACTCCTCTTCAGTGGACTGCGCGGGCGCGCCCACGGCCGTCGTGACCCCGCCCGGCGACACCCCCACCTCACCCGGCGCGACGGTCGGCGGTGCCGCCTCGGCGCTCGTGGAGGCGGGTGCGGAAACGGAGGAGGATTCGGCCGGTTGGCCTTCCTCGGTGTTCTTGCCGGTGTCCGAGCCGCATGCCGTCAGCAGGCTCAGACCGGCGGCCGCCGCGAATCCGGCGGCAGTCTTGCGGGCCCACGGGTAACTGCGCATGAGGCCAATCTATGCAACACTGGCGGCCATGAAGGCACGGACCGGGATCAAAGGGTGTTGTCGGGCTCAGTAGAGCCGCGCACCCGTTTCTTCCATCCGACTTTCATTTCCCGGAGTTCTCTTCATGCTCACCACCGTTTCTTCCGGTTCTGCTGCCCTCGGCACGTCCGCGACCGTCCCCGCCGTCTCGGCTCCCACCCGGCTGCGGCTACCCGACCTGCTGAACACCACCGACCGCGCCGCGGATGCCGTGCTGTCCGGCCGTTACGACCGGCTGCTGCGCGACCTGCCCGAAGACGAGCGCTGGTACACGCGCCTGGACGGCAACGACGAACTCGACGTGTGGCTGATCAGCTGGGTTCCCGACCGCTCGACCGAACTGCACGATCACGGGGGTTCGCTCGGTGCGCTCACCGTGGTGTCGGGTGCGCTGACCGAAACCCGCTGGGACGGTGAGGCGCTGCGGCACCGGCGGCTGTCGGCGGGCAGCCAGGCCGCGTTCCCGCTCGGCTGGGTCCACGACGTCGTGCGGGCCCCCGGGCCCGTGATCGGCCCCACCCTGAGCGTGCACGCGTACTCGCCCCCGCTCACCGCGATGTCGTACTACGAAGTGACGCAACAGAACACACTGCGCCGCAGCCGCACCGAGCTGACCGACGCGCCGGAGGGCTGACATGAGCCGCATCGACACGATCCTCGAAGCCGCCCGCGCGCGGCTCGTCCGGCTTGCCGCTGAGGACCTGCCGGCGGCGCTGGACAACGGCGCGGTGCTGGTCGACATCCGCCCGGCCGCGCAGCGCGCGCACGAGGGTGAGGTGCCCGGCGCGCTCGTGATCGAACGCAACGTGCTGGAGTGGCGCTGCGATCCCACGAGCGAGGCGAAGATCCCGCAGGCCGTCGACGACGACGTGTACTGGGTTATCCTGTGCTCGGAGGGCTACACGTCGAGCCTGGCCGCGGCCGCACTGCTCGACCTGGGGCTGCACCGGGCCACCGACGTCATCGGCGGCTACCACGCGCTGGTCGCGGCCGGTCAGGTCTGAGCTTTGCGGCTCAGGCGCTCTCGTTGTTGGTGAGCAGCGGGCGCAGCCTCTCGGTCTTCTCCGGGGTCCAGCCCGGCGGCCGCATGATCGCCGCCCACGCGTCGGCCACGTTCTTGACGTAGACGTGCCCGTGCCCGTCGGGGACGTCCACCGCCACGGCCATGTCGGCGGACACCTGCAGGAACGTCACCACGGGTATCCACTCGGTGTGCGGGGACACGTCGTACCCGCGCGGCTCGCGCAACCAGTCCGGTTTGGAGAACAGCAGATCGGTGTTCCACCACGCGATCGGATCGGATGCATGCTGCAGGTACACCACACGAGGTGTGGACCACGGGTCCTCGGGGCGGCCGAGATCGCCTGCCTCGGCGACGAACCGGACGTTCTCACCCTTGTCGTAGATCGGCAGCCATTCCGGCGACCCGGGATCGCGGTTGCGCGTGAGGTCGGCCCAGATCGTGTTGTTGAACGTGGGCCCGGAGAACAGCGCGCCGTCGGTGCGGGCGATCAGGTTGTTGAGCGCCAGGAACGGCGCCTCACCGCCGAACGAACCGAGGCTCTCGCCGAACACCACGAGCTTGGGCCGGTCGGCCTCGGGGCGTTCGCGGATCAGTTCGTCCACCGCCTCGAACAGTGCCTGCCCGGCCTGCCGCGCATTCTCCTTGTCCACGAGGAACGACAACCAGCTCGGCAGATACGAGTACTGCATCGACACGATCGCGGTGTCGCCGTTGTACATGTATTCCAGCGCAGTGGCTTCGGCGTTGTTGATCCACCCGGTGCCGGTGGTGGTGGCGACCGCGACCACCGCGCGGTCCAGGCCGCCCGTGCGTTCCAGTTCGCGCGCCGCGAGTGCAGCGGTGGCCTTGATGCCGTCGGCGGAGTGCAGACCCGCGTAGGCGCGGATCGGTTCGACGGCCGGTGCGCCGTTGAACTCCGAGAGCTGTTGCACCGTAGGGGCACTCGCGACGAACACGCGTCCCTGATGGCCCAGCGACTCCCAGCTGGCAAGCGATCCGGGCCCGCCCGAGCGCAGCGGTGACGTCGGCGCGGAGAAGTCGGGGCTGTCCTCGTCGTTCACGGCCGCGAACGTCTTGTTGATGGTGGACATCGCGAACCGCGCCACCACGCCGTTGAGCAGCGCGATGCTCAACGCGAGCAGCAGCGCCACCACGACCACCGCCGAAACCCGGGGCGGGGCAACACGATCGAGCTGACGCACCAGGAAGCGCACGAGTTTGCCGATCAACTGGCCGATCTCGACCAGGACGTAGAGCACCACGATGGACAGGACCGCGGTGAGCGGGTGGTCCCAGAACTTCAGGCGGGGTACGCCCATGAAGTCGCGGATCTCGTCCTGCCACACGTGAAAATAGACAATCATCAGGATCTGCCCGACGATCCCGACCACGACGAGTGCGACCCAGGCCCACCGCGGCGCCTTGGGGCTCGAATCGGCCGAGCACATGTAGCGCACCAGCCAGACGCCGAAAACACCGAGGCCGTAGCCGATCGCCCCGGCGCCGCCGCTCACGAGCCCCTGGAACAGCGGGCCGCGCGGCAGCAGCGACGGGGTGAGCGACAGCCAGATGAACACCAGACCCGTCGCGGTACCGAAGAACGTGTAGTGGCGAACCCACCATGCGGGCTTGTCCGGAGCTTCGTGGTGCCCCGCGGCCCGCGCGGCGTGCGGTTCGCCGCCGGATCTGTCGACGTCCTCGGTGGTCTTGGTGCCCGTCACGCGTCGAACTTTAGCGATGCGTGAAGTTGGCGGCGCGCTTCTCGGCAAACGCGGCCATGCCCTCTTTCTGGTCGGCGGTGGCGAAAGCGGAGTGGAACAGCCTGCGCTCGTAGAGCAGACCCTCGGTGAGGCTGGTCTCGAACGCGCGGTTGACGGCTTCCTTGGCCATGCGCGACGCCGACAGCGACATCCCGGCGATGGTCTGCGCCACCGCGAGCGCCTCGTCGATCAGCGTGTCCGCGGGCACCAGACGCGAGACCAGCCCGGCCCGTTCGGCCTCGGCGGCGTCGATGGTTCGTCCGGTGAGGATGAGGTCCATGGCCTTGGCCTTGCCGATCGCGCGGGTGAGCCGTTGCGAACCGCCCATTCCGGGGAGCACGCCGAGCTTGATCTCGGGCTGCCCGAATTTCGCGGTGTCGGCGGCGATCAGGATGTCACACATCATCGCGAGCTCGCAGCCGCCGCCGAGGGCGTACCCGGCGACCGCGGCGATGGTGGGCGTGCGGGTGGCGGCGAACTTGGACCACAGTTCGAAGAAGTCCGCCTCGAAGACCTCGGCGAACGACAGGTCCGCCATCTCCTTGATGTCCGCACCCGCGGCGAAGGCCTTCTCGTTGCCCGTGACGATGATCGCGCCGACGCCCGGATCCTTGTCGAGTTCGGCTGCGGCCGCGGTCACTTCCGTCATCACCTGGCTGTTGAGCGCGTTGAGCGCCTTGGGCCGGTTCAGCTGGATGGTGGCGACCCGGTCGGTGCGGGTCACCAGGATCGTCTCGAAGTCGCTCATCAGTTCTCCTTCTCGAACTCCAGTTCCGGGTCCGCCGGAACGAAATAGGCGTCGATGTCGGCCTGGGTGACATCGGCGATCGAGGCGGGTGACCACTTCGGGTTGCGGTCCTTGTCCACCAACTGGGCCCGGATGCCCTCGACGAAATCATGCGATCTCACCGCGGCGCTGGAGATCCGGTACTCCTGGCGCAGCGCCTCTTCGAGGGTGTCCAGTTTCTCGGCCCGGCGCACCGCCTCAAGCGTCACCGCCAGCGCGACGGGGGAGCGCGTGGCGATCAGATCGGCGGCGGCCCTGGCCTCCGGGGCGTCGTGGTTCTGCAGCGCCGCGAGGATGTCGGCGACCGTCGCGCCCGCGTAGGACTCGTCGATCCAGGCCCGCTGTTCCATCAGGGCGCTGGCCGGCGGTTCAACGGCGTGCGCGGACAGGGCCTGCTCGACACCTTCGGCAACGACGGACTCGATGAAATCGGCGAGCTTGTCGTGCGGCACATAGTGATCGGCGAAGCCCATGGCGATCGCGTCGGCCCCCGAGAACGGCGCACCCGTGAGCGCGGCGTGCAGACCGAGCGCGCCGGGGGCGCGCGAGAGCAGATAGGTGCCGCCCACGTCGGGAACGAAGCCGATGCCGACCTCGGGCATCGCCATCTTGGTGGTGTCGGTGACCACCCGGATGCTGCCGTGGCCGGCCACGCCGACGCCACCGCCCATCACGATGCCGTCCATCACGGCGACGTACGGTTTGGGGTAATTGCCGATGTAGGCGTTGACCAGGTACTCGTCGTACCAGAATCGGCGCGCGTCCGCGCCGCCGGCCTTCGCGCTGTGATAGAGCGCCACGACGTCGCCGCCGGCACACAGACCCCGCTCACCGGCACCGGTGAGCAGCACGGTGTGGACGGAGTCGTCGTTCTCCCATGCGTGGAGTGCCTTGCCGATCTCCGCGACCATGGCTTCGGTCAGCGAGTTGATCGCCTTGGGGCGGTTCAGCGTGAGGATGCCGACACCGTTGCGGACATTTACTAGGATGTCCTCGTTTTCTGTCACGATTGCAATGTAGTTCGATCCCCGTGGCGCTCGCGCGCCGGGTAGGGTTTGCCGCAAGATCGAAACCTGGAAGTTTCCTGGGAGTTTTTCTCCCTCAAGAGGGAACCCGCCGAGATCTTCGAACGTTGACCATGTAGTTCGTAACCCGAACACATCTCATAGGAGAGGAACCACGGTGCGCGAGAGCAGCAACCCGGTATTCCGCAGCCTGCCCAAGACGCAGGGCGGATACGCAACATTTGGTACCGGAGCCGCAGGCTACGGTGCGCAGCAGGTGCACGCACAGCAGTATGCGCCTGAGTACCTCGACAAGCAGCAGCCCGGCGTCGCCCGCCCGCTGACCATCGACGATGTCGTCACGCGGACCGGTATCTCGCTGGCCATCGTGTCGCTCGTCGGTGTGGTGTCCTACTTCCTCGTCGCAGGCAACCCCGGCCTGATGATGCCGACGTTCTTCCTCGGCTCGATCGGCGGCCTGGTCCTGGTCCTCATCGCGACGTTCGGGCGCAAGCAGGACAACCCGGCGATCGTGCTGAGCTACGCGGCGTTCGAGGGTCTGTTCGTCGGCTCGGCATCGTTCCTGTTCGCGAACCTGGTCTCCAGCGGCGGCCCCGCGATGATCTTCCAGGCGGTGGTCGCCACCTTCGGTGTGTTCTTCGGCATGCTGGTGGTCTACAAGACCGGCGCCATCCGCGTGACCCCGAAGTTCACCCGCATGATCATCGCCGGCATCTTCGGTGTGGTCGCGCTCGCGATCGTCAACATCCTGTTCGCGATCTTCACCGGCAACGCCCCGCTGACCGACGGTGGCCCGCTGGCCATCGGGTTCTCGCTGCTGTGCATCGGCCTGGCCGCGTTCAGCTTCCTGATCGACTTCGACGCAGCCGATCAGATGATCCGCGCCGGCGCGCCCGAGAAGGCCGCCTGGGGCATCGCCCTCGGCCTGACCGTGACCCTGGTCTGGCTGTACATCGAGATCCTGCGACTGCTGTCGTACTTCAACAACGACTAGCAGTCACACCCGAGAAAGGCGTCCGCGACAGCGGGCGCCTTTTTCTTGTGGCCGCGGTTCTTGTGGCGGCGTGGCTCAGACGGCCCGCGGCTTCATCCGGCTGGCTGCCTCGGCGGCGTTGCGGCGCGCGGTCTGGACGTCGTCGTCGAACGCCAGCGCGACGCCCATGCGGCGTTTGACGAAGCTCTCGGGCTTGCCGAACAGCCGGATGTCGGTGTGCGGCACCTGCAGTGCGGCGTCGACCCCGTCGAACACGACGCCGGTGGCGTCCACGCCGCCGTAGATCACCGCGCTGGCGCCCGGGGCCCGCAGCGTGGTGTCGACGGGCAGGCCGAGGATGGCGCGGGCGTGCAGTTCGAACTCGTTCTGCCACTGCGTCACCATCGTCACCATGCCGGTGTCGTGCGGACGCGGGCTGACCTCGCTGAACCAGACCTGGTCGCCCTTGACGAACAGTTCGACGCCGAAGATGCCCTGACCGCCGAGGTTTCCGGTCACCGCACCGGCGATCTCCTGGGCGCGTTCGAGCGCGGTCGCGGGCATCGGATGCGGCTGCCAGCTCTCGACGTAGTCACCGCCGACCTGCCGGTGACCGATGGGCTCGCAGAACTGCGTCGCGATCTCGCCGTCGGCGCCTCGCGCGCGCACCGTCAGAAGCGTGATCTCGTAATCGAAGTCGACGAACCCCTCCACGATGATCCGGGTGTGGCTGACCCGGCCGCCGGCCATGGCGTACTCCCAGGCCGCGGCGACCTCGTCGGGTCCGTTGATCTTCGACTGGCCTTTGCCGGAACTGCTCATCACGGGCTTGACGACGCACGGGTAGCCGATCTCGTCGTCGATGGCGGCCTGCAGTTCGGCGAGCGAGTCGCAGAACCGGTACGGGCTGGTCGGCACGCCCAGGGTCTCGGCGGCCAGACGACGGATGCCCTCGCGGTCCATGGTCAGGCGGGTCGCGCGGGCGGTGGGGATCACCGTCGTCACGCCCTCGGCCTCAAGGGCCTCCAGGACCGGGGTGGCGATGGCCTCGATCTCGGGGACCACCAGATCGGGCCGCTCGGCCTCGATGAGCGCCCGCAGCTGATCCGGGTCTGACATCGCGATGGTGCGCGCGTGGTGGGCGACCTGGTGGCCGGGCGCGTTCTCGTAGCGGTCGACGGCGATGGTCTCGACGCCGAGGCGCTGCAGCGCGATCAGCACTTCGCGGCCCAGCTCACCCGAGCCCAGCAGCATGACTTTCGTGGCGCGCGGTGACAGCGGCGTTCCGATGGTGGTCATCGGGACGGCATTCTATGGGGTCACCCGAGGATTCGACGCCGCGGCGCGGGGCCGGACCGACCGGTGACCCGCGCCGCAGCGTGCACGTACCGACTAGGAGAGGCGCTCCACGACCATTGCCATGCCCTGACCGCCACCGACACACATGGTCTCGATGCCGAAGGTCTTGTCGTGGGTCTGCAGATTGTTGAGCAGCGTCGCGGTGATGCGGGCACCGGTCATCCCGAACGGATGGCCGAGCGCGATCGCACCGCCCGAGACGTTGAGCTTGTCCTCGTCCATGCCGAGCGCGCGTGCCGAGCCGAGGACCTGCACCGCGAACGCCTCGTTGATCTCGTAGAGGTCGATGTCGCCGATCGTCATGTTCGCGTTGGCGAGGGCCTTCTTGACGGCCTCGATCGGGCCGAGGCCCATGATCTCGGGCGACAGCCCCGAAACACCCGTCGACACGATGCGGGCCAGCGGTGTCAGGCCGAGTTCCTTGGCGCGCACATCGGACATCACCACGAGCGCCGCGGCGCCGTCGTTGAGCGGGCAGGCGTTGCCCGCGGTGACCGTGCCGTTGGGCCGGAACACCGGCTTGAGCTGGCTGATCTTCTCGTAGGTGGTGCCGGCGCGCGGGCCGTCGTCCTTGGACACCACGGTGCCGTCGGGCAGCGTCACCGGCGTGATCTCACGCTCGAAGAAGCCGCTGTTGATGGCCTCCTCGGCGCGGTTCTGCGAGCGGACGCCCCAGTGGTCCTGGTCCTCACGGCTGATGCCGGTGTGCAGCGCGACGTTCTCGGCGGTCTGGCCCATGGCGATGTAGACGTCGGGCAGCGCGCCGTCCTCACGCGGGTCGTGCCATTCCTCGGCACCCGCGGCCGCCTCATCGGAACGCTTCATGGCGTCGGCGTACAGCGGGTTCTTGGTGTCGGGCCAGCCGTCGGCGTTGCCCTTGGCGAAGCGCGAGACGGTCTCGACGCCCGCGGAGATGAACGCGTGCCCCTCACCGGCCTTGATGGCGTGGAATGCCATCCGGGTGGTCTGCAGCGACGACGAGCAGTACCGGTTGACCGTGGTGCCGGGCAGGAAGTCGTAACCGAGCTGCACCGCGACCGCACGGCCGATGTTGAACCCGGCCTCGCCGCCGGGCTGGCCGCAGCCCATGATCAGGTCGTCGATGTCGCGCGGATCGAGCGCGGGAACCTTGTCGAGCACGGCCTTGACCATCTGGGCGGCCAGGTCGTCGGGGCGCATCTCGACGAGCGACCCCTTACCGGCGCGACCGATCGGGGAGCGGGCAGTGGCAACGATTACGGCTTCAGGCATGAGAACTCCTCATCAGGTGGCTCAGACGAACCTAGCTCGCAGCCGCAACCACAGGGGCGGGCACCCCGGTGGAACGCCGCCACAACCGGCTCATGGCGCCCAGCCGCGACCACAGCGAGGACGTGTCGGCCGCGCCCGTCTCCAGGGCATCGTCACCGTCCCACTGGCCCAAGGCATTACACAGGGCGGGCAGCAGCTGGCTGGCCGCCAGCGCGTAACCGGCCGCCGACGGGTGGAACATGTCCTCGCTGAACAGCAGTTCCGGCGTCTTGTGGAACTCCGGGGTGAGCAGGTCGGAGAACGGGACGGGCACACCCCCCGCGGCGCGCACGGCGTGCGCCTGCGCGCGCGCCAGCCGAAGGCCGCGGCTGCGCGCGTACCAGCGCAGCGGCTGCGGAATGGCCGTGATGACGCCGAAATCCGGGCACGTACCGACCACCACCGCCGCGCCCGCCGAGCGCAGCCGCGAGACGCCCGCGCCGAGCCTGCGCGCCGAAGGTCCGATGCCGTTGGGCTTGGTGATGTCGTTGGCGCCGATCATGATGACCGCGGCGTCCGGCGGCGGCCCCGCCACGAACATGGCGTCGATCTGTCCGGACAGGCCCTTGGACGTCGCGCCGACGATGGCTTTGGTGCTCAACCGGATTCGCTGCCCGAACTGCTCGGCGACACCACGTGCCAGCAGCACGCCTGGCACCTCGTCGGCGGAGTGACAGCCGTATCCGGTCGCGGTGGAGTCACCGAAGATCATCAGGTGCAGATCGAACGGCACGCCCCGTTCCCAGCGCTCCACCGGCCCGCCGCCGGGTGAGTAGACGCCGTCGGCGCGGGGCGGGATGGCCCAGGCCTTGGGGATGGTCCGGCGGGCTTGCGCGGCCTGCCCGTTCAGCAGGTTCCGCGCCCCGATGACTGCGGAGCCGGTTGACGCCAGCGTGGCCGCGGCCGCCAGGGCGACGGTCGACCGACGCGGTGCACGTGTGCCCACGGGTTCAGTTTAGGTGCGCCACGGCCCTGTCCGGCCCCTTGTCCGCGGTGCGGACCGGCGGGGCGATCACGAAGCGGTATCAACCAGTGGGAGGTCCGGTATCGAAACGCCTTGTTTGAACGTTGAACTTCTCAGAAGTGTCAAGCTAAGTTACCCGGGTTGTCTGAAGTGATTTAGCTCACCGTTCTACACCGTCGTAGGGAGTGGTGGCGATGACCGCACCGAGCAAGGTAACCAGGTCACCTCGTGCCGGCATAGGCCCAGGTGGGGCGTATCGCACGCGTAAATTTCCGGTCAGTGACTCGGCGCCGGTAGAGATCGTCGAGGACGGCACAAGCGTCGCCGGTCGACTCGCTTCGCTGGCGGCGATGCTGACAATTCGTCCGACGCTGGCAATCGGTAGCCGTGTGCCACATCTCCCGTGGCCGTTCGGGGCGCTGAACTTCGCGGCACGGATGCTGCGGCCCAGTCCGGGGACCATCAAGGCCACCATCGCGCTGCCGAACTGCACCGCGCAGCTCATCCGCGCCGACGGGGTACTGCCCGCCGACGGCACCCGAAGCGTGATCCTGTACCTGCACGGCGGGGCGTTCCTGGCGTGCGGTTCCAACACCCACGGCGGCATGGCGACCTCGTTGTCGGAGTACGCCGACAGCCCCGTGCTGGTGGTCGATTACCGCATGGTGCCCAAGCATTCGGTGGGCACGGCCGTCGACGACTGTTACGACGCCTACGTGTGGCTGCGTCGCGCGGGCTACGAACCCGAACAGATCGTCGTCGCGGGTGACTCCGCGGGCGGTTATCTGGGGCTCGCACTGGCCGAACGGCTGCTCGACGACGGCGAGGTGCCCGCCGCGTTGGTGGCGATGTCGCCGCTGTACGAGATCGACAACCGCGCGCGGGCCGAGCACCCCAACGCCCGGCGCGACGCGATGTTCCCGCCCAAGGCGTTCGACGCGCTCGTCGAGATCGTCGAGGCCGCCGCCGCGCGCAACGGCGAACAGGTCTACGAACCGCTCGACCACATCGAGCCGGGCCTGCCGCGCACGCTGATCCACGTGTCCGGCTCGGAGGTGCTGATCAGCGACGCGCGCAAGGCCGCACGCATGCTGTGCGCCGCGGGTGTTCCCGTCGAGGTCCATGTTTGGCCTGGTCAGATGCACGTCTTCCAGATCGCGGGCAACCTGGTGCCCGAGGCCAAGCGCTCGTTGCGGCAGATCGGCGCCTACATACGTGAGGCGACGTGGTGAGCCTTTCGCGCGCCTGAGACCATTGACGTATGCGCATAGCCAGGCACATCAGTGAGCTCATCGGTAACACCCCGCTGGTCCAGCTGAACTCGGTGGTCCCCGAAGGGGCAGGCCTGGTGGCGGCGAAAATCGAGTACCTCAACCCCGGCGGCAGCTCCAAGGACCGCATCGCGCTCAAGATGATCGAGGCCGCCGAGGTCAGCGGTGAGCTCAAACCGGGCGGCACCATCGTCGAACCCACCTCGGGCAACACCGGCGTCGGCCTGGCCCTGGTGGCCCAGCAGCGCGGCTACAAGTGCGTCTTCGTCTGCCCTGACAAGGTCAGCGAGGACAAGCGGAATGTCCTGCGCGCGTACGGCGCCGAGGTCGTGGTGTGCCCGACGGCGGTTCCGCCGGACCATCCGGACAGCTACTACAGCGTCTCCAACCGCCTGGTCACCGAGATCGAGGGCGCCTGGAAGCCCGACCAGTACTCCAACCAGATGGGCCCGGAGAGCCACTATGAGACCACCGGCCCCGAGATCTGGGCCGACACCGAAGGCAAGATCACACACTTCGTCGCGGGTGTGGGCACCGGCGGGACCATCACCGGCACCGGCCGCTACCTCAAGGAGGTCTCGGGCGGCAAGGTCAAGGTCATCGGCGCCGATCCCGAGGGCTCGGTGTACTCGGGCGGCACGGGCCGGCCCTACCTCGTCGAAGGTGTCGGCGAGGACTTCTGGCCCACGGCCTACGATCCTTCGGTCCCCGACGAGATCATCGCGGTGTCCGACGCCGACTCGTTCGAGATGACCCGGCGACTCGCACGTGAAGAGGCCCTGCTGGTCGGCGGATCGTGCGGCATGGCCGTCGTCGCCGCCATCGAGGTGGCCCGCAAGGCCGGGCCCGACGCCGTGGTCGTGGTGCTGCTGCCCGACGGTGGACGTGGTTATCTGTCAAAGATTTTCAACGACGCGTGGATGTCGTCCTACGGTTTCCTGCGCACCCGCCTCGACGGCAGCGTCGAGAAGACCGTCGGTGACGTGTTGCGCGGCAAGTCGGGTGCACTGCCCGACCTGGTGCACACGCATCCGTCGGAAACCGTGCGCGACGCGATCGGGATCCTGCGCGAGTACGGCGTCTCCCAGATGCCCGTCGTCGGCGCGGAGCCGCCCGTGATGGCAGGCGAGGTGGCAGGCAGCGTCTCCGAGCGCGAACTGCTCTCGGCGGTGTTCGAGGGCCGCGCCAAGCTGGCCGACGCGGTCGCCGAGCACATGAGCCCGCCGCTGCCGCTGATCGGCGCCGGTGAACTGGTCAGCACGGCCGCCAAGACCCTTCGTGAATCCGACGCCGTGATGGTGGTCGAGGACGGCAAGCCCGTCGGTGTGCTGACCAGGCACGACCTGCTGGGGTTCCTGTCCGAGGGCGGTTACCGGCACTAGGTTGCCCCCATCCGCGCCGCGTCCGCAGATTCCGCGCACGCCGCGTGGAATGCGCTGCTGTCAGCGGCTTCCCAGGTAAGGTGGGCTCGCTCAGGGTCAGCAAACCCGACGGGAAGGCGCCATGACCGGCCATACACGACCGCCCGTGGTCTTGCCGACGCAGGTTGCGGCCATGTCGAAGCAGCTAACGACGGCGCGTGCGATGCGTAATCTGCCTGTGGAGTTGTTCGTTCGCGCCGCATCCAGGTGCTGGTAGAAAGTCGCGGCCGTGCCGCGGTCGCTATCCGAGGTGAGGAGAGCTTGCAACGTGACTGATCAGCCTCCGGGCAACAACCCGCCGCCGCCCGACGGCGGCTACCCGCCGCCCCCGCCGCCCGACGGCGGCTACCCGCCGCCCCCGCCGCCGGACGGCGGCTATCCCCCTGCGCAACCGGGCGGTTTCGGCCCGCCACCGCAGGGCGGTTACCCGCCACCCCCGCCGCCGGGAGGCTACCCGCCTCCTCCGCAGGGTGGCTTCCCGCCGCCGCCCCCCGGCGGTTACCCACCGCCTCCGCCGCCGCAGGGCGGAAGCTATCCGCCGCCGCCTCCGCCGGGAGCGGCGGGCTACCCGCCGCCGGGTTACCCGGGCGGACCAGGCGCGGGATACCCGCCCGCAGGCGGCTTCGGTCAGCCCGGGGGTTACGCCCCGGTGGGTGCGCCGGGCTTCGGTGGCGCCTACAGCGTCGGCGACGCGTTCTCGTGGGCCTGGAACAAGTTCTCCAAGCACGCCGTCGAGATGATCGTTCCCGCACTGGTGTTCGGGCTGGTCTACGCCATCCTGCAGGGCATCGTCAACGGCATCTCCGGAGCGTTCACCTCGACCAGCTCGGCCGACGGCTTCGAACTGTCGATGGCGACCGGCGGCGGCGTCGTCTCGATCATCGGCGCCATCATCACGCTCATCGTCACCGCCGTCATCCAAGCCGCTTACATCAGCGGCGTTTTGGAGATCGCCAACGGGCAACCGGTGACCATCGGGTCGTTCTTCAAGCCGCGCAACGTCGGTGACGTCATCATCGCGACGGTGATCGTCGGCGTGATCAACTTCGTGGTGGCGGCGATCCTGCTGTTCCCGGGGTTCTTCGTACCGGGCTACCTGTTCGTCGGGGTTCCGGTGCTGCTGATCGCCTCGGCGATCATCGCGGTGCTCTTCCTGTTCACCACGGTCGCGGTCCTCGACCGCAACCTGTCCGGCGTGGACGCGGTGAAGACCAGCTTCGAGCTCAGCAAGGCCAACTTCGGCACGGTCTTCATCACCGCCGTGGTGATCTTCCTGCTGCTGCTCGCGGGCGCGATCGCCTGTGGCATCGGACTTCTCGTGGCCTACCCGCTGGTGGCCCTGATCGAGGTGTACGCGTTCCGTCGCCTCACCGGCGCACCGATCGCACCGCCCACCCAGTGAGCCGTTAGGTTCCGGCGTCTCGTCACGGCGCCCACGCTGCAAAAAGTCACGCGGCGTGGGCGCCGTTTCGCGTGGGATCATCGACGCATGACTCAGCTGCCGCCGCAGGGGCCGGGACCGGCTCCGTATGGCCCGCACCCGGGTGGTCATCCGGGCCCGCAGGGTGGTTATCCGCCACCGTGGCAACCGAACCCGTATCAGACCCCGGTGCCCGGCCCGTACGGGCCGCCGACCGTGCCGAACCCGCAGGCGTACACGCCCTGGTTCGACCGGGTGATCGCGTTCGTCATCGATCAGTTGCCCATCGCGGTTGTCACCGTGATCGGTTATCTCGTCGTCTTCGGGATTCTGGCCGGCGCGTCCCAGGGGTCCTCCGACGGTGAGATCACCACCGGTGTGGGCATTGTCGCCGCCGTCCTGATCTTCGTGCTGTCGCTCGCGCCGATCGCGTACGGCGTGTGGAACATGGGCTACCGTCAGGGCACCACGGGGCAGAGCATCGGCAAGAGCGTCATGAAGTTCAAGGTGGTCAGCGAGCAGACCGGGCAGCCCATCGGCTTCCTGATGTCACTGGTGCGCCAGGTGGCCCACATCGTCGACGGTCTGATCTGCTACGTCGGTTACCTGTTCCCGCTGTGGGACGCCAAGCGGCAGACCCTGGCCGACAAGATCATGACGACGGTGTGCGTGCCGGTCGACCGGCAGCCGCCGCAGTTGTCCTATCCGCCGCAGCAGCAGTTCCAGCAGGCCTACGCGCCGCAGTACCAGCAGCCGTATCCGCCGTACCCGCCGCAAAATCCGCCGGGGTTCAACGAAATGCGCTGACACCGGTCAGCGCCTGGGCGATGACCATCTGGTGCACCTCGGAGGTGCCCTCGTAGGTCAGCACCGACTCCAGGTTGTTGGCGTGCCGCAGCACCGGGTACTCCAGCGTGATCCCGTTGGCGCCCAACAGGGTTCGGCACTGCCTGGCGATCTCGAGAGCCTCGCGGACATTGTTGAGCTTGCCGACGCTGACCTGCTCGGGGGAGATCCTGCCCGCGTCCTTGAGCCTGCCCAGGTGCAGCGCCAGTAGCTGCGCCTTGCTGAGTTCGACTGCCATGTCGGCGATCTTGGTCTGCGTGATCTGGTAGGACGCGAGTGTCTTGTCGAACACCTCACGGGTGCCGACGTAGTCCAGCGTTGCCTCCAGGCAGTCGCGCGCCGCGCCGACCGAACCGAACACGATGCCGAAACGCGCCTCGGAGAGGCACGCCAACGGGCCCGACAGCCCTCTGGCGTTCGGCAACTGTGCCTCGGCGGGCAGACGCACATCGTCGAGATGCAACTCGGAGGTGTTCGACGCCCGCAGCGACAGCTTGTGCTTCATCTCGCGGCCGACGAAGCCCGGGGTGTCCGTCGGCACCACGAACCCCAGGATGCCGTCCTCGGAACGCGCCCACACGATCGCGACGTCGGCCACTGAGCCGTTGGTGATCCACATCTTCGAACCGTTGAGGATCCAGTCGGAGCCGTCGCGCCGCGCGGTCGTGCGCATACCCGACGGGTTGGAGCCGAAGTCCGGTTCGGTGAGCCCGAAGCAGCCGATCACCTCGCCCGTGGCCATTCGCGGCAGCCACTGCTCGCGCTGCTCCTCGCTGCCGTGCGCGTGGATGGCGAACATGGCCAGCGATCCCTGCACCGACACCATGCTGCGCAGGCCGCTGTCCACGGCCTCGAGTTCCTGGCAGGCGACGCCGTACGCCGTGGCCGATGAGCCGCCGCAGCCGTAACCCTCCAGGTGCATGCCGAGCAGGCCCAGCTTGCCGAACTCGGTGGCCAGTTCGCGCACCGGCACCGAACCGGATTCGAACCACTCTGCGACAAATGGCCGCAGGCGTTGCTCGCCGAACCGGCGTACGGTGCTGCGCAGCTCCAGTTCCTCGGGGTTGAGCATCGAATCTGTGTCGAGCAGGTCGGCGACCGCCGTCGTCCCGGCCGCCGCGTTGGATGGAGCCATGGTCCATGTCTACACCCGTCCCGATAGGCTCGACACGTTATGAGTGAACACCGCAAGTGGCACGGTCTGGCCACGAAAGCCATCCATGCCGGTTACCAGCCTGACCCGGCGACCGGTGCCGTCAACACGCCGATCTACGCCAGCTCGACGTTCGCCCAGGACGGGGTCGGTGGGCTCCGCGGCGGGTTCGAGTACGCCCGCACCGGCAACCCGACGCGGCAGTCCCTCGAGGCCGCGCTGGCCGCGGTCGAGGAGGCGCGCTTCGGCCGGGCGTTCAGCTCGGGCATGGCCGCCACCGACTGCGCGCTGCGTGCGGTGCTGCGTCCGGGCGATCACGTCGTGATCCCCGACGACGCCTACGGCGGCACGTTCCGGCTCATCGACAAGGTCTTCACGCACTGGGGCATCAGCCACACCCCGGCCGCGCTGAGCGACCTCGACTCGGTGCGCTCGGCGATCACGCCCAAGACCCGCCTGATCTGGGTCGAGACCCCGACCAACCCGCTGCTGAACGTCGCCGACATCGCGGGCATAGTGCAGATCGCGTCGTCGTCGGGTGTGAAGGTGTTGGTGGACAACACGTTTGCCTCACCGGCTCTGCAGCAGCCGCTGCTGTTGGGCGCCGACATCGTGCTGCACTCGACCACCAAGTACATCGGCGGTCACTCCGACGTCGTCGGCGGTGCGCTGCTGACCAACGACGAGGAACTCGACGCCGCGTTCGCGTTCCTGCAGAACGGCGCGGGCGGTGTGCCCGGACCGTTCGACGCGTACCTGACCATGCGCGGACTGAAGACCCTGGTGCTGCGGATGCGTCAGCACAGCGAGAACGCCGCGCTGATCGCGGAATTCCTCGACGGGCATCCCGCGGTCCAGACCGTGCTGTACCCCGGTCTGCCCAGCCACCCCAACCACGACGTCGCGGCACGGCAGATGACCGGCTTCGGCGGTATGGTGTCGGTGCGGTTGCGTGGTGGCCCACAGGCCGCGCGTGACTTGTGCTCGCGCACAGAGATCTTCATCCTCGCCGAGTCGCTGGGCGGGGTCGAGTCGCTGATCGAGTACCCGGGCGCGATGACCCACGCGTCGACCGCGGGCTCGCAGCTCGAGGTGCCCGACGACCTGGTGCGGCTGTCGGTCGGCATCGAGCACTCAGCGGACCTGCTGGCCGACCTGGAGCAGGCCCTGGGCTGAGTTCTTTCTCAGTCCAGCAGGGCGATCAACGCCGGGCGTACCGCCGAGGTCGTGACCGCCAGGTTCATCTCGGGCAGTGCCGTGGCGTTCTCGTCGACCCAACTGCCCGTGGCGATCTCGGTGGCGCGGGCATGCACCCAGCGCCACCCGCGCTCGTTGAGGCTCAGCACTGCGCCCAAACCGTCGACCGAGTGCAACAGGCAGATGATCGCGGCGACCGGCGGCGTGGGGTTGTGCCCGTCGAACAACGCGGCGAGCAACGCCGCACGCGCGCCGCTCACCCGGTCACGGTTGGTCAGGGGCCAGCAGTAGCGGCCGCGTCCCGGAAATCCCTTGCCGGGCATGCGGACTCGCTGAATCTGACCCATCGCCTGCAGGTGTGACTCAAGGTGGGTCTGGGTCGGCCCGCCGAGCTTGGCCAACGCGGCCTGCGGGGTGAGCGGCTTTCTGCGCAACACCTCGAACGCCGGATCGGCGACGGGGTCGGGCGGAAACTGCCCGGCCAGCGCGATGAGTCGGCCCGCCGGGACCGGTTCACCGGCCAGGGCAGGCCGGACACGGCACATGTAGGCCAGGTCCAACAACACCGCGGCACCGAGCACACGTTCACGCCTGCGTCGATCGAGTCCAGGCTGTGCAGACGCGTTGTCGAGCAGCAGCAAGAAGAGATCTTCGGCGATCCGCGCCATCCCCCCGACTGTAGTGCGTCGCCCCGGCGGCGCCGCGTCAGCCTTGATACGGCTCAGCGCTGACGAGCGTCACCTTCACCACGTTGCCGCTGGGCACGGTGTAGGTGCGCGATTCGCCGACCTTGGCGTCGAGCAGTGCGCCGCCCAGCGGCGAGTTGGGGGAGTAGACCTCGAGCTTGCCGTCGCTGATGCCCTCCTGGCGGGTGGCGATCAGGAACGTCTCGGTGTCGTTCTCGTCGTCGTCGTAGTACACCTTGACCACCGAGCCGGGCAGCGCCACACCGGACTGCTTGGGGGCCTCGCCGACCTTGGCGTTGTTGAGCAGCTCCTGCAGCTGGCGGATGCGGGCCTCCTGCTGGCCCTGCTCCTCGCGCGCGGCGTGATAGCCGCCGTTCTCGCGCAGGTCGCCCTCTTCGCGGCGGTCGTTGATCTCGGCGGCGATCACCGGCCGGTTGGCGATCAGCTGGTCCAGCTCCGCCTTCAACCGGTCGAACGCCTCCTGGGTGAGCCAGGTGACCTGGGTATCGGTCATGTCTTCGCGCTCCTGTCGTCGTCGTCTCGCGCTTTGTACGAAAGTCTGTTCAGGCCCGGAGGATGCGCGTGTATTGCCGGCACGGCAAGCGGTTTTTTGACCGCTAATGCAGCAATACACGGCCCCAGCGGGAAACCGTGTATCGCACAATCGTACCACCGGGTCGTCGACGCAATGCCATTCCGTGTTGGTTGCGTCACTCAGGTCTGCGGTGTCACCAGGTACGACGGGACATCGGTGCCGCATCCGTAGATGTCGCCCATGACGGGTTTGCGCGTGGACTTCACCTCGGCGGTGACTTGCACCACACGATCGCTTCCCGGCGGGACCAGGATCTCGCGCCGCCCGGTTTCGCTGCCGTCTTTCGACCGTGCGCGGACGATGCAGACGACGGGCTTGGACGGGTCGGGCCGCTCGACCCCGATGGTCACCTGGACCGTTTCGTCGTCAAGAAGTTGATAGCCCGTGAGCTCGCCTTTCACCTCGCCGCTGCCGAAGCGCTGATACGCCACGACCGCGACGATCACACCCGCGACGAGCACCAGTGCTGCCACCGCGATCAGGATCCAGCGGCGGCTGAGGCGCGGTTGCTCGCGGGATCCGTACCGGGCGGCGGGGCGTTCGATCATCAGAACTGGAACTATAGGCGGGGACAAACGGGTAGCCACCGTCAGATGGCCGGCCGAACGGCCGGTCGGGGTGAACGGACATGGGCGAAGGATTAGGCAAAGGGTCGCCGTAGTTAGATGGAACGAAATGAGTGAACTGCGGTTGATGGCGGTGCATGCCCACCCGGACGACGAGTCCAGCAAGGGTGCGGCAACCACCGCGCGCTACGCGGCCGAGGGTGCCCGCGTCATGGTGGTGACCCTGACCGGCGGCGAGCGCGGAGACATTCTCAATCCGGCGATGGACCTGCCCGAGGTCCACGGCCGGATCGCCGAGGTGCGCCGTGACGAGATGGCCAAAGCGGCCGAGATCCTGGGTGTCGAGCACCACTGGCTGGGTTTCGTCGACTCCGGATTGCCGGAGGGTGACCCGCTGCCGCCGCTGCCCGACGGGTGTTTCGCCCTGGTCCCGCTCGAGGAGCCCGTCAAGCGTCTGGTGCGGGTGATCCGCGAGTTCCGCCCGCACGTGATGACCACGTACGACGAGAACGGTGGTTACCCGCATCCCGACCACATCCGCTGCCACCAGGTGTCGGTGGCCGCGTACGAGGCCGCGGCCGACCACCTGCTGTATCCCGACGCCGGTGAGCCGTGGGCGGTGCAGAAGCTGTACTACAACCATGGCTTCCTCCGTCAGCGCATGCAGCTCCTGCAGGAGGAGTTCGCCAAGAACGGGCAGGAGGGCCCGTTCGCCAAATGGCTCGAGCACTGGGATCCCGACAACGACGTGTTCGCCAACCGGGTGACCACCCGCGTGCACTGCGCGGAGTACTTCCACCAGCGTGACGACGCGTTGCGTGCGCACGCGACACAGATCGATCCCAAGGGCGACTTCTTCCACGCCCCGATCGAGTGGCAGCAGCGGTTGTGGCCGACCGAGGAGTTCGAGCTCGCGCGGGCCCGCGTGCCGGTCACGCTGCCCGAGGACGACCTGTTCAAGGGGGTCGAGCCATGATCGACACCTTGACGGCCGTCGTGACTCTTCTGGCCGACGAGCCCCGCAACACCGGCCCCGAGTTCGGCAAGGCCGCACCGTTCGGTCTGCTGATCACCGTCGTACTGCTGGTCGGCACGTTCGCGCTGGTGTGGTCGATGAACCGGCACCTGCGCAACCTGCCGGAGTCGTTCGATCCCGAGCACCCCGAACCCGATCAAGAGGCCGACGAGGGCACCGTCGTGATCGAACCGGACAGCACCCCGGAGAACGGAACGGCCAAGGGTTCGGAGTAGCCACGCCTAGGGTGGTGGTGTGGCCAACCTCCTGAACCGGTCCACCAGCCCGTATCTGCGCCAGCACGCCGACAACCCCGTGCACTGGCGCGAGTGGACGCCTGAGGCGCTCGCCGAGGCGGCTGAGCGTGACGTGCCGATCCTGTTGTCGGTCGGTTACGCCGCCTGCCACTGGTGTCACGTGATGGCCCACGAGTCGTTCGAGGACGCCGAGGTCGCCGCACTCGCCAACGCGAACTACGTGTGCATCAAGGTCGACCGCGAGGAGCGCCCCGACCTGGACGCGGTGTACATGAACGCCACCGTCGCGCTCACGGGGCAGGGCGGCTGGCCGATGACGTGCTTCCTCACCCCCGACGGCAGGCCGTTCTTCTGCGGAACGTACTACCCCAAGGCGAACTTCCTGCAACTGCTGACCGCGGTCGCCGAGACGTGGCGGGACCGGCGCGGCGAGGTCGAGCGGGCGTCCGATCAGATCACCACCGAACTGCGGAAGATGGCCGGCGGCCTGCCCGCGGGCGGCCCGCCCGTGAGCGCCGAGATGTGCGATCACGCCGTGGCGTCCGTGCTCGGTGACGAGGACAAGCGCCACGGCGGGTTCGGTGGTGCGCCCAAGTTCCCGCCGTCGGCGCTGCTGGAGGGTCTGCTGCGGCACTACGAGCGCACGGGTTCGGCCGCCGCGGTGTCCGCGGTGCAGCGCACGTGCGAGGCGATGGCGCGTGGCGGAATCTACGATCAGCTCTCAGGAGGTTTCGCGCGCTACAGCGTCGACCCGTATTGGGTGGTACCGCATTTCGAGAAGATGCTCTACGACAACGCGCTGTTGCTGCGCGTCTACGCGCACCTGGCGCGTCGTACCGGAAGCGTGCTGGCCCGTCGAATCGCCTCAGAGACAGCGGATTTCATGATCGCCGAGCTCGGTGACCGCGACATGTTCACGTCGTCGCTCGACGCCGACGCCGCCGGCAGTGAGGGGTCCACCTACGTGTGGACGCCCGCGGAGCTGCGGTCGGTGCTCGGTGACGACGACGGAATATGGGCCGCAGCGGTTTTCGGGGTCACCGACGAGGGGACCTTCGAACACGGCGCGTCGGTGCTTCAACTGCCCGCCACCCCGGACGATCCGGCGCGGTTCGAGACCATCCGCACGACGCTGCTCGCCGCGCGTGCCGCACGGCCTCAGCCCGCGCGCGACGACAAGGTCGTCACGGCATGGAACGGCTTCGCCGTCACCGCGCTCGCCGAGGCGTCGGTCGCGCTGCAACGACCCGAATTGCTCGACGCCGCATCGCGATGCGCGCGCAGGCTCATCGACCTCCACGTCGTCGACGGGCGGCTGCGCCGCGCGAGTCTCGGCGGGGCGGTCGGAGCCAGTGCGGGCATCCTCGAAGACCACGCCGCGATGGCCACCGCGCTGCTGACGCTGTACCAGCAGACCGGACAGTGGCTGCCCGAGGCACGGCACCTGCTCGACCTCGCGCTGGAGCACTTCGCCGACCCCGAACAGCCGGGCCGCTGGTATGACACGGCCGACGACGCCGAGACACTCATGGTCCGGCCGGCCGACCCGATCGACGGTGCGACGCCCGCGGGGGCCTCGCTGATCGCCGAGGCGCTGCAACTGGCTGCCTACCTCACCGGATCGTCGCGTTATGCCGAAGCGGCGCAGGCCACTTTGGCCACCGCGGTCCCGATCCTGACCCGCGCCGCACGGTCGGGCGGGCACTGGCTGGCCGTGGCCGAGGCCCAGTTGCGTGGACCCATCCAGATTGCCGTGGCATGTGAGCCGTCGTCGGAACTGTTGGCCGCCGCGCGCACGCTCGCACCGGGCGGCGCCGTCGTCGTCGGCGGTGCGGTGGACTCGTCGGAGCTGCTGCGCGGACGCGACCGCGTGGACGGCGCCGACGCCGCCTATGTGTGCCGGGGGACCGTGTGCGATCTGCCGGTGACCACGGTCGGGGATCTTGCTGACGCCCTGGGAGTGGCCGTGTAGCGTCAGCGGCCATGAGCCACGATGCCGCCGCCTTGGAGTCGTTCGTCAAGCGTTACCTGGACACTGTCGCAGGAGGTTCCGCGGCCGACATCGCCGCGCTGTACGCCGACGACGCGACGGTGGAGGACCCGGTCGGCAGTGGCGAGGTGCACATCGGGCGCCAGGCCATCGAGGGGTTCTACAAGAACATGACCGCCGCGACGACCGACATCAAGACCGAGCTGCTGAGCTTCCGTCCCGGCGGGAGCGAGGCGGCCTTCCTGTTCGCCATCACCATCGGCAACGCCATGCGGATCGAGCCGATCGAGGTGATGACGTTCGACGGCGACGGCCGGATCACGTCCATGAAGGCGTACTGGTCACCGGCTGACATCAAGCAGCTGTAGGGATCTTTCAGCGGACCTCTCGACCGACGCGCACGTTCGTCTCACCGCGAGCGTGCGCGTACTGCTGAGGTTTTGCGGCGTGCCGAGGGGCAAACACGCACGCTCGCGGTGCCACGCGTCAGAAGACGGCGAACCACATCGCGATGTAGTGGCAGATCGCCGCCACGGCCGTGCAGGCGTGGAAGAACTCGTGGTGACCGAAGGTCGCGGGCCACGGGTTCGGCCACTTGAGTGCGTAGAGGACGCCGCCGACGCTGTACAGCGCGCCGCCGACGATCAGCAACACCACTGCCGCGACACCGGCGCCGTCCATGATCGGCCCGATGAACCATGCCGCGACCCAGCCCAGCAGGATGTAGAGCGGTACGCCGAGCCAGCGTGGCGCCGAGGGCCAGAACATCTTGAGGAGCACGCCCGCGATCGCGCCGCCCCACACGATCCAGAACAGCACCATGCCCTTCGACTCGGGCAGTGCCAGCAGGGCGAACGGTGTGTAGCTGCCCGCGATGAACAGGAAGATCATCGAATGGTCGAGCCGCTTCATCCATTTCCGCGCGGTCACCGACGTCCAGTTCACGCGGTGATACACCCCACTGACCGCGAACATCGCCACGATCGTGAACGTGTAGAGCAGCGTGGCCAGACCGGCGCGCGTCGACTGCACCGACCACGACACCGACACCAGTGCGGCGCCCGCGATCAACGCGACGATCGCCGAGTAGACGTGAATCCACCCGCGCGCCCGTGGTTTTCCGAAGAACTGGGCAACGCCGTCGGCAACCGCGGCGGGCAGGTCCTCGGCTTGGCGTTGCGAACCCGCGGCATCGGCGGCCGCTGATCGGTAGGGAGCTGTCCGGCGATCGTGAGAACCGTCGATCGGCGCGGTCATGTCACCTCCACATACAGCTGATGGGTCATTCCCGCAGTTAACAGTAGTCTGGATTCTCGTGGACATCATTCCCCCGCGTCTCAAAGAACCGGCCTACCGGATCTACGAGATGCGGCTGCGCCACGAATTGGTGCGGTCCAAAGCCCAACTGCCACGGCACATCGCGGTGCTGTGTGACGGAAATCGCCGCTGGGCGCGTGACGCAGGTTACGACGACGTCAGCATCGGCTACCGCAAAGGTGCGGCAAAGATCGCCGAGATGCTGCGCTGGTGTCAGGCCGCCGGGATCGAGATGGCCACGATCTACCTGTTGTCCACCGAGAACCTGCAGCGCGATCCCGACGAACTCACCGCGCTCATCGAGATCATCACCGACGTCGTCGAGGAGATCTGCGCGCCGTACAACAAATGGAGCGTGCGCACCGTCGGCGACCTTGAACTGCTGGGCGACGAGCCGGCGCGCCGGCTGCGCGAGGCCGTCGAGAGCACCACGACCAAAGGCGCCAACTTCCACGTCAACGTCGCCGTCGCCTACGGCGGACGCCAGGAGATCGTCGACGCGGTCCGCTCGCTGCTGTCCAAGGAACTCGCCAACGGCGCCACGGCCGAACAGCTCATCGAGGCCGTCACGGTCGACGGCATCTCCGAGAACCTCTACACCTCGGGTCAGCCGGACCCCGACCTGGTGATCCGCACCTCGGGGGAGCAGCGGCTCAGCGGTTTCCTGCTGTGGCAGAGCGCCTATTCGGAGATGTGGTTCACCGAGGCGTACTGGCCCGCGTTCCGCCGGGTCGATTTCCTGCGCGCGCTGCGCGACTACACCGCAAGGCACCGGCGCTTCGGCAAGTAGCGCGTGCCACACTGGGGCCATGGCTGCGCTGTCGGCGGTGGTCTTCACGCTCAGCTGGTGGCTGGGTCTGTACCTGGTCGCCCGCGATCCGCGCAAACCCGTCCTGGTGTTCGCCGCGATCGGCCTGACGAGCTTCGCGGTGGTCGTCGCGCTGGACGCGGTGCGCGTCATCACCGGTTCCGAACTGCTCAGCCGAATCGAGATCTACCTGGTGGCCGTGCCCGCCATCGCCTGGTTCGCGGTGCTCGTCGAACTGTCGCGCCCGGCCGAGGGTTTCCGCTCGCGCGCGACCGCGCTCATCGCGATCCTCACGGTCGCGGTGCTGGCGTTCGCGGCGGCCGCGGTGGCCGGCAACGTCGACGGTCCGCTGCGCCTGGGCCACTGGCTGCTGTTCGCGGTGATCTCGGTGTCGTCGCTGGGCGCCATGATCAAGGCCGTGGTGAGCGGCGCGAAACCGGGTTCGGTGGTCGGGTTCCTGGTCGTGGCGACGCTGTTCTTCGCGCTCGGCAACGCGATCCTGATCATTCCGCTCGGTCTGGTGCCGAGCTGGCTGGCGTTGGCGTCCACGGGTTTTGACGTCGCCCTGCTCGGTGTGGCCGTCGCGATCTGGGACGCCTTCGACGAAGGGCAGGCGCTGCGCGCCGACATGCGGCGCTCGGTGATCGGCACCGTGGTGATCGCGATCCCGTTCGCCGCGCAGGCCCTGATCGGGCTTGCGGTCCTCGACTCGGCCGACGGCCATGTCGCGATGACGGTGCTGTTGTTCACCAGCCTCGCGGTCGCGGTGGCCGTCGAGGTGCTGGCCGGCCCGCTGGCCGGCATCTTCGACCGCCTCGCGTTCTTCCGGTCACCCGAACTGCGCGCCGACCGCGAGGCGCTGCGCGCGACCGAGGCCGCCCTGCCGCTGCGGTCGCGCAGCCCGCTCGACGATCTCGACGACGGCGCATTCGCCCGGCTCACCCGCCGTGCCCTGGGCCACTACGCCGACCTGTCGAAGCTCATGGCCAGCCCCCTGACCGCGCTGCCCGAGATCGACGCGCGCCTCGCCGCACGCGGCGCGCCCGATCAGCCGCTCGAGCGGGCCAACGAACTCAAGGCGTTGCTGGCCGAGCGGATCGCGGCGCTCAAGCCGCGCGACGGCGGCGACTTCGGCACCACCGAGGAATGGCGGCACTACAACTCGCTGTACTTCCCGTACGTCGTCGGCGTGCGCGCCTACGCGCAGAACGCGACCGCGGCGGGCCTGGACCCGGTCGCGCGGCAGGCCTGGCAGTGGTTCGTCACCGAGGTGCCGCAACGCTCGCTGCACAACTGGCAGAACGCCGCCGCCAAGGTGATCGCGGCGGATCTGCGCGGGCGCGTCGCGCCTGCCGCCGGGCGCTGACCCGCCGCCTCGACAATCCCGCGAGTCCTGCGCTGACCTGCGCTTGGCAGTGATTGGCAGCGTCTGGCGTCGATCTGGCAGTGGCTTGTGAGCAACCTCTGAGGTGTTCGACACGAAGCCTCGACACCGAGGAGCACCGAGGAGCCCTGAGGAGCCCGCCATGACCGCGATCACCACCCGGCCACTGTCCGATTCGACCGATTCCCTGTTGCGGTTCGCGTTGCGCGCCGACGCCACGGTGTGCGCGGGCGTCGGGTTGTTCACCGCGATGCTCGCCGACCCGCTGGCCCGCGTCGCCGGGCTGTCGGCGACGGCCGGATGGGTGATCGGCGCCGCGCTGGTGGGTTACGGAGCGTTGCTGTACGTGCTCGCCGCCCTGCCCGCCATCCGCAAGGTCGGCGTCGCCGTCGCGACCGGCAACACGGTGTTCGCCGCCGCGTCCGTGACGGCCGTCCTCGCCGGGTGGCTGCCACTGACCGGCGCGGGAACCGAACTGCTGCTCGGCTTCGTCGCCGCCACCGCCGCGCTGGCGTGGCTGCAGTACCGCGGAGTGCGCCGTCTGGCGTGACTCCCTGTCCGCCCCAGATGTCACCAAGAAAACACCAGATAAGGAGAAACGAATGACCGCCATCACCAATACCGCAGGCACCGTCAGGACCTCCGGTGCACTGCTGCGGTTGGCCATGCGCACCGACGCCGTGCTGGTCGGCATCAGCGGCATCGCCCTGCTCGCCGCGCCACGCTGGTTCTCGGAGTTGACCGGACTGCCGGTCGCCGTCGAATACGGGATCGGGATCTTCTCCGTCGCCTACGGCATCGCGGTGCTCGCCCTCGCCGGGATCGAGCGGGTGCGGCCCGCGGGCATCGGCACGTCGGTCGCCAATGCGGTGTGCACCGTGATCGCCGTGGTCGCGGCCGTGACGATGTCGCTGACCGCCGCGGGCGTCGTCATCCTCATCGGCACGGGGCTGTACACCGCCGTGATGGCCGAGTGGCAGTTCGTCGGCGCGCGCCGTATCGCCGCCTGAACCAGCCCCGCCTGAATCGGGTAATCGGTTACGCGATCCGCCGGGCACGAACGGATCCACACTGAAGATCAACCGGGTCTGACGGTCGAGGAGGTCGCCGTGTCCACTTCAGCTGAGACGCAGGACAACCAGCAGGTGGACACGTGCGACCTCTGCGTCGTCGGCGCGGGCATCGCCGGCCTCAACGCGCTGTTCGTCGCGAGCCGCTACCTGGGCCGCGACCAGAAGATCATCCTGCTCGACCGCCGGGACCGGGTCGGCGGAATGTGGGTCGACACCTATGAATACGTGCGGTTGCACCAACCGCATCCGATGTTCACGGCAGGCAACATCGAGTGGACGCTGGGACGTGAGCCGTCATATCTGCCCACGAAGACCGAGGTGCTCGACCACTTCCGGCACTGCCTCGACGTGATCGGAGAACAGGTCACCGTCGACGCGCGATTCGGCTGGGAGTTCCTGTCGGACAAGGAGTTCGGCAGCGGGTCCGGGGCGGGTGTGCGGATCACCTGCCGTGCGCCCGACGGCACGGAACGCATCATCGAGGCGCCCCGGCTGATCAAGGCATACGGCGTGCGGTTCAGACTCAACGCGCCCCTGAAGTTGTCGAGCACGCGGGTCCGGTCGGTGTCGCCGGACACCTGTGACGTGCGGCGCGGCGACATCCGAGACAGCGATGCCCCGGTGTGGATCATCGGCGGTGGCAAGACCGGGATGGACACCGCGCACACACTGATCAACGCGCAAACGGGCCGCGAGGTGAATCTGGTGGCCGGGTCGGGAACGTACTTCAGCTGCCGGGACAAACTCTTCCCGACGGGAATCCGGCGCTGGGGTGGCGGCCGGTCGATCAACGCGATGGCCGAGGAGATGTGCAGTCGCTTCGACGGAACCAACGAGGGAGAGGTCGCCGACTGGTTCCGTCGCGAATTCGGTGTCTGGTTGACACCACAAACCGGCAACTTCCTGTTCGGGGTGCTCTCGGAGGCCGAGAACGCGACCATCGCGGGCGGTCTTCGTGAGGTGCTGATGGATCACCTCGTCGACGTCGTCGACCGTGACGGCAGCACCGAGATGGTGCTGCGCAGCGGTGCGAGGAGACAGGTCGAGGACGACAGCTGGATCGTCAACTGCACCGGTTACCTGCTCAAGGGGGATCACCCGTACGAGCCGTGCCTATCGGCCGGAGGATCGGTCCTGTCGATCCAACCACGATCGGCCGCACTGCATCTGACGTCGTACTCGGCGTACTTCCTGACACATCTGTTCCTGAGGGACAAGCTCGGCGACCTACCGTTGTACGAGGCCGATCTGGTCGAGCTCTGGCAGAAACACCGGGCCGTGGCGCCGTATGCGCTGTTCACCCTCGTGCAGTACAACCTCGGCCTGATCGCGGATACCGTGCCGGGCAAGGTGTTCCGCGAATGCGGATTGGACTTCGCGCGCTGGTATCCGTGGTACCGGCGCACCGCCGCGGGGTTGCACTTCATGCGCACCCATCGCCGCCAGAGCGAGCACCTGCGACGGTCGCTGGACACCGTGCGCGAGCGTTTCGGTGTGCGCTGCGGACCGCTGATCGAAGGGGAGGCTAGAGCTTCCGCAGTCGCAGCCGGTTGATCGAGTGGTCGGCGTCCTTGCGCAGCACGAGCGTCGCGCGGGGCCGGGTCGGCAGGATGTTCTCGATCAGGTTGGGCCGGTTGATCGAATGCCAGATGTCGCGCGCGGCGAACACGGCCTGCTCGTCGGTCAGCGTCGAATAGCTGTGGAAGTGCGATGCCGGATCGGCGAATGCCGTCGACCGCATGGTGAGGAACCGTGAGATGTACCACTGTTCGATGTCCTCGATGCGCGCGTCGACGTACACCGAGAAGTCGAACAGGTCGCTGACCATGAGCGCCGGCCCGGTCTGCAGGACGTTGAGCCCTTCGAGGATCAGGATGTCGGGGTGACGCACGATCTGGTACTCGCCGGGCACGATGTCGTAGAGCAGGTGTGAGTACACCGGCGCGGCGGCCTCGTCGGCGCCGGACTTGACCGCGGTGACGAAGCGCATGAGCGCCCTGCGGTTGTAGCTCTCCGGGAAACCCTTGCGGTGCATGAGGTTGCGCCGCGCGAGTTCGGCATTGGGGTAGAGGAACCCGTCGGTGGTGACCAGATCCACGCGGGGGTGGTGTTCCCAGCGCGCCAGCAGCGCCTGCAGCACGCGCGCCGTGGTCGACTTGCCGACCGCGACGCTGCCCGCGACGCCGATGATGAAGGGCACCGGGCGATCCGGGTTCTGCTGGGGCTCGCCGAGGAACTCGGCGGTGGTGGCGAACAACCGCTGCCGCGCCGCCACCTGTAGGTGGATCAACCGGGCGAGCGGCAGGTATACCTCCTCGACCTCCAGCAGGTCGAGTTTCTCGCCCATACCGCGCAGGCGTACGAGTTCGTCTTCGGACAGCTTGAGCGGCGTCGACATGCGCAGGGAACGCCATTGACTTCGGTCGAACTCCACATAGGGGCTCGGCTCGCTGGGCCGCGGCATTCGGTCAGTCTTGCATTTACGGTTGAGGGCATGGGTAACGGGATGGGCTTTTCCACGGGCACCGGCGGCGACGCGGGGGCAGGCACCGGCTCGGACGCGGCCGCTGTCATCCGCGAGTATCTGCTGCTCGGGCTGCGCTTCGACCGTATCGAGGAGGGTTACGTCGATTCCTTCACCGGCGACGCGGCTCTGCGTCGCGTCGTCGAGAACGAACCGGCACCGGACCCGGCGGACCTCGCGCGCCAGGCCGACCGCCTGCTCACACAGATCCCCGACGACCTCGAGCCCGACCGCGCGGCGTACGTCGCGTCGCACCTGCGCGCGCTGAGCTTCGCGGGCCGCAAGTTCGCGGGTGAGGACGTGGGATTCGTCGACGAGGTCGAGGCCTATTTCGACGTGCGCATCACCAAGGGCGATCCCGAGCGCTACCGCGAGGCCCACGCACGTCTCGACGAGGCGCTCGGCGGCACCGGGCCGCTGGCCGAGCGGATCCAGGCGCACCGCAGCGCCGAGGAGATCCCGCCGGAGCGGCTCGAGGAGTGCATCCACGCGTTCTCGTCGGCCCTGCGCGACCGCGTGCGCGCCGAGTATCCGCTGCCCGAGACCGAGGTGATCAACTACGAGGTGGTCACCGACAAGCCATGGTCGGGGTTCAACTACTACCTGGGTGACTACAAGTCGACGGTCGCCGTCAACGCCGACCTCAAGCAGCAGATGGCGAACCTGCCCCGGTTGGTCGCCCACGAGTCCTACCCGGGCCACCACACCGAGCACTGCCGCAAGGAACTCGGGCTGGTGGAGGGCAGAAACCAGCTCGAACAGACGATCTTCCTGGTCAACACCCCGCAGTGCCTGATGGCCGAGGGCCTGGCCGACCTCGCGCTGTACGCGGCGATCGGGCCCGGCTGGGGTACGTGGGCGCAGGAGATCTACGCCGATCTGGGCCTGCGGTTCGAGGGGGAGCGGGCCGAGAAGATCTCCGAGGCGATGGCCGGGCTGGCCGACGTGCGCCAGGACGCCGCGATCATGCTGCACGACGAGCACCGCGACGTCGACGACGTCGTCGCGTACCTGCGGCGCTGGCTGCTGGTCAACGACGAGCGGGCCCGCCAGATGCTGCGGTTCCTGTCCTCGCCGCTGTGGCGGGCCTACACGAGCACCTACATCGAGGGCTATCGGCTGCTCAAGGACTGGCTCGACGCGCGCCCAGCCGAGGTGGGTCTCACCGAGCGGTTCGGCCGGTTGCTCGACGAGCCGCTGATCCCGTCGACGCTGCGGGCCGAGTTGGCGGCCGGAACCTCGGCCTGAACCTCGGCCGGAACCTCGGCCTGGACCTCGCTCGAACCTCGAGGTAGAAGCGCCGCCGCTCGGGGATAGGCTTGTGCCCATGGCTGCAGACCCGTCGTCCAACTCCTCTTCGGTGCCCGCCGCTAACGGGGCCGACTATGCCGATACGGCCAGCGCCGCCTACCAGGCCGCGCTGCAGGTCATCGAATCCGTGGAGCCCCGGGTCGCCGCGGCCACACGCAAAGAACTTGCCGACCAACGCGATTCGCTGAAGCTCATCGCCAGTGAGAACTACGCGTCGCCCGCGGTGCTGCTGACCATGGGCACGTGGTTCTCCGACAAGTACGCCGAGGGCACCATCGGGCACCGCTTCTACGCCGGCTGCCAGAACGTCGACACCGTCGAGAGCGTCGCGGCCGAGCACGCACGCGAACTGTTCGGCGCCCCCTACGCGTACGTGCAGCCGCACTCGGGCATCGACGCCAACCTGGTCGCGTTCTGGGCGATCCTGGCCACGCGTGTCGAGGCCCCCGAGCTCGCCAACTTCGGCGCCAAGCACATCAACGACCTGTCCGAGGCCGACTGGGAGACGCTGCGCAACAAGCTGGGCAACCAGCGTCTGCTCGGGATGTCGCTGGACGCCGGTGGGCACCTCACGCACGGCTTCCGGCCCAACATCTCCGGCAAGATGTTCCACCAGCGCAGCTACGGCACCAACCCGGAGACCGGGTTCCTCGACTACGACGCGGTCGCCGCGGCCGCGCGCGAGTTCAAGCCGCTGGTGCTGGTGGCCGGCTACTCGGCCTACCCGCGGCGCGTCAACTTCGCCAAGATGCGCGAGATCGCCGACGAGGTCGGCGCGACGCTGATGGTCGACATGGCCCACTTCGCGGGTCTGGTGGCGGGCAAGGTGTTCACCGGTGACGAGGATCCGGTGCCGCACGCGCACGTCACCACCACGACCACGCACAAGTCGCTGCGCGGACCGCGCGGCGGCATGGTGCTCGCGACCGAGGAGTACGCACCCGCGGTCGACAAGGGCTGCCCGATGGTGCTCGGCGGACCGCTGAGCCACGTCATGGCCGCCAAGGCCGTGGCGCTGGCCGAGGCGCGCCAGCCCGCGTTCCAGCAGTACGCGCAGCAGGTCGCCGACAACGCGCAGGCCCTGGCCGACGGTTTCGTCAAGCGCGACGCCGGCCTGGTGACCGGCGGCACCGACAACCACATCGTGCTGCTCGACGTGACGTCGTTCGGCCTCACCGGCCGGCAGGCCGAGTCGGCGCTGCTCGACGCGGGCATCGTCACCAACCGCAACTCGATCCCCGCGGACCCCAACGGCGCCTGGTACACCAGCGGCGTCCGCCTCGGTACGCCCGCGCTCACCAGCCGTGGATTCGGTGCCGACGATTTCGACCGCGTCGCCGAACTGATCGTCGAGGTGCTCGCCAACACGCAGCCCGAGGGGACGTCGAAGGCCAAGTACAAGCTGGCCGACGGCACCGCCGAGCGCGTGCACGCGGCGTCGTCGGAGCTGCTCTCGGCAAACCCGCTGTACCCGGGTCTGACGCTCTGAGCTGCGCACAACGCATCACGCGGGGACACGCCGGACCCGATTTCGAGAAACGTGTGAACTCGGGTTACAGTTACTTTCATGGCACAGAAACCTGTCCCTAATGCGCTGACTCTCGAGCTCGAGCCCGTCGTGGCCGGCGAGATGCGCCGTCACCTCGACTCCGAGGACCTCTGGTACGCGCACGACTACGTGCCGTTCGACCAGGGCGAGAACTTCGCCTTCCTCGGCGGCACGGACTGGGATCCGTCGCAGGTGACGCTGCCCAAGAGCATCACCGACGCCTTGGAGATCCTCCTGATCACCAAGGACAACCTCGCCGGCTACCACCGCGAGCTCGTCGAGCACTTCATCCTCGAAGAACAGTGGGGCCGCTTCCTCGGCCGCTGGACCGCTGAGGAGCACCTGCACGCCGTCGCGCTGCGCAACTACCTGGTGGTGACCCGCGAGATCGATCCGGCCGCCAACGAGGACGTGCGCGTCGAGCACGTCATGAAGGGCTACCGCGCCGACCGCTTCAGCCAGATCGAGACGCTGGTGTTCATGGCGTTCTTCGAGCGCTCGCACGCCGTGTTCTGCCGCAACCTGCAGGCGCAGATCACCGAGCCGGTCCTGGCGAGCCTGATGGGCCGCATCGCGACCGACGAGGAGCGTCACGAGGAGTTCTTCTCCAACCTCGTCAGCTACGTGCTGGACAAGCACCGCGACGAGACCGTCGAGGCCATCGCGGCCCGCGCGGCGGGCCTCGACGTGATCGGCGCCGACATCGCGCCGTACCAGGACAAGGTCGCCAACGTCGCCGAGGCGGGCATCTTCGACAAGGCCGCGCTGCAGAAGGTGATCTCCGACCGCATCACGGCATGGGGCCTGGCCGGCGAGGCTTCGCTGAAGGACTTCGTCCAGGCCTGAGTGCGGGTTCGTGGCGCTGGTGGTCACACCCGTCACCTCAGTCACGGCAGTAACCGGGACGTCGCTGGGGCGCGCGGAAAGTTCATCCGCGCGTAACGCGTAAGCCGTCCAACACGCGGCGCGGCAGCAAGCAACGGTGCGGTAGCGGTAGTAGCGTCGAAGTCGATGGCTAGCGACCTGCTCTGCTGTCCGGGCGGTACCGATCGTTTCGATCACGAAAGGACCGGCCCCGGTCCTGCCGCAGTGTCCACCGAGCAATTCGTGTGGGGCCGCATGAAGAGCGCCGTTCCCCTAGGAGCGCCACGTGACTGAGCAAGCTGTCCGTACCTATGTGCTCGACACCTCGGTGTTGCTGTCAGATCCCTGGGCATGCACCCGGTTCGCCGAGCACGAGGTGGTGGTCCCGCTGGTCGTCATCAGTGAGTTGGAGGCCAAACGGCACCATCATGAACTCGGCTGGTTCGCGCGGCAGGCCTTGCGGATGTTCGACGACATGCGACTCGAACACGGCCGCCTGGACCAACCGGTCCCGGTCGGAACACGCGGCGGCACACTGCACGTCGAGCTGAACCACAGCGACCCGTCGGTGCTGCCCGCCGGGTTCCGCAACGACAGCAACGACGCCAGGATCCTCACGGTCGCGGCCAATCTCGCCGCCGAGGGTAAGCACGTCACGTTGGTGAGCAAGGACATCCCGCTGCGCGTCAAGGCCGGTGCGGTGGGCCTGGCGGCCGACGAGTACCACGCACAGGACGTCGTAGTGTCCGGGTGGACGGGCATGACCGAGATGGACGTCGCAGGCGAGGACATCGACACGCTGTTCGCCGACGGTGAGATCGACCTGGCCGAGGCGCGAGATTTGCCGTGCCACACCGGCATTCGGTTGCTCGGTGGCACCTCGCACGCGCTGGGACGGGTGAACGCGGCCAAGAAGGTGCAGCTGGTCCGTGGTGATCGCGAAGTGTTCGGCCTCCGGGGAAGGTCAGCCGAACAGCGCGTCGCCCTCGACCTGCTGCTCGACGAGTCCGTCGGCATCGTGTCGCTGGGCGGCAAGGCCGGCACCGGCAAGTCGGCGCTCGCGCTGTGCGCGGGCCTGGAGGCCGTGCTGGAGCGCCGCACGCAGCGCAAGGTCGTGGTGTTCCGCCCGCTGTATGCCGTGGGTGGTCAGGATCTCGGCTACCTGCCCGGTAGCGAGAGCGAGAAGATGGGCCCGTGGGCGCAGGCGGTGTTCGACACCCTCGAAGGGCTGGCGAGCCCCGCGGTGCTCGACGAGGTGCTCTCCCGCGGAATGCTCGAAGTGCTGCCCCTGACCCACATCCGGGGGCGCTCTCTGCACGACTCGTTCGTGATCGTCGACGAGGCGCAGTCGCTCGAACGCAACGTGCTGCTGACCGTGCTGTCCCGGCTGGGCGCCGGGTCGCGCGTGGTGCTCACCCACGACGTCGCCCAGCGCGACAACCTGCGGGTGGGACGCCACGACGGCGTGGCCGCGGTGATCGAGAAGCTCAAGGGGCACCCGCTGTTCGCCCACGTGACGTTGCAGCGCAGCGAACGCTCGCCGATCGCCGCGCTGGTCACCGAGATGCTCGAGGAGATCAGCCCCGGCGCCCTGCCCTGATGCTCGACACAGGCGGGGGTGGCGCGAACAACGGTGTGTGACACCGTGAGACCGGTGTCGCATCCAGGTGAGGACCAAAGACCCTAACCGTTGGGCCCTCGCGCGACGAGGCTGGAAGCATGTCCGACACCAGGCTCGACGTTGCCACCCTCGCCAACGCCGTGCAGCTCGCGGCGCGCGCCCCGTCGCTGCACAACACCCAGCCGTGGCGCCTGATCGCCGAGGACGGCGAGCTGAAGCTGTTCCTCGACCCCAGCCGGGTGGTGCGCTCGACGGACCGTTCGTCGCGCGAGGCCGTGATGAGCTGCGGCGTGCTGCTCGACCACCTGCGTGTCGCGCTCGCGGCGGCGGGCTGGGACACCGAGGTGCAGCGGTTCCCGAACCCGAACGACCGGGATCACCTGGCGACGTTGAGTTTCCGGCCGCTGCAGTTCGTCACCGAAGGGCACCGCAAGCGCGCCGACGCCATCCTCGCGAGGCGCACCGACCGGCTGCCGATGTCGGCCTACGTCGACTGGGACGCGTTCGAGACGCTGCTGCGTGCGCGCCTCGGCGACGGGCCGGTACACATGGACACCCTCGGTGAGGTCGTGCGCGAGGAGGTGGCCGAGGCCGCCGCGCTGACCGAGTCGCTGCGGCTCTACGACGCCGCCTACCATTCCGAACTCGCCTGGTGGACAACACCGTTCGCGACCGAAGACGGAATTCCGCAGACGGCGCTGATCTCCGCGGAGGAAAGCGAACGCGTCGCGGTGTCCCGCGACTTCCCGGTCGCCCCGCACAGCAGCAGGCGACCGGCGCTCAACAACGATGCCGCGACCATCGTGGTGCTCTCGACCGACGGCTACAGCCGCGAGGACGCCCTCGATGCCGGTGAGGGCCTGTCGAAGGTACTGCTGGAATGCACCATGTCAGGCCTTGCGACGTGCCCGGTGACGCACGTGACCGAACTGCACACCAGCCGCGACATCATCGGCAGGCTCATCGTGCGCGACGCCTGCCCCCAGGTTCTCGTCCGCATCGGCCTGGCCCCCGCACTCGACGAGGTGCCGCCGCCCACCCCGCGTCGCCCCGTCGACGCATTTCTCGAAGTTCGCCCGAGGAGTTGACATGTCGATCGCACGCCCCGTGATCGTCGGAATCGACGGATCGCAACCCGCCGTGGACGCCGCCATCTGGGCGGTCAAGGAGGCGCTGAGCCGCGGTGTCCCGCTGCGCCTGATCTATGCCGTCCACCCCGACGACAACGGCGCCGACCACGAGAACTCGGCACGCGCGCTGGCCACCGCCGAAGTCGCGATCCGGCAGGCCTGCGTCGCGGTGGAGTCCACCGAGCAGCCCGTCCAGATCGAGCTGGAAGTGGTGCAGGACAAGCCGATCGAGGCGCTGATCGCCGCATCACAGAACACCCCGCTGCTGTGCGTGGGGGCCAGCGGTCTCACACAGGCCGGTCGCGGCGGCATCGGTTCGGTGGCGAGCGCGGTCCTGAGATCCGCGCAGTGCCCCGTGGCCGTGGTCGCGACGCCGGGCAAGGGCAGGCGCATCCTGGTCGAGTTCGACGGCAGGCCCTCGGCGAGCACCGCGCTGCAGACCGGTGTCGACGAGGCCCGCCTGCGTGACGCACCGCTTTCGGTGATGACGACGTGGCAGCACCGCCATCGCGAACTGTACGAGGAGAAGGTCGCCGAGGAGCGCAACCGGCTGGCCCAGTCCCAGCTCGACCGGCGCATGACCCGCTACCGCAAGCGGTATCCCGAACTCGATCTCGAGCTCATCACCGACCACGGCAACACGGCCGACTACGTCGCGGCGAACCCGCAGACCGTGCAACTCATCGTCGTCGGCGCGGAACGTTTCAACCGGGCCGGGGACGTCACGGACCCCGCGGCTCTGGGTGCGCTCGTCGACGCCGGGTGCTCACTGCTCACTTGCGATCGGCAGCAGCGCTTGTGAGACTCGGGAGATGATCAGGGTTTTTCTGGTCGACGACCACGAGGTGGTGCGCCGCGGGCTCATCGACCTGCTGAGCGCCGATCCCGAACTGGACGTCATCGGCGAGGCCGATTCGGTGTCGCAGGCGCTCGCGCGCATCCCCGCGGCGCAGCCGGATGTCGCGGTGCTCGACGTGCGGCTGCCCGACGGCAACGGCATCGAGCTGTGCCGGGACCTGTTGTCGCACATGCCGAATCTGCGCTGCCTGATGCTCACGTCGTTCACCTCCGACGAGGCGATGCTCGACGCGATCCTCGCGGGCGCGAGCGGATACGTGGTCAAGGACATCAAGGGCATGGAACTCGCGCAGGCCATCAAGGACGTCGGCGCGGGCAAGTCCCTGCTGGACAACCGCGCGGCCACCGCGCTGATGTCCAAACTGCGCGGCGACGCCGAACGCTCCGATCCGCTCTCGGGCCTCACCCAGCAGGAGCGTGTGCTGCTCGACCTGCTGGGAGAGGGCCTGACCAACAAACAGATCGCGGCGCGCATGTTCCTGGCCGAGAAGACCGTCAAGAACTACGTGTCGAGGCTCCTGGCGAAGCTCGGCATGGAGCGTCGCACGCAGGCCGCGGTGTTCGCGTCCAAACTGGACCGGCGCAACTAGGGCCTTTGGTCCCTTCGGATCGGGGACTTCGCCCGTAGAGACCCGGGCCATCGAGCCATAGCGTCAGATCCATGAGCGATCAGATCACCACGACGGCCGGTGACGCGGTCACGATCCTGTCGGCGACCGAGTGCTGGGACCTGTTGAAGAGCGTCGCGCTCGGACGCATCGTCACCACGGTGGACAACACGTCGCACATCTTCCCGATCAACTTCGTGGTGCAGAACCGCACCGTGCTGTTCCGCACCGCGGAGGGCACCAAGCTGGTCAGCGCGGCCATCAACAACAACGTGCTGTTCGAGGCGGACGACCACGACGTCGAACAGGGGTGGAGCGTCATCGTCCGGGGCGTCGCCAGGACCGTGCGCGACGAGGCCGACCTCGCCGAGGCGCAGCGGGCCGAGTTGCTGCCGTGGACCGCCACCGCCAAGACGCACTGGGTCCGGGTGCTGCCCACGCAGATCACCGGGCGGCGCTTTCGCTTCGGCCCCGAGCCCACCGCCGACGCCTCATGACCGCACCCGAACAGCTCTCCGTGCTCGACGCGGGGTTCCTCGAAGCCGAGGACTCCGACCCCAACGTCAGCCTCGCGATCGGCGCCGTCGCGGTCATGGCCGGACCCATGCCCGACTTCGAAACGCTGAAAGCCACTCTGGCCGAACGGATCCTGTCGGTGCCGCGGCTGAGGCAGGTACTCCACACCCGGCCGCTCGACCTCGGTGCACCGGAGTGGGTCGACGACCCGCACCTCGACATCACGCGCCACATCCGGCGCGCGGCGCTGCCGCGGCCCGGTGACGACGCGGCGCTTCACGACTGGGTCGCCGAGGTCATGGAACGGCGCCTGGACCGCGACCACCCACTGTGGCAGTGCTGGGTGGCCGACGGGCTGCCCGCCAACCGCTGGGCGATCCTGATCAAGATCCACCACTGCGTCGCCGACGGTGTCGCGGCCGCGCACCTGCTCACCAGGCTGTGTGACGACAGTCCGGAGCCTTCCGTGCCACACGCCCCGCCGCCGGCGCCGCGGCAGGCGCCGTTCTCGCTCAACCCCGTCGACTGGGTGACCGGCGCGTGGCGTACCGCGATGGACGTCACCGGTATCGCGGGCAAGGTTCTGCACGGCGCGGGAGAGATCGTGAGCGGCCTGCTGACCCCCGCACCGTCGTCGCTGACCGGTCCGGTCACCGCGCGGCGCCGGTTCGCCGCGGCCGAGGTGTCGCTGGCCGACGTGGCGCGGGTGTGCGAACGGTTCGACGTCACGGTCAACGACGTGGCACTGGCCGCGATCACCGCCAGTTTCCGCTCGATGCTCATCGCACGCGGCGTCGCTCCCGGCCCCAACGCGCTGCCCACCCTGGTGCCGGTGTCGGTGCGGCCGCCGGCCGGCGCGGGAAACGACCGGGCCAACCAGGTGTCGGTGATGCTGCCGAACCTGCCCGTCGACCAGGCCGATCCCGTGGCGCAACTGCAGGCCGTGCACACACGGCTGAGCAAGGCCAAGGCGAGCGGACAGCGCCAGGCAGGCAGCGCGCTGGTCACGATGGCCGCCGCGGTGCCGTTCCCGCTGACCGCCTGGGCCGTGCGTGCCCTGACGCGGCTGCCGCAGCGTGGCGTGGCGATGCTGGCCACCAATGTGCCCGGGCCGCGGCGCCGCGTCACGATCCTGGGGCGAGAGGTCATCCGGCTGCTGCCGGTGCCGCCGATCGCCATGCGGATGCGCACTGCGGTGGCAATCCTGAGCTACGCCGACCATCTCGCGTTCGGCATCATCTCCGACTACGACGCCGAAATCGACGTCGACGCGGTGGCGGCCGGGATCGAACAGGCCGTCGCGCGACTGGCCCAGATCGCCGTGGCGCACATCCGCAGCACACCGCTGGGCACCCTCGCGCTGGTGCCCGGCGAGCTGGCGTAGTCCCGTGTTGTGCCGGGATCCGACGAAAGTGTGGAAGCTTTGGTGTCCCGCCGCCGGAAATGCCAGCATGGGGGGCGTGAACGGCCACCACCCGCGACGCGACGACGACCAGCGCACGCCGTTGCGCGACACGCTGTCGCAACTGCGGCTGCGGGAGCTCCTCAGCGAGGTCCAGGACCGTGTGGAGCAGATCGTCGAAGGCCGCGACCGGCTCGACGGCCTGGTCGAGGCCATGCTCGTGGTGACCTCGGGTCTGGAACTCGACGTGACGCTGCGGACCATCGTGCACACCGCGATCGAACTGGTCGACGCGCGCTACGGCGCGCTGGGCGTGCGCGGCGAGGACCATCATCTGATCGAGTTCATCTACGAGGGCATCACACCCGAGGTGCGCGAGGAGATCGGCCCGCTGCCTGAGGGCCGCGGCGTGCTCGGTGTTCTGATCGACGATCCGAAACCCATTCGGCTGGATGACATCCGGCTGCACCCGGCTTCGGTCGGGTTCCCGCCCAACCATCCGCCGATGCGCACGTTCCTCGGCGTTCCGGTGCGCACCAGGGACAAGGTGTTCGGCAACCTGTATTTGACCGAGAAGACCAACGGGCAACCGTTCAGCGAGGACGATGAGGTGCTGGTGCAGGCGCTGGCCGCGGCCGCGGGCATCGCCGTCGACAACGCACGTCTCTACGAGGAATCCCAGGCGCGCCAGGCCTGGATCGCCGCGACGCGCGACATCGGCACCCAACTGCTCAGCGGCACCGACCCGGCGACGGTGTTCCGCCTCGTGGCCGCCGAGGCGCTCACACTCACCGGCGCCGACGGGACCCTGGTGGCGGTGCCCGCTGATCCCGACGCCTCGGCCGCCGAGGAACTGGTGATCGTCGAGGTCGCCGGCGCCGTGCCCGCAGAGGTCGAAGCCTCCGCGATCCCCGTGCAGGACAACGCGATCGGGCAGGCATTCCGGGACCGCGCCCCGCGGCGGCTCGACGTGCTCGACGGGCCGGGGCTCGGCGGCCCGGCGCTCGTGCTGCCGCTGCGCGCCACCGACACCGTGGCAGGCGTGCTGGTGGCCGTGCAGGGTTCGGGCGCACGGCCTTTCACCGCAGAACAGTTGGAGATGATGACCGGTTTCGCCGATCAGGCCGCGGTGGCGTGGCAGCTGGCAAGTTCGCAGCGGCGCATGTCCGAACTGGACATCCTGGCCGACCGTGACCGTATCGCACGCGATCTGCACGATCACGTGATCCAGCGTCTGTTCGCCGTGGGTCTGTCGCTGCAGGGCACGATCCCGCGCGCACGTTCGGCCGAGGTGCAGCAGCGGATCGCCGATTGCGTCGACGATCTGCAGGCCGTCATCTCCGAGATCCGCACGGCCATCTTCGATCTGCACCACACCGCACCCGGCGGAACGCGGCTGCGGCAACGCCTCGACGAGGCCATCGCCCAGTTCTCCGGCGCGGGCCTGCACACCACGAGTCAGTTCGTCGGGCCGCTGTCGGTGGTCGACGCCGAGCTGGCCGACCACGCCGAGGCCGTGCTGCGGGAGGCCGTCAGCAACGTCGTGAGGCATTCGGGGGCAAATGAACTCACGGTGCGCGTCAAGGTCGAGGACGATCTGTCCATCGAGGTCACCGACGACGGTGAGGGCATCAGCGGACCGGTCACCGAGAGCGGGCTGTCGAACCTGCGTCAGCGCGCGGACCAATGCGGCGGCGAGCTGAGAATCATCGACCGCCCGGGCGGCGGCACGATCCTGCGCTGGACCGCGCCGCTCCCCGACTGAAGTCGCGAGAGGAAGGTGACCCCTACTCGCCGTCCTTGACCCGCGCCATGGCGAGCACGTCGAGACGACGGTCGAGTTCCTCGAGGCTCAGCTTGTCGCCGATGAGGCCACGGTCGATCACGGTCTGGCGGATGGTCTTCTTCTCCGCGAGAGCCTGCTTGGCGACCTTGGCGGCCTCTTCGTAACCGATCGCCGAGTTCAGCGGCGTCACGATCGACGGCGAGGACTCGGCGAGCTCCCGCAGGCGCTCCTCGTTGGCCACCAGGCCGTCGATGCAGCGCTCGGCGAACAGCCGGGACACGTTGGACAGCAACGTGAACGACTCGAGCAGGTTGCGCGCCATCATCGGGATGTACACGTTGAGCTCGAAGGCGCCCGACGCACCGCCGAACGCGATCGCCGCGTCGTTGCCGACCACCTGGCAGGCCACCTGCGTGACGGCCTCGGGCAGGACGGGGTTGACCTTGCCCGGCATGATCGAGCTGCCCGGCTGCAGGTCCGGCAGCTGGATCTCGGCCAGGCCGGTCAGCGGGCCCGAGCCCATCCAGCGGATGTCGTTGGCGATCTTGGTGAGCGACACCGCGATGGTGCGCAGCGCACCGGAGGCCTCGACCAGCCCGTCGCGCGCGGCCTGCGCCTCGAACGAATCGACGGCGGTGCGCAACTCGGCCAGGCCGGTCTCGTTGACGAGCACCTCGACGACCTTGGCGCCGAAGCCTTCCGGCGCGTTGAGGCCGGTGCCGACGGCGGTGCCGCCGATCGCGAGTTCACCGAGACGTGGCAGCGTGGCCTTGACGCGTTCGATGCCTGCCTCGATCTGGCGCGCATAGCCGCCGAACTCCTGCCCGAGCGTGACGGGCACGGCGTCCATGAGGTGCGTGCGGCCGGACTTGACGACGGTGCGCCACTGCTTGGCCTTGGCGGCCAGCGATGCGTGCAGGACCTCCAGCGCCGGGATCAGATGGCGCACAGCGGCTTCCGTGGCCGCGATGTGGGTCGCGGTGGGGAAGGTGTCGTTGGAGCTCTGCGACATGTTCACGTGGTCGTTCGGGTGCACCGTCACACCGTTGGCTGCCGCGATCGACGCGATCACCTCGTTGGTGTTCATGTTCGAGCTCGTGCCCGAGCCGGTCTGGAACACGTCGATGGGGAACTGGTCGTCGTGCTTGCCGTCGGCGATCTCACCCGCGGCGGCGATGATCGCGTCGGCCTTCTCGGGGTCCAGCAGGCCCAGGTCCTTGTTGACCTGCGCGCACGCGGCCTTCAGGAGACCGAGCGCGCGGATCTGCGTGCGCTCGAGGCCGCGGAACGAGATGGGGAAGTTCTCGACCGCGCGCTGGGTCTGCGCGCGCCACAGGGCGTCCTTGGGTACCCGGACTTCACCCATGGTGTCGTGTTCGATGCGGTATTCGACGTCGGTGTCGGCCATTGTGCTGTTGCGTCCCTTGTTTGTTGGTGTGTTACGGCAGGGGATAGGCGGCAGAGCTGTCGCCGGTGAAATTGATCGCGGAGTATTCGTTGAGCTTGGACAACCGGTGGTAGGCCTCGATCATCCGGACCGTGCCCGACTTCGAGCGCATGACGATCGACTGGGTGGTGCACCCGCCGCCGAAGAACCGCACCCCTTTGAGCAGGTCCCCGTCGGTGACGCCGGTGGCGCAGAAGAACACGTTCTCACCCGACACCAGGTCCTTGGTGGTGAGCACCCGGTCCAGGTCGTGGCCGCGGTCGATGGCCTTCTGGCGCTCCTCGTCGTCGGTGGGGGCCAGGGTCGCCTGGATCTCGCCGCCCATGCAGCGGATCGCCGCGGCGGTGATGATGCCCTCGGGCGTGCCGCCGATGCCCGCGAGCAGGTCGGTGCCCGAATCGGGGCGGCACGCCGAGATCGCACCGGCGACGTCGCCGTCGGAGATCAGCCGGATCCGTGCGCCGGCCGCGCGGACGTCGGCGATCAGCTTGGCGTGGCGCGGGCGGTCCAGGATGCAGACGGTGATGTCGGAGACCGAGGCCTTGCGCATCTTGGCGATGCGCTGGATGTTGGCCGCGATCGGCGAGGTGATGTCGATGAAGTCGGCGACGTCGGGACCCGCGGCGATCTTGTTCATGTAGAACACCGCCGACGGGTCGAACATCGCACCGCGCTCGGCGACCGCGAGAACCGAGATGGCGTTGGGCATACCCTTGCTCATCAGCGTGGTGCCGTCGATCGGGTCGACGGCGAAGTCGCACTCCGGCCCGTCGCCGTTGCCCACCTCTTCGCCGTTGTAGAGCATCGGGGCGTTGTCCTTCTCGCCCTCACCGATCACCACGACGCCGCGCATCGACACCGAGTTGACCAGTTCACGCATGGCGTCGACGGCCGCACCGTCGCCGCCTTCCTTGTCGCCGCGGCCAACCCAGCGGCCCGCGGCCATCGCTCCTGCCTCGGTTACCCGGACAAGTTCAAGGGCCAGATTTCGATCCGGTGCTTCGCCGCGCGAGGGTGTCATGGCCGTGATTCTCCCAGAACGAGGTCGGGGTTTGGGAGCTGGGATACTGGCAGGCATGACCACCCAGCCAACCCCGGCGCCGAAGCCGGAAAAGTCGAGGCTACTGCAGGACGGCCGCGACATGTTCTGGTCGATGGCTCCGCTGGTCGTGGCCTGCATCGTGCTCGCAGGCATGCTGGGGATGTGCTCTTTCCAGGGCAGCGGCCCAGGTGCGGGCCCGGCCCCGGAATACGACGCCCCGGCGGCGCTGCAGGCCGATGCCGAAGCGCTCAAGATCCCCATCCGGTTGCCCGTCCTGCCTGACGGCTGGCAGGCCAATTCCGGCGGCCGCAGCGGTATCGACGGCGGCCGCACCCTGCCCGACGGCCAGCACGTACGCGCGGTCAGCTCGCGCGTCGGCTACCTGGCCCCCAGCGGCATGTACATGAGCCTGACCCAGAGCGACGCCGACGAGTCCGCGCTCGTCGCGTCGATGAAGCCCAGCTCGTACGCCGCGGGCACGCAGGACGTCGACGGCGTGACCTGGGTGGTCTACGAGAGCGAGGACCCCGAGGCGGTGTGGACGACGCGTCTGCCGGGACCGGCGCAGATCGCGATCACAGGCGCCGGCGGTACGGATGAGTACCGTACGCTGGCCAGTGCGACGCAGAAGCAGTCGCCACTTCCTGTGCAGCGCTGACGGACGGAGCCGCGATGGCCGCTCGTAACTCGGACACCAGCGAGTACCCGGTCGCCGATCTCACCGGATGGTCCGCGGCCCCGTTCACCGCGGCAGGCCAGACCTACGACGTCTACCGCAAGGGCGAAGGCCCCGGCGTCGTGCTGATCCCCGAGCTGCCCGGTCTGCATCCCGGCGTGCTCGGGCTCGGCGACCACCTCGTCGAGGCCGGGTTCACCGTCGCCGCACCGTCGCTGTTCGGCACCCCCGAGAAGCCGCCGATGGGGCCCGGCGCCGTCCCGGTGATCGTGAAGGCCTGCGTGACACGCGAGTTCGCGGCATTCGCGACCAACGCCGACCGGCCCGTCGCGCATTACCTGCGCGCGCTCGCGCGCGACCTCAACGCCCGCACGCCGGGTAAGGGTGTCGGCGTCATCGGGCAGTGCTTCACGGGCGGTTTCGCGCTGGCGGCCGCGGTCGACGACAGCGTGCTGGCCCCGGTGCTGAGCCAGCCGTCCCTGCCACTTCCGTTGACGCCCAGACACAAACGCGATCCGGGGCTTTCCGAGGAAGAACTCACCATCGTCGAGAAGCGGGCCGCCGACGAGGGCCTGTGCGCGCTCGGGTTGCGGTTCAGCCAGGACTGGATGGCGCCCGGTGAGCGGTTCTCGACGCTCAAGCAGCGGCTCGGTGATGCGTTCGAGGTCATCGAGATCGACTCGCGCAAGGGCAATCCGCACGGCTTCGGGAAATCGGCGCACTCGGTGCTCACACAAGAGGTCCGCGAGGTCGACGGTCATCCGGCCTACGAGGCGCGCAAGCGCGTCGTGGAGTTCCTCACCGAGCGGCTGGCTTCTTAGCGGCCGGCTTGCTGGTGCGGGCCGCGAATTTCTGCGTCCACCAACTCGGTGACCACCAGCGGGCGCGCGGTTTGTCCGGTTCGTCGGGTTCTGTCGACGTATCGAGTTCGACGCCCTTGTAGACCGCCAGGTAGACGCTGATCGTCGTGACGATGATGATCATCAGTACCGGTCCGATCACCAGCCCGAAGAAGCCGAACATCGCGATACCCGCGAAGACCGCCAGCAGCATGAGCGCCGCGTCCAGGCGCGCGGCCTTGGGCACCAGGATCGGCCGCAGCACGTTGTCGATGTTGGTGACCACCAGGATGTGGAACGCGACGATGAAGATGCCGCCGATCGTGTTGCCGAAGAACATCATTCCGATGCCGAACGGGATGGTGACGATGCCGCCGCCCAGCGGGATCACCGACAGCGCGGTCAACAGGATCGCGAACACGAAGAACCCGTTGTGGAATCCGGCGATGTAGATCGAGATGGCGCCGGAGATGCCCTGGGCCAGCGCGATGACGAACTGGCCCTTGACCGTGCCCTTGACCATCGCGCCGGTCTTGGCGAGGTAAAGGTCGGTGATCTCCTCGCCCAGCGGGTTGAGCTGGCGGACAAGCGTGGTCACCTTCTCGCTGTTGACCAGCAGCGAGATGAACACGTACAGGAAGATGATCGACGCGGTCAGGGCACCGGCGAGGCCGCCGAGCGCGCCCTGCAGCACCCCGAGCAGCCACTCGCCGACGCGCTGCGACACCGTGACGATCGCGTCGCGCAGCGACTCCGGGGTGACGTCGATGTCGAGGAACGGCACGCGGTCGGCCGTGGAGTTGATGAACTGAAGTGTGCGGTCACCGAGTGTGGAGAGGTCCGTGTCGGCCACCCACGCACTCACGGTGTTGACCATCTGCGACACCTGCACGATGGCCAGGAACACGATCAGCGACACCGGGATGATCACCATCAGCAGCGCCGCGAGCACCGTCAGAGTGACCGCGATGCCGGAGTTGAACCGCCGCAGAAGACGTTGGTACAGCGGCGAGAACAGGTACGCGCCCACGGCGGCCATCACGATCAGGACGAAGAACGTGCGCAGGAAGTACGCGCCGAGCAGCAGGGCCAGCACGGTCACCACCGCCAGCGCGCGCTTCTGGGTGGTGGTGAACTGGTTCTCCATCAGGCCCCTCCTCGCTGGGTGAACAGTATCGCCCGGTCGGTGCGAGCAGCGGGTGCGACAGGCTAGTGGTTTGCCGTGCGGGCCTGCGATGCGCGCTGGGCGGCGACGAACCGCACCGACAGCCGCTGCATCAGACCGGGCGCGAGACGCGCCAACAGCCACGACGCGTGAGCTCGACGCGGTTTGACCAGCAGGGCCTTGTTGCGCTCGATCGCGCCCAGGGTGTCGGCGGCCAACCGGTCCGGGTCGTACGCCGTCTTCATGCCCTGACCGCGCAGGAAATAATCACGTCCCACGAACCCGCCGACCGCGCCCTTGTCGAGGATCGGCGTCTCCACGGCCGCGGGGCACACCGCGAGCACACCGACGCCGTGTGCGGCGGCTTCCGAGCGCAGTGCCAGCGACAGCCCGACGACGGCGTGCTTGCTCATCACGTAGCTGGTGAGCTGACCGGCCGCGGCCAGCCCGGCCATCGACGCGGTGTTGACGATGTGGCCGTGGCCCTGGCGGATCATCTGCGGGTACGCCGCGGCGACACCGTGCACGACGCCGCGGATGTTGACGTCGATGATCGCGTTCCACTGGTCGAGCGTGAGCAGTTCGGTGTCGCCGCCCCACACGATGCCTGCGTTGTTGAACATCAGGTCCAGCCGCCCCGCGCGGGCGACCACATCGTCGACGGTGGCCTGCACGGCCGCGGCGTCGGTGACGTCGAGGCGCGCCGACCGCGCGCCGAGTGCGGCGGCCGTGCGTGCGGCGGCGTCGGCGTCGACGTCGGTGCACAGCACGTCGGCACCGGCATCCACCAGTGCGCGGCACAGCGCCGCGCCGATCCCGGATCCCGCGCCGGTGACGATCGCGGTCTTGCCCGTGAACCTCATCCCTGCGCCAGCCTCATCACGTGTCCGAGCACATCCGGGTAGCGGCGCAGGTGTGCGCCGCCGTTGAGGTCCAGGACCTCGCCGGTGAGCCAGGACGCCTGCGGCGAGCACACGAACACCACCGCGGCCGCGATGTCCTCGGGTGTCCCGGCGCGCCCCAGCGCGGTGTTCTCGACGTACTCCTCGACCACGCCGGGGATCATGGCCGCGGGTGCGGTGAGCGGCGTGTGCACAAAGCCGGGAGCGATCGCGTTGACCCTTATGCCTGCCTCACCCATCTCGAGCGCGGCAACCTGCGTGAGCATCGACAGGCCGGCCTTGGCCGCGCAGTAGGCGCTCATGCCGGCCGCCGGCTGGCGGGCATTGAGCGACGAGATCGACACCAGCACACCGCCGCGCGGCAGATGCCTGCCCGCGTGTTTGGCGACGATGAACCCGCCGGTGAGGCACACGTCGATCACCGAACGGAAGTCCTCGGCCGGCATGTCGGTGATCAGGCCGACGTTGCTGAACCCGGCGCAGTTGATCACGATGTCGATCGGCCCGGCCGCGCTGACCTCGGCGAACAGCCGCTCGACCGACTCTTCGTCGGTGACGTCGACGTGTCCGCTGGTGTGCGGTGCGCCCAGTTCTGCAGCGCAGGCCGCGGCGGCGTCGGCGTCGCGGTCGGCCACCACGATGCGGCAGCCGTCGTCGGCCAGTGCCTTGGCGCTGGCCCAGCCGATACCCGAGGCGCCTCCGATGACGATTGCGACGCGTCGGTTCATGCCTCGCTCCGATCCGGTCGGGGGTTGCCCCAGCGTTTCTCGACGGCGTTCCACACATCGGCGTAGCGGCCCGGATAGTTCTTGTAGGCCGACTTCGACCTGAGGAACGCCCGGATCAGCGGTGCGGCCAGGCCGAGCGGGTGGCGCTTCCAGCCGGCGTTGGCGCGTGTGTCGGCGAGCAGTTGGGGCCAGCTGTGGCGCTGGAACGTGAGCACTTCCTGCGCGCGGGTGGTGTCCATCCAGTCGGTGTGGAACCACGCCTGGTCGTCGTCCGGGTTGCCGGGCCGTCCGGCCGGCAGCCCGCCCCGGATGCCCATGGCCTCGGCCGCTTCCGAGCCCACCCGGGCCTGCGTGTGCCGGTGTGTCTGCGGGTCGCCGCCGATGAGCAGCACCTCGTGGTTGGCAATTTCGACGGGCACCGTGGTGGCCGCAGCGAAGGCCGTCGCGACGTCGCGCACGTCGACGGTCTGCAACCGCCCGTCGGCGGGCAGGACGCTCTCGAGCGAGATCAGTTCGACGTCCATGTCCACGCTGAACGTCGAGCTCATCACGCCGCCGAGCCGCAGGATCAGCCAGTCCAGCCGCGAGGCCCGCACCAGGTTCTCGGCTTCGACCTTGTGCGCGCCGTAGATGTCGACCGGGTTGACCGGGGTGTCGGCGGTCAGCACGTCGGTGATGCTGTGCGGGTTGCGCGTGCCGTACACCGCGACGCTCGACGCGAGCACGAACCGAGGCGGGGTGGCTCGCGCCTCGGCGGCCCGCAGCAGCGACTCGGTGGCATCGACGTTGACCTTGCGGGCCAACTCGCGCCGCATGTAGCAGAACGGCGGGATGATCGCGGCGAGGTGGACGATCGCCGCGGGCGCCACGTCGGCGACGAGGGTGTCGACAGCGGCGGCGTCGGTCAGATCGGCCCACCGCACCTCGACCGTCGGCGGCAGCCCGGTTGCTGATTTGCGGTTGGCGGGGGTGCCGACGTCGGTCGCGACGACCGGCCGACCCTGCGCGGCCAGCGTCGCGACGACTGCAGACCCCACCAGCCCGAAGGCTCCTGTGACCAAGACGGCGTCGGACATGGGCCTCCTCGCTAGAACGTGTTGCAACCCTAGCGAACCGCAGTGTGGTGTGTGTCACCGTCTCCCCGGCCGTGATGTGTGCAGTTTCGGCCAACGGTTCGCCTTCGCGCCGACAGCAACGTCTGGTTTGCCGCTGTAGTGGTGTGAAGGCCGCATCGCGAATATTCGTCGAATTGCCTCGATGGCATTGATCAATGGCAGCCTTTTGCATCTGTGTGTGACCGACATCTCACGATCAGCGGTGCTACCGGCCAGTAGCCAGATGGACGTTCATCGGGGGATTTGGCAATTTGCCTGGGATTTATGCATTGTGTGGCTGTAGGAATATTCGATTACGAGCCGGTTGCTCGCGCATATGGTGTACTTCGGTTGCACGCGCTGGCAATTGGGGAGGTGCGAAATGTCAGAAGACGCATCGGCGGGGATTAACGGTGGCGAGTCGGAAGATGTTGCCGACGGCATTGCTGTGGACACCCGAGTAATCGTTTACCCGGGCACCGACAACGAACTGCACGGAGTTGTGGTCGAGGATTTCGCGGACCTCGCGGGCACGGCGGTCGAGATCGCAGGTGAGCGCATCGTGGGTCCCGCGCGCCGCTACGCGGTGAACGTCGACGACGGCGGGCTGGTGTTCGTCGACGACGACAGCATCGTCGCCGAGGCGCAGCCGGCCTGACGGCCCGACGTCCGCTCGATCACCGGAACCCGCACGTGGGTCTGGTGTTCGGCACGGGCGAGGCGCACCCTTGGAGGTGGAGGCTGATCGACATGTATGACCGAGATCTCACCCACAAGTGGTACGTCGAAATCGGGTTCTGCGAGGACGACATCCACACCCACGCATCGGCCCACGCCCGCCTGATGGACGACGGTCTGATGGCGACCACGGGGGACGCCTACCGCAACCCCAAGGACCCCAACGAGCCGAAGATCGGCGAGGAGATCGCGGCGGCCAGGGCGCTGATCGCGCTGGGAACCGAACTGCTGAACTCGGCGTCGATGCGCATCGAGGAAGGCACGCACCACCCGGTGCACCTGTACCGCTGACCCGTGGCTCTGGCGGTCTGCCTGCTGTTCGACCGGCGCTCGGATCGTGCGATCCGCGCGTTGTGGGACCGCATCGAGCAGCGGGGTGTGGCCAGCCTGCGCTCACACACCCACGGCAGGCACGTGCCGCACCTGTCGTATGCGGTGCTGCGGCAGTGGGACCAGGCCGCGATCGCTCAGGCGTTGTCCGGCAACGGGTCCGGTGCCGCGGTCGAACTGAGCTTCGACGGGGTCGGGGTGTTCCGCCGCGGACGCATATGGCTGGTGGCCGGCGTGAGCGCCGACGTCGCCCAGCGCCAGCAGCGCGTGGTCGACCTGGTCACCGCCACCGGTGCCGATCTGCACAAGCACTACCGGCCCGGTGTCTGGCTGCCGCACTGCTCCCTCGTGTTGCCGCTGCGGGTGACGCTGGACCACGCCGCGCTGGTCGACAGTTCCACCGGCACGGTGAACCCGCTGCCCGTGCTGCCCTGAACTAGGCGGGCCGGGCCTGCGCCTCCATCTGCTTGAACAGGTCGACGTAGTACGGCAGGCAGTCGACGCGAGCCTGTTCGGTGGTGAACAGCGGCCGGTAGCCGAGGTCGCGGGTCGCCTTGGCGATCGAGAAGTAGTTGTTGAGGTAAAGACGTTCCACGGCAAGCGGTTCCAGCAGCGGCTCGGGAATGCCGAACCGGAAGTGCAACCGCTGCCAACCCGACATCGCGGCGTGCACGGCGCGTCCGGGCACGCGCACGCGGGGGAGTTTGCGCCCGCATGCCTCGATCACAGGACGCGCGAACTCGAACATGTTGACCGGTTCGCCGTCGTTGATGAAGTACGCCTGCCCGGGGGCCGTGCCGTTCGGCGTGAGATGCTCTGCGGCAAGGATGAATCCGTGCACCAGGTTGTGCACGTAGGAGTTGTCCAGCAGCGTGCTCTTGCGGCCCACGAGCACCTTGACGTGCCCGGCGAGCACGCTCTCGAACACCTTGCGGAACATCGTCTGGTCGCCGCGCCCCCAGATGCCGCTGGGCCGGATCGAGCACGTCAGCATGCCGGCCACACCGTTTCGGCCCAGCACGAACTTCTCCGCGACCACCTTGGTCTCGGTGTACAGATCGTTGAAACGCTCGGTGTACGGCAGGGTTTCGTCGCCGTGCACGATGTGCTGCCCGCCCATCACCACGCTGTTGGACGCGGTGTAGACGAACCGCTTCACGCCCGCCGACTGCGCGGCGCGCACCAGGTTCTCGGTTCCGCCGACGTTCACCGCGAAACTGCGCTGCCGGTACTCCGCGGTGACCGACGCCCCGCCCATCAGGTCGATGATCGCCGCGGTGTGGAACACCGTGTCGACGCCCGCCACCGCGTTGGTGACGTTGTCGAGATCGCAGATGTCGCCCGTGGCGACCTCAAGACCCGCGTGAGCGGGCAGGGGAGACGGCACGCGGTCGAACGACCGCACGGCGTACCCGCGGTCCAGCAGTTCGGTGACCAGGTTGGCGCCGACGAAGCCGGAACCCCCGGTGACCAGGATCCGCCCGAGGTCGGTGGTGGAGTCAGCCATGCCCGCAGCATAACTGAAACACGTTCCAGTTTCGATGGTGAGCGGCGGGCACTACGCGCATTTCAGTCCTCGTCGGCCTCGCGGGCGGCGATCGCCTGCTCGACGCGCTGACGCGCTCCGGCTAAGTGCTCTTCACAGCGTTTCGCCAGCGCCTCGCCACGCTCCCAGATCTGCAGCGAATCATCCAAGCTGAGCCCACCCTGTTCCAGCTGCTGCACCACGGCGACCAACTCGTCACGCGCGTCTTCATAGCCGAGTTCACTAATGGGCTTCATGTCGAGCTCCCTGTCTCGTCGTCCTCAGTGCCTTCGCTGCGCGCGGTGACCACGCCGTCGGAGACCCGCACCCGCAGTCGGGTGCCCGCCGGGGCGTCATCCGTCGAACGCAGCACTGTCGGCGGGCCGGTGTCGGGCACCGCCTGCACCACGGCGTACCCGCGCGCGAGCGTCGCGGCAGGCCCCAGCGCCGTCAACCGCGCCGAGAGGTGGCCGATGGTGTCGGTCTCGCCCGCGATCAGACGGGTGATGTCGCGCTGCGCCGTCGCGCGGGCGCGGTGGATCTCGTCGCCGCGCGCGGTGATCGCGGCCAGCGGTTGGGCCAGCACGGGCCTGCTGCGCAACTGGTCGAGATGGTGCTGCTCGCGGTGCACCCAGTTGCGCAGCGCGCGGGCGCTGCGCCGGTGCAGGTCGCTGATCAGGGCCTGCTCGGCCGCGGCGTCGGGCACGATCCGCTTGGCCGCGTCGGTGGGGGTGGCCGCCCGCAGGTCGGCCACCAGATCGCACACCGGGTTGTCGGGTTCGTGCCCGATCGCGCTGACGACCGGCGTGCGGCACGCCGAGATGGCGCGGCACAGCGTCTCGTCGGAGAACGGCAGCAGGTCCTCGACGCTGCCGCCGCCGCGCGCGAGCACGATCACGTCGACCTCGGGGTCGGCGTCGAGGGCCGCCAGCGCGTCCACGATCTGCGGAACCGCGTTGGGCCCCTGCACGATCGTGTTGCGGATCGCGAACCGCACCGCGGGCCAGCGGCTGGATGCGACCGTGGTGACATCGCGTTCGGCGGCCGACGCCCGCCCGGTGATGAGCCCGATGGTGTTGGGCAGGAACGGGATCGGACGTTTCAGGCGCGGATCGAACAGGCCTTCGGCGTCCAGCAGGCGGCGCAGGCGTTCGATGCGGGCCAGCAGCTCACCGATGCCGACCGCGCGGATCTCGCTGACCCGCAACGAGAATGTGCCGCGTCCGGTGTAGAAGTTGGGCTTGCCGCAGATGATCACCTGGGTGCCCTCGGTCAGCCTGACCGGGGCATTGCGCACCAGATCTCGCGGGCACGTCAGCGTCAGCGACATGTCGGCCGCCGGATCGCGCAACACCATGAACACGGTCTTGGAGTCCGGGCGGATCTTCAGTTCGGTCAGCTGCCCTTCGACCCACACCACGCCGAGCCGGTCGATCCATTTGGCCACGCGCGTCGCGACGGCGCGCACCGGCCAGGGGTTCTCCGGCGACTGACCAGGTTCGGTCACTTGGCGGACGCGCGCGTGATCCTGTTGGCCAGCAGTGTCACGAACGGGGCGCGGGCCCGGCCGGCCTCCTCATACGCCAGCAGTGCCTCAAGATCGCCGATGCTCAGCGACGTCAACCGGGCGCGCAGCTGGGCCAGCGTCAGCGAGTCGTAGTCCATCTCGGCGACGACGGCCGGCGCCTCGCCGGCCTCTGGCTCCGAGGGCTTCGAGGGCTCCGAGGACTTCGAGGACCTGGCGGCGGGTTCGCTCTCCGCGGAATCCGGGGTGCCGGTGCTGTAGAGCGCGAACCGGCCCTCGGTGCGGCGCTGACCGTTGGCCGACGACGTCGAAGCGCTGTCGCCGGCGGTGTCGTCGTCTCCGCTGTCTTCGAGGTCTTCGTCGAACGTGGCCCACTCAGGCTGCTCATCCTTGGGCGGGAACAGCTGTTCCAGCGCCTCGTCGCCCTTGATGACCAGCTCAGCGAGGTTCTGCTGGACGTGCATGACCAGGTTGGCCGCCTGGCTGGCCACGGTCATGGGGTACGTCAGGATGGTCTGAGGCAACTTGCGAGCTTCCTCCAGGGTGGTCACCGCTGCTCCCACCAGCAGCCGGACCCCATACGGTGCAGTTCCCATGGGCAACAGAGTACGGCTGGCTGTCGCCTGCTGTGGCCCCGTACCCTGGAGACATGCCGCCAACTATCAACATGGGTATTCCCGGTGCCTCGAGCTCGGTGAGTGGCGGTGGACGGTCGCAGGTGTCCGGCAAACGCGTGCTGCTGGCTGAACCCCGCGGTTACTGCGCAGGTGTGGACCGTGCCGTCGAGACCGTGGAGCGCGCGCTGGAGAAGCACGGCGCCCCGGTGTACGTCCGCCACGAGATCGTGCACAACCGGCACGTCGTGGAGACCCTGGCCAAGGCAGGCGCGATCTTTGTCGACGAGACCGACGAGGTGCCCGAGGGCGCCATCGTGGTGTTCTCCGCGCACGGCGTCGCACCGACGGTGCACCAGTCCGCCGCAGAGCGCAATCTCAAGGTCATCGACGCGACGTGTCCACTGGTCACCAAGGTGCACAACGAGGCCAAACGCTTCGCCCGCGACGACTACGACATCCTGCTGATCGGCCACGAAGGCCACGAGGAGGTCGTCGGCACCGCCGGTGAGGCGCCCGACCACGTGCAGCTGGTGGACGGCCCCGAGTCGGTGGACGCCGTGACCGTACGCGACGAGAGCAAGGTCATCTGGCTCTCGCAGACCACGCTGAGCGTCGACGAGACCATGGAGACCGTCCGCAGGCTGCGGGAGAAGTTCCCCACGCTGCAGGATCCGCCCAGCGACGACATCTGCTACGCCACCCAGAACCGCCAGGTCGCGGTCAAGGCGATGGCGCCCGAATGTGAGCTCGTGATCGTGGTGGGTTCGCGCAACTCGTCGAACTCGGTGCGGCTGGTCGAGGTCGCCCTGGGCGCCGGCTCGGACGCCGCGTACCTCGTCGACTACGCCGACGACATCGACCCGGCCTGGCTCGACGGTGTGACCACCATCGGCGTCACCTCCGGTGCTTCGGTGCCCGAGATCCTGGTGCGCGGTGTGCTGGAGCGGTTGGCCGAACACGGCTACGACACCGTGCAGCCCGTCACGACCGCCAACGAGACGCTGGTGTTCGCCCTGCCGCGCGAGATCCGCCCGCCGCGCGGTTAGAACCTCGGCCTGGAATCAGTCCCGCGAGTGACGGCCCCGCGCCGGCGGGCGCGGACGCGTGCGGTACTCCGAACGATGATCCTCGTCCTCGCCGCCGCGATAGCGCACGCGTGAGACGGGGTGATGCGTCGAGCGGCCCGGGTGACCGTTGGTCCGCGGCTCGAACGGCGGCTCCATCGGCGCGTCGAACGGATCCTCGAAAGGCCTGTAGTCATCGAAACGGCGCCTGCGCTGCGGGCGCTCATAAGGACCCAGCCGGTCGCCCGGAGGCTGCTTGCGCGGTTCGCGGGGTTCACGCGGCTGCGTGCGGACACGGCGGCGCGGTTCGGCCGGCGGCACCACGGGCGGTTCCGTACGCGCAGAGCGCGGACGACGCGGCCGTTCCGGTGCGTCGAGCGTGGGGTCCAGTTCGGGGTCGCGCGGACGACGCGCCCGCGGCGGCGCCGTCCGTTTGGTCGGGCGCCCGTTGCGTGTCGGCTCTTTGGCGTCCGCGGCAGCAGCCGCCGCCGGGCGGCGTCGCGGCGGACGTTCACCGGTGCGCTTGCGCGGCGCGGCGCCGGTCCCGGCGCGCTCTGCACGGTCCCTGCGGGTGCTTTGCCTCGCCCTCTGCCGCGACGCCGATCGATCCGTCGCGGGTTTGCGGAACAGCAGGGAAGAGAGTTTCGATGTGATCGATGCCACAACGGCATTCGGCGCCTCGTCGGAAGCCCGTTTCCGGGTCGACGGTGTCGCCGACTCGGTGTCCCCGGTGTCGCGGGACGTCAGCCCGACATACCAGCGGCCCAGCCCGATCAGCAAAACCGCCGCCGAGGTGAACAACATCAGCGGGAAGCGCTCGATCAGCGGGTATCCGCAGTTGATCGCGAGATCCTTCAGGCCGTTGATCTCGCCGCCGCGGAACAGGAAGTACGACCCGGGGACCGCGAAGAACAGGATCAGCGGCGGCTGGATGACCGCCGTGAACACCCCGCTCTGCCGCACCGCGAGCACCGCTGCGAGGCAGCCGACGACGTAGCAGAAGCCGAAGACCCCACTGAGCTCACGGCTGCCCGCACCCGCGTCGAAGGCAAACCCGATCGCGGTAGCCGTGACAGCCGCCAACACGGCACCCCACCACGGCACACCGGCGTATCTGGGGTGTACAGAGCGAAGGTCAGCCGGCACTGCCGACTCTGCGCGCTGTCCGAACACAGGTAGACCGTACCGGCTCTTGGCGGTGGTGCGCCGCCGGTGGACGCTGGCGTGCCTGTCACTCGGGCCTAGACTGTGTTCCCTGTGAGCCTGAACCTCGGAATCGTCGGTTTGCCGAACGTCGGAAAATCGACCTTGTTCAACGCCTTGACGCGGAATGACGTGCTGGCGGCCAACTATCCCTTCGCGACCATCGAGCCGAACGAGGGTGTGGTGCCGCTGCCGGACCCGCGCCTGGACAAGCTCGCCGAACTGTTCGGCTCGGAGAAGACCGTGCCCGCGCCTGTGACGTTCGTCGACATCGCGGGCATCGTGAAGGGCGCGTCCGAGGGTGCGGGCCTTGGCAACAAGTTCCTCGCCAACATCCGCGAATGTGACGCCATCTGTCAGGTGGTCCGGGTCTTCAACGACGACGACGTGGTTCACGTCGACGGGCGCGTCGACCCCAGGTCCGACATCGAGGTCATCGAGACCGAGCTGATCCTCGCCGACATGCAGACCCTCGAGAAGGCCGTGCCGCGCCTGGAGAAGGAAGCGCGCAACAACAAGGAGCGCAAACCCGTCCTTGAGGCCGCCGTCGCCGCGCAGGCCGTGTTGGACAGCGGCAAGACGCTCTTCGCGGGCGCCGCCGCGGCAGGCATCGACGTGACGCTGCTGCGCGAGCTCAACCTGATGACCACCAAACCGTTCCTGTATGTGTTCAACGCCGACGAGTCGGTGCTCACCGACGAGGCCCGCCAGGCCGAACTCCGTGAGATGGTGGCGCCCGCCGACGCGGTGTTCCTCGACGCCAAGATCGAGGCAGAACTGCTCGAGCTCGACGACGAGTCCGCGGCCGAGCTGCTGGAGTCCATCGGTCAGACCGAGCGCGGACTCGACGCGCTCGCACGCGCGGGCTTTCACACCCTCAAACTCCAGACCTACCTCACCGCGGGGCCCAAGGAGGCGCGCGCCTGGACCATCCACCAGGGCGACACCGCACCCAAGGCCGCCGGCGTGATCCACTCCGACTTCGAGAAGGGCTTCATCAAGGCCGAGGTCGTGTCGTTCGACGATCTGGTCGAGGCCGGCTCGATGGCCGCCGCGAAGGCCGCGGGCAAGGTCCGCATGGAAGGCAAGGACTACGTCATGGCCGACGGCGATGTGGTGGAGTTCCGCCACGGTGGAACGTCTGGGAGCGGAAAGAAATGACCTTTACCCGACTCCTTCCCTGCCGAATCGACGACATCCTTCTGCGAGAGCTCGACTATCGTGATGCCGAGGCGTTCGCGCTGGGCACGACCGATCCAGCGGTACAGGAATATGGTCATCTACCACTGACTCATTACACGCCGGAAATCGTGCGCGATCAGATCGACGGGATCATCGCTCAGGGGTTGGCGGATGGATCGCTGGCGGTTCTGGCGATTGCTGACGCTGACTCGGACGCGTTTCTCGGTAGCCTGGTCCTGTTCGATTTCAGAAGCGATCGCGCCGAGGTCGGCTTCTGGTTGACTGCACAATCCCGCGGGCGTGGGGCGGCGGTGAAGGCCTTGGCGGCAAGCAGCCAGATCGTTGCAACGATGGGCCTTGAGCTACTGACCGCGCGGACCTCCCCGCAGAATCTGGCATCGCAGCGAGTACTCGAGCGCGCTGGATTTCAGCAGAAGGGCATGCCCACGGAGCAACAGACACCGTCAGGCGTGAGGGTTCCGGTGCTGACGTTCGAACGGCCTGTCGTGGAGTTCCGCTTCAACGTGTAGGCCATCGCAGCCCGTGGCACTGGCACCACGCTCGGTAGGGTCCTTGTATGAGATTTGAGCTGTCGGCATTGATTGATCCGCAGCTTCTTTCACTCGTCGAGGAATCCCGTGAGTTCTACGCGGACCGACCGCCCGGTCGCGGTCCGGCCGGCGTCAGCGAGCTCCTCGCGCTCCGTGAGACGATGCCCGAACCTGCCGAGTGTTGGCCACCACCGTCGGTGGAGACGGTGAGTGCGGGTGGGCGAAGCGTGCCGGTGCGGATCCACGCCCCGATCTCGCGGCCCGCCGCGGGCGTGCTCTTGGAGATCCACTCCGGTGGGTTCTATCTGGGGTCGGCCGCCGACAGCGACGTCCGGAATCGGCGACTCGTGAACGCTTTGGGCGTTGCCGTGGTGAGTGTGGATTATCGACTCGCCCCGGAGCATCCATGGCCTGCAGCACCAGACGATTGCGAGACCGCGGCGTTGTGGCTCGTGGAGAATGCCGAACAACGATTCGGCACCACGCGCCTGGTCATGACCGGCTTGTCCGCCGGCTCCACCCTGGTGACAACAACTTTGGTGCGACTACGTGATCGCGGGATCTTCGCCTTCAGCGGTGCCGTTGCCGAGTGCGGGACCTACGATCTGTCCACCCGAACTCCGGCGGGCCGCCTCATCGCAGACGAGTATTTCCTGCGCGCGTATGCGGGCCACGCCCCGGATCGCACGGCGCCGGACATCTCACCGATTTTTGCGTCGCTGGAGAAGCTTCCACCGATCCTTATGGTGGTCGGCGCGGAAGACATCCTGCTCGAGGACAACTTGGCCATGGCGGCAAGGCTTGTCGCGGCCGGCGTCGAGGTCGATCTGCGGGTCTATCCCGCTTCGCCGCACGCATTCACCGGACACCCGACCTCGATGGCGCGGGCTGCTCTCGAAGCCATCGACTCGTGGATCCGCGAGCGACTGAGTGCCGAGCCGTTAACCGCGCCGAGCGTCGGCATATGGTCGTAGTTCGGGCGATTTCTGTGCATCAAGCCAACACTCGGCGATGAGTTCAGCACCCGCCGCAGGTCTCTACGACAACTTCGACCTGAGGAGGCCCCGTGGGGACGTTGAGCTACAGCACGACCATCTCGATCGACGGCTATGTCAACGACGCCGACGGGGACTTCCAGTGGTCGGCGCCCAACGACCCGGTCTTCGACACCCATGTCGAGCGGATGGCCGCGGTGTCGACCGAGGTGCTCGGCCGCAAGACCTACGAGCTGATGCGGTACTGGGAGACCGACCATCACGACTTCTCGCCGGCCGAGGAGGAATTCGCCCGGCGCTGGCGCAAGATCCAGAAGGTGGTCGTCGCGTCGACACTCACACCCGATCACGTCGCTGCGGGACGCGATCGCCTGGTGCCACGGCTGGATCTCGACGAGTTGCGGAAGATCGTCGCCGACGCGACGGGCACGGTCGAGATCTTCGGCCCGACCACGGCCGCCCCCGCGATCCGTGCGGGCATGGTCGACGAGTTCAACTTCTTCGTCGTGCCGAAGGTGGTCGGTGGCGGCCTGCGCGCGCTGCCTGACGACGTGCGCCTCGACCTGGGGCTCGCCGAACACACGATCTTCGACGACGGCGTGGTGTACCTGCGATACGCGCCGGGCTGAGCGCCGAGCGTGGGGATGTTGCTCAAAACTGGGGTACTTTGCGCACACAAGCCAACGTTCGGCGGAGAGCCCTATGACTGACAACGACCTGACGGCCATTTATCGCGCCTACCTGGCATGCCTCAACGACCGCCGGTGGGACGACCTCGGCAAGTACGTGTCCGACGACGTCGTGCGCAACGGCGAACGGCTGGGCCTGAGCGGCTACCGCGCCATGCTGGAGGCCGACACGCACGCCACGCCGGATCTGCACTTCGACGCCGACATCGTGATCGCCGACGGGCAGACCGTCGGCTGCCGGCTCATGTTCACCTGCACGCCGCAGCACACGTTCCTGGGCCTGGAACCCAGCGGCGAACGGATCACCTTCGCCGAACACGTCTTCTACCGCTTCGAGAACCGGCGAATCGCCGAGGTCTGGTCGGTGATCGACAAGGAGGCCATCCGCGCGCAATTCCAAGAACAAGGAAGCTGACGCAGGCCGCCCGAAGGCCTACTGTCGAAGGTGTGGACAGCGAGGGCAGTACACACACGCCCGACGAGCGCGACGATCAAGCCACCGGAGCCGACCAGCGGCGCGACGCCGAACTGAAGCGGCGCGAGTATTTCGCCGACGAGCGTGATCAGGTCGCCGACGAGCGCGAGCGTCTTGCCGACGAGCGCGAATCCGACGCCGACGAACGTGAGCGGCTCGCCGACGAGCGCGAGGGCACAGCTGCCGCGCGTGAACAGGAACGCCTGCGGCGACTTTCGGAGAGCGCGCAACGACGCCGTGCCGGCGAGCGGCGTCAGGAAGCCACCATCCAGCGTGAGATGGACAAGACCGAACGCATGAACCTCGACTAGACCGGCGGAAACGCCGGCTTGTCAGGGGGCTTGAGTATCGTCGCGATCCCGGCGCCGCATCCACGCGGCGGCCACTGCGATTGGGGGCCCATGAAATTCGTTTCGACACGCATCATCACCGCCGACGTCAAGCGGCTCGTCGACTTCTACGAGACCGTCACCGGGCTGTCGGCCGTGTGGGCCAACGAGTTGTTCGCCGAAATTCCCACACCCGCAGGAACACTGGCGATCGGCAGTGAGAAGACCGTGCCGCTGTTCGGGCCCGGCAGTGCCCAGCCCGCGGCAAACCACAGCGCGATCATCGAATTCATCGTCGACGACGTCGACGCGGAGTACGAGCGGCTGCGCAAGCATCTGGTCGACGTCGTCATCGAACCGACGACGATGCCGTGGGGCAACCGCGCACTGGTCTTCCGTGATCCGGATGGGAATCTGGTCAACCTTTTCACGCCGGTCACCGAGGACGCGCGCGCCAAGTTCGGCGTCGCGTCGGCGTAGCGGCGCGCCGCGGCCGTTCGACGCAGGTCAACCGCAGATCCGTTGCACAGGAGGGGATTCGGTCATGTCCGCCGTCGGCCACGAAACTCAGCGCGGCGTGAGGCGGAAGACCGGGATGTGCCGGCCGGTATCGGCCGTTGCCTCGCGGTAGTCGCGGTATCCGGGGTAGACGCGCTCGGCGAGCGCGTACAGGCGTGCGTGCTCGTCGGGGTCGGTGACCTCCGCCGCGGTGAACGGTTCGCCGCCGAACTCGCAGTCGGGGTGTGCCTTGAGGTTGTGGTACCACTGCGGATTCTTGGTGCCGCCGAAGTTCGACGCCACCAGGATCACGTCGTCGTGGTCGTGGAAATAGGTCAGCTGCACCTCGCGTCGCTCACCGGATTTCGCGCCGGTCGTCACCAGCGGAGCATTGATGATCGGGCTCACGTTGATTCGGCCGCGGGTCAGCCGGAACAGCAGGGGATCGGTGTGACGCGCCACGTGGCGAGCGAAGAACTGGCCGACCGGTGAACGACCGAAGGCCGACGCGATCTCGTAGCCCAGGCCTCGCTTCTTGTGGGGATCCACGTAGGGCAGCGGCACCACCCGACCGTAGCGCACATGGGGATCAGGACCGAGCGTGACAGCCCATCTCGGCGAGGATGAGCCGCAGGCGTTTGAGGGAGTAGTGCAGCCTCGATTTCACGGTGCCCTCCGCGATGCCCAGGTCTTCGGCGATACGTCCGGTGGTCCAACCGAGGTAGAACGAGCGGCTGAGTACGGCACGGTGCGATTCGGGCAGTTGCGCCATGGCTTCGGCCACCAGGATCCGGTCCAACGCGGCGTTGACTTCATCGGCGCCCATACGGTCCGGCACCTCCGGAGTGTCAGGGGATGAAACTTCGTACCGAACCCGCGCTGAACGACTGCCGTCGATCACGATGTTCCGGGCGACAGTGAACAGCCATGACCTCAGCGGCAGGTCTCCATCGTTGTTCTGGAGGTGACGCCAGGCCCGCAGGAAGGTCTCCTGCACGATGTCCTCAGAGCGCGTCTGGTTGCTGGTGAGCCGGAAGGCATATCGGCGCAGGGGGTCGACGTGGTTGGCGTAGAGCTCGAGCATGCGCTCGGTGGGCTGTTCGACCGCTAACATCCGGCACCTCCGAAGACCGTTGGACTCGCTAACCAAGCCTGGTCTGTCGGGGCTCCGAATTCCTCACTGCTGGCCCCAATCCGATATACCTGTTAGCAGGTATAAGCGGCGTTTAATCTGCGACGACGGCGATTTCGTCGCCGAGCTGGTAACCGGCTGTCAGCGGTAGCTGATCGCCGCTCCAGAAGGAGCCGGGATCGAACCAGTTGTAGTGTTTTTCCGTTGTCAGCAAGCCCATTTCCTCGTAGGTGATGGCCACCGTCTCGGCGCAGTACGCGGTCTGCAGACCGACCTGCCGTTTGCTTGCCTTCTTGCGCTTGACGGATTCGCTGATCTTGCTGTGAACCAACGGGATGCCGCGTGTGAAGTCGCTGGCAACCGGCAGCCTGCCGCGCAGCCATCGCCCCGTGAGCCGCGCGGTGGTGGGGAACGGCGTGCCGTCCATCCGCGCGATCACCTTCAGCAGCGCGTTCTCCTGGTCGCGGCTGGCGTACGGGGTGAGCTGACGGATCCAGCAGCGCTGGCCGTACACCTGCTGCCAGCGTTCGACGGCCTGCCGGGCGTCGTTGAGCTGGACGCCGCGGTGGTGCGTGCCGGTCCACATGTCGAGCAGCTTGTCGCCGAGTTCGGCATGCCAGATGAGCGGCGGCAGATCGTCGATCGCGACTGTCATGCCCACGTGGTTGACCGGGGCGTTGGTCAACGTCCGGATCGCGCGGTCCGGGCCCGACGCGCCGCGGAACAGCCAGATGTCCCCGGTGCGGGTCTCGTCCAGCGCCTTGGTCAACGACACGGTGTTCGCATTCACGACCGCAGCTTAGGCACACTCTGTGCATGCGCAGCATCTGGAAGTGGGTCGGGTTGGCCGGTGTCGCCGGTGTCGTCGCCGGTGGTGTGTTGGTCGCGCGCGATCAGCGCCGCCGCAAGGCCTACACACCTGAGGACATCCGCGCGCGGCTGCATGAGCGGCTCGCGGAGGCGAACGGCGCCGACTCGGCCTGACCCTTGCGCCGCGAGCTTGCACCGCGAGCGTGCGTGGCTGCTGGTCGACGCGCCGCGTTTCTGCAGCACCCGGCGCACGCTCACCGGCGACGAGCGCGCGCCCAGTGCCGGCCTGCCATATCAAATCGCCATGCGAGGTCGCGTCGTAGAGAAGGATGTGGATCATGACTGTGGTTTTGGTGCACGGGAATCCGGAGACCGACGCGATCTGGGGCCCGCTGGTCGAGGCACTTGGCCGGGAGGGCCGTGACGACATCGTGCGGCTGTCCCCACCCGGTTTCGGCGCGCCGCTGCCGGACGGCTTCTCGGCGACGTACCTCGAATACCGCGACTGGCTCGAAGGCGAGCTGGAGAAATTCGACGGCCCGGTCGATCTGGTCGGGCACGACTGGGGCGGAGGCCATGTGCTCAATGTGGTGATGCACCGCCCCGAACTGGTACGGACCTGGGTGAGCGACGTCGTCGGGATCTTCGACCCCGAATACGTCTGGCACGACCTGGCCCAGGTGTGGCAGACCCCGGGGGCGGGCGAGGAACTCGTCGACGCCATGATGGGCGGCACCGTCGAGGACCGCACCGCCCAGTGGGCCGCGTTTCTGCCCGCCGACATCGCCGGAGCGCTGGCCGCGGCGCAGGGGCCCGAGATGGGGCGGGCGATCCTGGCGCTGTACCGCTCCGCGGCGGACACCGCAGCCGTGGCCGAGGCCGGGGGCGGACTGGAGAAGGCCCGCGCGAAACCGGGCCTGTCGGTGTTGGCGACCGAGGACACCTACGTCGGTTCCGAGGAGATCCGGCGCCGCGCCGCCGAGCGCGCCGGCGCCCGCACGGAGGTGCTCGACGGGCTGCACCACTGGTGGATGGTGCAGGACCCGGCTCGCGCCGCGGCGATGCTGACCCGGTTCTGGGCTACCAGCCCTCGGTGAGCACGCGATCGAGGGTGTCGACGTAGAAATCGGCCGACTCGGTGTCGATGCACAGCGGCGGTTTGGTCTTGAGGATGTTCTGGTGATCGCCGGTGGGCTGGATGATGACGCCGAGTTCCAGCATGCGATCGCAGATCAGCGCCGTCTCCTCGGTCGCGGGCTCCAATGTCGCGGGATCGCGGATCATCTCGACGCCGAGGTACAGCCCCACGCCGTGCACGGTGCCGATGATCGGGTGCTTGTCGGAAAGCGCCAGCAGCCGTGACTTCAGATGCGCGCCGACGCGAGACGCGTTCTCCTGCAGGCGTTCCTCGCCGAGGACATCCAGCACGGTCATGCCGAGCGCACACGACAACGGGCTGCCGCCGGTCGACGAGAAGAAGTACCCCTGGCTGCGGAACGCCTCGGCGACCGCCCGGCTGGTGACCACCGCGCCGAGCGGGTAGCCGTTGCCGGTCGACTTCGCCATCGACACGATGTCGGGCACCACGCCCTGCTGCTGGAACCCCCAGAACCATTCGCCCAGACGGCCGTAACCCACCTGGACCTCGTCGGCGACGGCGTAGCCGCCGTTGGCGCGGATGGCCGCGTACACCTTCTCGAGATACCCGTCGGGCAGGGCCATGCCGCCGGCGTTGCCGTAGACGGTCTCGCAGATGAACGCCGCCGGGGCTCGTCCGGCCGCCGCCAGTTCCTGAATCTGCGCGACGGCCTCGTCGGCGTACCGTCCGACGTCGGAGCCGCGGTACTTGCCGCGGAAGCTGTTCGGGGACTCGACGGTGTGCACCCAGTCCGGGCGCGTCTCAAGCGCGTTGGGATTGTCGGCGGTCGACGTGGACACCGCGTCGGTGCCATAGGTCCACCCGTGGTAGGCCTCGCGCATGGCCACCACGTCGGGTCGGCCTGCCGCCGCGATCGCCAGGCGCAGCGCCAGATCGCTTGCCTCCGAACCGGAGTTCACCAGGAACACGGTGTCCAGCGGATCGGGCAGCAGCGATGCGAGTCGCTCGCTGAACTCGACGACCGACGCATAGTTGAACCGTGAGTTCGTGTTGAGTTTGCGCAGTTGTCGTGCCGCGGCCTCGGCGATACGCGGATGCGCATGCCCCAGTACGGTCACGTTGTTGACCATGTCGAGGTAGCAGCGCCCACTGGTCGACATCAGGAAGTGCCGCCACCCGCGTTCGATGCGCGGCGGCTCGTCGTAGTAGTGCTCCTGAACAGGTGCGAACGCACGGTCGCGACGCGCCACCAGATCGGCATCGGTGGAATCGGTTGCCAGAGCGGGCAATCCGAAAAGGGGACGCGGGTCGACGCTCCACGCGAGCCAGCCGGGCGCCAGGCTCGGGGTCACCAACGCCGGCGCCACGGGCGCGCCGACGGGGCGCAACGCCACCTCGACGGGCCGGCCGGCCCTGGCGACGCCGAACGTATCGGCATCACCCGAAACGCCGGTCAACGTCAGCTCACAGGTGTTGCCGCGCAATGTCACCGAGTCACCGTCGCGGCTGATCTCGCCCTCGAACGGCGCGGTCAACGCGACGTCCTCGGCGCACCACATCGTGATACCGGTCGGCACGACGGCGGGTTCGTCGTGGCTCAGCGCCGGCGCGCGGGTGGGGCGAGGCTGACCGAACTGCGTCAGCACCACACGTGCACCGTCGGCCAGCGCGGCACGTGCCAGTTCGTTCTCGATGTCGGAACGCACCCAACCGCCGCGCGTGAAGGCCGAATCCAGCGTGTCGGACACCGTGCCCAGATCCAGGGTGGTGACCGCATCGGCTTCCAGTCCGGTGATCATGGGTGTCAGTGCGCCCAGTTCAGGTGCAGCACAGTCGAACCCGAGATCCGCGGTGATCAGCGCCGTCATCACGTCCAGCGGTACCGAGGTGGCAGCCTCGAACATCTGCCACTCGCCGTCGGCGTTCTCGGTGACGTACGCGTTGTCGGGATCGATCGCGGCCTGTTGCGCACCGCTGACGTTGAGCACCGCGGTCCGTAGAACCAGCAAGGGCCACAACACCATTGCCTCGTCGACCGACAGCGGGCGAACGGCATGGAACGCGCGGATGCCCGGCAGCACCGAGGTGGGCGTGGCGCCGGGATGCTGCAGGACCGACGACAGCGTGATGGCCAGTTCACCGACGGTCCAACTGTCGGTGAGGTCGCCGAAGTCGATGATGCCGTCGGGGCGGACGACGCCACCGGGTTCGTGGGACACCACCACGTTGGCGTCGGTGAGGTCCATGTGAATGGCCTGGTGCGGCAGGCTGTCTGCGAACGGTTCGATTCGCGCCCAGGCGTCGCGCGTGGTGGCTTCGAGACGGTCCCGGCGCGCCGGATCGTCGACGTGGGACGCCAGCGTCGCCACCACCTCGGCGCCGTAGCGCAGATCCCACTGCAGGATCCGGTCCAGCCCCGGATGGCTGAACTCGGCCAATGCCCTGGTCACGCGTCCCGCCAGTGCGCCCAGTTCGGCGACCGTCGAAGGGCGCAGGTACCCCCGCTGCATCAGCGCGTCCCCGGGCAAAAACCGCAGCAGGCGCACGTAGGCGGTGGCCTGCCGGGACTCGAGCAATCCGGTTACGGCCGTGCGTTTCTCGCCACGGACGTTGGGGATCGGCACGGCGATGCGCAGCGTCGGCTCGGCCGCGGCGATGAGCTCGGCGGCCAGGTCCTGGGCCTCCAACTCGGTCTCGTTGAACGCCGGGTTGGCGATCTTGAGCACGCCGACGGTCTCGTCGCCCTGCGTGACCAGGAAGTTCTTGTCCTGCTGGCTTCCCAGCGATGCGGCCTTGGCCTGCAGGCCGTAGTGCGTCGCCAGGATCTGCTCGGCCTGCGCCTCGCTGACCTGGGGTGCGGGCAATTCGGGTTCGGCCAGGAAGTTGAATCCGACCGTGCTGCGTTCGGCGCTCACCGGTTCACGAACTCCACGACGACCTGGGTGAATGCGTCGTTGTCGTCGCCTGCTGCGGTGTGCCCGGCATCGGAGAGTTCGACGAACTCCGCGGCGGGGACCTTCTCCAGGAACTCTGCGACACCTTCTGGGCTGACCACGTCGGAGAGCTTCCCACGGATCAACAGGATCGGAACAGTCAGGTTCACCGCGGCTTGTTCCAGCCGTTCGACCCGCACGAACGGGTCGTCGTGCGGCTTGCCGAGGAACGCCGGATCCCAGTGCCAGTACCAACGGCCGTCGCGTAGGCGCAGGTTCTTCTTGAGCCCTTCGGGGTTGCGCGGTCTCCTGCGATGCGGCAGGTACGCCGCGACGGCGTCGGCGGCCTCCTCCAGCGTGTCGAAGCCGTCGACGTTGCTCGCCATGAAGTCGCGGATGCGTGCGCTGCCGGACTTCTCGAAGTTGGGCACGACGTCGACGAGCACGAGTTGTGTCACGCGCTCCGGGCCGGCCTCGTGCGCCGCGAGGAGTCCCGTCAGTCCGCCCATGCTGGCGCCGATCAGCGCCACCGGACGGCTGATCTGGTACAGCACCGCCAGCACGTCGCCGCACATCGCGTCGACCGAGTAGTTCGCGCTGGGGGAGCGGTCACTGTCGCCGTGCCCGCGGGCGTCCAGCGCGATGACGTGAAATCCCTGATCGGCCAGGATCTGGCCGGTGTTCTTCCACGAGTACCGGTTCTGGCCGCCGCCGTGCAGCAACAGGACCGTGGGCCGGTCCGCGGCCCGCTCGGCGCCCTTGTTCCACTCGTCGCCGACGAGGGTCAGATCGTCGACACCACGGAACGCAACGGTCTGCGATTCGGTTTGTGCAGTGCTCACGGACTTCCTCTCGGCGGCCCCCCGGCGTCACGTTACCGAGGCGGGTCACCGCCTCGGACGCGAACCCGATGCTTCTGGAGGCACAGCCTCGCAGCGAATAAGCTGCGCACCCGGTACCGCCGATGACGGTGTGACCGACGCCACGTACGTTGGACCGCGCGCTCGTTTACACCAGGCGTGCGACATGTAGTGCAGGTGCAGCAGCCGAGGAGCAGAGGTATGGCAGACGACGACAGCCCTGACGCCGTCGAGTCGACTGACGCCGAAGAGGCCGAGGAGGCCCCCGAGGACGGGACCCCGGAGGTCAAAGAGCCGCTGTCGCGGGTCGCGCTGGGTGCGCGGGTGGGGATCGCGGTGGTCGTGGTGCTCGCGGTGCTGACCGGGTGGCTCGGCTACCGTGCCTATCAGTCCTACGGCGTCGAGCAGCAGCGCGAGGCGTTCCTGCAGGCCGGTCGCCAGGCCGCGACGGCACTGACCAACGTGGGCTGGGAGACCGCCGACGCCGATGTGCAACGCGTGCTGGACTCCGCGAGCGGGACGTTCTTCGACGACTTCCAGAAGCGCGCCGAGTCCTATCTCGAGGTCGTCAAGCAGGTGCAGTCGAAATCCGAGGGCACCATCACCAGTTCGGCGCTGGAGTCCGTCGACGACAACACGGCCAAGGTGCTGGTCTCGGTGACGGTGAAGTCGACCAACGCGGGTGTGCCGGAGCAGGCGCCCCAGTTCTGGCGCATGCGGCTGACCGTCGAGGAGAACGCCGGGCAGGCAAAGGTTTCCGATGTGGAGTTCATCGAATGAGCGGTAGGCACAGTTTCCGGGCGTTCACGCAGGCCGAGAAGGAGCGCCCCGAAGAAGAGACCGCCGAGCAGACCGTCGAGGCCACCGAAGAGGCTGGGCTCACCGAGCCCGCCGAGGATGCCACCTCGAGCGATGACGTGACGCCGGAGGCCGAAGAGACCACCGAAGAGTCACCCGAGCCGGACCCCGAACCCGCGCGCACCATCGCGTGGTCGCGCGTGCTGGTGTTCGCCGTGATCCCGGCCGTCGCGCTGCTCTTGGCCGCGGGGTCGGCGTTCCTGAAGTGGCAGATCGCCTGGAACGCCGAAAGTGACACGGCAAGAACCGAATCGGTGCAGGCCGCCAAGGACATCACCGTCGAGATGCTGTCGTACGAGCCGGACACCGTCGAAGCGCATCTCAACGAGGCGCTGAACCGGCTCACCGGCAACTTCCGCGACAGTTACACCACGCTGGTCAACACCCGGGTCATCCCGGTCGCGACCACGCAGCGCGTCACCGCGAACGCCGACGTGCCCGCGATCGGCGTCGCATCGGCGTCGCCGGACCGCGTCGAACTGGTGCTGTTCGTCAATCAACTGGTGGCCGTGGGAGATCAGGCGCCGCAGAAGACCACGTCGACCGTTCGCGCGACGATGGTGCGCGAGGACGGGCAGTGGTTGATGTCGGAGTTCGAACCGGTGAAACCGTGACCGGCCCGGCCGGGGGAGTGTGACGCGTGGCCCGCTTGGCGGCCGTGGACGCGCAGACCTGGTGGATGTCGGCGAAGCTTCCGAACGACCAGTTCCTGCTGTACGGATTCGACGGCGACACAGGTGATCTGGACGCGGCGCTCGACGAGGTACGGGCCCGCGCGCGACGCTGCCCCGATCTCGCGTTGCGGATCAGTGACGGCGTCAGGCTGGTGTATCCGGCGTGGGTGCCGGGCCCGGTCACCGACGGTCAGTTCGTCGTCCACGATCTCGGTGCGCCGACGTGGAACGAATGTCTCGACGCGATCAGCGCGCTGGCCGACGATCAACTCGACGCGACCACCGCCACGTGGCGGCTGCATGTCTACCCGCACGTGCGCGACATGCCGCGCAACGACAACACCGGTGTCGTGGTTGTGCTGCAGATCGCGCACGCCCTGGCCGACGGGATCCGCTCGTCGGCGTTGGCCGCCAGGCTGTTCGGACGCGAGACAATCCTGGACCCGATCCCGGCCAGCAGGTTCCCGACGGCGGCGCTGCCGGTGCGTGCGGTGCGGGCCGCGCGTGCGCACCGGAGACTCGTCGCCGACGAGGCATGGGGCGAGGTGCCGCCGCAGGCACCCGCGCGTCCCGTACTTCGCAGCAACTCCGCACCCGACGGGCACCGTTGGATACGCACGATCGTGCGAACCCGGGACCAGATCTCCGGCCCGACCGTCACGGTCGGTGTCCTGAGCGCGATCTCGACCGCGCTCAGTGCCCACCTGCGCGAACTGGGCGACGACCCGGCCTACCTGGGCGCGGAGGTCCCGATGGCGAAAGCCGGTCCACGACGGGCCCGCAACCACTTCGGCAACGTCGGTATCGGCCTGTATCCCGACCTGGGGCATGTCGAGCGCATCGAACACATCGTGGAGGACTTCGCGCAGCGCCGCGTCCGTGCCGCGCATCCGGCGATGATCGCGGCCAGTCGGGCGTTCGCCGCGACACCGGCCCCGCTGTTGCGTTGGGGCGTCGCACAATTCGACCCGACGCTGCGTTCGCCCGTGGCGACCGGCAACACCGTGGTGTCCAGCGTCAACCGTGGCGCGGCGGATTTGCGCTTCGGTTCGGCCAGGGTGGCGGTGACGGCAGGCTACCCGGCGTTGTCGCCCATGATGGGCCTGACACACGGCGTGCACGGCATCGGCGACACGGTCGCGGTGAGCGTGCACACCGCCGCATCCGCGATCGGCGGCGAGGACGCCCTGGCGGCGTATGTCGAGCGGTTGGCCAAGGCGCTCGACGGTTAACCCCGTTGCAGCGCAGCGATACCGGAGTCCAGCGCGGCCTCCAGGTAGCTCAGGTCGCCCGTCACCAGCATGACGTTCACGCCACCCTGGATGCCGGCCAGCAGCGCGGCGGCCATACGCTCGGCGTCCAGGTCCGCGGTGATCTCGCCGTGCCCCTGCATGTGCCGGATGCCTGTGGTGATCTCGTCGTGCCATTGGCGCAGCAGGGCTCTCGAGACGGCCTGCGCGCCGGGGGTGCTGCGGCCCAGCTCTGACATCAGCGTGCTGAGCGGACAGTGCTGTCCCTGGCGGCGGTAACGGTCGACGACGGCGTCGCGCCAGCGCCGCCACGACGTCCATGACGTCAGATCGCCCAGGTAGGGCTGTTGGTCAGCGAGGACCTGTTGTGCCTCGTGCTCGGCCACGGCGAGCATCAGCTGATCCTTGCCGCCCGGAAAGTAGTGGAAGAGCTGGCTCTTGGACGTTCCCGTGCGGGCACGGATGTCGTCGAGCGTGGTGTCGGCGACGCCGCGGCTGTGGATCTCGGCTGCGGCGCCCTCGATGATGCGCCGCCGGGTCGCTGCCCCCTTGGGGGTGAGTTTTTGGACTTGCTGGTCCATTTTTTGAACAGTACACCTGGACGCATGAACAACCACAGCACGCGGCTGGAAGGCCGCACCGCCCTGGTCACAGGGGCAACCGGCGGCCTCGGGGTCGCCATCGCATCGTCGCTGGCAGCCAACGGCGCGCACGTCGTCATCACCGGCCGCGACGCCGCGCGTGGCGACGCCGTCGTCGCCGGCATCCGCAGCGCGGGCGGGCGGGTCGATCTCGTCGCCGCCGACCTGGCGGCCGGCGAGGACGAGGTTCGCCGGCTTGCCCGGCGGGCCGTCGAGGTGGCCGGTGGGCACATCGACATCCTGGTGAACAACGCCGGGTTGTGGGGCATGCCCGAGGCCACGTCCGCGGTCTCGGAGCCGGATCTGCTTGCGTCCTTCCGCACCAACGTCATCGCCCCGTTCCTGCTCACCGGTGCGCTGGCGCCCGCGATGGCCGAACGCGGCCATGGTGCCGTGGTCAACGTCGGATCGATCACGGGCTTCATCGGGGGCGACAGGGCGGCGCTGTATTCGTCGACGAAGGCCGCTGTGCACTCGCTGACCAAATCGTGGGCGGTCGAATACGGCCCGCAGGGCGTGCGCGTGAACGCGGTGGCGCCGGGACCGATCGCCACCGAGCGGGTGCTGGAGGCTGCCGACCATGTGTCCGGGGTGCTCGCCCGCATACCGTCGCGGCGGATGAGCACGCCCGAGGAAGTTGCCGCCGCGGTGGTGTTCCTGGCCGGTGACGAGGCCGCCAACATCCACGGTGCCATCCTCAGTGTGGACGGGGGGTGGGCAGCCGCGTGACAGATGGCTTAGATTTCGTCACATGGCGGAAAGTGCGTTCGACACTGCGATCCTGATCCTGCGCGTGGTTCTCGGCCTCACCATGGCAGCTCACGGCTACAACAAGTTCTTCGGCGGCGGCCGCATCCCCGGCACCGCGGGCTGGTTCGACAGCATCGGCATGAAGCCCGGTATGTTCCACGCCCGCGTGGCGGCCACCACCGAGATCGCCGCAGGCCTCGGTCTGGCGGTGGGCCTGCTGACGCCGATTCCCGCGGCGGGTTTCGTCGCGCTGATGCTCGTCGCGGCGTGGACCGTGCACCGGGCCAACGGCTTCTTCATCGTCAAGGAGGGCTGGGAGTACAACCTGATCCTCGCGGTCGCCGCGATCGCGATCGCCGGGACCGGGGCGGGCCGCTTCAGCCTGGATCACCTGCTGTTCTCCGGCACCGGTTTCTACGACTACCTGTACGGCTGGTGGGGGCTCGCGATCGCGGTGGTACTCGGTCTGGCCGGCGGAATCGGCCAGTTGGCGATCTTCTACCGCCCACCGGCCGAGACCGGCTGACAGGCGACTAGAACACGTTCTAATCTGGCCCGCATGGGCTTTCTCAAGCAGACCGCTCCGCAAGTCGACTTCGAGGAGTGGAGCAAGGGCACTCGCGCCGAGAAGATCCGGCCGATGGCCCGCCACTGGGCCGAGGTCGGGTTCGGCACCCCGGTCGCGCTGCATCTGTTCTACGTCGTGAAGATCTGCCTGTACGTCCTGGGCGCGTGGCTCGTGGTGCTGAGCACGCGCGGCATCGACGGTTTCACCGCGGTCGCCGACTGGTGGACCGAACCGATCGTGTTCGAGAAGGTCGTGCTCTACACCATGCTGTACGAGGTCGTGGGACTAGGCTGCGGCTTCGGCCCGCTCAACAACCGGTTTTTCCCGCCGATGGGGTCGATCCTGTACTGGTTGCGGCCGAAGACCATTCGCCTGCCCCCGTGGCCCGACCGCGTGCCGCTGACCAAGGGTGACACCCGCACGGTGTTCGACGCGGTGCTGTACGGCGCGCTGCTCGTGGTGCTGCTGATCGCGATCTTCTCCGACGGTACGGGGCCGCTGCCCGCACTCGGCACCGAGATCGGCGTGCTGCCGATGTGGCAGATCGCCGCGGTGCTGGTGCTTCTCGCGGTGCTCGGTCTGCGCGACAAGGTCATCTTCCTGGCCGCGCGCGGCGAGGTGTACGCGTCGTTCACGGTCGCGTTCCTGTTCGCCGGTCACGGCGTCGACGCGATCCTGGCCGCCAAGCTGGTGTGCATGGTGATCTGGCTGGGCGCGGCCACCTCCAAGCTCAACAAACACTTCCCGTTCGTCATCTCGACGATGATGAGCAACAACCCGGTGCTGCGGCCACGGTTCATCAAACGCAAGTTCTTCGAACACTTCCCGGATGATCTACGGCCCGGCCGCCCCTCGCGCTGGCTCGCGCACGTCAGCACCGCGATCGAGATGCTGGTGCCGCTGGCGCTGTTCTTCTCCCACGGCGGATGGCCCACCGCGCTCGCGGCGACCGTGATGATCTGCTTCCACTTCGGCATCCTCAGTGCCATCCCCATGGGCGTGCCGCTGGAGTGGAACGTGTTCATGATCTTCTGCGTGGCAACGTTGTTCGTCGGGCACGCCGACGTCGGCATCACCGACCTGAGCACGCCGCTGCCGCTGCTGCTGTTGGCGGTGCTGGTCACCACGGTGACGCTGGGAAACCTCTTCCCGCGCAAGATCTCGTTCCTGCCCGGCATGCGCTACTACGCCGGCAACTGGGACACCTCGCTGTGGTGCGTCAAGCCGTCGGCCGCGGAGAAGATCGAGAAGAACATCGTCGCGATCGCCAGCATGCCCGCGGCGCAGATGGAGCGGTACTACGGCAGCCCCGAGACTGCCCAGATGTATCTGTACATGGGATATGCGTTCCGCGGGTTCAACTCTCACGGCCGCGCGCTGTTCACGCTCGCGCACCGCGCGATGGCGGGCCACGACGAGGGCGAGTACGTGCTGACCGACGGCGAGCGGATCGTCTCGACCGCGATCGGCTGGAACTTCGGCGACGGGCACATGAGCAACGAACAACTCGTCGACGCACTGCAGAAACGGTGCCACTTCGAACCCGGTGAGGTGCGGATCGTCATGCTCGATGCCCAGCCGATCCAGCGCCAGACCCAGAACTACCGCCTGGTCGACGCGGCCACGGGCGAGTTCGAGCGCGGCTACGTCAAGGTCGCCGACATGGTGACACGGCAACCGTGGGACGACGACGTGCCGGTCCACGGCGTGCACAGTCTCTCCGGCGAACGACGTGAACACGCCTGAGCCCGTTGCGGTGTGGCTGGACGGCTCCGGGCGGCTGATGAGCGACCTGGGCAGCGTGGACACGGGGTGTCACGTGGCCGTGCGCGCCCACCACTGCCCGCAGCGGGAGAGATGCGTGCTCGCGTACCGGGCGCCCGGCCCGCGACTGCTCTACGGCGAGTTGATGTCCGACCTGGACGACGAGGCCGGTGTGTACCTGGAGACCCACGCCAAACACCTTGCCCCCGACCTCATCTCGCTGTCGGTCGACCACGTCGGCGCCGACGGCCCGCCGGGCAGCTGGCGCTACCGCCTGCTGCCCATGCGGTGGAAGACCTCCGACGGGTGGCGCGACACCGACGCGCGCCTCGCGGTCTGGCCCGACTAGCCCATCACATCCCGCACCTTCACCGACTCCAACCCCTGCAACATCAGGGCCCGGGCGGTGTCGAGGTGCGTGCGCCAGTGGGCCTCGGCGGCATCGCCGTCACCCGAGCGCATGATCTGCATGAGCTTGCGGTAGGACCGCATGAGCTTGTCGTAGTCGGACTTGGAGACCGGCCGGTGCTCGCGGAACAGGAACTGGTGATGGCGCACCGTGATCTCGTGCAGCATGCCGGCAATGATGCCGAGGGTGGCGTTGCCCGACAGTTCCACGACGCGGCGGTGGAAGTCGCCCGTGGTCTCGGCCAGCCGGTCGGACTGCCAGTCGCTGGGAATGTGCTCTTCGAGCATGCGGTCGAGTTCGGCGAACTGCTCCTCGGTGCCGTTCTCGGCGAGCAGGCGCGCGGCCATCGGTTCGATCGCCGAGCGGGCGACGAGCAGGTCGGCGATGTCGGCCCCGGACAGTTCGAGCAGCAGACCCGCGGGGCGCGCGACGATCTCCGGGCCGGGTACCCGCACGCGGGCTCCCGTGCGCGACCCGCGGCGCACCTCGACCAGGCGCTCCGACTCCAGGACGCGCACGGCCTCGCGCAGCGTCGGGCGGCTCACGCCGAAATGGCTCATGAGCTCGGCCTCGTTGGGGAGGAAGTCGCCGTCCTTGAGCTGACCCTCCACCACCATGCGGCGTAGAGTGCCCGCGACGAGTTCAGCGGTCTTGGGTGACCGGACGGCGGCCCGAGGCGTTATCGCATCAGGCCCGATCATCGGCGCCAGCGGTGTGGATCCGGCCACAACTAACTCCCTGCAGGTGATACTCGACGTGGCCGGGCAGGCCAGCTATACAACTCAGTAAACCATCTATCGGCGTGGCGGAGTTCCCAGCGAACTCGACCAACCAGTAGGTTGACCTAGTAAACCTACTCGTCTAGTTTCGACCACAGCGCCCATTCGGGTTACAGCTACCCATCTTCGAAGGAGAAGTCATGGCTGAAGCCGTCATCGTCGAGGCCGTCCGCTCGCCTGTCGGCAAGCGCAACGGCGCGTTGTCGGGAATCCACCCCGCCGAGCTGTCCGCCCAGGTCCTCAACGGCCTGGTGGAGCGCGCGGGGGTCGATCCGGCACTGGTCGACGACGTCATCTGGGGCTGCGTCATGCAGGCCGGTGAACAGGCCCTCGACATCGCGCGCACCGCGGTGCTGAGCGCCGGCTGGCCCGAGACGGTCCCGGGTGTCACCGTGGACCGCCAGTGCGGCTCCAGCCAGCAGTCGCTGCACTTCGCCGTCGCCGGTGTCGTCGCGGGTCACTACGACGTCGTCGTCGCCGGTGGTGTCGAGTCGATGTCGCGCACCCCGATGGGCTCGTCGCTGGCCAACGGCGGCAACCCCTACGGCGAGTCGTTCAAGGCGCGCTACGACAAGACCCCGAACCAGGGCATCGGCGCCGAGATGATCGCCGAGCAGTGGGGCTTCAGCCGCACCCAGCTCGACGAGTTCTCGCTGCGCTCGCACGAGAAGGCCGCCGCGGCCCAGGATTCGGGCGCGTTCTCCGACCAGATCGTGGGCATCAAGACCAAGGACGCCGACGGCAACGACACCGTCGTGCTCGAGGACGGCGGCATCCGCCGCGGCGGCACCATCGAGGCGATGGCCGGCATCAAGCCCGCCTTCAAGGAGGACGGCGTGATCCACGCCGGTAACTCCAGCCAGATCTCCGACGGTTCGGCCGCCCTGCTGATCACCTCGGCCGAGAAGGCCAAGGAGCTCGGTCTCAAGCCGATCGCCAAGGTGCACACCGCGGTTCTCGCGGGCGCCGATCCGGTCATCATGCTGACCGCGCCGATCCCCGCCACGCAGAAGGCGCTGAAGAAGTCGGGCCTGAGCCTCGACCAGATCGGTGCGTTCGAGGTCAACGAGGCGTTCGCGCCCGTTCCGATGGCCTGGCTCAAGGACATCGGTGCCGACGAGAAGAAGCTGAACCCCAACGGCGGCGCCATCGCCCTGGGTCACCCGCTCGGCGGTTCGGGTGCGCGCATCCTGACGACGCTGCTGTACCACATGCGCGACAACAACATTCAGTACGGCCTGCAGACCATGTGCGAGGGTGGCGGCCAGGCCAACGCGACCATCCTGGAGCTTCTGTGACCGAAACCGCGCCGGGCGCTCTCACCGAGCGCAGAGGCAATGTCCTGCTCATCACCATCAACCGGCCCGAGGCGCGCAACGCCATCAACTCGTCGGTGAGCCAGGCCGTCGGCGACGCGCTGGCCGAAGCGCAGAACGACCCCGAGGTTCGCGCAGTGGTCCTCACCGGTGCGGGTGACAAGTCGTTCTGCGCCGGTGCGGACCTCAAGGCGATCTCGCGTGGGGAGAACCTCTTCCACCCCGAGCATCCCGAGTACGGATTCGCAGGCTACGTCAGCCATTTCATCGACAAGCCGACCATCGCCGCGGTCAACGGCACCGCTCTCGGTGGCGGCACCGAACTGGCGCTGGCCAGTGATCTGGTGGTCGCCGAGGAGCGTGCGATGTTCGGTCTGCCCGAGGTCAAGCGTGGCCTGATCGCCGGTGCCGGAGGCGTTTTCCGCATCATCGAGCAGCTGCCGCGCAAGGTGGCGCTGGAGTTGGTGTACACCGGTGACCCGATCAGCGCCGCCGACGCGCTGAAGTGGGGCCTGATCAACCAGGTGGTGCCCGACGGCACCGTCGTCGACGCGGCTCTGGCTCTCGCGGAACGCATCACGTGCAACGCACCGCTGGCCGTGCAGGCCAGCAAGCGCGTCGCCTACGGCGCCGAGGAGGGCACGGTGCCCGCCGAGCAGCCGTCGTGGAAGCGCACGAACCGCGAGTTCGTCACGCTGCTGAAAACCGAAGATGCCATGGAAGGTCCGCTGGCTTTCGCGCAGAAGCGCCAGCCCGTTTGGAAGGCCAAGTAACGCAAGTGAAGCGACTCATCTACAACGAAGAGCACGAGGCGTTCCGCCAGACCGTCAAGGAGTACATCGAGCGTGAGCTCGTCCCGCACTCCGAGAAGTGGGAGGCCGAGCGCATCGTCGACCGGTCCGCGTACACGGCGGCCGGTAAGTACGGCCTCATCGGGTTCAACATGCCCGAGGAGTTCGGCGGCGGCGGGTCCGACGACTTCCGGTTCAACGCGATCATCGACGAGGAGATCGCCAAGTCCGGTGTGCACGGTCCGGCGCTGAGCCTGCACAACGACGTCGTGGGCCCGTACTTCAAGGAACTGGCCAACGACGAGCAGCGGCGGCGCTGGCTGCCCGGCATCACCAGCGGCGAGCTCATCATCGCGATCGCGATGACCGAGCCCGGCGCGGGCAGCGACCTGGCGGGCATCCGCACCTCGGCGGTGCGCGACGGTGACGACTGGATCATCAACGGCTCCAAGACGTTCATCTCGTCGGGCATCAACTGCGACCTGTGCGTCGTGGTGGCCCGCACCGATCCCGAGGCCGGCCACAAGGGCTTCTCGCTGTTCGTGGTCGAGCGGGGCATGGAGGGCTTCACCCGCGGTCGCAAGCTCGACAAGATGGGCCTGCACAGCCAGGACACCTCGGAGCTGCACTTCGAGAATGTCCGTGTGCCGCATGCCAACCTGCTGGGCAAGGAAGGTCGCGGGTTCTACCACCTGATGACCAACCTGCCGTCGGAGCGCCTCTCGATCGCCATCTCGGCCATCGCCGGTGCGCGCGCGGTGTTCGACGAGACGCTGCAGTACTGCAAGGACCGCAAGGCCTTCGGCCAGCCGATCGGCAGCTTCCAGCACAACCGGTTCCTGCTCGCCGAGATGGAGACCGAGCTCGAGGTCACCGAGAACTACATCGACCGCTGCCTGCAGGGTGTCGTCGACGGTGAGCTCACCGCGGTCGAGGCCGCCAAGGCCAAGTGGTGGGCGACCGAGACCGCCAAGAAGATCGTCGACAACTGCGTGCAGTTGCACGGCGGTTACGGCTACATGATGGAGTACCGCGTGGCCCGCGCCTACGTCGACGGACGCATCCAGACGATCTTCGGTGGCACCACCGAGATCATGAAGGAGATCATCGGCCGCGACCTGGGTGTCTAGCGTCTGGCCGCGACCAAATACAGAACTGCCCCTTTTCCGCTCGGAAAAGGGGCAGTTCTGTTGCTGCAGAAGAAAGATCAGCCGATCGGGGCGTCGGCCGCGGGCATCGCCTCGGGGGTCTCCGCCGACTCCGGGGCCTCGGCGGGCGCCGGCTCGGTGGTCTCCGTGGTGGTCGTCGGCGTGGTGGAGGTACCCGACACCGTAGGGGTCAGCGCCTCCGGCGGGTTGTTCGGGTCCAGCACGGTGTCGATCAGGTAGATGCGGGCGTTCTGGGCGTGGATCGCGCCACAGACGAGCTTGGCGGTGTCGTTGACCTCGATGTCGCCGCCCTTGCCGGTCACCTTGATCTCGGCGCCCTGCTGGGTGGGGCGCTGTCCCTTGACGTCATCGTTGCCGAGCAGGCCGAGGAACGCGTGGTAGTAGTCGAGGCTCGTCAGCGCGGCCGGATCGGCGGCGATCGCGTCCAGCTGGCCCGGGGCGAGCTTCGCGAACGCCTCGTTGGTGGGCGCGAACACCACGTACGGGCCGTTGTCGAGCACCGGGTCGATGTTGACCGCGGGGTTCAGGCCACCCGACACCGCGGCGTTGAACGTGCTGATCTCGGGGATGGCGGCGAGGGCCTGGCTGACCGGCACGTCGTTGAGCGCCTTCCAGGACGGCACGGCCTTCTTGAAGTCGTCGCAGCCGGGTCCCTGCGGATCGGGGATCTCGACCGTCGGCTCTGCCTCGGTGGTGGTCTCCGGCTCGGCGTAAGCCGTGACTGCCAGTGGCAGAGACGTGGCGATCGCGGCGATTGCCGCGGCAGCCCCCAATGTCTTGGTACGCGTGTGCATGCTGGGTTTTCCTCCCGCTCAGGCCGGCCAGTTCGTTCGGTTGCCGGTGACGCGCGCCGAATCGGTCGGAACGCGAGCACCCGCAAGCGCAAATGCTTCGGCGTTCCCCGCGGCGCCGCATCGGATCGTAAAGGCTTCGTAACGGTTACGGCAAAGCAGACGTCTCTACCGAGTCCGCTTCTTCACTGCTGACCTGCGATTTCCCGATGGAGGCAGAGAACACCGCGGCGATGAAGCACAGCCCGGCCGCCAGGTAGAAGGCCATGTCGTAGTTACCGTTGAGGTCGCGCAGCCAGCCCGCGCCCGCGGCCGCAATAGCGGCGCCCACCTGGTGCGATGCGAACACCCAGCCGAACACCACGGGCGAGCGCGTGCCGAAGAAATCCCGGCACAGCACGATGGTCGGCGGGACTGTGGCCACCCAGTCCAGCCCGTAGAACACCACGAACACCCATGTGCTCGGTTCGGCCTGCGGCGAAAGAAGTGACGGCAACAACAGCAGGGAGACCCCGCGGCCGGCGTAGTAGACGAGCAACAGCACGCGCGGATCGACGCGGTCGGTGAGCCAACCCGAGAACACCGTGCCCGCGACGTCGAGGATGCCGATCGTGGCGAGCAGGCCCGCGGCGACGGTCGTCGGCATGCCGTGGTCGTTGGCCGCGGGGATGAAGTGCGTCGCGATCAGGCCGTTGGTGGTCATACCGCAGATCGCGAAGCTCGCCGCCAGCAGCCAGAAGGCGCGTGAGCGCGCCCCGAGGCGCAGCCCGTCGAACGCGGCCGCGAAGCTGCTCGCGGGCACCACCGGTGCGGCTGCCTGGGCCTCCCCGGCGCCGTAGGGCGCCAGGCCCTTGTCGGCGGGGTAGTTGCGCATGAACACCGCGACGAGCGGGACGACGGCCAGCGCGGCCGCCGCGACGATGAGCGAGGCCCAGCGCCAGCCGTGGTGCGTGGTCACCGCGGCCACGATCGGCAGGAAGATGAGCTGCCCGGTCGCGCTCGCGGCCGTGAGCACACCCGTGACCAGGCCGCGGCGCTGCTCGAACCAGCGCGTCGCGATCGTCGCGACGAACCCCATCGAGATCGATCCGGTGCCGATACCCACCAGCACGCCCCACAGCAGCACCAGCTGCCAGCTGGCGGTCATGGTGATGCTCAGCGCCGAGCCGGTGGTGATCAGCAACAGCGACACGGTCAGCACGGGCCGGACGCCGAAGCGGTCCATGAGCGCCGCGGCGAACGGCGCGGTGAGGCCGTACAACATCATGTTGACCGACATCGCGAGCCCGACGGTGCCGTGCGTCCACCCGAACTCGTGATGCAGAGGGTTCATCATCACGCCGGGGATGGACCGGAAGCCGGCAGCGCCCAGGATCGCCACGAAACTCACCGCCGCGACCACCCACGCCCAGTGGATGCGTTGGGCTTTCTGTCCGGCGGTTCGGCCGATGTCCGTGCTCACCCGATCACCTTGACCGACCGTGCCCGCCCGGGCCAAGTGGCATGAACGCCATCATTCGTCAAAAACATGCCATACTGCCGACGTGCACCGCGTCGCCGTCCTCCTCATCCCTCCGGTGATCGCCTTCGACGCGACCATCGCGCCGATGCTGTTCGGCTACGCGACCGACGCCGACGGCAACCCCCTGTACGAGGTCGTGACGTGCGGCGTCGACGGCGAACCCGTGCACTCCACCAACGGGTTCGCGATCGTCCCCGCCGCAGGCCCCGAGGCGCTCGCGAGCGCGGACACCGTCGTCGTGCCCGGCACCACTTATGCGGCCGCCCGGCAGGACGGCGTGCTCGAGGAGGACGTGTCGGCCGCGCTGGCGAGGATTCCCGCGGGTACCCGGCTGGTCTCGATCTGCACCGGAGCGTTCGTGCTCGCGGCCGCGGGCCTGCTCGACGGCAGGCCGGCCACCACGCACTGGCGCTGGGCCGATGAGCTGCGGCGCCTTCATCCGAAGATCGCGGTCGACGAGAACGTGCTGTTCGTCGACGACGGGGATCTGCTCACCTCGGCGGGGCTCGCGGCGGGAATCGACCTGTGCCTGCACATCATCCGGACCGATCACGGTGCCGGGGTGGCCAACGCGGTGGCGCGCTACTGCGTCGTGCCGCCATGGCGTGAGGGCGGGCAGGCGCAGTTCATCGACCGCAGACTCCCTGAGCCCGAGCAGGCCACCACATCCACGGCCGGGACGCGTGAATGGGCGCTCGACCGGCTGCACGAGGAACTCACCGTCGAGCGACTCGCCCGCCACGCGCACATGAGCGCCCGCACGTTCAGCCGCAGGTTCGCCGAGGAGACCGGGCAGTCACCCGGGACGTGGATCCGCAACCGGCGCATCGACTACGCGCGGGAACTGCTGGAGTCCCACGACCTTCCGATCGACGAGGTGGCCCGGCTCTCGGGACTGGGCACCGCGGGCAACCTGCGCCACCATCTGCGCCGCGGGCTCGGGATGTCGCCGTCGAGTTACCGCAAGGTCTACCAGGGCACCTGACCGCCGCGTCGGGTGTCTACCATTGCCCGCATGCCGGAGCCGCTGATCATCCCCATCCTCGGCCATGCGCCGCAACTCGATCCCGAATCGTTCGTGGCGCCCAATGCCAGTGTGATCGGCCAGGTTTCGCTGGCCGCACGCGCCAGCGTCTGGTACGGCGCGACGTTGCGCGCCGAGTCCGAGCCCATCGAGATCGGTGAGGGCAGCAACATCCAGGACGGCGTCACCGTGCACGTCGACCCCGGCTTCCCGTGCCGCCTCGGCACCGGCGTGACGGTCGGCCACAACGTGGTGCTGCACGGCTGCACCGTCGAGGACGACAGCCTGATCGGCATGGGCGCGGTGGTGCTCAACGGCGCCGTGATCGGCGCCGGTTCGCTGGTGGCCGCGGGTGCGGTGGTGCCGCAGGGCATGGTGGTGCCGCCGCGTTCGCTCGTGGCGGGCGTGCCGGGCAAGGTGCGACGCGAGATGAGCGACGACGAGGTCGAGCACAACCGCTTCAACGCCAAGGCCTACGTGCACCTCATCGATCTGCACCGACAGGCGGGTTGAGCCGCGCGAAGCCGTCCTGGCGGTAGTAGGGGAAGTGCGGGTAGGGCGCTTCGCGTGAGCTGACGCGCTCGAGGCGTGCGACCTGGTCGTCGTCGAGTCGCCACCCGACCGCGCCGAGGTTTTCGCGCAGTTGGTGCTCGTCGCGCGCGCCGATGATCACCGACGACACGGTGGGTCGGCGCAGCAGCCAGTTCAGCGCGATCTGCGCGACGCTGCGGCCGGTTTCGGCCGCGACGGCGTCGAGTTCGTCGACCACGGCGTACAGCAGGTCCTCGTCGACGGGTGGCCCGGCGGCAGCGGTCGCGTGGAGTCTGCTGCGTTGCGGCAACGGCGTATCGCGCCGGATCCGCCCGGTGAGCCTGCCCCAGCCCAGCGGGCTCCACACGAGTGCGCCGACGCCCTCGGCCGCCGCCAGCGGCATCAGCTCCCACTCGTAGTCGCGGCCGATCAGCGAGTAGTACACCTGGTGCGCAACGTATCTCGTGCGGCCGTGCCTCTCGGCCAGCGAAAGCGATTTCATCAGTTGCCAACCGGAGAAGTTCGACACCCCGGTGTAGCGCACCTTGCCCTGTTCGACCAGCGTGTCGAGGGTGTGCAGCACCTCGTCGATCGGGGTGTAAGCGTCATAGGCGTGCAACTGGAACAGGTCGATGCGGTCGGTCTGCAGTCGCCTCAGCGCGGTGTCCACGGCGCGCAACAGCCGTGACCGCGATGTGCCCCAGTCGTCGGGTGCGGTGGGCAGAGCGGCCTTGGTCGAGATGAGGACGCGGTCGCGGCGACCGCGTAGCGCCGCGCCGAGCACCTCCTCCGACGCGCCGTCGGAGTAGACGTCGGCGGTGTCGAACAGTGTGACGCCCGCGTCGAGGCACATGTCCACCATCGCCCTGGCGGCGTCGACACCGGTGTCGCCCCACGCGCCGAAGAAGTCTCCCGACCCTCCGAAAGTGGCTGCGCCGAAACTCAGTTCGGAGACCACCAGGCCGGAATCGCCCACTCTGCGGTATTCCATCATCACTCCTTAACGAAACTGTATTCCCGATAACGGACGATAACACTAACGGGACGAAGTTCCTATTAAGATGGGCGGGTGGCTGGTGAACGACCCGGCGGGCGCACCGCCGCTGTGCGGCGGGCGGTGCTCTCGGCCGCAGAGGATCTGCTGATCGAGGCCGGGTTCGACGGTCTTGAGCTCACCGTGGTCGCCGAACGGGCCGGCGTGGGGAAGTCAACCGTGTACCGCCGGTGGGGGACCGTCCCGGCGCTCGTCGCCGACCTGCTGACCGATATGGCCGAACAGTCGCTGCCCCGTGCGGACACCGGATCACTGCGCGGCGATCTGCAGGCCAATGCCCGGTTGGTGCGCCGCACGCTCGCGGACGCGCGGCAGGGCCGGTTGTTCAAGGCCATGATCGCCGCGGCCACGTGCGATCCGCGCACAGCCGAGGCGCTCGAGGACTTCTATGCGCGCCGCATCGTGGAGTGGTCAGGGTGTGTGACCGACGCCATAGCGCGCGGCGAGGCGCCGGCGGGAACCGACGCCGCGGCGGCAATTCGCCAGGTGTCGGCCCCGCTGTACTACCAATTCCTCACGAGCACAAAGCGCCTCACGACCGCTGACGCGGACCGTGCGGCGGACGCGGCGGTTGCCGCGATCGATGCGGGGGTATACACGGCGCGTGGATAGGACCCCAGCATGCGGATGATGGTGACCGGCGCGACCGGATATGTCGGCTCGAGGCTGGTCACGGCGCTGCTGGCGCATGATCACGACGTCGTGGTGGCAAGCCGCAACACGGCCAGGCTGACCGACTTCGGGTGGTTTCCCGACGTGAGCGCCGTACGGCTCGACGCGGGCGACGCCGACTCGGTACGTGACGCGTTCGGCAAGGCAGGCGACATCGACGTCGTCTACTACCTGCTGCACGGCATCGGTGAACCCGGCTTCCGTGAGGCCGACAACCGCGCCGCGACCAACCTCGCCACGGCCGCACGTGACGCCGGGGTCCAGCGCGTCGTCTACCTCGGCGGGTTCGTCCCCGACGACGACACGTTGTCCGATCACCTGGCGGGCCGTGCCGAGGTGGCCCATGCTCTGAGTGTGGACGGCGGCCCCGAGGTGGTGTGGCTTGGCGCGGCGATGATCATCGGCGCGGGGTCGACGTCGTTCGAGATCCTGCGGTACGTGGCCGACCGTTTCCCGGTGATGCCGCTGCCGTCGTGGCTGTCGAACCCCATGGATCCCATCTCGATCCGCGACGTGCTGCACTATCTGGTGGCCGCGGCCGACACCGATAAGGTGCCCGCCGGGGCATATGACATCTGTGGGCCCGAGACCACCACCTACCGTGGGGTTTTGGCGGCGTACTCCCGCTTGGCGGGCAAGCGGCGTTTCGGCGTGCCCGTGTGCGGCGTGGCCACCGGTCTTGCTTCCCGCGTGTCCGCGGTGGCGCTGCCCGTGCCGGACGGTCTGACCGCGGATCTCACGGTATCCCTTGAATATCCGATGACCGCCGATGGTGACGGCATCCGCCACGTGGTGCCGGACCCGCCGGGCGGTCTGCTCGGCGTCGACGACGCGATCCGGCGGGCACTTGCGGGCGGGCGCCGCAAACCCGTCAACATGCTGCCGGATCCGCACCACCTCGCCGACACCGATCCGGTGTGGGCCGGCGGCGACCCGGCACGCCTGCGGCAGTTGGCCGGCGCGGTACTGCCATCGGTCACCCGTCCGGCACTCGCGTTGCTTGGTCTGTTGCCCGGCCCGGTGGCAGGCGCGGTGCGCACAGGGCTCGACACGATGATCGGGCTGGTGCCCAAGGGGGCGCGGTGACCCGGTTCATCCAGCAGGCACGTGAGCCGGAGGTGTGTCACGAAGCGCCCGAACAGATCCGGCGCCGACGCATCGTCGTCTCGGTGTTCCTGCTCATCGGGGCGGGACTGCTCGGATACTCGCTGACCCGCTCGCCCGGCGACGGCTCGTTCCTGTGGCTGACGCTGGTGCTGGCCGCGGTGTGGGCCGTCGGCGCGTTCGTGTCCGGTCCCTTGCACCTGGGGTACCTGCATGTCCGTGGGCGGGACCGGCGCCCCGCGCTTGCCGGTGCCGTCGTCGGTATCACGCTCGCGGGTGTGTTCGTCGTCGGCGCCCTCATTGCCCGCGAGATCCCCGGCATCCGTGAATTCATCACGCGTGTACTGGAATTCAGCAATACCGGGCCGCTGGCGTTGATCGTGTTCATCACCGTCATCAACGGCGTCGCCGAGGAACTGTTCTTCCGCGGTGCGCTGTACTCCGCGCTCGGGAAGTTCTACCCGGTGGTGGTGTCGACGCTGATCTACATCGTGACCACGATGGCCTCGGGCAACCCCATGCTGGGGTTCGCGGCCATCATCCTGGGCGCGGTGTGCGCCATGGAACGCCGCGTTACCGGGGGTGTGCTCGCACCGATGCTCACCCATTTCTTCTGGGGTCTGGCGATGGTGCTCGCACTCCCGCCGATCTTCGGCGTGTAGACGTCACAGCAGTGGGTTCGCCACCTCGTCACGGTGCATGCGCGCCGCGGTGAACGCCACGGCCGCGATCGCCACGGGCACCAGACCCGCCGTCGCGAAGATCACCTCCATCGAGACCACCTTCGACAGCGGACCCACGATCGCGAATGACAACGGCATGAACGCCAGCGATACGAAGAAGTCCAGGCTCGACACGCGGCCCAGCATCTCGGTGGGCACACGCCGTTGCAGCAGCGTTCCCCAGATCACCATGCCAGCGCCGTCGGTGACGCCGATGACGAACGTCGCAGCGGCCATCAGCGGGAACGACGATGTATATCCCACGATCACAAGGGGAATCGAGCCGAGACCCCACATCAGCATCATGGTCGTGAGATAGCGGCGCGGCATGCGCCGCGACGACACCGTCAGCGCGCCCATCGCACTGCCGATACCGAAGAACGCCAGGATGAAACCGTAGGCGCGGGCGCCGTCGGCGAAGCGGTCCTGTGCGATGAACGGCAGCAGCACCTCGATGGGTCCCAGCACGACGAGCACGAACATGCTCGCGAACAGCACGGTCCACAGCAGCCACGGTGTCTTCAGGACGAAGGCGAAACCTTCACGCAGGTCCCGCAATACGTGCGGGCGCTCATGGTGCTCGGAGGCGGGCTGGGCGGGCGGACGGGTCGCGACCAGCAGCGCCAGGCCGAGCGCGAACAGCACCGCCACCACGACCGCGCCGATCGACGGCATCGTTGCACCGATGACCATGCCGGCCACCGCGGGGCCCACCGAACGCTGGAACACCGGGCGTACCACGCCCTCGACACCGTTGGCGGCCAGCAGCTGTTCGGGCGGCAGGATGCGCGGCAGGATCGCGCTGTAGGCCGGGAAGAAGAACGCCGCCGCGATGCCGAGAATGCCTGCGGCAACGGCCATGTGCCAGATCTTCAGCACGCCCAGCAGGGCCAGCGCGGAGATCACCGCGACCGTGACGAAGTTGACCACCTCGACGGCAATGATGATGGTGCGCTGGTTGATCCGGTCCGCGGTGATGCCGCCGACGAGGACGAACGCGACCAGGCCGACACCGAGGCACGTCGCGACCAGCGACAGTGACGCCGGATCGTTGTCGATCGCGATCACCTGCAGCGCCATGACCACCGACCACATGCCCTCGGCGAAGATCGACAGCGTGACCGCGGCGATCAGCAGGCGGTACTCGCGGATCCGGAACGGTGCGAGTACGCGCCAGCCTGCGACCGGACGCGGGGAGCGCACCGGTTCTTCGATGTCATGTTGCGTACTCACAACATTTGATGGTCCCAACCTGCGGCGGCCGAGTCCAATGAATTACGCCCGGGTGGTTGTCGGTGCCCTGGCCGATCATCGGGCCATGACAGACACCGAACCGCAGTGGACGTACCGCGCGCAGTGGTCCCCGGAATACCGCGAATACTTCGGCCTGTGCCTGGAGTTCCCGACGCTGTGCGCGCGGGCGTTCACCGCGCACGAGGCCGTCGAACGTGCGCAGCGCCTCGTCGAGCAGAAGGTCGCCGACAGGCTCGCGGCTGACATGGATCTACCGCAGCCACTGACCGACCGGCGCTACAGCGGCAGCTTCATGGTGCGCACCTCACCCATTCTGCACGCCAAGCTCATGGTCGAAGCCGCCGAACAGCGGGTGTCGCTGAACCAGTGGGTGGTGCAGAAATTGGCAGCGCGTCCGATGGTGTCGTTTGACGACTACTAGGTGTCGGGTGTTGCTTGTGAACCCTGATATCGCGGGTGATATCGGGTTTGGGAAGTGAGTGTGGATGGGGGGAGGGGCCGCCCCGACCCGACCTCCGGTCGGTCCCCACTCATGCACGAACCCTGATATCGCATGCGATATCAGGGTTCGAGAGCGACCGGGTACGCCCTACTGGTCCGTGAACTCCGGGCGCCGGTTCTGCTGGAACGCCTGCGCGCCTTCACGGAAGTCGTTGGCCACCAACAACTCCAGCTGTCCCTCGCGCTCACGCGCGATCGCGTCGTCCAGCTCGGTGAGCGTCGCTTCGTTGATCGCCTGCTTGGTCTTGCGCAGCGCGACAGCGGGCCCGTTGCGCAGCTTCGCCAGCACCTTGTCGACGGCCGCGTCGAACTCGTCGGCCGGGTACACGGCGCTGATCAGGCCCCAGTCGTAGGCGTCGGTGGCGGTCAGCCGGTCGGCCAGCAGCGCCAGCCGCATCGCGCGGATGCGGCCGATGGCCGCCGCGACCAGCGCCGACGCGCCGCCGTCGGGCATCAGGCCGATCTTGGTGAACGCCAGCAGGAAGAACGCCTGATCCGACGCGAGCACGATGTCGCACGCCAACGCGAGCGACACGCCGACGCCTGCGGCCGGCCCGTGCACCACGGCGACAACGGGTTTCGGCAGCGCCACGATCGCAGCGACGGCGCGGTTGGCGGCATCGAGCACGGCCGCGGCGTCGTGACCCTTGGCGTTCTGGTCTTCCTCGCTGATGCCGGCACCCGAGCTGAACCCGCGGCCGGCGCCACCGAGGCGCACGACGCGCACAGCCGGATCGGTCGCGGCGACCTCCATGGCGTCGGCGACCGCGTTGAGCATGTCCCGGTTGAGCGAGTTGAGGCTGTCGGGGCGGTTGAGCGTCACCGCCAGAACACCGTCGGTGAGGGATACCGAAACGTCGTCGATGCTGGGGTAATCGCGGGTCACGGTCTCGGCACTGGCATCGGTGGAAGTCATCTGTGCACCTTAGGTCCGGCAGGCGATCCACCTGCTCCGGCGGGGCCGGCTATGGCCATGGCCGACCGAGAAGGTTATACAAGTAAGCTATGTCGGCGGTCAACTGATCTACACGCGAAGGGGCGTTTGAGCATGGCAGGACCACTGCAAGGTTTGCGGGTTGTCGAGTTGGCCGGTATCGGCCCCGGCCCGCACGCGGCGATGATTCTGGGCGATCTGGGCGCTGACGTCGTGCGCATCGAGCGCCCGGGCAAGGGCGGTGGGGTCCCCGCGGGTGACCGTGACGCGATGCTGCGCAACCGCCGTTCGGTGGTGGCCGACCTGAAGGCGCCCGAAGGTCGTGACCTGGTGCTGCAGCTGGTCGCCAAGGCCGACGTGCTGATCGAGGGCTACCGGCCCGGGGTCACCGAACGCCTGGGCCTGGGACCCGAGGACTGCGCCAAGGTCAACGAACGGCTGATCTACGCGCGCATGACCGGCTGGGGCCAGGACGGCCCGCGCGCTCTGCAGGCCGGCCACGACATCAACTACATCTCGCTCAACGGCACGCTGCACGCGGTCGGGCGCAAAGGCGGGCGCCCGGTGCCGCCGCTGAACCTCGCAGGCGACTTCGGTGGCGGGTCGATGTTCCTGCTGGTCGGCATCCTCTCGGCGCTGTACGAACGGCAGGCCTCGGGCAAGGGCCAGGTCATCGACGCCGCGATGGTCGACGGCTCGGCCGTGCTCATGGAGATGATGTGGAGCTTCCGCGCCAACGGCATGTGGTCGGACGAGCGCGGCACCAACATGCTCGACACGGGTGCGCCGTACTACGACACCTACGAGACCGCCGACGGCAAGTACATTGCGGTCGGCGCGATCGAACCGCAGTTCTACGCCGAACTGCTCAAGGGTCTGGGCCTCGACGGGGCCGATCTGCCTGCGCAGAACGACATCTCCCGCTGGCCCGAACTGCGCGAGGCGTTCGCCAAGGCGTTCGCGGCGCACGACCGGGCGCACTGGACCAAGGTCTTCGAGGGCACCGACGCATGTACGACGCCGGTGCTGTCGTTCGCCGAGGTGCTCGACGAGCCGCATGTGGCCGAGCGCAACACCTTCTACGACGACGAAGGCAACCTGCAGCCCATGCCCGCACCGCGGTTCTCGCGCACGCAGCCGGGTCGGCCGACGCCGCCGCCGCAGCGTGGCGCCGACACTGAGGCCGTGCTGCGCGACTGGAGTTAGTCCCAACCACCCATTGGTCGGCACAGGGCCGGCCGGAAAGGAATGCGGTAAGTGGAGATCAAAGACGCGGTAGCCGTCGTCACCGGCGGCGCATCCGGCCTGGGCCTGGCCACCACCAAGCGGCTGCTCGACGCGGGCGCGCAGGTCGTGGTGATCGACCTCAAGGGTGAAGAGGTCGTCGCCGAGCTCGGCGATCGCGCAAAGTTCGTCGCGACCGACGTGACCGACGAGGCCGGTGTCACCGAGGCGCTGAACGTGGCCGAGTCGCTGGGCCCGGTGCGCATCAACGTCAACTGCGCCGGTATCGGCAACGCGATCAAGACGCTGAGCAAGAACGGCCCCTTCCCGCTCGACGGGTTCCGCAAGGTCGTCGAGGTCAACCTGATCGGCACGTTCAACGTGATCCGCCTGAGCGCGGAGCGCATCGCCAAGACCGAGCCCATCGGGCCCAACGGCGAAGAGCGCGGCGTCATCATCAACACCGCCTCGGTCGCGGCGTTCGACGGCCAGATCGGCCAGGCCGCGTACTCGGCGTCCAAGGGCGGCGTGGTCGGCATGACCCTGCCGATCGCGCGCGACCTCTCGCGTGAGCTGATCCGCGTCGTCACCATCGCGCCGGGTCTGTTCAAGACGCCGCTTCTGGGCTCGCTGCCCGAGGAGGCGCAGAAGTCCCTCGGCGCCCAGGTGCCGCATCCGGCGCGGCTGGGTGATCCCGACGAGTACGGCGCGCTCGCGCAGCACATCATCGAGAACCCGATGCTCAACGGCGAGGTGATCCGTCTCGACGGCGCCATCCGCATGGCACCGCGATGAGACGGAGGAGACTCACATGGCGTTGACGACGAAGTTCACCGAGGCTTTCGGGGTCACCCACCCGATCGCCCAGGGCGGTATGCAGTGGGTCGGTCGCGCGGAACTGGTTGCGGCCGTGGCCAATGCGGGCGCACTGGGGTTCATCACGGCGCTGACGCAGCCGACGCCGGCGGACCTGGCCAACGAGATCGCGCGCTGCCGGGACCTGACCGACAAACCGTTCGGTGTGAACCTGACGATCCTGCCGTCGATCAACCCGCCGCCTTATGACGAGTACCGCCAGGTGATCGTCGACTCGGGCGTGAAGATCGTGGAGACGGCGGGCTCCAACCCGGCGCCGCACCTGCCGATGTTCCACGACAACGGCATCAAGGTGCTGCACAAGTGCACCTCGGTGCGCCACGCGGTCAAGGCCCAGAGCCTGGGCGTGGACGGCATCAGCATCGACGGGTTCGAATGCGCCGGTCATCCCGGCGAGGACGACATCCCGGGCCTGGTGTTGATCCCGGCGGCCGCCGACAAGATCGAGATCCCGATGATCGCCTCGGGCGGTTTCGCCGACGGTCGCGGTCTGGCGGCGGCGCTGGCGTTGGGTGCCGACGGCATCAACATGGGGTCGCGGTTCATGTGCACGGTGGAGTCCTCGATCCACCAGAACGTCAAGGAAGCGATCGTTGCCGGCGACGAGCGTGGCACCGAGCTGATCTTCCGCACGCTGCACAACACCGCACGCGTGGCGTCGAACAAGGTCTCGCGCGAGGTGGTGGAGATCCTCAACAAGGGCGGCCAGTTCGAGGACGTCAAGGATCTGGTGGCCGGTGTGCGCGGCCGTAAGGTGTTCGAGAACGGTGACGTCGATGCCGGAATCTGGACCGTGGGCACCGCGATGGGCCTGATCGACGACATCCCGACCGTCCAGGACCTGGTCACCCGCATCGTGCGCGACGCCGAAGTGCTGATCAGCGGACGTCTGCTCAACATGATCAGCGCGGACGAGCCGGACGCCGAGAAAGAAACAGTCCCCGCGTAGCGCAGGGACTGATTCGAAAGCAGGTCAGGGAGTGTGCCCGCGTGCGGGCAAACTCAAACCGGGAAACGCGCGCCGCGAGGCGCGCGTTTTCTCATACCGCGGTAGGCAGTTGCTGGAAGTCGTCAAACTGCTCCGAGGTGTCACCCTCGACGAGAACATCGCCGTGGTAAAGAGCCTCGAAGTCGACCTTGATGACATCGGCACTGGTGTCGTCGATCCACATGACTCTGAGCGTATGGGTCACTATTAAGGAATCTTTGAGTCACGATTCGGAATATGGTGGCAATCCTACTTTTGGGTAGGTTTCCGGCAGGTAGCTAACCGTCGTCAGCCCTGAGGAGCGCTGAAGTGGATCGGGTTGACGCCGTTGAGCGCCATCCAGGTCAGGATCGCCACCGCGACGCCCGCGACCAGCAGTCCGACCGCGATGGGCCTGGGCACCGTGCTGCGGCCGAACACCCGGTGATCCACCGACCAACGTCCGGAGCCGGTGAACAGCAGGGTTGCCGCGCCGAACGCCACGAGGAACGGGACGTTGAACGGCATCGCCCAGACCACGTCGGTCGAGACGTTCACGGCCCACGCGTCGACCATCGCCCCGATCACGGCGCACGCCGCCAGCGGGGTCAGGACTCCGAGTAGCAGGCCGAGTCCGCCGAGGGTCTCGGCGGTGGTGACCATGAGGGCGGCGAACGTCGGCAGGCTCCAGCCGCCGCTTTCCATGAACCCCACGGTGGTGCCGAAGTCGGCGGCCTTGATCAGGCCGGCCTGCAGCATCGTCGCGCCCAGTGCCAGGCGCAGGATGAACAGGCCCGTGTCGGCCATCGACCGGGCGGACGGCGTGGCGCCCGACGACAGGCTTGTTTTCTCCAGGGAATTCGCGGTCATGACTACTGGACCCTTCGCACGTCGAGAACTAATCGCGGGGGACAACCTGTGAGCAGCCCGAGAGATTCCCGGGAGAGTCCCAGAAGAACACTGTGAACCCGCCAGGGGTGAACCGGCAAGGGATTTCGATCGTGTCTATCTGCGAAGTCGGCGTTGACGACCTCAACTTATCGTTGTTAACTTAACGACGGTAATCTACGTTGTGGGAGGAGCGCACGTGCTGCAACGAATCGCAACCACGGCGATTGCCGCACCGCGCCGCATCCTCGTGGTGGCCGCGCTCGTGATGATCGCCGCGGGCATCTTCGGCATCCCGGTGGCAAACAAGCTGTCGGCAGGTGGATTCCAGGACCCCACGGCCGAATCCGCACGTGCGACACAACTGCTGGCCGACAAGTTCCACCGCGGCGACATGCAACTCGTCATCGCCGTCACCGCTGAGGCCCCCGGAGACCGCGCCGACGGTGAGCGGGCCCGTGAGGTCGGCACCGAGATCGTCTCGAAACTCAAGGCGTCGCCGTACGTCACCGAGGTCACCTCGGCCTGGACCGCGCCGCCCTCGGCGGCGCCCGCGCTGATGAGCAAGGACGCCCGGACCGGTTTGATCGTGGCCGGCCTCAACGGGGGGGAGAACGGCGCACAACAGCACGCCAAGGAACTCACCGATCAGCTCGTGCGCGATCACGACGGTGTGCGGGTGCGCGCAGGCGGCGAGGCCATGATCTACGTGCAGATCAACGGGCAGAGCGAAAAAGACCTGCTGATGATGGAATCCATCGCGATCCCGCTGAGCTTCGTCGTGCTGGTGTGGGTGTTCGGCGGACTGCTGGCCGCGGCGCTGCCGCTCGCGGTCGGAGGCTTCGCGATCCTCGGATCCCTCGCGGTGCTGCGCCTGTTCACGATGGTCACCGACGTGTCGATCTTCGCGCTCAACCTCACGGTCGCAATGGGTCTGGCGCTGGCGATCGACTACACGCTGTTGATCATCAGCCGGTTCCGCGACGAGCTGGCCGAGGGTGCCGACCGCGAGAACGCACTGGTGCGCACCATGATGACCGCTGGGCGCACCGTGCTGTTCTCGGCGATGACGGTCGCGCTGTCGATGGTCGCGATGGTGCTGTTCCCGATGTACTTCCTCAAGTCGTTCGCGTACGCGGGCATCGCCGTGGTGGCGCTCGCGGCCACGGCCGCCATCGTGCTCACACCGGCCGCGATCGTGCTGCTCGGCGACCGGCTCGACGCCTACGACGTACGCCGGTTCTTTCGGCGCGTGTTCGGGCGGCCCGAACCGGAACCCAAACCCGTCGAGCAGGGCTTCTGGTACCGCACCGCCAAGGCCGCGATGCGCCGAGCCGTGCCGATCGGCGTCGGGATCATCGCGCTGCTGGTGCTTCTCGGGGTGCCGTTCACCGGGATCAAGTGGGGCTTCCCCGATGACCGCGTGCTGCCGCAGAGCGCATCGGCGCGCCAGATCGGCGACGAGATGCGCACCAACTTCGCCGTCGACTCGGCGACGAGCGTCACCGTGGTGCTCCCCGACGCCACCACGGTGGCCCCCGCCGAGATCGACCGGTACGCCGCACGGCTGTCCCAGGTCGCCGACGTCTCGTCGGTGTCGGCGCCCGGCGGCACCTACGTCCAGGGCCGCCACGTGGGTCCGCCGTCGGCGGCCACCGGCATCGGCGACGGCAGCGCGTTTCTCACCGTGGGCAGCGACGCACCGTTGTTCAGCGACGCCTCGGAGGCGCAACTCGACGCGCTGCACGCCGTGGCCGCGCCCGCCGAGGTCCAGTTCACCGGTGTCGCGCAGGTCAACCGGGACAGCTCTCAGGCGATCACGTCCCGGCTGCCGCTGGTGCTGGGCATCATCGCGGGCATCACGTTCGTCCTGCTGTTCCTGCTGACCGGCAGCGTCGTGCTGCCGCTGAAAGCGTTGGTGCTCAACGTGTTGTCGCTGTCGGCCGCGTTCGGCGCGCTGGTGTGGATCTTCCAGGACGGCCACCTCGGCGCGCTGGGCACCACGCCGACCGGCACGCTCGTCGCCAACCTGCCGGTGTTGTTGTTCTGCATCGCCTTCGGCCTGTCGATGGACTACGAGGTGTTCCTGGTCTCGCGGATCCGGGAGTTCTGGCTGCAGTCGGATCAGTCCCGCGCGGCCAACGAGGAGAGCGTCGCACTCGGGCTCGCCCACACCGGCCGCGTGATCACGGCCGCCGCGCTGCTGATGTCCATCTCGTTCGCGGCGCTGATCGCCGCGCAGGTCGCATTCATGCGCATGTTCGGCCTGGGTCTCACCCTCGCGGTGCTCGTCGACGCGACCCTGGTGCGGATGCTGCTGGTCCCGGCCTTCATGCGCGTCATGGGCAAGTGGAACTGGTGGGCGCCCGCACCGCTCGCGCGCCTGCACGGGCGCATCGGGTTCAGCGAGTCCGGCCTGCCGCCCGACCCTAAACCGCAGCCGGCGTCCGCCGGCGTGACGCAGAGTGGGTAGCGTGCCGACACCGAACCCGCATGCGGGCGCGAACTCGCCGTGCCCGATCAAGCGCCGGCGTGCCCGCCGCGGCTCCGGCGAGCTGTTGCGTGAGGAGATCCTCGACGCCACCACCGATCTGCTGCTGGAAACCGGCCACGCCAAAGATGTCTCGATCCGCGCCGTGGCCAAACGGGTCGGGGTGACACCACCGTCGATCTATCTGCACTTCGCCGACAAGGACGCCCTGCTGGATGCGGTGTGCGCGCGGTACTTCGAGAAACTCGACCAGCAGATGCAGCGCGTGGCGGCGGGCCAGCCGTCGACCATCGACGTGCTGCGCGCCCAGGGGCTGGCCTACGTGGAGTTCGCGACCCAGACCCCCGAGCTGTACCGGCTGGCCACGATGGCCGAGGGCCGCCCCGGCAGCGACGTCGACATCACCTTGAACAGTTCGGCGTTCCGGCACATGCGCGCGACGATCGAGAAGCTGATGGACGAGGGGATCTACCCGCCCGGTGACGCCACCACCTGGGCGCTGGAATTGTGGACCGCCGCGCACGGTGTGGCCGCGATGCTGATCGCCAAGCCGTATCTGCCGTGGGGAGATACGCACGAGTTCGCCGATCGGGTTCTGCGCGCGGTCTGTTCGGGCCACATCGTGTCGGGCATCATCGGCAACGACGTGACACCCAGTGAGGCCGTCGCACGACTGAAAGGACTTGCCGATGCCCCCAACTGACGCGGCACAGCCCGAACCCGTCGACAACCCGTTCTTCGCGTGGCTGTGGAAGACGCTGTCGACACACGAGACCGAGTCGGTGCGCCGCATGCGCGCGGAGAACCTCGCCGGGCTGAGCGGACGCGTGCTCGAGGTGGGCGCGGGCACCGGCACCAACTTCGAGTTCTATCCGTCCACGGTCGACGAGGTCGTGGCCATCGAACCCGAACGCAGGCTCGCCGACGTGGCGCGTCAGGCCGCGGCGAAGGCGCCGGTGCCGGTCTCGGTCACCGGCGACACCATCGAAACCTTTGCCAGCGCACAGCCGTTCGACGCAGTGGTGTGCTCGTTGGTGCTGTGTTCGGTTGACGACCCGGAACAGGTTGTCGGACAGCTGTATTCACTGTTGCGCCCGGGCGGTGAGCTGCGCTACCTGGAGCATGTGGCGGGCACGGGCTTCCAGGCCCGGCTGCAGCGCCTGGCCGACGCGACCGTGTGGCCGAAGCTGTTCGGCGGCTGCCACACGCACCGTCACACCGAGCAGGTCATCGCGTCCAGCGGGTTCGGCGTGCGGGGGCGCCGACGCGAGCAGGTCCTGCCGGCGTGGGTGCCGGTGCCCACCACGGAGTTCGCGATCGGCCGGGCGGTGCGGCCCTAGAGTTCAGGCCGAGCGGTTGAGCAGTTCGGGCAGGCGCTGCAACAACGTCGGAAGTGCCTCGCTGGCGGTCTCGCGCAACGAGACCGTGGCGCTGTCGGACAGCGGCGTGCGCTCGGGGTTGACCTCGATGACGGGCTTTCCCGCGGCCAGGGCCGCCTCGGGGAGACCGGCGGCCGGGTAGACGATCGAACTCGTGCCGACCACGATCACCACGTCGGCGCTGCTCACCGCGAGCACCGAGCGATTCCAGGCGGCGTCGGGCAGCGGCTCGCCGAACCACACCACGCTGGGACGGATCAGGCCGCTGCACGGGCACACCGGCGGGTCGATGGTCTCGACCGGTTCCGGCATCTCGGGGAGGTTGCCCTCGAACGCAGACCCGCAAGCGTCACAACGGAATTCGAACAGGCTGCCGTGCAGGTGGTACACATTGGTGCTGCCCGCGCGCTCGTGCAGATCGTCGATGTTCTGGGTGACGACGCGCACGTCGAGGTGGTCCTCCCAGGCGGCCACGGTGCGGTGCGCTTCGTTGGGCGCGACCCGCGCCATCATGTAGTGCCGCCACAGATACCAGGCCCACACCTTCTCGGGGTTGCGCTGCCAACCGTCGGTGCTGGAGATCTCGTACGGGTCGACCTGGGCCCACAGGCCGGTCTCGGCGTCGCGGAACGTGGGCACGCCGCTTTCTGCCGAGATCCCGGCGCCGCTGAGCACAGTAACTTGCACGTCAACCAAGGTAGCGGGTCTTCGGGACGGCGGGTCAGGAGGACCTGGACGGATAAAGGAGCATACTCAAGGGTGTGACCGAATTGGGGGATTGGGTCTCTATAGATCCCGATAGCGACAAACCGTTGTTTGACCAGCTCAGGGTACAGATCATCGATGGGATCCGAGACGGGCGACTGTCTCCGGGCACCCGATTACCCACCGTGCGCGAACTTGCCACGCACGTCGGTCTGGCCGTCAACACCGTGGCCCGGTCCTACCGGGAACTCGAAGCTGCGGGGGTGCTGGAGACGCGGGGGCGGTTCGGCACCTTCGTGGCGCGCGCCGATCCGGCCGACGCCGCCATGGCCGCCGCGGCCAACTCGTTCGCCGAGGCGGCCCGGTCGCTGGGAATCTCCAGGGACGACGCGCTGCGCTACATCGAGTCCGCGCTGGACTGACGCCAGGCGCGCTCAGCCGAACTCGAGCAGCGCCATGACGGGGCGGATGGGGTCGAACAGCGGCAGGCGCTGCACGCCCCACACCACGGTGCGCATGAACTTGCCGCGCGCCGGCGGGAACGGCAGATCGTGCACCACGCGCACACCGGGCACGGTGTTCACCAGGTCGGCGACCTCGGCCGGGGAGAGGCTGAACGGCATCGGCGGCACCCGGTAGCGCCGCGATGTGCGCATGCCCTTGCGCGCCCACGCGGCGAACCACGACGGCGGCAGGTCGAAGATCATCTGGCCGTCCGGGAAGCGCCGCGCGCATTCCTTGATCAGGCCCATGGACTCCTCGGGCTGCAGGTACATCAGCAGCCCTTCGGCGGTGATGAACACGCCCTCGGAGTCGTCGACCTGGTCCATCCAGCTGTAGTCGAGCGCCGACTGCGCACGCGTGCGCACCCGGTCCGACGGCGGCAGCAGCTTGTTCCGGATCTCGACCATCGGCGGCAGATCCACCGTGAGCCAGCAGAACTGATCACCGACGCCGGCCTCGTTGAGCCGGTAGAAGCTGGTCTGCAGCCCCTCGGCGAGCGCCACCACGGTCGCCTTCGGATGATCCCGCAGGTAGTCGCTCGTGGCGCGGTCGAAGATCAGCGACCGCAGCGCCATGTCCTGGCGGTGCGAGTGGCCGAACTTGGCGAAGTCGAAGTCGATCGAATCGACGAGCTGCACGGCCATGGGATCCTTGATGAGTCCGTCGGGGCGACGCGCCTCGTTCGCCCGAACCTGCAGCGTGAGCAGCGCGGTTTCGGAGACCCCGGTCAGCGAGACTCTGGTGCGTGCGGTGGCATCGGTCGTCACCTGCCCGAATGTACCGAAACCGGTCAGCGCAACACTTTGTCGAGCGTGCGCAGGTTGCGGGTGGTGGTCGAGGACTTGTATCGCTTCTTGCCCATGGTCTTGCCGATCGCGCTGTCCAGCGTCGCGGTGCGCGGCACCTGCCAGTAGAGCACGCCGTCACCGCGTCGCACCTGCTCACCCGGACCGGGCGGCAGCGCGGCGAGTTCGTCGAGCACGGCGGGGTCACTGACGAACGTCACGTACGAGTGGTGGTCCTCGACCTCGCGCTCGAACGGGTACGCGGCCGAGATCCGGGCGAGTTGCCCGAGGTCGTAGACCAGCACCCACGCCTCGTATCCGAACGCCTCACGCAGTGCACGCTCGGCGGTCTCACGCACACCGTCCGCGTCGGATGCGCTGTCCAGCAGGACATTCCCGCTTGCAAGGATGGTGCGGACGTCGTCGAATCCGGCATCGGTGAGCACGCGCGCCAGCTCGGCCATCTTGATGTTGATGCCACCGACGTTCACCCCGCGCAGGAAGGCCGCATAGCGCGTCATGGCACGTCAGCGTAGTCCGTCACTCGGTCAGCAGGTCGTCCAAATCGGTTTGTGAGGTCGTGGTGATCGCGCGCAGCACCTCGTCGTGGCTGGGCGAGCGCAACGACACGATCGAGGTGTGGTTTTCGCCGGTCAGCATCTTCACCGCGGCGCGCCCGCCCTGCTGTTTGACCGCGGCGACGTAGCGCCTGGAATTCTCGGGCGACACGACGGTGTCGCGGGTCCCGTGCAGGGCGAGCACCGGCACCTCGGGATCGATGTTCTGGATCGGGTCCACCGAGGTGTAGCGGTCCGGCACCTCGGTGGGGCGGCCGCCGAGCACGCGCACGATGTGGTGGTCGCCGTGCTCGGCCGCGTACACCATGTCCAGCGGCCCGGCCAGCGAGACGACGCGCGTGGGCCGGAACGACGGGTGCGAGCCGACCTCGTCGTCACGCAGCTTGTGCCGGGTGCCCGCCCACACCGCGAGTTGCGCGCCCGCACTGTGCCCGACGACGAGTTCGTCGTCGACGGTGAGCTGCGGGAACCTCTTGTCCACCTCGGTGACGTAGTCGAGGGCGGTGGCCACGTCGTGGAACGTCGTGGGCCAGCCGCCGCCGGAGCCGACGCGGCGGTACTCGATGTTGTAGACGGCCATACCGTGGTCGGCGAGTTCCCTGGCGAGGCCGTCGAACACGTCGGCGCCGAGCTTGCTCTGCCACGCTCCGCCGTGGATGAGGACCACCAGCGGGATCGAGTCCACCTGCTGCGGACCGGCAGGCAGGTACAGGTCGGCCCAGTTCTGCTCGCTGTCCGCGGCGTACTCGAAGCGCTGAACGGTCACCTCGGGCAGCACCTCGACCTCGGCCGCGGCGGGCGTCTCGGTCACCTCCGTGGGCAGCGCACCGCACCCGGCCGACGTCACGATCGCTGCGAGCAGCGGGGCCAGAAAACGAACCACGTTGGAGCGCTTGGCCCCGCTTGCTCGGTGGTGGAGCGTCCACGGCGTGGTCGCCGAGATCCCCTCGAGAGTGTTGCCGTCGATCGTCGCCATCGAGACGATCGTAAAGATCTGCGCGCGACGGCGGGATCCTCCCGAGAAACGACGTAGTCTCGTCACATGGGGCGTCAGGTGTTCGATGACAAGCTGCTGGCATTGATCTGCAACAACTCACTCGGTGTGCTGGCCACGATCAAGCAGGACGGGCGACCACAGCTGTCCAACGTGTCCTACCACTTCGATCCGCGGGCCCAGACCTTCCAGGTGTCGATCACCGAACCCAGGGCCAAGACGCGCAATCTGCGCCGCGATCCCCGCGCGTCCATCCACGTCAGTTCCGACGACGGGTGGGCGTACGCGGTCGCCGAGGGCGACGCGATCCTCACGCCGCCCGCCGCGTCCACCCACGACGACACCGTCGAGGGGTTGATCGCGTTGTACCGCAACATCTCCGGCGAACACCCCGACTGGGATGAGTTCCGGCAGGCCATGGTCGACGACCGCCGCGTGCTGATGACCCTGCCCATCACCCACGTGTACGGAATGCCGCCCGGCATGCGCTGAGCGGTCTAGGCTGAGCGCATGACCGACGAGACTCCCGAGAGCGACAACAAGCGCAAGTTCCGGGAGGCGCTGGAGCGCAAGAAGGCCAAGGCGGCAGGCGGAGCCGACCACAAGGACGCCGGACGGACCCAGCCACGGTCACACGGCCCCGTCGAAAACCGCCGCGAGTTCCGGCGTAAGAGCGGGTAGTTCAGGCCAATTCGACTGCCGCGGAGCGGATCGCAGCAGGGTTTGCGAGCCAACGCGCAAGAACAAGCGCCGCGATCATCACGACGACGCAGTAGACCCCCTGGTCTTTGAGGCCCCACGCCACCGAGGCCAGCGTCGCCGCGCCTGCCGTGCACAGCAACAGTCCGACCGTCAGGCTGCGCATCCCCGGCGTGGGCACGGATCCGCCGTCCCACAGCGGCAGCGGGTTGTTCTCCAGCGGGCGCAGCGCCACGAACGCGATACCGACCAGAGCCGTCATCAGCACCATCTGCACCACCGACAGCGCGACGAAACCGGGTGAGGCCGGGTCGTAGCGGTCGAACCCGGCGTAGTCGAACACAAGGTGCATGCCGAGCAGCAGCGGCATGTGCCACAGGTACAGCGTCATCGCCCCGGAGTTGCCGATCACGGCGAGCCACCACACGCGGGGCCGTTGCGCCCACCGGGTGATCGCGGGTGCCAGCGCGATCGCGAACGCGCACAGCATGATTGCGTGCCCGGCCAGCAGCAGTGACGGCGGTGTCATGTTCTTGAGCTGCTGGGTCTCGATGCCGACGAGGCTCAATTCATAAGGGCCGAAGTACAACAGCGCCAGGTTGACACTGAGCATGACCAGGCCGATCCGCAGGGCCGCACGTGCGGACAACAACCGCCGGCGGTAGGCGACACCGAGCATGCCGGGGATCAGCCACACCACGGTGTTGAGGTAGCCCAGCGTGGCGTAGCCGTCGGCGTTGATCCGCACGGTGTCGACGGCCGCGATGAACACATAGGTCCCGAGCACCGCGGCGGCGAGCCGGCCGGTGGTGGTGATGCGCGCGAGCAGTGGCACGGCGGCCAGCACCAGGACGTAGGCGCCCAGGAACCACAACAACTGTGTCGAGATGCCCGCGATCGGTTCGTATACGTGCACGGGGAGGATCGCGCGCAGCACCACCAGCGTGGCGGTCCAGAACGCCAGGTAGTAGAACACCGGGCGGTACAACCGCGTGCAGCGGCGCAGCAGCCATCCGCCCCACGCGGTGCCGGGCCGCCACGATTGCACGCACGCCGCGACCCCGGCGAAGAAGAACAGCGGCATGATCTGGAACACCCAGGTCAGCGCCTGGAACACGGGCGAGGCCGTGAGCAGGTTGCTCCAGATGAACACGTCGTCGCGGATCGTGCTGGTCGCCATGATCGTGTGGCCCAGCACCACACCCACCAGGCTCACGATGCGGATGACGTCGATGGCACGGTCACGGTCGTGCGGAGTGCTCGCCGCCACCTCGGCCGGGCTGGGGAACACCGTCATCGCGTTTGCTGTCATGGAAGCAAACGCTATGGGGCGTCGGCGATGGGGTCTCTAGGTAGAAGCACTCAATTCCGCGCTCTCGGCGCGTCTCTGCCGGGATTCCTCGACCAGGATGGCCACCAGACAGATCACCGCGAGCACGCAGACCGCAAGAGCGAACGCGATGCCTGCGGGGCGCAGGCCCCAGTGTTGCGCCGAGAGCCCCTCACCGACCACGGGCAGCGAGATCGCGACGTAGGCGACGACGAAATAGGTCGAGCTCACCTCGGCGCGACGGTCGGGCGGGGTCTTCTCAGCGATCGCGGCCAACCCCCGGCTGAAGCTCATACCCTGCCCGACGCCGGACACGACGGCCGCGGCGATCAGTGCGGGCAGTGACGAGAACAGCAGTGCCGCAGTGAGAATGAGCATGCCGGCGATCAGGATCGCGCAGCCGACGGCCACGGCCCGCCCTGGTTGGACCCGGTTGGCGAGTACCTGTGTGACGGCCGAGGCCGCGAAGATCGAGCAGGCGACCGCACCGGCGACGGCGTGGTTGTCGACGCCGATCACGTTGGACAGAAACGACGGTGCGACCGCCGTGTACATCCCCGTGACGGCGAAACCGGCGAACGCGGCGATGGCGGCGATGACGAACACGGTGCGCACCTCGGGCGGCACCGAGAGCCGCTGCAGGCCGATGCTGCCGGACCTGCTCGACGTCTCCGGAACGGCGAACACCGCGGCGCCGGCGAGCACCGCCATCACGATGTGGACGACGAACGACAGGTGCAACGGTCGGGGTGCGTATTCGACCAGCAGACCCGCGAGCAGCGGACCGGTGCCCAGGCCGCCGATGTTGGCGACGGTGGCGACCGCGGCGGCGCGGGTGCGCCAGGCCGGCGGTGCGGCCTCGATGACGGCCGCGGTCGCGGTCCCGGTGAAGATGCCCGCCGACAGGCCCGAGAAGATCCGCCCGATCAGCAGCACCGGGACGGAGTCGGCCATCAGGAACACCCCGGCGCTGATCAGCGCGGCCGCCACACCGGCCAAGAGCATGGGCCGTCGGCCGATGGCGTCCGACCAGCGGCCGAACAGCAGCAACGCAAACAGAACGCCACCGGCGTAGGTGGCGTAGATGACGGTGGTGGTGAGCACCGCGAAGTTCATGTGCTCGGCGTAGAGCGCATACATCGGGGTCGGCAGTGTGGTGCCGACCATGATCGCCGCGAAGGCATAGGCCAGAAGGGCAAATGAGAAACGCCGAGTGTGGGGCACGACCCGATCAACGCTTGCGCGTCGTCGACCTAATCCCCACACCCGGCGTCCGGTAGATGTGATGTCAGTGTGAAATTGCTTTTTCAGCGCCGACACCGGTCAGCGAGCGGACCTCCATCTCGGCGGCGATGGCGGGATCCTCGTCATCCGGCGAGGTCAGCGTGCCGACGATGCCCAGGATGAACGCCAGCGGGATCGACACGATGCCCGGGTTGGCCAGCGGGAAGAAGTCGAAGTCCGCGCCGGGGATCATCGCGGTCTTCGAACCCGACACCGCGGGGGAGAACACGATCAGCACGATCGTCGAGATCAGGCCGCCGTACATGCTCCACAGGGCGCCGCGGGTGTTGAACCGCTTCCAGTACAGCGAGTACACGATGGTCGGCAGGTTGGCCGCGGCCGCGACCGCGAACGCCAGCGCCACCAGGAACGCGATGTTCTGCCCGTTGGCCAGGATGCCCAGACCGATCGCGAGGACGCCCAGCACCACCGCGGTGATGCGCGAGACCCGCACCTGCTCGTCCTCGGTCACCTTGTGCGACTTCAGCACGCTGGCGTACACGTCGTGGGCAAACGACGCCGACGCCGTGATGGTCAGGCCCGCGACCACCGCGAGGATCGTGGCGAACGCGACCGCGGAGATGATGCCGAGCAGGATCACGCCGCCGAGTTCGAACGCCAGCAGCGGGGCCGCCGAGTTCACACCACCGGCCGCGCCGAGGATGCGGTCGGGTCCGACGAGCGCCGCCGCACCGTAGCCCAGCACCAGGGTGAACAGGTAGAAGGCGCCGATCAGCGCGATCGCCCACACCACCGAGCGGCGGGCTTCCTTGGCGGTCGGCACGGTGTAGAACCGCATCAGCACGTGCGGCAGGCCCGCGGTGCCGAGCACGAGCGCCAGCGCCAGCGAGATGAAGTTGATCTGCGAGGTGAACGATCCGCCGTACTGGGCACCCGGGGCCAGCACGTCGCGGCTTGCGACACCCTGCGTGGTGGATTCCGAGATCGCGGTCTGGGCGGAGCCGAGGATGTCGGAGAGGTTGATCCCGAACTTCACGAGCACCATGACCGTCATGAGGCCGGCGCCCGCGATCAGCAGCACGGCTTTGATGATCTGCACCCACGTGGTGCCCTTCATGCCGCCCACCAGGACGTAGACGATCATCAGGACGCCGACGACGGCGATCACCAGCGACTGGCCGGACCGGCTGTTGACGTCGAGCAGCAGTGCGACCAGACCACCGGCGCCCGCCATCTGGGCCAGCAGGTAGAACAGCGACACCGTCAGCGTGGAGGTGGCCGCCGCCATGCGGACCGGGCGCTGCTTGAGCCGAAAGCTCAGCACATCGGCCATCGTGAATTTGCCTGTGTTGCGCAACAATTCGGCGACAAGCAGCAGGGCGACAAGCCACGCCACCAGGAAGCCGATCGAGTACAGGAAGCCGTCGTAGCCGTAGACGGCGATGGCGCCCGCGATGCCGAGGAAGCTGGCCGCCGACAGGTAGTCACCGGCGATCGCGATGCCGTTCTGTGGGCCGGAGAAACCGCGACCGCCGGTGAAGAACTCGGTGGCGGTGGCGTTGCGCTTGCTGGCGCGGATCACCACGAAAAGCGTGACGACGACGAAGAGGCTGAAGATGCCGATGTTGGCTGCCGGGTTGCCGACGGTCTCGGCGGCATGCAGGGTCACGTTCACTGCGCGGGTCCTTCCAGTTCCTCACGGATGGCGGCCGCACGCGGGTCGAGTTCCCGGTTGGCGAACCGGACGTACAGACCGGTGATGACGAACGTCGACAGGAACTGGCCCAGGCCGATGATCAGGCCGACGTTGATGTTGCCGATCACCTGGATTGCCATGAAGTCGTGGGCGAAGGCGCCCAGGGCGACGTAGATGGCGTACCAGACCAGGAAGAACGCCGTCATGGGGAACACGAAGCGCCGCAGCCGGCTGCGCAGCTCCTTGAATTCGGGGCTGGCCTGCATGGCCACGAATTGCGCACTTGTGGGCGCGCGTCGGGGGGATAGGTCGGTTTCGGACACCGTGACTCCTGAAGGTCAACTGTGGGCGGGCTCGCGCACTGAACCTAATTGAGATGTGAGTCACATAGGGGATTGCCTGCTGGGCAGACGCCGAAACCCGGCAGTGCTGCGCTCAACGGTCGGTCATCGACGTTAAACGGCACTGTGATCGGCCGTGATCAGCGGGAAACGACCACCTTGCCCACCATGCGACCGGACTCGACCATCCGGTGTGCCTCGCGCAGGTTCGCCGCCGTGAAGCCGTCGATGGCCGTGGTCAGCGTCGTCCGCAGTTCACCGCGGTCCACCAGATCGGCGGCGTCGGCGAGCAGCCGTTGCTGCGCGGCGATGTCGTAACCGGTGAGCGGCCGCGTGAACATCAACTCCCAATGCCACGCAATGCTTTTCGTCTTCAGGCCCACCAGGTCCAGGCCTTCCGGCTCGTCGATGGCGGTGATGTGGCCGAAGGGCCGGACGATGTCGGCGAACACGTCGACGTTGCCTGCCGAGAACGGCGTGAACAGGTAGTCGACACCGTCGGGCGCGACGTCGAGCGCCTGTGCGCGCAGATCGTGGTGGTCGATCACCTCGTCGGCGCCCAGGTCGCGCGCCCACTGCCGGGACTCGTCGCGGCTCGCGGTCGCGATCACCCGCACCCCGGTGAGCTTCTTGGCCAGTTGGATCATGACCGATCCGACCCCACCGGCGGCGCCGAGAACCAGCAGGTCGCCCTGGGATTCCGCGGTGAGGTTGAACCGCTCGAACAGCGTCTCCCATGCGGTGATGGTGGTGAGAGGCAACGCGGCGGCGTCCCGGAACGACAGTGAGCGGGGTTTGCGCGAGACGATGCGCTCGTCGACGGCGTGCAGGTCGGCGTTGGTGCCGGGCCGGCTGACGTCACCGGCGTACCAGACCTCGTCGCCGACGGACAGGGTGGTGACCTCGCTGCCGACGGCCTCCGCGACGCCCGCGGCGTCGAACCCGAGGATGGTGGGTTCGGTTGACGGGCTCAGGCTGCGCCGGCGCTTGATGTCGACGGGGTTCACCGACACCGCCTCGACGCGCACCAGCACGTCGTGTGGCCGGAGTTCGGGCACCTCGATGGTGATGTCCTGCAACGAGTTAGGGTCGTCGATGGGCAGCGCGTCGAACGCGCCGATGGCAGTCATGGTTGGCATGGGGCCGATGCTAGACCGTGAACCTTGGTGTCTTCCAAGGGCGATAAGTGTCATCGAGGAAAGCACCGCTGGTCGAGTACGCTTCCGACGGGTCGTCACGGGCCCTGTAGCGCCGGCGGTCAGCGGGACTGCGGCAGACGTTCGACGCCCATACCGAGCCGTTCCGGTACGTGCATACGCGCGAAGATCTGCGCGACGGTGGGTCCGCTGAGTGTTGTGCGGGTGGCCAGGCTGACGACGATCATCGTCAGGAACGCCAGCGGCACACTGACGGCGGCCGGGTATCCGATCATCACCGCGGGCCAACCGCCCAGGACGTTCTCGTCGACGCCGCCGGCGATCGCGATGATCACGGCGCTGCCGCACACCACCCCGCCGACCACCAGCCCGCTGGCCGCGCCCACCACGGTCAGCCGGCGCCACCAGATGCCCAGCACCAGAAGCGGGCACAGCGTCGAGGCCGCCACCGCGAACGCGAGCCCGACGCTGCGGGACAGTTCGAGTCCGGATACGAACAGCGACAACGGGATCGGGATGATCCCGCCGATCACCGCCGCGACGCGGAAGTCACGCACCCGCCCCCGCAGCACGTCGGTGGCCAGCGCGCCTGCGATGCTCACCAACAGTCCCGACGACGTCGCCAGGAACGCCGCGATCGCACCGGCGGCCACCAGCGCGGCCAGCAGTTGTCCCAACGCCCCGCCGATCGCCGCGCCGGGCGCCAGCAGCACCGCGGCGTCAGCGGTTCCGGTGATCAGCAACTGCGGCACGTACAACCGGGAGAACACCCCCAGCAGCGTCGGGAACAGGTAGAACAGCGACAGCAGTGCGATCACCGCCAGCGCCGTGCGTCGCGCGGCCCGCCCGTCGGGGTTGGTGTAGAACCGCACCAGCACGTGCGGCAGGCCCATCGTCCCGAGGAACGTCGCGACGATGATCGACACCACCTGATACAGCGGGTGGCCGCCGCCCAGACCGCCGCCGGAGGCCAGCCACTGCGAACCGGTGCTCGGCGTGCCCGCGACCACCGGGGTGGCCGCGCCCGCGTCGAGGGTGAGGGTGGTTCCGGCGTCGAGGGTGTGGTCACCGGGTGCGCCGATCGGCGCGTCGGCCACCTCCTGACCATCGAGGGTTCCGGTGACCGTGATGCCGGCCGGTTCGACGACGCGCACTACGACGTCGGTGTCGATGGCGACGGTGGTCTGCTCCTCGACGCTCGGCGGGAGCGGCCCGCCGAGTTCGCCGCGATCGTTGATGAACAGACCGAGCAGTGCGAGCGCCGGGATCGCGATCGCGGTCAGCTTGAGCCAGTACTGGAAGGCCTGGACGAACGTGATCGAGCGCATGCCGCCAGCGACCACGTTGGTGATCACGATCGCGCCCACCAGCAGCGGACCGATCCAGACCGGTGCGCCCAGCAGCGTTTTCAGCGCGAGCCCGGCGCCCTGATACTGCGGCGCCAGGTAGAACACACAGATCACCACGACGACCAGCATCGCGACCTTGCGCAACCACACTGAGCCGAGCCGGAATTCGGCGAAATCGGGCACGGTATAGGCGCCGGAGCGGCGCAGCGGCGCGGCGACGAACAACAGCAGGCCCAGGTAGCCCGCCGTGAAACCCACGGGATACCACAGGGCGTCGGCGCCGTACTTCGCGATCAACCCGGCCACACCGAGAAATGATGCGGCCGAGAGGTATTCACCCGAGATCGCCGCGGCGTTCCAGCGTGACCCGACGCTGCGCGAGGCCACCAGGAAGTCGGATGTGGTGCGCGAGAACTTCACGCCGTAGGCGCCGATCGCGATGGTCGCCACGGCCGCGAACAGCAGCGCGGCAGCGGTCAGGGGAGAGCCGGTCATGGTTCGCTGTCGACCACGCGGACGAAGTCCCGCTCGCCCTGCTCGGCCAGCCGGACGTAGATCCGTCCCACGCCGTAGAGCAGGGGATAGATCAGCCCGGCCAGGATCAGCCAGTTCAGCCGGATCCCGAACACGGAGAGCGACGCCAGTTCCGGTGCGGCCGTGGTGAACAGCACCACAGCCGCCACGATCGAGACCACCACCGCGGCCAGGCGCAGCGCGAGCCCGAGTTGGGCGCGCATCAGGCCGCGTACCAGCGCGTCGCCCACCTGGGTCTGCTCCTGCACCTCGATGCGGGTGCGCACCATGCGCGCGCCTCGTCGGTGCGCGAGCACGACGCGTCGTCGTACCGGTTTCTCCCCGCTAGTCATCGGCACCTGTCGGTTTCAGGTTGCGCATGGGGTCACGGACCAGGCGGTCGCGCAGTTCTCGTGCCTGCCTGCGGCTCACGGGAAGTTCGACGGCGGGGGAGGCGCCGTTGGCGCGCAGGCGCACCAGCACGGCACCGTCGGCGGTGCGCAGGCCCGTCACTTGCTTCAGCGACACCAGGTACGACCGGTGGATGCGCTGGAAGCCGTGGTCTCGCCAACGGGTTTCCAACGTGCTCAACGGGATTCGGACCAGGTGCGCACCGGTGGCCGAGTGCAGCCTGGCGTAGTCGCCCTCGGCTTCGACCCAGCCGATGCTGTCGCGCGGCACCAGGTGGGTGATGCCGCCGAGTTCGGCGGGGATCACCGCGGAGTCCTGATCGTCGGCGGGGGTCTCGGTGGTCGGTGAAGGCGCGGCGCCCACGCGTCGGACGGCTTCGTCGAGGCGGTTCTGCCGGATCGGTTTGAGCAGATAGTCGACCGCGCCGACGTCGAACGCCGCGACGGCCTTGTCGTCGTGCGCGGTCACGAACACCACCGCGGGCCGGTGCGCGAAGTTGGTGAGCACGCCGGCGAGTTCGATGCCCGACAGGCCGGGCATGTTGATGTCGAGGAACACCGCGTCGATGGTGTGCCGGTTCAACTCGCGCAGGGCCGAGGTCGCGTCGGAGGCCGTGAGCACCTCGGCGACATCGGGATTGCGGCCCAGCAGATAGGCCAGTTCGTCGAGTGCGGGGGCTTCGTCGTCGACCGCGAGCACGGTCAGTGCGCGTGTGCTCATCCGAATGCACCTCCGCCGGCGTGCACGCCGGACCGGAACTTCGGTACCCGCATCATGACCTTGGTTCCCGCTCCTAACGCCGTCTCGACCACAAGACCGTAGTCGTTGCCGAAGGCGGCGCGCAGGCGATGGTCCACATTCGTCAGACCCACGTGTGCGCCCTGGTCGGTGCGATCGGCCAGCGCGTCACCCTGTCCGGCGCGCAGGGTCTCGGGGTCCATGCCTGCACCGTCGTCCTCGACGGTGATGACGCAGTCGGTGCCCTCGTCACGCGCGATGATCTCGACGGTGCCGCCGCCCTGGCCGGCCAGCCCGTGACGCACGGCGTTCTCGACCAGCGGTTGCAAGGCGAGGAACGGCACCACGACGTTGAGCACCTCGGGTGCCACCTGCAATCGCACCTTCAGCGACTGTCCGAACCGGGCGCGCTCCAAGGTGAGGTAGCGATCGATGTTGCGCAGTTCGTCGGCCAGCGTCGTGTACTGGCCGGCGGCCCGGAACGAGTACCGCGTGAAGTCGGCGAACTCCAGGATCAGCTCGCGGGCGCGGTCGGGATCGGTGCGCACGAACGACGCGATGGTGTTGAGCGCGTTGTAGATGAAGTGCGGGCTGATCTGGGCGCGCAGCGCGAGCACCTCGGCGCGGTCCAACCGGGCGCGTGACGCGTCGAGTTCGGCGAGTTCGATCTGGCTCGCGGCGTATCGCGCCACCTCGCCGACAGCGCCGAGCATGCCCGGCCCGGGTGTGCTCGCGGTGACCACCACCAGGGCGCCCAGCACGTCGCCTGCCTCGGTGAGCAGCGGCTGGGCCACCACGGTCATCGGCCGGGCGCTGGTGAGCTTGCGGCGCTGGTCGGCGATCGAGTCGCGGGCCGTGCTGGTGCACGTGTCGATGATGTCGGTCTGCCACAGCGCGTCGTCGTCGGGATCGAGCGCGAGCAGCTGACCGTCGCCGTCGAACAGCGCGAGCCCCTGCGTGACGGTGAGCCCGCGCAGGTACGGCGCCGCGGTCTGCGCCGAGTCGGTGTCCAGGCCGCGGCGTAGTGCGCGTGCCGCCGACGACGCGGTGTGCAGGGCCGCGTGGACGGCCCGTTCGGTGGGGGTTGCGACGACGCGGCGGGTGCGCACCACCACGATCGCGACCACCGCCGTCAGCACCAGCGCCAACGCCAGCGCTATCGCAACCTCGCCCGACACTATTGAGACATTATTGGAGCCCTATTGAACCGGGCACGCGTATTGCTGCGCGACGTTCATGACGCGCTGCTGGGCACCCGGGCCGACGACCCCTTGCGCGGCCAGTTCCAGACCGATGTAGCCCGGGATGCCGCCGATGCACGCCTGGTGGGCCACGCGCCACGCGGTGTCCGGGTTCAGGTGGTAGCCGTTGCGTTCCAGGCCCTGCATGTACTCGTCGAATGCCGGCGTGCCCTGGTCGGGGATCGCGTGTGCCGCAGCAGCAAAGGCGATCGCGGCGCCGACCGCGGCCACAAGGGGCGCAATCACACGTTTCATGTCTGTTCTCCAGGGGTGTCACCAGGCAAATACTGATTACACGTTCGCACACCGCACCGACACCGGCGTCAAAACGCGATCTAAACTGGCCACGTGCCCACGCTGCAGCTTGTGCAAGACCCGGACGCCGACGCGCTGTTGGAGTCCAACCCGTTCGCGCTTCTGGTCGGCATGCTGCTCGATCAGCAGATCCCGATGGAGACCGCGTTCGCCGGGCCCAAGAAGCTCGCGGACCGTATCGGGAAGGTCGACGCGGTGCACATCGCCGAGTACAACCCCGACAAGTTCGCCGAGAAGTTCTCCGAAACCCCTGCCGTGCACCGGTTTCCGGGATCGATGGCAAAGCGGGTGCAGGCGCTCGCGCAGGCCGTCGTCGACGATTACGACGGTGACGTCACGGCGATCTGGACCGGCGGTGACCCCGACGGCCCCGAGGTGCTGCGCAGGCTCAAGCGGCTGCCCGGGTTCGGCGATCAGAAGGCCCGGATCTTCCTGGCGCTGCTGGGCAAGCAGTACGGCGTGACGCCCGAGGGTTGGCGTGAGGCGGCGGGTGACTACGGCAAGGCCGGCACCTACATGTCGGTCGCCGATGTCGTGGATGCCGGGTCGCTGCAGAAGGTCCGCGCGTACAAGAAGGACATGAAGGCCGCCGCGAAAGCCGCCAAGAACAAGTAGGCCAAGTGACAAGCAGCCCTAGAACGGGGCGCCGTCGAAGCGCTCGCGCGTGGCGATCTCGGAGACGGGCTTGCGTGTGAGTTTGGTGGGCTGGTGCACGGGCTTGCCCAGCGGCAGGACCGCCGCCACGGCGTAGTCGTCGGGAATGGCGAGCAGCTCTTTGACCTTCGGCTCCTCGGCGATCGCCATCGTCGTGAGCACGCCGCCGAAGCCTTCGTTGCGCGCCGAGAGCAGGATGTTCCACACGAACGGATACACCGACGCACCGGACACCACGCCGATGCGGTCGAGGTCCTGATCGAACGCGGCGACGACACCGAGATCGACGCACACCACGATCACCACCGCGGCGTCGAGCAGCGGTGTGGCGCGGGGGACGTCGACGGCCGCGAGATCCGCTTCGGTGACGGCCGTGGGATGCAACGGATTCCACGGGTTCTCACCGATGCGCTTCTGGGCGATGTAGCGGCGGGATCCGGTGACGGTGAGATCGGCGAGCGCCTCGCGGGTGTCGCGGTCGCGGATCACCACGACACGCGTGCCCTGCCGGTTGCCGCCGCTGGGGGCGAACCGGGCGTTGTCCAGGATGCGCCTCAGCACGTCGTCGGGGAGGGGATCGCCGGTGAACTGGCGAATCGCGGCGGTTGTGCGGACGACGTCGGTGAACTCCATGGATGCATCCTTTTGCCTTTTGTATTCCTATGCAATGGTGAACATATGGCGAAGACACATCTGAACTGTCCCTGCGGAGAAGCGATCGTCGGCACCGATGAGGACGATCTGGTCGAGAAGGCGCAGGCGCACCTCGCCGAGTCCCACCCCGGTCGCGAGTACGACCGCGAGATGATCCTGTTCATGGCGTACTGACTTACTGACGCACTCGATTCAGCCCATACAAAATTCCCGGTCGCCGGCATGTCGCCAGCGACCGGGAATTTCGTTTCCCCATTTTCTCGATGTGGTCAGGGCACCACCGTGGATCCGATGGTGGGCATGAACTGGCACTGCTTCTCGGTCGTCGTGACCTGGCCGAAGATCGTGGAAATGATGCTGCCCGAGCCGGTGTCGGCGATCGCGGTCAGTGTGGTCGGGCCCTCGGGGTTGAGGTCCGGGCGTGTCTTGAGCGTGGCGCTGCCCGACTTGCCGGTGGTGAGGTTCACCCAGGTGACGTTGAGCGGCAGTTTCTGCTCGGCGGCCGGGCCGGGGGTGCCGATCGCGGTGAACACGTAGGCCGTCTGGCCGGGTCCCGGGCCGGGCAGCGGAATCGTCGCGGGGCCGGCCACCGAGATGGCGGTCGCGAGGACGTTGCCGCCGTCGGCGAGGCACCCGTTGCTGATCGACGGGTACATGAACTCCTGCGTCACCGGCGCATCCGGGCCGAATCCCGGTGCCGCTGCCGCGGCCGGGGCAGGCGCGGGCGCCGGGGCCTCAGGTGCCGGTGCCGCAGCTTCAGGTGCCGGTGCGGGAGCGGCCTCAGGCGCGGGTGCCGGGGCCGCCTCAGGCGCTGGGGCGGGCGCCGGGGCGGCCAGTGGCTCGGCGGCAGGTGGCAGGGCCTCGGCGGGGCCGACGGCGTGCGCCGGGTCGATCCCGGCGGGCAGGTGCGCGTCGAGCCCGGCGCCGGCGGCCGGGATGTGTTCTGGCGTCGCCGTGAGGGGTTCGGCGACGAACTGGTTGACCGCCGTCGCCACATTGCGAGAGTCAGCAGGTTCCGTCTTGTTGGCGGCGAACGCCTGAGCCGCGGCCATCAGCAACTGCGCGGCACCGGCCGGATCGGCCGCCGCCTGCTGGATGACCGGGCTCAGCCCCTGCACCGCCGAGAGCCCCGGCGCCTGCGCCGCGTCGATCGGCAGCGGCCCCGGGTCGGCATGCGCGATGCCGGTGCCGAGGACCAGCGCGGCCGACGAACCGATCGCGGCGGCGGTGGCGAGGAACGTTTTCGGTGACATGACTCTCCCAGTGGGTTTCGACGGTCAGACCAGTTCGGGGATCACGGCAGACCGGCGGTCAGCAGCGGCGCCAGCGGCGCGACTGCCGAGGGGGCCGAAGCCGCGGGTGCGGTCACCGCGGGTGCGGCGGCCGTGGCCGCGCTGGCGGCGGTGTTGGTCGCGGCCGGGGCAAGGCCGGCCAGCGGCGAGCCGATGGGCGCCAGCGCCGCGAGGTCGCCGGGGATGTTGACCGACTGCGGCAGCGGGATCGGCATACCGGGCACCTGCGGGATGGTGACCTCGGCCGACGGCACGAGCGAGGCCACGCCGTTGGCGGCCGGGGTGACCGCGGGCGCGGTGGCGGTCGCGGCAGGCACCGTGGCGGGCGCTGTGGCCGGCGCCTGCGGCAGGGTCAGGGTCGCCTGCGCGGTCGGCTGCGGCGCGGGAGCCTGTGCCGGGGTTCCGGTGAGCGCGGAGGCGACGCCCTGCAGCAGCTGCGGCGCGGCGCCCGGCACGCCTGCGAGTTGGTTGACCACCGGCAGGTTCGGCATCGGCGCGGGCGGAACCGGGGCCGGCTCGGCGTTCGCCGCGCCGCTCAGGGCCACCGCGACCGGGAGAGCGCCCGCTGCCGCGATCATGCCGGTGGAAATGGCTTTCCAGGTGAATTTCATCGTTCTCCCAATCGATTGACTGCACGTCTGGGCTCGAACGTATCGAGTTACTGGTGTTACTCAAGTGACACGTGTGGCGGTTATTCAACCGTTACGGCAGTGAGGGTCAACGGTTACCGGGGCGCTAAAGTCGGGGCCGTAGACACGAAATCAGCACCCGAAGTCCCAGCATCCGCGCGGCTGCAGCGCCTGGCGCCGATGTTGCTGGTCGTCAGCATCCTGGCGCGGCTGGCCTGGACCTACCTCGTGCCCAACGGCGCCAACTTCGTCGACCTGCACGTCTACGTCGACGGCGCGGACGCCCTCGACGGACCCGGCGCGCTCTACGACTACGTCTATGCCGACCAGACACCGGACTTCCCGCTGCCGTTCACGTATCCGCCGTTCGCCGCGATCGTGTTCTACCCGCTGCACCTGCTGCCATTCGGCGTGGTGGCGTTCATCTGGCAGATCGGGATCATCGCCGCGCTCTACGGCGTCGTGCGTGTCAGCCAAGGGCTCATGGGGTTGCAGTCCCAACGGCGTGTCGCGATGCTGTGGACCGCCCTGGGCATCTGGACCGAACCGCTGCGCAGCACATTCGACTACGGCCAGGTCAATGTCGTGCTGGTGCTCGCGGTGCTCTGCGCGGTGTCCACGACGCGGTGGTGGCTTTCGGGTCTGCTCGTCGGGTTGGCGGCCGGCATCAAACTCACGCCCGCGGTCGCGGGCCTGTACTTCCTCGGGGCGCGCCGCTGGGCCGCGGTCGCGTGCTCGGCGGCGGTGTTCTTCGCGACGGTCGGCGTGTCGTGGCTCGTGGTGGGTGCGCAGGCCCGCCGGTACTTCACCGAACTGCTGGGCGACGCGGACCGGATCGGGCCCATCGGCACGTCGTTCAACCAGTCGTGGCGCGGCGGGATCTCACGGATCCTGGGTCACGACGCGGGATTCGGGCCACTGGTGCTGATCGGTATCGGCATCACCGCGGTCCTCGCGCTGCTGGCGTGGCGAGCGATCGGCGGCGCGCAGGATCGACTCGGCGGCATCCTCGTGGTGAGTCTGTTCGGGCTCGTGCTCTCGCCGATCTCGTGGACGCACCACTGGGTGTGGCTGATCCCGCTGATGATGTGGCTGCTGCACGGGCCGTTGTCGGCCCTGCGCGGCGCGCGGATCCTGGGCTGGGGCTGGCTCGCGCTGACCCTGCTGGGTGTCCCGTGGCTGCTCAGTTTCGCGCAGCCCACCATCTGGGAGATCGGCAGGCCGTGGTACCTGGCCTGGGCCGGGCTGGTCTACATCGTCGCGACATTGGCGACGCTCGGGTGGATCGCCTTCAGTCGGAAAGGATCCGGTTGATCTCCTCGGCCATCTGGACGTCCTTTTCCGTGATACCGCCCGCGGCGTGCGTGACCAACGCGAAAGTCACTGTCCGCCAACGGATGTCGATATCCGGATGATGGTCCTTCTCCTCGGCGAACTCGGCAACCCGTCGCACGGCGTCGATCCCGTCGAGGAACGTCGGAAACTTCACCGAGCGCCGCAGGGCCCCTGCGGCGCGTTCCCACCCCGGCAGATTCGGCAGTGCGGCATCAACCTGATCGTTCGATAACACAGCCATGACGTTGACCGTATACCGTCAGGCGCGATGACAAAGCAGATCGTGGTGGCCGGGGCGCTGATCTCGCGTGGGACACTGCTGGTCGCCCAGCGTGACCGCCCGGCCGAGCTGGCGGGGCTGTGGGAACTTCCTGGCGGAAAGGTGACGCCCGGGGAGAGCGACGCCGACGCGCTGGCACGCGAACTCCGCGAGGAACTCGGCGTCGACGTCGCGGTGGGGGAGCGCCTCGGTGCCGACGTCGCGCTCAACGACGCCATGACACTGCGCGCCTACCGGGTCACCCTGCGCTCGGGAAGCCCGCATCCCCATGACCACCGCGCGTTGCGATGGGTGGGTGCCGACGAAATCGACGGCATCGCATGGGTTCCCGCCGATCGGGCGTGGGTGCCCGATCTGGTCGCCGCCCTGTCAGGACGGTAGATCCCTCACTTGCTGAACCCCGCCGTCAGGCCGCTGACCAGCTGGCGGCGGCCCAGCACGTAGAGCACGACCACCGGGAAGGTGCTGAGCACCACCGACGCCATGACCGCGGGCACGTTGACGCTGTACTGGCCCTGGAACGACCACAGGGCCAGCGGCAGGGTCCGCTGATCGGGGCTCTGGGTGAGCACCAGTGGCAAAAGAAAGCCGTTCCACACCGTGAGGCCGTTGTACACCGCAACCGTGACCAGAGCGGGCCGCGCCATCGGAAAGGCGAGCTGCCACAACGTGGACCACTCACTCGCACCGTCGATGCTCATCGACTCGAACAGTTCCCCGGGCACGTCCCGGATGAAGTTCGCCAGCACCAGCACCGACAGCGGAATGGCAAATGCGATGGAGGGCAGGATGATCGCGAGCAGCGTGTCGTAGAGGTGGAGCCTGATGATGATCAGGTACACGGGGATCACCACGGCCTGCAACGGGATCGCCAGTCCGGACAGGAAGATCACGTTGGCCCAGCGAAGGAACCGTCCGTTGCCTCGAACGATCGCGTACGCCGCCATGAACGCCAGCAGGACCGTGGGCACCACGGTCCCGGCGGCGACGACGACGCTGTTGAGGAAGTAGCGCGGGAAACCGGACTGGGCGACGAAGACGTACTGCTCGAAGTTCGATTCCGGAGAGGGCAGCAACGGGTTGGTGGCGAAGTAGTTGGACTGGCTCTTCAGGCTGGTGATCACGATCCAGTAGATCGGGACCATGATGATCGCCAGCCACACACACGAGATGACCGCACCGACCCAATTGGGTCGCTCGCCTCGGCGCACCCGCAGAGGTTGTCGCTTGGGCCGTGCGGGCGGAGTCGCGATCCGGTGGGGTCCGGTGGTCAGGGTCGCAGCCATCTCAGGCACCGTCCAATCGGCTCTCGGACGGAGCACCCCCGCCCAGGCGGCGTAGCACCAGCGCGATGACCAGGCCGACGACCACCAGGATCACGGCGATCACGCTGGCCGGGCCCATGAGGTTGGCCTGGAACCCACGTCGGTACATGTCGAGTGCGAGCACACGGGTGGCGTCGCCGGGTCCGCCGCCGGTGAGCACGAAGATCAGGTCGAAGAAGGTCAGCGAGCCGATCACCATGAGCGTGGACGACGTGACCATCGTGTGGCGCATCTGGGGCAGCGTGATGGAGAAGAACTGGCGGCACCGGCCCGCACCGTCGAGTTGCGCGGCCTCGTACATCGACCGCGGGATCTGCTGGATGGCGCCCTGGTAGATCAGCGAGTGGAACGGCACGAACTGCCACGACACGATGAAGATCACCACGCCCAGCGCCAATCCGTCCTTACCGAGCCAGTCCTGGCTCAGCAGCGGAATGCCCAGCCCCACACCGAGCCCGAAATTCGGGTCCAGCAGCGCCTTGTAGGTGATCGCGATGGCGGCCGAGCTCAGCAGCAACGGGATGAAGTAGAACACCGCGAGCCATTCCCGGTACCGCTGGCGGCCGGCGAGAAACGCGCCGATGAGCAGGCTGGCCGGCGTCTGCACCGCCCACGACAACGCCATCAGCAGGAACGTCACCCAGATGGTGTGTGGCAGAGACGGGTCCGTGAGCACGGACTGCCAGCTGGACAATCCGGCAGGCTGGATGGGCCCGATGCCGTCCCACTGGGTGAAGCTCAGCAGCAGAACCCCGACGAGGGGGATCACGGCGAACGCGACGAAGAACACCAGGGCGGGTACGGCGAGGTACCCGACGCGGACGTCCCGTACGGAGCGCGGGTGGCCCTGTTGACGACGGAATCCGGTTGTTGCCGAAGTCATCTGCTGGTGGCCTGGTTCATGTTGTCGGCGAACTGCTGTGGGCTGATCGAGAGCTGGAACAGCTTGGCGATGTTGTCGAGCAGCGTTTCGGCGGCCGTCGGTGACAATGCCTGGTCCCACGACTGCCCGAACGTCTTGGCCTCGGTGGACACGCGGTAGATGAACTCCAGGAAATCGGCGTCGTCCGAGCCGGCCAGCTGGCCCTGCGTTCCCTGCACGATCGGCACACTGCCGATGTCGATCCACTCCTTGATCTCCTGGTCCGACAGGACCGCCGTGCTGAGGAACTTCTTGGCCACCTCCTTCTGCTCGTCGGTGGCCTTCGAGTAGATCGACAGGTACTGAGCGGGGTTGCCCACGGTGGTCGACGGGTCGCCGGTGCCCCCGTCGACGGGTGGGAAGTTCATGTAGCCCAATTTGCCGCTGGACACGAAATCACCGCCGTCGGTGGCCATTCCGCCGTAGGTCCAGCTGCCTTGCAGCATCATGGCGGCCTTACCCGTGTACAGCAGGGCCTGATCGGCGTTGGAATCTGGCGTGACAGAGGAGAATCCCCTGACGAAACCGTCGGCCTTGATCAACTCCTGCACCTTGGTCAGCGCATCGATCGCCGCGGGATGCGACCAGGCGTTGTGCTCGCCCTCGTAGGCCGCCTCGAACACCTCGGGTCCACCCAGCCGGTCGAACAGGAACTCCAGCCACATCATCTCGGGCCACCGGGACTGGCCCGCAAGCGAGATGGGCGCCACGCCTGCGGCGTTGAACTTCGGCACCAGATCCATGATGTCGCCCCAGCTCTGGGGCGGCGCCGCACCGACCTTGTCGAAAACTTCCTTGTTGTAGTAGAGGACGACGGGCTGAACCACCTCGGTGGGCATCGCGTAGATCCTGCCGTCGATGGTCGCGGGCCCGAAAGCCGTGGGGAACAACCGGTCTTTGACCGCCGGGTTCTCGTCGAACCACGATGTCAGGTCGTCGACCTGGCCCGCGTCGACGTAGCTGCGCAAAGTGCCGCCGCCCCAACCGAAGATGATCGTGGGGGCCTGCCCGGCGCCGACGGCGGTCTTGATCTTGGTCTTGTAGGCGTCGTTCTGGAATGCGGTGTACTGGATCTGCTGGTCGGGGTTGGCCTGGTTGAAGCGCTCCACCGCGGCGGTGCGGATGGACTCCTGCGGTTGGGAGCTGAGAAACCAGTACGACGCCGCTCCTGGCGCGCCGCCTCCGCCCCCGCCCGACCGACTGGGCCCTGAGCTTCCACACGCGGCGAGCGCACCGAGCAGCGGCACGCTGAGCGCGGCGGCCAGAAAGGCCCTGCGGGACGTGCTCGGCAAGAAATCAGCCTTGGACTCAACAACATTGGCGTCGACAGATTTGAGATCCACGCTCAGCTCCGTACGTACGGGCCGCGCCGTCGCGGCGTGTCGGTTTTCCGAGAGCGGGTCATCGAGACGTCTCGAAAATTTTCGAAATGATGACCGCAAAACTCAACATAATTTTCGGTTTTATCGGTGTCAATAGCGACTTTTGGCGGCTTATGCGTGCCGGTCAGCAGCGGGCAGATTTGGCAAACATGTTGTTGGAAGCCTGTTTTAGTGCTATTACATTTGTATCGGGATTCGCTGTTGGGCAGCCCGAACAAATCGAAACTTTTCGAGGTTCAATTTTTTTCACAGCCGGAAAGGACCGTCTCGTGACGTCACTACGACCGGCCGAGCAGAATTCTGCTGGCGCCGGGACCGTCCTGAAACCATGGCACGACACCACGCTCCCGGCAGCCGAACGGGTGGAATTGCTCCTGGCCGAACTGAGCCTCGAGGAGAAGGTCGCCCAGTTGGGCAGTCGCTGGGTGAGCAACGACCGGGGCACCCGCGAAGACGATCGCGATGCGCATGACTTTGCCGAGACCGCAGAGCAGGAGGCCTCACTCAACGTCGCGCCGATGGAGGACGCCTTCGCGTTGTCAGGCTCGGTCCCGCTGCATGAGGCCGCCCGCCACGGCCTGGGCCATCTCACCCGGGTCTACGGCAGCCGTCCCGTCACCCCCGCCGAAGGCGCCGCCGAACTGATGCGCCAGCAGCGCACCGTGCTCGAACAGTCGCGGTTGGACATCCCGGCACTGGTTCACGAGGAGTGCCTGACCGGTTTCACCGCGTACGGTGCCACGGTGTACCCCGCCGCCATCGCGTGGGGCGCCACCTTCGACCCGCCGCTGGTGCGGGAGATGGCTGCGGCGATCGGCCGCGACATGGCTGCTCTCGGTGTGCACCAAGGGCTTTCACCGGTCCTGGACGTGGTGCGCGACTACCGCTGGGGCCGCGTGGAAGAGACGATGGGTGAAGACCCCTACGTCGTGTCCACTCTCGGCGCGGCGTACATCGAAGGGTTGCAGAGTGCGGGAGTGATCGCCACCCTCAAGCATTTTGCCGGTTACTCGGCATCCCGCGCCGGACGCAACCACGCGCCGGTGCCGATGGGCAGGCGTGAGCTCGCCGACGTCATCTTCCCGCCGTTCGAGGTCGCGGTCACCGTCGCGGGCGCGGGCTCGGTGATGAGCGCATACAACGACATCGACGGAGTTCCGGCATCTGCCGACGCCTGGCTGCTCACCGACGTGCTGCGTGGGCAATGGGGTTTCCGCGGCACCGTGGTCTCCGACTACTGGTCCGTGCCGTTCTTGGCCATGATGCACCGCGTGGCGGCAGATGCCGACGAGTCCGGCGCCGCGGCGCTCGCGGCGGGCGTCGATGTCGAACTGCCCGACACGGTCGGTTTCGGCACCAACATCGTCGAGCGCGTCCGCAACGGCCAGCTACCGGTCGAGTTCGTCGACCGGGCCGTGCGGCGGCTGCTGCTGCAGAAGGTCCAGCTGGGCCTCCTGGATCCCGGCTGGACCCCGGAGGCATCGGTGGCCGGCGCCGCCGAGACCGACCTCGACGCGCCCGCCAACCGAGACATCGCGCGCCGCCTGGCCGAACGCTCCGTCATCCTGCTGGACGCCGGCAGTGCCCTCCCGCTCGACGGGCCGGGCACACAAGCGCCCGGCCGGATCGCCGTCGTCGGCCCGTGCGCGGCTGACGCGCGAACATTCATGGGCTGCTACGCATTTCCCAACCACGTGCTGCCCCGCTACCCGGGGCGCGGGCTCGGCGTGGCGGTGCCCACCGTCGTGGATGCGCTTGCAGACGAACTCTCCGGCGCGCAGATCCGCTACGAGCAGGGCTGCGGAGTGCAGGACCCCGACCGGTCCGGTTTCACCGCCGCGGTCGACGCCGCGAAATCCGCGGATCTGTGCATCGCCGTGGTCGGTGACCTCGCGGGAATGTTCGGAAACGGTTCGTCGGGGGAGGGCAGCGACGCCGAGGACCTACGGCTGCCCGGTGTCCAGGCCGATCTGCTCGAAGAACTGCTCGCGACGGGTGTTCCCGTCGTCGTGGTGGTGGTGTCCGGCCGGCCGTACGCACTCGGCGCCGTGGCAGGCCGGGCGGCCGGCCTTATCCAGGCGTTCATGCCGGGTGAAGAAGGCGGGGCCGCGATCGCGGGCGTGCTGTCGGGACGCGTGCAGCCGGGTGGCAAGCTCCCCGTGCAGATTCCGCGTACCCCGGGCGGGCAGCCCGGCACCTATCTGCAGCCGCCGCTGGGAACGCTGGGCGCCGATGTCAGCAGCGTCGACCCCACGCCGCTGTACCCGTTCGGGTACGGACGCAGCTACACCACCTTCGAGGTCGACGATCTGCGTATCAGCTCCGAACGGGTGCCCACCGATGGCGACTGGACCGTGTCCGTGCGGGTCCGCAACACCGGCCCCCGCGACGGTGACGAGGTGGTGCAGCTGTATCTCGAAGACCCGGTGGCCTCGGTGGCACGCCCGACCCGCCAGCTCATGGGCTATGCGCGCGTGACCGTGCCTGCCGCGTCCGCGGTGACCGTGACGTTCGGCCTGCACGCCGACCGCACGGCGTTCACCGGGCGCGACCTCACCCGGATCGTCGAGGCGGGTCAAGTGGATCTTCTGGTCGGAACGTCGGCCGCCGACATCGCCTGTCGCGGCACCGTCCGGCTGACCGGGCCCACCCGCACGGTCGGATCGGACCGCACCATGCTCACCCCGGTCACCGTGGTACCCGAGGACCCGCGATGACCGAGAGCGTCGGCCAGGCCTCGGGTTCACGCGCGACGCTGGCCACTGTCGCCGCCTCGGCCGGCGTCTCGATAGCCACGGTGTCCAAGGTGCTCAACGGCCGTGCCGACGTGGCGCCGGCCACCCGCTCGCGGGTCAAGGCCCTGCTGGCGCAACATCATTACGTCGCGCGGCGCACCGAACTCGGCGACCTGGCCGCGGCGTCCGCGGACCGGCCGGGACCGCCGACAGTCGAACTGCTGTTCCGCGAGGACTTCAACGCCTACGGCATCGAGGTGGTTCAGGGTCTGCTCGACGCAGGCTGCGCGGCCGGGGTCGCCGTGGTCGTGAGCCGTCGTCCCGATGACGAGGGGGACAGCGACGGCACGGCACAGTGGGTGTCCGACCTGGCGGCCGCGGGCAGGCGCGCGGTGATCTCGGTGGCCGACGAACTGCCCGAGGCGGATATCGCCGCGCTGCACCGGTTCGGACTTCCCCTGGTGGTCATCGATCCGCTCAACCAACCGACGACGCGGATCACCAGCGTGGGCTCCACCAACTTCTCCGGTGGACTGGCCGCCACCCAGCACCTGCTGTCGCTCGGGCACCGACGGATCGCGTACGTCGGCGGCCCGGTGACCGCTGCGTGCAACCAGGCCCGCCTGCACGGCTACCGGGCGGCGATGGAGGAGGCGGGCGCCGCCGTCGTCGACGGTTATGTCCGCACCGGAGACTTCCTCTACGACAACGGACTTCGGGAAGGATCCGCGCTGCTCGACCTCCCTGAACCGCCGACGGCGGTCTTCGCGGCCAGCGACGAGACCGCGCTCGGGGTGATCGAGGCCGCCCGCTCCCGGGGCCTGCGGGTGCCCGAGGACCTCAGCGTCGTCGGCTTCGACGACACCCAGTTGGCCAGGTTGTCGGCACCACCGCTGACCACGGTCCGTCAGCCGCTGCGGGAGATGGGGGCGGTCGCCATGCGCACCGCGCTGCGCCTCGCCGACGGCGACGAACTCGACTCACACCACGTCGAGTTGGCCACCCAGTTGATCGCGCGGAGTTCGACCGCCCGTCTGTAGCCCTCCGACAGGAGCAGTTCATGAGCCAACCCGACCGTACGCTCGGCTTCCCTGACGGATTTGTCTGGGGAACCGCGACGGCCAGCTATCAGATCGAGGGTGCGGTCACCGCGGGTGGGCGTGCTCCGTCGATCTGGGATACGTTCTCGCACAAGCCCGGAGCCGTCCACAACGGTGACAACGGCGACGTCGCGGACGACCACTACCACCGCTACCGCGAGGACGTCGGCCTGCTGGCCGACCTCGGCGTGACGCACTACCGGTTCTCGCTGGCCTGGCCGCGCCTGCAGCCCGACGGAAAGGGACCGATCAACACCGAAGGCCTGGACTTCTACCAGCGGCTGGTAGACGAGTTGCTCGCGCACGACATCCAACCATGGGTGACGCTGTACCACTGGGACCTGCCGCAGACCCTCGAGGACGCGGGTGGGTGGCCCGCGCGGGACACCGCGCAGCGCTTCGCCGACTACGCGGCCATGACGCACGGCAAACTGCACGACAGGATCCGGCACTGGACCACGCTCAACGAGCCATGGTGCTCGGCGTTCCTGGGTTACGCGGCCGGCGCGCACGCACCGGGGCGCACCGAGCCCGCAGCCGCGCTGGTCGCCGCCCACCACCTGATGTTCGGCCACGGCCTCGCGGTCGCGGCCATGCGCGCGCAAGACGGCGACTCGCAGTTGGGCATCACCGTGAACCTGACCCCGGTCTCTCCCGCCACCGAAGAGCCTGCCGACGTCGACGCCGCCCGCCGCGTCGACGCGGTCTCCAATCGACTCTTCCTCGATGCGCTGCTGCGGGGCCGCTACCCCGCTGACCTGAGTGCCGACGTCGCGATGATCAGCGATTTCGGATTCGTGCAGCCCGGGGACGAGGCGGTGATCGCCGCGCCGCTGGACTTCCTCGGTGTCAACTACTACTTCCGCGAAACCGTGCGGGCCGGCACCGGAGCGCCGTCGGACAATCCGCACGCGCGGGCCTGGGTCGGCAGCACCGACGTGGAACCGGTGCGCACCGGCCTGCCGACGACGGCGATGGGCTGGGAGATCGACCCGACCGGACTCTACGACGTGCTCAGCTGGGTACACCGCGAATACGGACCCGTGCCGATCTACGTGACCGAGAACGGGGCGGCCTTCGACGACGACGCGGAAGCGGACGGGTCGATACGCGATGACGATCGAATAACGTTCCTGGACAGTCACTTCCGGGCGACACTGCGGGCGATCGACGATGGTGCCGACATCCGCGGTTATTTCGTGTGGAGCCTGCTGGACAACTTCGAGTGGGCGTACGGCTACGCCAAGCGGTTCGGCCTGATCCACGTCGATTACGCCACGCAGGTCCGCACGCCCAAGGCCAGCGCACGGTGGTTCGCCGAGGTGACCCGGCGAAACGGCGTACCCCACGTTTTCCGTCAAAATGACGCGCCAGCCGATATCCGGTGATTTCCTGGACTGGTGAGCACGGCAACCACGCCGTACACGCGCCAGGGGGTGAACCTGGCGCTGGCGACGTGGGTGTCGGCCATCAACTTCTGGGCGTGGAACATGATCGGCCCACTGTCCACGACCTACGCTGGCGACATGCGCCTGAGCAGCACCGAAGCGTCGATGCTGGTGGCCACCCCGATCTTGGTCGGATCGTTGGGACGCATCGTGATCGGCTCGCTCACCGACCGGTTCGGCGGACGCACCATGTTCATCGCCGTGACGGTCGCGTCGATCCTTCCGGTGCTGGCCGTGGGTGCCGCGGGCAGCGCGGGGTCCTATCCGCTGCTGTTGGTGTGCGGGTTCTTCCTTGGGGTGGCGGGCACCATCTTCGCCGTCGGCATCCCGTTCTCCAACAATTGGTATGACGCCTCGCGGCGCGGGTTCGCCACGGGCGTGTTCGGCATGGGCATGGTGGGCACCGCGCTGTCGGCGTTCTTCACACCCCGGTTCGTGAACTGGTTCGGACTGTTCACCACTCATCTCATCGTCGCGATCGCGCTCGCCCTGACCGCTGTGCTGTGCGTGGTGATGATGCGGGACGCCCCGTCCTTCCGGCCCAACACCGATCCGGTCGTGCCGAAGCTCAAGGCTGCCGCGAAACTCCCGGTGACCTGGGAGATGTCGTTCCTCTACGCCGTGGTCTTCGGTGGCTTCGTGGCGTTCAGCAACTACCTGCCCACCTACATCAAGACCATCTACGACTTCTCGGCCGTCGAGGCCGGTTCACGCACAGCGGGTTTCGCGGTGGCCGCGGTGCTGGCCCGGCCGGTCGGCGGCGCGCTGTCGGACCGAATCCCGCCCAAGTACGTCGTACTCGCGTCGTTCGCGGGAACCGCGCTGCTGGCTTTCGTCGCGGTGTTCCAGCCGCCGCCGGATGTGTGGTCGGCCACCACGTTCATCACGCTGGCGATCTTCCTCGGCGTCGGCACCGGCGGCGTGTTCGCGTGGGTCGCGCGCCGTGCGCCGGCTCAGTCGGTCGGATCGGTCACCGGGATCGTCGCGGCCGCAGGAGGTTTGGGCGGCTACTTCCCGCCGCTGGTGATGGGCGCGACCTACGACGCCGCCGACAACGATTACACCGTGGGCCTGCTGCTGTTGGTGGCGACCGCGCTGGTCGCGTTCGCCTACACCGCGCTGCGGCTGCACGCGCACGAACCGGGCAGAGGGGGAGTCCGAAGTGACCAGATCGACCGCTGACCGCCAACCACGTGTCGGCGGACGTGTGGAAGAACTGCTGCAACGTAGCGGGAGATTCTTCACGCCTGGCACGTTCTCGCCCGACCTCCGCACCGTCTCTCGCCAAGGTGGGCGTGAGGGAGACGTGTTCTACCGCGACCGGTGGAGCCACGACAAGGTGGTGCGCTCGACGCACGGCGTCAACTGCACCGGGTCGTGCTCGTGGAAGATCTACGTCAAGGACGGGATCATCACGTGGGAGACCCAGGAGACCGACTACCCGTCCGTGGGTCCCGACCGTCCGGAGTACGAACCGCGGGGCTGCCCGCGCGGCGCCGCGTTCTCCTGGTACACGTACTCGCCGACGCGCGTGCGCTATCCGTACGCGCGCGGCGTGCTCGTCGAGATGTACCGCGAGGCACGCGCCAGGCTCGGTGACCCCGTGCTGGCATGGGCCGACATCCAGGCCGACCCGGAACGCAGACGCCGGTACCAAAGTGCCCGCGGCAAGGGCGGTCTGGTGCGGGTGAGCTGGGCAGAAGCCACCGAGATGATCGCGGCTGCGCACGTGCACACCATCAAGACCTATGGACCCGACCGGATCGCCGGGTTCTCGCCGATCCCGGCCATGTCGATGGTCAGCCACGCCGCGGGCTCGCGGTTCGTCGAGTTGATCGGCGGCGTGATGGCCTCGTTCTACGACTGGTACGCCGATCTGCCGGTGGCCTCGCCGCAGGTCTTCGGCGATCAGACCGATGTCCCGGAGTCGGGCGACTGGTGGGACGCGGCGTACCTGATGATGTGGGGCTCCAACGTTCCGGTCACCCGCACCCCGGATGCGCACTGGATGGCCGAGGTGCGCTACCGCGGCACGAAAGTCGTTTCGGTGAGCCCGGATTACGCCGACAACACCAAGTTCGCCGACGAGTGGATGCCGTGCGCCGCGGGCACCGACGGTGCGCTGGCCATGGCGATGGGGCACGTGATCCTCTCGGAGTGCTTTGTGCAGAACGAGGTTCCGTACTTCACCGATTTTGCGCGCCGTTTCACCGACCTGCCGTTCCTGGTCAAACTCGAGGAACGCGACGGTGCGCTGGTGCCCGGCAAGAACCTCACCGCGGCGGATCTGACCCCGGATGTGGCGGCGCAGGAGAACGCAGCCTTCAAGCCGGCCCTGCTCGACAGCGCGAGCGACAGCATCGCGATCCCGCAGGGCTCCCTGGGATTCCGGTTCGGCGAGAGCGGCCTGGGCAACTGGAATCTGGACCTGGAGAACCTGGTACCCGCTCTCACGGTGGCGGCAGACACCTGTGAGACCGCCGAGGTGACGCTGCCGCGGTTCGACACGCTCGACGGGCACGGCGAGACCATGGTGCGCGGCGTCCCGGTCCGGCGCGTCGGTGAGCACCGCGTGTGCACGGTCTTCGATCTGATGCTTGCCCAGTACGGCGTGGCACGGCCGGGTCTGCCAGGGGACTGGCCGACCGGTTTCGACGACGCGACGCGCCCCTACACCCCGGCGTGGCAGGAACCGATCACCGGAGTGGCTGCCGCCCAGGCGATCCGGGTGGCACGCGAGTTCGCCCGCAACGCCGAGGAAACCCGCGGACGCTCGATGATCATCATGGGCGCGGGCATCTGCCAGTGGTTCCACGGCGACGCCACCTACCGCGCGGTGCTGACGCTGTTGCTGCTCACCGGGTCGATGGGCCGTAACGGCGGAGGCTGGGCGCACTACGTCGGCCAGGAGAAATGCCGGCCGGTCACCGGGTGGGCGACCATGGCGATGGCCACCGACTGGTCACGGCCGCCGCGCCAGATGGCCGGAACCTCCTACTGGTACGCCCACACCGACCAGTGGCGCTACGACGGCTACCAGGCGGACGCGCTGTCGAGTCCGGTGGGGCGCGGCCGGTTCCGCGGCAGGCACACCATGGACGTGCTGGCGTCGGCGGCGGCCATGGGATGGAGTCCGTTCTTCCCGCAGTTCGACCGTTCCAGCCTCGACGTGGCCGACGAGGCCCGCGCGGCCGGCCAGGAGATCCCCGCCTACGTCGCGGCGAAACTGGCCGACGGTTCCCTCACGCTCGCGGTGACCGACCCGGACAATCCGGCCAACTGGCCGCGCGTGCTCGACGTGTGGCGCGCCAACCTGCTGGGCTCGTCGAGCAAGGGAAACGAGTACTTCCTGCGTCACCTGCTCGGCACGACCTCGAACCTGCAGGCCGCGCCCAACGGCGTGCGGCCGTCGTCGGTGACCTGCACAGACGACATCCCTGAGGGCAAGCTGGATCTGCTGATGTCGATCGATTTCCGGATGACCTCGACGACACTGCTCTCCGATGTCGTGCTGCCCGCGGCGACCTGGTACGAGAAGGCCGACCTGTCGAGCACCGACATGCACCCCTACGTCCACGCGTTCAGTCCCGCGGTGGACCCGCCGTGGGAGACCCGTTCGGACTTCGAGGCGTTCGGCGCCATCGCACGCGCCTTCAGCACGCTGGCGGCCAGGCACCTGGGGGTGCGCACCGACGTCGTGCTCGGCACCCTGCAGCACGACACACCCGGTGCGATGGCGTATCCCTCGGGCACCGAACATGATTGGCGGGCCGCCGGTGAGACACCCGTACCGGGCAGGACCATGGGCCCGCTCGCGGTCGTCGAGCGTGACTACGGTGCGATCGCGCAGAAGTGGGCCGCGCTGGGACCCCTGGTCGAGGGCCTCGGGGTGACCACGAAGGGTGTCACGACCCATCCGACGCGCGAGGTCGCAGAACTCGGCGCCAAGTGCGGGGTGATGGATTCCGGTGCCGCGCAGGGCCGCCCGGCCGTCACCACCGGCGAACGCATGGCCGACGTGATCCTCGCGTTGTCGGGCACCTCCAACGGCCGCCTGGCCGTCGAGGGCTTCGCCGAACTCGAACGGCGTACCGGCCGCAAGCTGGTGCACCTCGCGCTGGGCAGTGAGGAGCGCCGCATCACCTACGCCGACGCCCAGGCCAGGCCCGTCCCGGTGATCACCAGCCCCGAGTGGTCGGGTAGCGAGACCGGCGGCCGCCGTTACGCACCGTTCACCGTGAACATCGAGGAGCTCAAGCCTTTTCACACGCTGACCGGTCGGATGCACTTCTACGTCGACCACGACTGGCTCGAGGAACTCGGCGAGCAACTGCCCGTGTACCGGCCCCCGCTGGACATGGCCCGGCTGTTCGGGGAGTCGCGTCTCGGTGCCGACGGCGCGGGCGGGGTGGGGCTCACGGTCCGCTATCTGACGCCGCACTCGAAGTGGTCGATCCACTCGGAGTACCAGGACAACCTGTTCATGCTGAGCCTGTCACGGGGCGGGCCCACGATGTGGATGAGCCCGGGTGACGCCGACAAGATCGCGGTGCGCGACAACGACTGGGTCGAGGCCGTCAACCGCAACGGGGTCCTGGTATGTCGCGCCATCGTCAGCCACCGGATGCCCGACGGCGTCGTCTACGTCTACCACGCGCAGGAACGCACCATCGACGTGCCGCTGACCGAGACCACCGGCACCCGCGGCGGGATCCACAACTCGTTGACCCGGCTGTTGATCAAACCCAGCCATCTCGCAGGCGGGTACGCCCAGCACGCGTACGCGTTCAACTATCTCGGGCCCACGGGCAATCAGCGCGACGAGGTGACGGTGGTGCGCCGCCGCAGCCAGGAGGTGACGTACCGATGAAGGTCATGGCGCAGATGGCGATGGTGATGAACCTCGACAAATGCATCGGCTGCCACACGTGCTCGGTGACGTGCAAGCAGGCCTGGACCAACCGCGCGGGCACCGAGTACGTGTGGTTCAACAACGTCGAAACCCGCCCGGGCCAGGGCTATCCGCGCACCTACGAGGATCAGGAGAAGTGGCGCGGGGGCTGGCGGTTGGACGCGCGCGGCCGGCTGCGGCTGCGCGACGGCGGCCGGCTGGCGAAGCTGGCGCGGATTTTCGCCAACCCCAAACTGCCCTCGATCGACGACTACTACGAGCCGTGGACCTACGACTACGAGAACCTCACGTCGGCCCCGCTGGGTGAGCACATGCCCGTGGCCCCGCCGCGCAGCCTCATCGACGGCAAGCCCATGAAGGTCTCATGGTCGGCGGCGTGGGACGACGACCTCGGCGGCTCCCAGGAGATCGCGCCGGGAGATCCGGTGCTGCAGAAGGTCAGCGAACACATCAAGCTCGAGTTCGAGCAGACGTTCATGTTCTACCTGCCGCGCATATGCGAGCACTGCCTCAACCCGTCGTGTGTGGCGTCGTGTCCGTCGGGCGCGATGTACAAGCGTTCCGAGGACGGCATCGTCCTGGTCGATCAGGACCGCTGCCGCGGCTGGCGCATGTGCGTCTCCGGATGTCCCTACAAGAAGGTCTATTTCAACCACAAGACCGGCAAGGCCGAGAAGTGCACGCTGTGCTATCCGCGCATCGAGGTGGGGATGCCGACGGTGTGCTCGGAGACCTGCGTGGGCCGGTTGCGCTATCTGGGGCTGGTGCTCTACGACGTCGACCGCGTGCTGGAGGCGGCGTCGGTGCCCGACGAGACCGACCTGTACGAGGCGCACCGGCAGATCCTGCTCGACCCCACCGATCCGGCGGTCATCGCGGGCGCACGGGCCGAAGGCATCTCCGACGAGTGGATCGAGGCCGCCCAACACTCGCCGGTGTACAAGCTGATCCACACGTACGGTGTTGCGCTGCCGCTGCATCCGGAGTTCCGGACCGTCCCGATGGTGTGGTACATCCCGCCGCTGTCCCCGGTCGTCGACGCGGTCAGCCGCGACGGGCACGACGGGGAGGACCTCGGCAACCTGTTCGGCGCGTTGCACGCCCTGCGGATCCCGCTGGAGTACCTGGCCGGGTTGTTCACCGCGGGTGACACGCGTGTGGTCGAAGGGGTGTTGCAGCGTCTCGCGGCGATGCGGTCGTACATGCGCGACATCAACCTCGGCCGCGAGACCCAACCGCACATCCCCGCGTCCGTCGGCATGACCGAACAGCAGATCTACGACATGTACCGACTGCTGGCGCTCGCGAAATACGAAGAGCGGTACGTGATCCCGACGGCATACGGCACCGACGGGCACGATGTCGAGGAGCCCACGTGTGCGTTGTCGTTCGACGGTGGCCCGGGCATGTACGAGTCGGGTCCGTTCGGTGAGGCCAGCGGTGGTCCCGTACCCGTCGCGGTCGAGACGTTCCACGCACTGCAGCACCGGCAGACCTCCGACGGCATGGCCGCCAACGCCGAGCACCCGTCACGGGTGAACCTGCTGAACTGGGACGGCAGAGGAGTGCCCGCCGGGATGTTCCCCGAGGACTCGCAGTGAGGCCGCGCAGGGACCGGTCGCTGCACGACCGCGTGGTCTGGCAGTCGGCGTCACTGCTGCTGGCCTACCCCGACGATGGCCACGCGGCACGGCTGCGCACGGCCGCCGACCTGATCGGGCAGATCACCGGTGCGCCCGCGGCACTCCTCGGTGAAACCCTAGCGGCGCTGCGCGGTGCCGGTCCGATGGCGTTGGCCACGCAGTACGTCGACACGTTCGATCTGCGCAAGCAGACCACCATGCTGCTGACGTACTGGACCGGTGGTGACACCCGCAACCGGGGTGTGCAGATGGTGGCCTTCACCCAGGCGTACCGGGCCGCGGGCGTCGCACCGCCGAAACATGAAGCACCCGATCATCTTCCGGTGGTCCTGGAGTTCGCCGCGACTGTCGACCCGGTCGCGGGCCGCCGGTTGCTCGCCGACCACCGTGTGCCGATCGACGTGCTGCGCCGGGCGTTGGTCGATGCCTGCTCGCCGTACGCCCCGGCGATCGCGGCCGTCTGCGCAACCTTGCCCGGCGTCGCCGAAACACAGTCACGCACTCTGCTCGGAACCGGCCCGCCCCGGGAATCGGTGGGGCTGGAGCCGTTCCAACTGACCGTGCCGCCGCGCCGGGCACAGGGAGGTGTGTGATGTCGGGCTGGGTGATCTTCTGGGACGTGGTGCCGTACGTGACGCTGGCCGTGGTGGTCGTCGGGTTGTGGTGGCGCTACCGCTACGACAAGTTCGGCTGGACCACGCGCTCCTCACAGCTCTACGAATCCCGGCTGCTGCGCATCGGCAGCCCGATGTTCCACTTCGGCATCCTCGTCGTCGTCGTCGGGCACGTCATCGGTCTGGTGATCCCGGAATCCTGGACCGACGCCATCGGGCTCAGCGAGCACGCCTACCACGTGCAGGCCGTCATCCTCGGGGCGATCGCCGGCATCGCCACGCTCAGCGGCATCGCGCTGCTGATCTACCGCAGGCGCACCACCGGCCCGGTGTTCCTCGCCACGACCGTCAACGACAAGGTCATGTATCTGGTGCTGGTGCTGGCGATCCTGGCCGGGCTGTCCTGCACCCTGCTGGGCGCCACCCCGCTGGGCGACGAGCACGACTACCGGCACACGGTGTCGCCGTGGTTCCGGTCGATCTGGATCCTGCAGCCACGCGGCGATCTCATGGTGCAGGCGCCGCTGTACTTCCACATCCACGTGATGATCGCGCTGGTCCTGTTCTGCCTGTGGCCGTTCACCCGACTGGTGCATGTATTCAGCGCACCCATCGGCTACCTGTTCCGGCCCTACATCGTCTACCGGAGCCGCGACGTCGCCGGGCGCGGCGAGTTGGTTGGCTCGCAACCGCACCGCCGCGGCTGGTGACAAGAAGGGACTTTTGGCACTGCCGCCCGGCCGTGCTGTGCGCGAGAGTGAAAGACACAGAACACTCACAGGAGGTCGGTCATGCCGAAAGGTCAGGAGCTGGACGTGCTCAGCCGTAGGCAGTGCCTGGATCTGCTCCAGCGGGTGCGGGTGGGCCGCCTCGTGTTCACCGAAGACGCGCTTCCTGCGGTGCAGCCGGTCAACTTCCGCCTGTCACACGACGATGTGATCATCCGCGTCGCGGGTGGCGGCAAGCTATCGGCGGCGGCCAAGAACCAGGTGGTCGCGTTCGAGGCCGACGAGCTGGACCCGGACCTGCGCACCGGTTGGAGCGTGACGGTCGTCGGCCATGCCGAGCCCATCACCGACATCGACCAGCTGGTCGAGGTGGCCGGCACCTTCGTGCAGCCGTGGGTCGACGGCAAGCGTGACCATTTCGTGCGGATCCGCACCGAGCGGATCACCGGCCGTCAGATCCGTGAGCGGGGTGTGCCGCACTACCAGGGCGCAGAGGCGCAGACCTCGACGCCCTGAAGCAGTCAGTAACGCAGGCGGTCGTTGACCACCCGCACAGAACCCGGGTGCTGGATCGCGTACATCGGATGCATGAGCATCGGGTGACGGCAGTGGGCGCAGGAGGACTGCGGCGCGTTCTTCGACGCGAAGGTCAGGTGATGGCATTCACTGCACCGGACCATGTAGCAGGCGCCGATCCAATTGGCCAACCCGACATAGATGGCGACCGTGGTGGCGGTGGCCAGCACCATGATCAAAGCGAGGGTGAGTGCTTCGTAAACCGACATGACGGTACCTCCAGGTGTGCCGAATTCGAGGCCATTTAGCGGTCTCACCTGTGTTGACTGATACCTAGAACGGTACTCGCGAACCTTAGGATTTCCTGGAGCGTTTGTAGACCTTCTCCAAGTCTTTCCCGCGCAATCCGTTGAGCTCGGCCTTGCGGACTTTGTGCAGTACAACCGGGCAACGCTTGCACCGCGGCTTGCTCCGGCAACACTTTTTCTTGGGTTTCAGGGCCGCGATCTTGCTGGGCTTCAACGTGACGGGGCTCTCTCGTTTTCGTGATCGGCTCGACTACCTGCGAGAATCACCGAGTGAGTTCGCACCCAGATTTTCGCAACGTCGCCATTGTGGCCCACGTTGACCACGGCAAGACCACTCTGGTCGACGCAATGCTGCGGCAGTCCGGCGCGTTGACCCACCGAGGTGACGACTCCACCGAGCGCATCATGGACTCCGGTGACCTGGAGCGGGAAAAGGGCATCACGATCCTGGCCAAGAACACCGCGGTGCACCGGCACAACGCCGACGGCACCGTGACGGTCATCAACGTGATCGACACCCCCGGCCACGCCGACTTCGGCGGTGAGGTGGAACGCGGTCTGTCCATGGTCGACGGCGTGCTGCTGCTCGTCGACGCCTCCGAGGGCCCGCTGCCGCAGACGCGCTTCGTGCTGCGCAAGGCGCTCGCCGCGCACCTGCCGGTGATCCTCGTGGTCAACAAGACCGACCGCCCCGACGCCCGCATCGCCGAGGTCGTGTCGGACAGCCACGACCTGCTGCTCGATGTCGCCTCGGATCTCGACGAGGACGCCCAGGCCGCGGCCGAGAAGGCGCTCGACCTGCCGACGCTGTACGCGTCGGGCCGCGCCGGTGTGGCCAGCACGGTCCAGCCCGCCGACGGCGAGGTGCCCGAGGGCGACAACCTCGATCCGCTGTTCGACGTCCTGATGAAGCACATCCCGCCGCCATCGGGTGATCCCGAGGCGCCGCTGCAGGCGCTCGTCACCAACCTCGACGCGTCGGCGTTCCTGGGACGCCTCGCACTGGTCCGTATTTACAACGGCAAGCTCAAGAAGGGGCAGCAGGTCGCGTGGATGCGTGAGGTCGACGGCGCCCCCGTCGTCACGAGCGCCAAGATCACCGAACTGCTCGTCACCGAGGGCGTGGAGCGCACGGCCACGGCCGAGGCCGTGGCGGGCGACATCGTCGCCGTCGCGGGCATCCCCGAGATCATGATCGGTGACACGCTGGCCGATCCGGACCATGCGCACGCGCTGCCGCGCATCACGGTCGACGAACCCGCGATCTCGGTGACCATCGGCACCAACACCTCGCCCCTGGCCGGCAAGGTCTCCGGCCACAAGCTCACCGCTCGAATGGTCAAGAACCGCTTGGATTCCGAGCTCATCGGCAACGTGTCCATCCGCGTCGTCGACATCGGCAAGCCCGACGCCTGGGAGGTGCAGGGCCGTGGTGAACTCGCGCTGGCCGTGCTCGTCGAGCAGATGCGACGTGAAGGCTTCGAGCTCACCGTCGGCAAGCCTCAGGTGGTCACCAAGAACATCGACGGCAAGCTGCACGAGCCGTTCGAGGCGATGACCATCGACTGCCCCGAGGAGTTCGTCGGCGCCATCACCCAGCTCATGGCCGCCCGCAAGGGCCGCATGGAGGAGATGACCAACCACGCCGCCGGGTGGGTCCGGATGGACTTCATCGTGCCCAGCCGCGGTCTGATCGGCTTCCGCACCGACTTCCTGACGCTGACGCGCGGCACCGGTATCGCCAACGCCGTGTTCGACGGCTACCGGCCGTGGGCCGGCGAGATCCGCGCGCGCCACACCGGTTCACTGGTGAGCGACCGTGCGGGCACCATCACGCCGTTCGCGATGATCCAACTGGCCGACCGTGGGCAGTTCTTCGTCGAGCCGGGCCAGGAGACCTACGAGGGAATGGTCGTCGGGATCAACCCGCGCGCAGAGGATCTCGACATCAACGTGACGCGCGAGAAGAAGCTCACCAACATGCGGTCCTCGACGGCCGACGTGATGGAGACCCTCGCCCGTCCGCTGGAACTCGACCTCGAGAAGGCCATGGAGTTCTGCGCAGAGGACGAGTGCGTCGAGGTCACCCCCGAGGTGGTCCGGGTGCGCAAGGTGGAGCTGACCGCGAGCCTGCGGGCGCGTGCCAAGGCCCGCGCGAAGGCACGGGGCTAGCCTTCCCTTCACCCGTCCTACAGCCGAGAATGGCCGGCCATGCACCGCTCTCCCCCTCTGAGCGGGCATGACCGGCCCTTGGCCCCCCTAGTCCTCTGAGCCCTCCGCTGCCTTCTCGGAGGTGGCGGCCGTCTTCTCCTTGGCCGCCGCCTTCTTGGCGGGCAAGCCGCTGGTGACCTTCTTGACCGCGGCGTTGATGTCGGCATTGACCTTGGCCACCGACGCCCTGACCTGATTGCGCAGCGCACCGACCGCGGCCCGGCCCGGCCGGGTCTTCGTGGCGCCCTCAGGTGCCGACGCGCCCGGCAGGAACTTGCCCAGGTTCACGCTGCCGGCCACATTCGCCTTCTTCGGGGATGCCGCTGAGGGCGCGGCAGGCACATTGCCTGCGTTGGGATTCACGTTGAGAACGTTGGCCACAGCGGTGCGCACGGCGTTGGTGGCACCCCACAGCGCGTTGTCGCGGAACTTGACCACCGCGCCGTCGAGATCAGAGGACACGTTGTGGTTGCCGTCGGTGCCGCCGCCGAGCGAGCGGGGGAGCACCTTGGCCACGCTGTCGATCGCGGGGTCGGCGACCCACAGGGGCGCGTCGATGTATTGCCGCACAGCGACATACAGCGCGGTGTTGTCACCGGTGGTGGCCGAGGTCGCTAGCCCCTGCGCCACCGGGATCAGGCCGAAGGGTGCGAGCGCCGCGCCCTCGACGAGGCGCACCGCGGTGCCGCCCGCGCCCACCGACAGCGTGACCGCACCTTCGAAGAGGCTCGCGGGCGGTCCCGCGTCAACGTGCAGCGCGTTGTTGATCTGCGTGCGTGCGTTGTCGGTCGCGACCCACAGCACGTTGTCGCGGAAGTCGATGATCGCGCCGTCCTCCGACGAGTTGACGTAGCGGTCGCCGTCGGTGCCGCCACCGAGCCAGCGGGGCAGGGCCTCGGCAAAGCCGTCGATGGTGGGGTCGGCGACCCACAGCGGGGCGTCGTTGTACTCCCTGAGCACGCTGTACAGGGCCTCGCTGTCCTGCGCGCCCAGCGCCTCGACCAGCGGGATCAGCCCGAGCGGCGCGGTCAGTGCCCCCTGCACCAGCCGCACCCCCGACGTGCCGAACCCTTCGACGATGAAAGCCGCGGCCTCGATCGGGTTCGCCGCGGCCGAGAGAGCGAGATCCGCCGCCCGCATGGCGCGCTGCGCTTCCGGCGCCTGGGACACGACCGGGCCGAGAGCAATCGCCCCCGCGGCCAACACCGCTGTCCCTGCGGTGACGGATTTCTTCACTCTGACATACATATTCGCCCCTCGATTGGTAGTGCTTGGCAAAGGAAATTTAGCGCCGACAGCGAATCTTCGCCCTCGAAAACCGAGGGCATGCCCCCAGATCTTTTCTGACGCAAACATCGGACCCGGCAGCGAGTTTGCTGGTCGTGATCTGCCGGTATCAGCCAACAGGGCCGTCGAACGAGGGGCGTGTAGCTGATCCTGGCAACGGATGTGTGAACATTTTCGGGCCCGCCGAGGTTCTGTTTTTTCGTAATATCGAATGATCTTGCCGATCATGATTTTTCGGCCGAACGGCCGACATACATCCGCGCGACGCGGTGACGAGAATGCTGCGCGGCGTAACGGCATGTCCGAATCTGCCGTTTGCCTGTTCATGCCCGTCGCCACAGATTCGGGGTTCCAGCAATCCATGCGGCTGGCCGCGACGGCAGCCGGCGAAGTTCTTCCAGGTCAGAGACCCCGTCTCAACGTGACGTCGCACACGCGGGGCGGCTCGTTACCCTGATGGGCGTGCCGACACCAGCCCGCCGCGCCCGTTTGACGTTCGGCGCGCTCCTCGCGGTGCCGACACTGCTGCTCGGCGGCTGCACGGTGAGCCCGCCTCCCGCGCCGCAGAGCACCGAGACCACCGAGACCACGCCGCCGCCCCCGCCGAAGGCGCCTACGCAGATCATCATGGCCATCGACTCGATCGGCCCGGGGTTCAATCCGCACCTGCTGTCCGATCAGTCCCCGGTGAACGCCGCGATCGCGTCGCTGGTGCTGCCCAGCTCGTTCCGGCCGGTGCCGGATCCCACGTCGCCCACCGGGTCGCGGTGGGAACTGGACACCACACTGCTGGAGTCGGCGGAGGTGACCAACGAGAACCCGTTCACCGTGACCTACAAGATCCGGCCGGAAGCGCAGTGGACCGACAACGCGCCGATCGCCGCCGACGACTACTGGTATCTGTGGCGGCAGATGGTCAGCCAGCCCGGTGTCGTCGACCCGGCCGGCTATGACCTGATCACCGGCGTGCAGTCCGTCGAGGGCGGCAAGCAGGCCGTCGTGACGTTCTCGCAGCCGTACCCGGCGTGGCGTGAACTGTTCAACGACATCCTTCCCGCGCACATCGTCAAGGACATCCCGGGCGGGTTCGGCGCGGGCCTGGCCCGCGCGATGCCCGTGACAGGAGGCCAGTTCCGCGTCGAGACCATCGATCCCCAGCGCGACGAGATCCTGCTGGCTCGCAACGACCGGTTCTGGAGCGTGCCCGCCAAACCCGACCTGGTGCTGTTCCGTCGCGGCGGCGCTCCGGCCGCGCTGGCGGACTCGATCCGCAACGGTGACACACAGGTCGCTCAGGTGCACGGCGGCGCAGCGACTTTCGCCCAGCTCAGCGCCATCCCCGACGTCCGGACCGCACGCATCGTGACCCCGCGCGTCATGCAGCTCACGCTGCGGGCGCAGCAGCCCAAGCTTGCCGATCCCCAAGTGCGCAAGGCGATCCTGGGTCTGATCGACGTCGACCTCCTGGCATCGGTGGGCGCCGGCGACGACAACACCGTGACACTCGCGCAGGCGCAGGTGCGTTCGCCGTCGGATCCCGGCTACGTGCCGACCGCGCCGCCTGCGATGACGCGTGACGACGCGCTCGAATTGCTCAGGGACGCGGGATATGTCAGCGAACCCGTGCCACCCCCGGACAACACCGCGGACGACCCACCGCCCGACAACGGGCGTGAACGAATCGTGAAAGATGGGGTGCCGCTGACGATCGTCCTGGGCGTCGCCTCCAACGACCCCACGTCGGTGGCCGTGGCCAACACCGCGGCCGATCAGTTGCGCAACGTCGGCATCGACGCCTCGGTGCTCGCCCTGGATCCGGTTGCGCTGTACGGCGACGCGTTGGTCAACAACCGCGTCGACGCCGTCGTCGGCTGGCGCCAGGCCGGTGGTGACCTCGCGACCGTTCTGGCGTCGCGCTACGGATGCCGCGCGCTTGAGGCCACGCCCGTGGCCACGGCGGTTCCCGGGCCCGCCACCACCACGTCGCAGGCCCCCACCACCACGACCACCACCACGCCGCCTGCGACCACCACACCGACGCCCACCGCGCCGATCCCGGCGCCGGAGTCCGGTGAACTGGTGCAGGCGCCCAGCAACATCACCGGCATCTGCGATCGCAGCATCCAGCCGAGAATCGATGCGGCACTGGACGGTACGGACGACATCGCCGACGTGATCCAGGCGGTGGAACCGCGGTTGTGGAACATGGCGACCGTGCTGCCGATCCTGCAGGACACCACGATCGTGGCCGCCGGGCCGAGTGTGCAGAACGTGAGCCTCACCGGGGCGGTGCCGGTAGGGATCGTCGGCGACGCCGGTGACTGGACGAAGACCAAGTAGCGCAGGCGGTAGCGTCTGTACACGATGTCATCGCATGAATCGCCCCGGCTGCTGTTCGTCCATGCCCACCCCGACGACGAGACCCTGACCACCGGCGGGACCATCGCGCACTACGTCGCGCGGTCGGCCGAGGTCCATGTCGTCACCTGCACGCTCGGTGAGGAGGGCGAGGTGATCGGCGAGCGCTACGCGCAACTCGCCGTCGACCACGCCGATCAACTCGGCGGCTACCGCATCGCGGAGCTGACGGCCGCGCTGCAGTCTCTCGGGTTGCGGGGCCCGTGGTATCTCGGCGGCGCCGGGCACTGGCGTGACTCCGGTATGGCAGGCACGCCGTCGCGCGGGCGGCAGCGCTGGGTCGACGCCGACCTCGACGAGGCCGTGGGTGCGCTGGTCGCCGTGATCGGTGAGGTGCGGCCGCATGTCGTCGTCACCTACGACCCCAACGGCGGCTACGGACACCCCGATCACATCCAGACACACGTGGTCACCACGCGGGCCGTCGCCGCTTCACCCGAGGCGGTCGGCTGGACCGTCCCCAAGTTCTACTGGACCGTGACGGCCACCAGCGCGATGACGGCGGGCCTGCAGGCGCTCGGCGACATCCCGTCCGAGTGGATCCGGGTGAACGCCGAGGACATCCCGCTCGGGTTCGGCGACGACCAGATCGACGCGGTCGTCGACGTGACGGCCGAACTGCCTGCCAAGGTGGGCGCGATGCGCGCGCACGCCACGCAGATCACCGTCGCGCCCGACGGCCGGGCGTTCGCGCTGTCCAACAACATCGCGCTTCCGGTCCTGGGGGAGGAACACTACGTCCTGGTCTCCGGTGAGGCCGGGCCGCGGGATTCCCGCGGATGGGAAACCGATCTTCTTGCCGGGCTTGATCTGGAGTAGATGCGATGGCACGGGGTAGGCTCCGGGACAGTCGTCGAAGGGATGCGCATGGACCAGGATCTGGATCCGAATCTCCAGCACTGGCAGGACCGGGCGGACAACTTCCAGTGGGTCGTCGGCTCGCTGGTGTCGCTGCTCGACAGCATCCCGACCTGACCTCCAGGGCCGGAATCGTTCTGACCCTGCTCGCCATCGACGGCGTCATCTCGGCCGTCGTGGGCGCGCTCTTCCTGCCGATCTACATCGGCACCATTCCTTTTCCCATCAGCGCCGTGCTGACCGGCGCGGTGAACCTCGCGCTCGTATGGGCGGCCGCCCACTGGTCGGACTCGCTGCTGCTCGCGGGACTGCCGCTGTGGACGTTCCTCGCGATGGTCGTGGTGATGACGCTCGGCGGGCCGGGCGGCGACCTGATCTTCGCCGGCACCGGCCTGTATGCCTTCGGCGCGATGATCTTCCTCGCGGTGGGCTCGCTACCCGCGGTGTGGTTCCTGCGGCGCCGCTTCCACTAGTCAGTCGTCGGAGTCGCTGCTCGACGACTCTGAAGCACTCTGCTTGGAAGGCTCGGCCTTCTTGGTGGGCTCTGCCTTCTTGCTGGGCTTGGTCGCGGGCTTCTTCGGTTTGACCAGCCCGTCACGGATGTCCTTCACGACGCCCCGCAGACCGGCCGTGGCCTTCTTCAGATCGCGCTTGATGTTCTTGGTGATGGTGCGCACCGGTTTGACCGGTGCTTTGGTGCTGGTGTCGGCTTTCGTGGGTGTCGTGGTGTCTTCCACGACCTCGGTGTTCTCGGCGTTTTCGGTGACCCCGCTCGCTGTGTTCTCCGTGGTCCCGGCCGGCGCGGAGAACTCGGCCGCCGGTGCATCTGGCGTCTTCGTCTCGGGCTTCTCGGGTGACTCGAGCGACTCAGGCGCCTTCGGTGCCTCAGAGGCTTCCGCAGCTTCGGCACCCTCGGCGGGCTCGACGAGGCTCGTCACAGCCGCACGCGCCTGCTTGAGCAGATCGGCACCGACCGTCGCGTCGAAGGCAAGGGTCTCGGTCGGCGTGGTGAGCGCGACGGGCGGGATCAGCCAGCCGAAGAAGTAGTTGAACTCCGCCACACCCGTGTTGACCAGGCTGTTCGCGGTTGTCGAGGCCACCGCACCGAACCCGTTGGCCCACACGTCGAGGTTCAGCGGCGCGTTCACCACCGGTGCCACCAGATCCAGCACGACGCTGTTGGCGACCGGGTATCCGAGATACGTCCACAGCAGCGACACCTGATTGCCGACGATCGCCAGGCCGGGAACCCAGCCGAGCGCGCCGTCGACCAGGCCGACCCCGTAGTCGATCCACGGCACTGCCGCTTCCCACGCGTCGACGACGAAATCGCTCGCCGCGTTCTGCACCGTGACGTCGCCTGAGGCGGTTGCCTGCGCGTCGGGGGCGGCGTTGCCGTGCGGCGGGGCCACCCTGGGCGCGTCGGGCGGTACGGGGATGGTGATGGTGGTCCGGCGTGCCGCGGCCAGCAGGTCGACCATGGCCTGTGTCAGCTCGGGCTGCGGCGCGGTCGGTTGCGCGGGAACCACGACGTCAGGGGGTGTCACCTGCACCGAGGTCAGCGCGATGGTCGTTGCCGTGGCCGCGGCCGCACCCGCCATCAGGTAAGCGCGGACAGAGACAGTCATGACAGCACCCCAGAAACCCACCCTGACAAAAATTCGGCCGTATCGCTGATGTGACTTTACTGGGCGGAGCAATAAAATTTCCCGGGTCTTCTCAAGGCGAGTCGGATGACGCGCGTCGACCCCCGCGATGCGCGGGCAGGTCGGCACGGCACCGGCTGCTGGGACTACTGTGACCCGTATGCCAGGCGTAGTAGATCCAGAATGTGAGACGCGTGGATGAATCTCGACTCTCGTGGAGTTATTCGGGAGTGGCTTTGAACTCCGAGCACGGCGCCGATCTGGGTGTCCCACTGGTCCCTCCGCCCGCCGTAACGCCGAGTCCTGCAGCTCTGCGACGTGTATTGCGGCGAGCCCGCGACGGTGTCGCCCTGAACGTGGATGAAGCCGCCATCGCGATGACGGCACGCGGCGACGATCTCGCCGACCTGTGTGCCAGCGCGGCCCGGGTGCGCGACGCCGGGTTGACCACGGCGGGGCGGCGCGGTCCGAACGGCAGGCTGCCGGTGAGCTACTCGCGCAAGGTGTTCATCCCGGTGACACATCTGTGCCGCGACACGTGCCACTACTGCACGTTCGTGACCGTGCCCGGCAAGCTGCGCGCGCAGGGCATGGGCATGTACATGGAGCCTGACGAGATCCTGGACGTCGCCCGTCAAGGAGCTGAACTGGGTTGCAAAGAGGCCCTTTTCACGCTCGGCGACCGCCCCGAGGACCGGTGGGAGGAAGCCCGCCAGTGGCTGGACGAGCGTGGTTACGACTCCACGCTGGACTACGTCCGGGCCATGGCGATCCGCGTGCTCGAAGAGACCGGCCTGCTGCCGCATCTCAATCCCGGCGTCATGAGCTGGTCGGAGCTGTCGCGGCTCAAGCCGGTCGCGCCGTCGATGGGCATGATGCTGGAGACCACGTCGCGGCGCCTGTTCGAGACCAAAGGCGAAGCGCACTACGGCAGCCCGGACAAGGATCCCGCGGTGCGCCTGCGCACGCTCGACGACGCGGGACGGCTGTCCATCCCGTTCACCACGGGACTGCTGGTGGGCATCGGTGAGACGCTGGCCGAGCGTGCCGAGACCATGCACGCGATCCGGCGTTCGCACAAGGAGTTCGGGCACGTCCAGGAAGTGATCGTGCAGAATTTCCGCGCCAAGGACCGCACGGCGATGGCGTCGACACCCGATGCCGACATCGACGACTTCCTCGCGACCGTCGCGGTGACGCGGCTGGTGCTGGGGCCGAAGATGCGCATCCAGGCGCCGCCGAACCTGGTGTCGCGCGACGAATGTCTGGCGCTCATCGGCGCAGGCGTCGACGACTGGGGTGGGGTGTCGCCGCTGACGCCGGACCATGTGAACCCCGAAAGGCCTTGGCCCGCACTGGATGAGCTGGCCGACGTCACCGCCGAGGCCGGCTACGACCTGGTGCAGCGTCTGACCGCCCAGCCGCAGTACGTACAGGCCGGCGCGGCGTGGATCGATCCGCGAGTGCGCGCGCACGTCGATGCGCTGGCCGACCCCGACACCGGTTACGCGCTCGACGTCAACCCGTCGGGCCTGCCGTGGCAGGAGCCCGACGAGGCCTCCGAATCCCTGGGCCGCACCGATCTGCACACCGCGATCGACGCCGAGGGCCGGTTGACCGACACCCGCAGCGATCTCGACAGCGCGTTCGGTGATTGGGAGTCGATCCGCGAGAAGGTCTCCGAACTCGCCGCACGTGCCCCCGAGCGCATCGACACCGATGTGCTGTCGGCACTGCGATCGGCCGAACGCAACCCGGGCGGATGCAGCGACGACGAGTACCTGGCGCTGGCAACCGCCGACGGCCCTGCGCTGGAAGCCGTTACCGCACTGGCTGATTCACTGCGCCGCGATGCCGTCGGTGACGACGTCACGTTCGTCGTCAACCGCAACATCAACTTCACCAACATCTGCTACACCGGCTGCCGGTTCTGCGCGTTCGCGCAGCGCAAGGGCGACGCCGACGCGTACTCGCTCTCGGTCGACGAGGTCGCCGACCGTGCCTGGGAGGCGCACGTCGCAGGTGCCACCGAGGTGTGTATGCAGGGCGGCATCGACCCTGAACTGCCCGTGACCGGATACGCCGATCTGGTGCGTGCGGTCAAGAAGCGTGTGCCGTCGATGCATGTGCACGCGTTCTCGCCGATGGAGATCGCCAACGGCGTGACCCGCAGCGGCATGTCGATCCGTGAATGGCTGACCGTGCTGCGCGAGGCCGGGCTGGACACCATCCCCGGCACGGCCGCCGAGATCCTCGACGACGAGGTCCGCTGGGTGCTCACCAAGGGCAAGCTGCCCACCTCGATGTGGATCGAGGTGATCACCACCGCGCACGAGGTCGGCCTGCGGTCCAGCTCGACCATGATGTACGGCCACGTCGACCAGCCACGTCACTGGGTCGGACACCTCAACGTCATCAAGTCCATCCAGGACCGCACCGGCGGGTTCACCGAGTTCGTGCCGCTGCCGTTCGTGCACCAGTCGTCGCCGCTGTACCTGGCCGGCGGCTCCCGCCCCGGCCCGACGCACCGCGACAACCGTGCCGTCCACGCCCTGGCCCGGATCATGCTGCACGGCCGGATCGACCACATCCAGACCAGCTGGGTCAAGCTCGGCATCGAGCGCACGCAGGTCATGCTGCGTGGCGGCGCCAACGACCTCGGCGGCACGCTCATGGAGGAGACCATCTCCCGCATGGCCGGCTCCGAGAACGGTTCGGCCAAGACCGTCGAAGAGCTGGTCGCGATCGCCGAGGGCATCGGCCGTCCCGCCCGCCAGCGCACCACCACCTACGCGCCCCTGGCCGCGTAGAGGTCTCTGGCCCTTCACCGCGAGGTCGGGGGTCACCTCTGCACCGCGAGCGGACCCGGCACCGCGAGCGCACCCGGCACCGCGAGCGTGCGTGGCTGCTGTACAAAACGCCGTGAAATAGCAGCAGCCCGCGCACGCTCGCGGGCTGTGAGCGTGCACCAGAAACTCCCAGCCAACTGACACCCTTTTGGGGAATCAAATCGGACTGCGGTCCGTTTGGATGGTGCAAGGGTGCCGGAAAGGCCGGCCCCGAACTGGCAAGGAGAAAGTCATGACCGTTGCGGTAGCCACCGACCTGACCACCGGCACCTGGGCCATCGACCCGTTGCACTCGTCCATCAGCTTCTCGGTCCGCCACCTGGTGGTCAGCAAGGTGCGTGGAACGTTCGAGAAGTTCAGCGGTGAGATCACCGTGGCCGAGGACGGCACTCCGTCAGTGAGCGCCGAGATCGCGGTCGACTCGATCCACACGGGCAACGAGCAGCGCGACGAGCACCTCAAGTCGGCCGACTACTTCGACGTCGAGAAGTTCCCGGTCGCCACATTCGTCTCCACCGGTGTCACGCAGAAGGGCGACGGCTACGTGGTCGACGGCGACTTCACCCTCAAGGGCATCACCAAGCCGGTCAGCCTGAATCTCGTGTTCGACGGCGTCAACCCGGGCATGGGCCACGGCGCGGTCGCCGGGTTCGAGGCCTCCGTCGTGCTCAACCGCAAGGAATTCGGCATCGACATCGACATGCCGCTGGAAACCGGCGGCGCCGTGGTCGGTGAGAACATCACCATCACCCTGAACATCGAGGCGCTCAAGCAGGCGTGAGCCCCGGCGAGCGTGCGCGCAATGCTGCTGTTCGGCGGCGTGTTGGGCGGCAGGCATGCACGCTCGCGGTGCAAAGTGCTCGCGGTGCAAAGTGCTCGCGGTGCAAAGTGCTCGCGGTGCAAAGAAGGCACCGACTACAGGCGCGCGGCGAACTCGGTGCCCTGCTTGATCGCACGCTTGGCATCGAGCTCGGTCGCGACGGCCGCACCGCCGATGACGTGGGGTTCGACACCGCGGTCCCGCAAAGCGTCCTCGAGATCACGCACGGGTTCCTGACCCGCGCAGATCACGACGTTGTCGACCTCGAGGACGCGTGGATCGCGGCGGTCGGGCCCGAAGCTGATGTGCAGCCCGTCATCGTCGATGCGCTCGTAGTTCACCCCCGAGAGCTGCTGGACGCCTTTGGCTTTCAAGGATGCCCGGTGCACCCAGCCGGTGGTCTTGCCGAGCCGCCGGCCCTGCGGGCCCTTTGATCGCTGCAGCAGGTACACCTCACGCACCGCAGGCGCCGGTAGGGCGGTGGTGAGGGCGCCGCGTGCCTCCTGTGGATCGGCCACACCCCACTCGGCCTTCCACTCCTTGAGGTTGAGGGTGGGGGACTCGTCGGTGGTGAGGAACTCGCTGACGTCGAAACCGATGCCGCCGGCGCCGATCACCGCGACCGACTTACCCACGGGCGCACCGAGGATCACCTCGGCGTACGTCAGCACCTTCGGATGGTCGATGCCGGGGATGTCGGGCAGACGCGGTCGCACGCCGGTCGCCAGCACCACGTCGTCGAACGCGGCGAGGTCGTCGACGCCGGCGCGGGTCTGCAGACGCACATCGACACCGTGCTTGCGCAGCATCACGGTGTAGTAGCGCACGGTCTCGTTGAACTCTTCTTTGCCGGGAATCCTTCGCGCCAAGTCGAATTGGCCACCGATCGTCGACGACGCCTCGAACAGCGTCACGCGATGTCCGCGCTGCGCGGCGCTGACTGCCGCGGCGAGACCCGCCGGACCCGCCCCCACCACCGCGACCCGCCGGGCATGGCGCGTGGGCGCCAGCACCAGCGTGGTTTCGCGTCCGGCCCGCGGGTTCAACAGGCACGACACCTTTTTGTGCACGAACGCGTGGTCCAGACAGGCCTGGTTGCACGCGATGCATGTGTTGATCTCATCTGCCGCGTCGGCCCCGGCCTTGCGCACCCAGTCCGGATCACTCAGTAACGGACGAGCCATCGAGATCAACTGCACTCCGGTCTCGGCCAGGATCTGCTCGGCGGCCTGCGGCATGTTGATCCGGTTCGACGCGATCACCGGAATCCGGACATGTTCTGCCACAGCGCTGCTGATGTCGACGAAAGCGCTGTTGGGCACCGACGTGACGATCGTGGGCACCCGCGCCTCGTGCCAGCCGAAGCCCGAGTTGATCAGGGTGGCACCGGCTTCCTCGACCTCGGTTGCCAAACAGACGATCTCGTCCCAGCTCTGGCCGTCCTCCACATAGTCGGCCATCGACATGCGGTAACACACGATGAAGTCCGGGCCGACCGCCTCGCGGACGCGCCGCACGATCTCGACCGGGAAGCGTCTGCGGTTGGCGGCGCTACCGCCCCACGAATCGGTGCGGCGATTGGTGCGCGGCGCGAGGAACTGGTTGATCAGATAGCCTTCGCTGCCCATGATCTCGACACCGTCGTAGCCGGCCTCGTGGGCCAGCAGCGCGCACCGCACGAAGTCCTCGATGGTGCGGACGACGCCGCGCGACGACAGGGCACGAGGCCGGAACGGGTTGATGGGCGCCTTGATCGACGACGCGCTCACCGAGAACGGGTGGTAGGCATAGCGTCCTGCGTGCAGGATCTGCAGCAGGATCTTGCCGTCGGCGTCGTGCACGGCGCGGGTGATGCGGCGGTGTCGCCGCGCCTCCGACGAGGACACCAGTTGCGACGCGAACGGCAGCAGCCAGCCTGTCCGGTTGGGTGCGTAGCCGCCTGTGATGATGAGCGCGACGCCTCCGCGCGCCCGCTCGGCGAAATACGCTGCGAGCTTGTCGATGTCGCGTGCCCGGTCCTCGAGTCCGGTGTGCATCGAACCCATCACCACGCGATTGCGCAACGTCGTGAATCCGAGGTCCAACGGCGACAGCAGGTTCGGGTATGTCACGGACTCCCTCCCAACGCCGGTGCCGTCTCGGCGGCCGACCCTCAGAACGTATCGCGTCGGCCGGTCGTTCTCCGAAGAGACAGCCATTCAAGCATCGCCTATCTGTGAGGTTCACTGTTGACCGACATCATCGAAGCTGCATACGGCCTGCATCCGGTACTGCGTGAGTTCGCCGAGTTCGGTGATGTCCACCGGCGCGCCGCCGACGAGGTGATCGAGGCGCTGCAGGACGCCGGGATGTTCCGGATGTTCACGCCCCGGCGGTTCGGCGGACTGGAGGCGGACCTTGGCACGGTGCAGGAGGTGGCCGCAGTCCTGGGCGAGGCCGACGGGTCGGCGGCGTGGTTGGTCGGCGTCGCCGCCGGGTCGTCGTGGCTCATGGCGCACGGATCGCCCGAACTGCAGGACGAAGTTTTCGGAGCCGATCCTGACGCCCGGATCGCCGGCGGGGGCTCGGGAAGCGGTACGGCCCGGCCCGCAGCCGGAGGCCTCGTGGTCAGCGGACGGTGGTCCTACGCCTCGGGATCACGCCATGCCTCGTGGGCCGCGGTTGTGGTGACGCCGACCGACGAGGACGGATCACCGTCGGCGCCGGCGTTCGCCGTCATGCCCATGGCCGAGGTTCACATCGCTGATACGTGGCACACCTCAGGGTTGCGGGGCACCGGTAGCAACACCGTGGTCGTCGACGACGTCTTCGTTCCGACCCACCGGTTCATCCGGCTGGACGCGCTCCGCGACGAGGCGGTGTCCGGGCTCGATCCGCTCTACCGTCTGCCGTTCCAGGCGGTCGGAGGAGCCGTGCTGCTCGGCGCGCTGCTCGGCGTGGGTACCGCTGCGCTGAACTTCGTCGTCGAGGCCGCTGCCCACAAGAAGATCGCCCACACCCCGGGCAACCGCACCCAGGGCGAGTCGGTGGGTGTTCAGCTCCAGATCGCCGACGCCGCGCTGGGATTGCAGACCGCGCAGCTGCACGCACGGTCCGTGACGGAATTCGTGATCCGGCATGCCGACGCCGGCTCGTTCCCGGACGGGCTCGCCCAGGCCCGAACGCAAGCCCAGAGCAGCCACGCGGTCCGAGAGATCCGTGCTGCGGTCGACACGCTGGTCGATGTTCACGGATCGAGTGGGCTTTTCGATGCAAGCCCCCTGCGGCGCATGGCCGGTGACATCGCCATCGGGGCGCGGCACGCCGCCTTCAACGCGGCTGTGGGCAACGAATTGTTCGGCAAGGCCCTGCTCGGATGAGGCCGGCCAGGAGGCCTGTGCGACTGCACAGCGTGGCCACTAGGCGAGCTGTATGTGCGACGTTTAGTATCAGTAACCACGCGCCACCCTTAACTGGGCGGCGCGCAAGTTAGGGCACACTGAGACGCGCGTCCAAGTATGGGCAACGCATACTGTCGCGACGGACTCACGAGTCCTGACCCCGCACCCGACCAGCAGCCCACTGGACAGGAGAGACATCAGTGACGTACGTCATTGCCGAACCCTGCGTCGACGTCAAGGACAAGGCATGCATCGAGGAATGCCCTGTCGATTGCATCTACGAGGGCGCACGCATGCTGTACATCCACCCCGACGAATGCGTGGACTGTGGCGCCTGTGAGCCGGTCTGCCCCGTCGAGGCCATCTACTACGAAGATGATGTGCCTGACCAGTGGAGCAGCTACGCCCAGGCCAACGCCGACTTCTTCGCCGAACTCGGCTCGCCGGGCGGGGCCTCCAAGGTGGGCCAGACGGACAACGATCCGCAGGCCATCAAGGATCTTCCGCCTCAGGGTGAGGACTGATCACGGTCGGGACACCGATGGTGCGTCAGCGCCGCTCGGCGACACTGCCAGAGTTTCCGTGGGACACCCTGGCGGACGTCACGGCGCTGGCACGTTCACACCCTGACGGCATCGTCGACCTTTCGGTGGGCACCCCGGTGGACCCGGTGGCGCCCGTCATCCGCGACGCGTTGGCGGCCGGGAGTTCGTCACCCGGCTACCCGACCACCGCGGGGACGCCGGAACTGCGTGAGGCCATGGTGCGTGCCTTGCACCGCCGCTACGGCATCACCGGACTGACGCCGCAGACCGTGCTGCCCGTGATCGGCACCAAGGAGCTGATCGCCTGGTTGCCGACGCTGCTCGGCCTGGGGCCCGACGACGTGGTCGTCGTGCCCGAACTGGCCTATCCCACATACGAGGTGGGCGCGCGGTTGGCGGGCGCGCAGGTGCTGCGCGCGGACTCGCTGACGCAGATCGGGCCGCAGGTGCCCGCACTGATCTACCTGAACTCGCCGAGCAATCCCACCGGCCGGGTGCTGGGCCGCGACCATCTCCGCAAGGTCGTGACCTGGGCCCGTGAGCGGGGCGTGCTGGTGGCCTCCGACGAGTGCTATCTGGGGCTGAGCTGGGATGCCGATCCGGTCAGCGTGCTGCATCCGTCCGTGTGCGACGGTGACCACACCGGGCTGCTGGCCATCCATTCGCTGTCGAAGACGTCATCGCTCGCGGGGTACCGCGCCGGTTTCGTCGCGGGAGATCCGGCCGTGGTCGCCGAACTGCTCGCGGTCCGCAAGCACGCCGGGATGATGGTGCCGGGCCCGATCCAGGTGGCGATGGTCGCCGCGCTCGACGACGACGAACACGAAGCCGTGCAACGGGATCGCTACGCGCAGCGTCGCAACCTGCTGCTGCCCGCGTTCCGCGAGGCGGGTTTCACCGTCGACCATTCCGAGGCGGGCCTGTATCTGTGGGCCACCCGCGGCGAGGCCTGCCGCGACACGCTGCGGTGGCTCGCCGAACTCGGCATCCTGGTCGCACCGGGCGAGTTCTACGGGCCCGCGGGGGACCGGTACGTGCGGGTGGCACTGACAGCCACCGACGAGCGCATTCAGCAGGCCGCCGAACGCCTCGCCGGCTAGTTCACGCGGTCGCGCGCAGACTCAGCGACAACAGCAGGCGCACGTCGGGGTCTCCCAGCGACGTTCCGAGCAGTTGCTCGACGCGGCGGACGCGGTAGCGCACGGTGTTCGGGTGCACGTGCATCGACTGCGCCGCCGCCGCGACGTCTCCGAAGCTGTCCAGGTAGACGCGCAGGGTCTCGGCGAGCACGGGTTCTTCGGTGCGCAGCGCGCGGACCCGCGGATCGATGAACCGGTCGTCCGAGGCGATCGCGGTGATGATCTCGTCGAGCAGCACGGTCGTGCGGGCCTCGGCCAGTGAGGTGACCTGGCCGAGCGCGCCGGGATGACGCCCGGCGCTGTCCAGGACCCGATCCACCTCGGTGCGCGCTGCCGCGGCGCCCGCCAGGCCGGCGACCGGGGCGGCGATGACGGCGTACAACTCGATGCCGAGCTCGGCGCGCAGCGCCGAGACCGTGCCGCGGAGCCACGACGTGACCGCGCCGGGCTTGCCGGTGTTGGGGAACAGCACGTACACGCGCGTGCGCGACGACGTGATCTGTGCGTCGGAACGAAATGCGCTGGCGCTCAGCGACAGGACGTCGGCGATCCGTGTGCTCGGTGAGCCCGCGTCGAACCCGATCAGCGCGGCGCGTCCGTCGGCGGTGATGCCGAGTTCGCGTGCGACCTGCTCGACGTCGACGGGTTCGTCGGTGGGACGCAGGCCCAGCAGTTCCTGTAGACGCACGGCGTCGCTCGACGGGGTCGCCGCCAACCGCGCCATGATGCGTGCCGCCAGCACCGCGGCGCCGCGCAGCACCTCCTCGGCGTCCTCGGCCAGCGGTCGGCTGCCCTGCTGCACCCAGATCGTCCCCGCGAACGTCGGTGCACGACGCTCGTCGGGCGCCGGCTGGAAGATCCCGATGGCCAACCGCGGCCGCAGCCCCAGTTCGGGACGCTCGGCGACACGCACGACGTCGGGTTTGGCCCGCAGCGCGTCGAAGATGCCCCACTGCGCGATCCAGTCCAGGTGCTCGGGCGGACCGGCCCGCCCGAGGATCGACAGCCTGCGCAGTTCGTCGGCCTCCTCGTTGGACGCCGAGTACGCCAGCACATGGGACTGTGCGTCCTCGATGCTCACCATGCCGTGGGTGCGTTCGGCGACCGATTGCGCGAGGCCGAACAGGTCGGTCCCGGAATCGTGCAGCGCACGGTCGTTGTGGTGTTCGAAGACGTGGTTGACCAGGCGGTAGAGCCGCTCCCAGCGGGCGCGGGTGTCGACGGCGACCACGGCGATACCGGCCGCGGTGGCACGGTCGACGATCGCCTGCGACGGTTCCTTGACGAAGATCGCCGCGGGAGGCCGGTGGTCCGCCTGATGGTCGACCCAGGCGAGCGCGTCGGATTCGGATACCCCCAGCAGGAAGAACAGATCCGCCGAGCCCGCCGCGGGCGCGAGACCGAAGCGGACGTCGTCGGAGTCGATCAGCGCGGCCGACGCCACCGGCAGGTCCAGCCCGCGTGGTGCCTCGACGAGCCGGACCAGCGTCGCGTCGAGGGCCAACAGCAGTTGGCCCAGGCTGACACCGGGCGCGTGCATGTTGTCCGATGTTACTGGGTTGACGATGCAGTGTTGTTGGATCGGACAAAACTAAACGGCTCCAGGTCAGCGATTCTTGAGCTATGGACGCCATCACCGACGTGCCCACGCCGGCCAACGAGCCGATTCACGACTACGCCCCCGGCTCGCAGGAACGCACCCGGCTCACCACGGCACTGCATGACCTTGCCAGCACTCAAATCGATCTGCCGCACGTCATCGGCGGCGAGCACCGCATGGGTTCGGGGGCTCGCATCGATGTCGTGCAACCACACCGGCACTCGGTCAAACTCGGCACGCTGACCAACGCCGGACACGCCGACGCCTCGGCGGCCATCGAGGCTGCGATCGCCGCGAAACATGACTGGGCCGCACTGCCGTTCGATCAGCGCGCCGCGGTCTTCCTACGCGCGGCCGACCTGTTGTCGGGTCCGTGGCGGGAGAAGATCGCCGCCGCGACGATGCTCGGGCAGTCCAAGAGCGCCTATCAGGCCGAGATCGACGCGCCCTGCGAGCTCATCGACTTCTGGCGGTTCAACGTCGCGTTCGCCCGCCAGATCCTGGCGCAGCAGCCGATCAGCAGTCCGGGTGTGTGGAACCGCACCGACCACCGTCCGCTGGAAGGCTTCGTCTACGCCATCACGCCGTTCAACTTCACGGCCATCGCCGGCAATCTGCCGACCGCGCCGGCCCTGATGGGCAACACCGTGGTGTGGAAGCCGTCGCCCACCCAGACCTTCGCGGCGTACCTCACGATGCAACTGCTGGAGGCCGCGGGCCTGCCGCCGGGTGTCATCAACCTGGTGACCGGCGACGGGATCGCGGTTTCCGAAGTGGCGCTGAAGGATCCGCGTCTGGCCGGGATCCACTTCACCGGATCCACCGCGACGTTCCAGCATCTGTGGCGTGAGGTCGGCGCCAACATCGACCGCTACCACACGTACCCGCGGTTGGTCGGTGAGACCGGCGGCAAGGACTTCGTGCTCGCCCACTCATCGGCCCACCCGGATGTGTTGCGCACGGCGTTGATCCGCGGCGCGTTCGACTATCAGGGTCAGAAGTGCTCGGCGGCGTCGCGCGCGTTCATCCCGCGGTCGGTGTGGCAGAAGATGGGCGACGACTTCCTCTCGGCCACCGAGGCGCTGCGCTACGGCGACGTCGCCGACCTGACCAACTACGGCGGCGCGGTGATCGACGACCGCGCGTTCGCCAAGAACGTCAAGGCCATCGAGCGGGCCAAGAGCGCGCCCGGCGTCACGATCGCCGCGGGCGGTGAATACGACGACAGCGAAGGTTATTTCGTGCGTCCCACCGTGTTGCTGTCCGACGACCCGACCGACGACGCGTTCTGCACCGAGTACTTCGGCCCGATCCTCGCGGTGCACGTCTACCCCGACGACGAGTACGAGCGGATCATCGACGTCGTCGACACCGGCGCCAAGTACGGCCTGACCGGTGCGGTGATCGCCGACGACCGCACGGCCGTCCAGCAGGCCCTCGACGGGTTGCGTTACGCCGCAGGCAACTTCTACATCAACGACAAGCCCACGGGCGCGGTCGTCGGGCAGCAACCGTTCGGTGGATCGCGCGCATCGGGTACCAACGACAAGGCCGGATCGGCGCAGAACCTGATGCGCTGGACCTCGGCACGCTCCATCAAGGAGACCTTCGTGCCGCCCACCAACCACACCTATCCCCACATGGAGGCGTGACATGGGCATCTTCGATCGGGTCGCCCGACCCGCCATCCTGGCCGCGTCCCGTTCGCAGCGCCTCCGTGCCACCGCCGAACGACTCCCGGTCACGCGCCGCGTGGTGGACCGATTCGTCGCGGGCGAGACGGTGCCCGAGGCACTGGATGCCACTGCGGCGCTGCGTGCTTCGGGCCGGCTGGTGACCATCGACTATCTGGGCGAGGACACCACCAGCAAGGAGGACGCCGACAACACCGTGGCCGCGTACCTCGCGTTGCTCGAGGGCCTCAAGAGCGACAGTGACGCGAAGGTGCGGCCACTCGAGGTGTCGCTCAAGCTCTCCGCGCTGGGGCAGGCGCTGCCACGCGACGGCGAGAAGATCGCGCTGGAGAACGCGCACACCATCTGCGCCAAGGCCCGTGACATCGAAGCCTGGGTGACCGTCGACGCCGAGGACCACACCACCACGGACTCGACGCTGTCGATCGTGCGGGATCTGCGCACCGAGTTCGACTGGCTGGGAACGGTTCTGCAGGCCTACCTCAAGCGCACCCGCGCCGACTGCGCGGAGTTCGCGGCCTCGGGTGCGCGAATCCGCCTGTGCAAGGGCGCGTATGACGAGCCCGCGTCGGTCGCGTACCGCGACCCCGACGAGGTCACCGACTCGTACCTGACGTGCCTGCGGATCCTGATGGCCGGCCGCGGCTACCCGATGGTAGCGTCGCACGATCCGGAGATCATTGCCGCCGTGCCCGCACTCGCGCGCGAATACCACCGCGGGGTGGACGATTTCGAGTACCAGATGCTCTACAACATCCGCGACGGGGAGCAGCGCCGCCTGGCCGACGAGGGCAATCACGTCCGGGTGTACGTACCGTTCGGCTACGAGTGGTACGGGTACTTCGTGCGGCGCCTGGCAGAACGCCCGGCGAACCTCACGTTCTTCCTGCGGGCGCTGGCCGAACGTCGCTAACGGCGCTCGTAGAGCAGGAGCAACGCCCACGCCGCGATCGACTGGGCATCGGTGATGTCACCGCTGCGCATCATGTCCTCGATCTCGGCGCGGGTGAACCACGCGCTGTGCATGTCCTGTTCCTCGTGCTCACGCTCGTGGTCGCCCTCGGTGAGCTCGGTCGCCAGGAACACCCAGCCGCGCTGGCTGCTCATGCCGGCTGCGACGTCGAGCAGGCCGAGCTTGACCAGGTGCGCCGCGCGCAGGCCGGTCTCCTCGCGTAATTCGCGTTCGGCCAACGCATGCGGTTCCAGATCCTGCCGGTCGGGCGCGGTGCCCTGCGGAAACTCCCAGCGGCGCAGGCCGAGCGGGTACCGGTACTGCTCGACGAGGTGGAAACGTTCGCCGTCGTGTGGGATCACCAGCGCGTAAGTGGGTTTGTCGACCACGGCGTAGATGCCGTCGCTGCCGTCGGGGCGTTCGATGGCGTCCTCGCGCAGCGTGAGCCAGTTGTTCCGGTACACCTCACGCGTCGAGACCTGCCGGATCATTCCCATCGCCCCATTATCGCGATGCCTTGTCGATGAGCTGGACGCGCAGCCGCTCGGCGTCGATGTCACGCCCGTCGGTGAGGTCTTTCGCGAGCGCCTCGGCATACCGGATGAGGTCGGTGACGTCGACGTCGTGCGGGGCGGGCAGGTCGACTTTCGCCAGCCGCTCCGAGGCTCGTCGTAGCAGTGCGGCCGCGCCGGGAAGGTTGCCCCGCTGCACGTGGGTGATGCCCACCGCCAGTTGCGCCAACCCCTGCCACAGCGGGCGCTCACCGGACGGGCCGTTCTTCCACGCGGCCTCGAGCACCTCGTGGGCCGCGAACGCATGCCCCAGATCCAGCAGCCGCTGGGCGAAGGCCAGCGATTCCGTCGGCGACAGATGCAGGTCATCCGGTATGCGCTCCATGCCCTTGCTGCCGTACGGCAACGGGCGGCCCAGCGCGTCGCGCGGCCGGGAATTGCGAGGACGGCCCGATTCGTCGCGGTCACGGTGCGCCGACGGACTCATGACTCCAGCCTGTCGATCATTCGGCGCGATGTCGAGTACCTTCGGCCGCGGGTCAGGGGGCAAACCGCGCCGGGTAGCCTCGCACTATGCTGCTGGCCTCACTGAATCCCGCAGCGGTAGCCGCCGGCGCTGACATCGCTGACGCGGTCCGCATCGACGGTGCCGTCCTCAGCCGTAGCGACCTGGTGGGCGGTGCGACCTCGGTCGCCGAGCGCGTCGCCGTCGCACAGCGCGTCGCTGTCCTCGCGAAACCGACCGCCACCACAGTGCTCGCGATCACCGGCTGCCTCATCGCGGGTGTCACCGTCGTCCCGGTGCCCGCCGATGTCGGCGTCGCCGAGCGCCGCCACATGCTCGAAGATTCCGGCGCTCAGGCCTGGCTCGGCGAGCGGCCCGACGACGCCGAGGGGTTGCCGCACATCCCGGTGCGCCTGCACGCCCGGTCGTGGCACCGCTACGCCGAACCGCCGCCGGAATCGACCGCGATCATCATGTACACCTCGGGCACCACGGGTTTGCCCAAGGGCGTGCCCATCACGCGCAACGCCATCGCCGCCGACATCGACGGGCTGGCCAAGGCGTGGGAGTGGACGCCGGAAGACACGCTGGTGCACGGACTTCCGCTGTTCCACGTGCACGGTCTGGTGCTCGGCCTGATCGGTTCGCTGCGCATCGGAAACCGCTTCGTGCACACCGGCAAGCCCACCCCGGAGCGCTACGCCGAGGCCAAGGGCACGCTGTACTTCGGGGTGCCCACGGTGTGGTCGCGCGTCGTCAACAACCTCGACGCCGCGCTCGCGCTGTCGTCGGCGCGCCTGTTGGTGTCGGGCAGCGCCCCGCTGCCGGTGCCCGTGTTCGAGCAGTTGACCAAGCTCACCGGTCAACCGCCGGTGGAGCGCTACGGCAGCACCGAATCCCTGATCACCATCACCACTTTGGTCAACGGCGAACGCAGGCCCGGTTGGGTCGGGGTGCCGATCGAGGGTGTCCGGACGCGCCTGGTGGACGAGAACGGTGCCGAGGTGCCGCACGACGGCGAGACCATCGGACGTCTCCAGATCAAGGGCCCGACGGTGTTCGAGGGCTACCTCAACCGCCCGGAGGCCACCGCGGAGGCGTTCGACGACGACGGCTGGTTCCGTACCGGTGACGTCGCGGTGATCGACGCGGGCGGCATGCACCGCATCGTCGGCCGCGAGTCGGTCGACCTCATCAAATCCGGTGGTTACCGCATCGGCGCGGGTGAGATCGAGACCGTGCTGCTCGGCCACCCCGGCGTCAAGGAAGCCGCCGTCGTCGGCGTTCCCGACGACGATCTGGGGCAACGCATCGTCGCGTACGTGGTCGGCGATGCCGAGTCCGATTCGCTCATCGACTTTGTCGCAAAGCAACTCTCGGTGCACAAGCGGCCCCGCGAGGTCAGGATCGTGGACAGCCTGCCACGCAACGCCATGGGGAAGGTGCTCAAAAAGGAGCTCGCGCAGTGGCGTTGAGGTTCTCCGAGCTCTGCATCGACGCCCACGACCCGGAGGCGTTGGGGCACTGGTGGTCACAGGCGCTCGGGTGGCCCGAGCACACCGACTCCGACGGGGACGTCGTGCTGACGCCACCGCCGGGACAGGGCCCCGTCTGGTTGTTCCTCGCGGTGCCCGACGGCAAGACCGTCAAGAACCGCCTCCACGTCGACTTCACCCCCGACGACCAGCAGGCCGAGGTCGACCGGCTGATCGGCCTTGGCGCGCGCCACGTCGACATCGGGCAGGGCGAGCAGAGTTGGGTGGTACTCGCCGACCCTGAGGGCAACGAGTTCTGCGTATTGGCAGCCGAGTCGTAGCCGGCCAGGATCGCTCAGTTGCAGCCGCTGGCGCTCACCCACCGGCCGTTCCAGCCGACACACCCGGTGACGTTGGAGCCCGGCGGTGGTGGCGGCGGTGGTGGCGGTGCCTCGCCGGGCAGCGGGGCGTAGTAGGCAGGCGGCGGGACATAGGGCGCCACGGCGTCGGCGACGTTGACACACCCGCCCACCGTGATCCGCCTGCCGGCGCTCGCGCAGACGTCGGCAGCGGCGGTGCCTGCCGGTGCGAGCAGGATGATCGCGCCGGGAAGCGCGGTGAACGCCAGGGCGGCTATGGCCGCGCGTAGACCGAGCGGTCGTGATGCTGATCGGAACATCGTTGTCTCCGAACGTTAACTGGGCGGAGCGATACCGCAGCGGTTGCGGAAGTCCACGAGTGGTTGACGGATACCGGCGAGGTCGGCGTGGGCCTGCGGGTTGCCTTCGAAGTAGGCGTCGATGGCCGCGGAGGCCTCTTCGTGCGGACGGCCACGCACGCTCGTGTAGAAGTCGTTGACGTCGGGGTGGGTGAACAGATACGACGATGTCGCGGCCGCGACGCCCGACGCTATCCCGGCGAGGTCGGCGGCCGTGCAGTTCGGCGGCCGCGGCGGCGCAGGCTCGGCTGTCGCGGTGACCGATCCGAGTAGACCGGTGACCACCGCCGCGCAGGCGGCGCCCGCCGGCAACAGGACCCACCGCGCGGTGGATGACATCAGGGCCATGGGCAACTCCTCTCGGAGAGGCGGACTACGACCTCGCGTCTTCCGGTGCGCGGAACTGTAGCAGGCAAAGTCAGTGTCATATGCCAAAACGACGTGTCGGGGGACCGGCGCGCCCATACGCGACATGCGTTTCGCTGGGCGGCCGATGCCACACCGGCGGCATGTCGCAGAGTCCGAGTGATGCTGTGGTCGCCGAGCGCCTGCCGGGTGTGCGCTGAAGATGTGTCGTACAAACGCTTTCACACGGCCGTGATGCGCTCACGTCGCCTACACGTACGGGGAGTGGTCGCCGCGGCCTCTATCCATTCCGACGATTCGAGCCCACACTGGACGTGCGACGACCGGAAGGCGGGATGCGATGACTTCCTTGGAGCTCGCGGGCGGTGAGGCCGCAGATTTCAGCACGGGTGAGGTCTACTTCGTCGGCAACGCCACCACGGTGATCCGGTTCGGTGGGCTCAACATCCTGACCGACCCCGCCTTCCTTCACAAAGGCGAGCACGTCCACCTGGGGCACGGTATCTGGGCCCGGCGCGAGGTCGAGCCCGCCTGCCAGATCGCGGACCTGCCACCGATCGATCTCGTGGTGCTGTCGCACTACCACGGCGACCATTTCGATGACGTCGCCGCCCAGCAACTCGACAAGAAGCTGCCAATCGTCTCGACTGCCGACGCGATCGAGAAGCTGACTCCGCTCGGTTTCGATCAGGGGTACGCGTTGAGCACCTGGGAATCGCTTGAGGTGCGCAAAGGCGAAGCGACACTGATCATCACCGCGATGCCCGCCAAGCACGCGACGGACGACGCCGTCGACGCGATGCTCATGCCGGTCAACGGACATCTGTTGGATTTCAGCCGTGGTGGAGAGCGGCTCTACAGGCTCTACATCACGGGGGACACGATGCTTGTCGAGGACCTTCACGACATCCCGCGTCGCTACCCGGCGATCGACCTCGGCCTGATCCACACCGGTGGTACGACGTACCTGGTCACCGTCGTCACCATGACGGGTGAGCAGGGAGTCCGCGCTGTCGAGATCACCAAGCCGCGCGTCGCGATTCCGATTCACTACAACGATTTCTCCGTTTTCCTCTCAGGACTCGACGATTTCCAGAGTGCGGCCCAAACCTCCGATGCGGCCACAGAGTTCGTGTACCTCACGCACGGAGATACCTACACCTTCGAGCCGGGGACGTGAACATCGTCCTGGTGCACGGCGCTTTCGTCGACGGGTCCACCTGGCGTGCGGTGTATGACCTTCTTGTGGGGGTGGGGCACCACGTCGATGTGGTGCAGACACCGAATCTGTCGTTGTCCGGCGACGTGGAGGCAACGCGGCGCGTTCTCGACGGTCTCGTGGGACCGGTTGTGCTCGTTGGCCATTCCTACGGCGGCGCCGTGATCACCGAGGCGGGTGGCCACGACAGCGTGTCGGCTCTGGTCTACATCGCGGCATTCGTACCTGATGACGGCGAGTCGGTCGAGGCGCTCGGCGGTCACCCAGGCGCACCGGGCTCACCGATCGTCGCGCTCTCTGGTGGATTCCTGGTGCAGGCGCGAGCGAAGTTCCACAGTTCTTTCGGTGCGGACCTACCCGCGGCCGACGCGGCGTTCCTGGCAGATTCGCAGGTCCCATGGTCGGAAGCCGCCATGACCTCGACAGTGACCGACCCCGCGTGGCGGCATAAACCGTGCTGGTATCTGATCGCAACCGAGGACCGCATGATTCCCTTTGCCGCACAACGTGCCATGGCGGCACGGGCCGGCGCAACCACGATCCAGGTCGCCGCGAGCCACGCCGTTTACATGTCCCAGCCGCACGCCGTTGCGGCCTTCATCCGGCAGGCCGCTCACGCCTGACGGTCGGGCACCTTCATGAGGACCGCCAAGATGATGGCGGCGAGGAGCAGCGCCGGGACATCTCCCCACAGATGCCCCATGTGATGGCCACTGCCGAACGACTGCACCGCCATGATCACCGCGTGAACGACGCTGGAACACACCGCGAACCAGATGAGGCTCACATTGGCTTCGGGGCGCCTCGCGGCGTTGATGAGGAACGCTCCCAGGGTCACGTACAGGCCGACGATCATCATGAAATAGTTCGACTCATACGGGGGCCCGGAATGCCACGCCCACCCGGACGGCCAGACGACAGCCAGCGGATAGAGGAGGATCATCGCCACCCCAGCGGCAACGAGTGCGATCTGGAGAAGCCGATAACGGGTTGGCGATCCGATTGTGGTCATGACGACCTCCAGGCTCAGGTGGCCCACTCTCTGCGGAACATAGCGCTCGACGTGGGTCACCATCGCGGAATCGACAAGGTGACTCCTTACACCATGGGTGTGACATTTTCAGTGCGTGAGCTGTGGTTATCCCCAGATGCGTTTTCATCCACAGATCGGGTTCGCGGGGGTTCTCGGCGGGTTCGCCGACGGTAGATTCGAACGTATGTACGAAGGGTCGTTGGTGGAGATCGCGCAGTTTGCCGCGCTGTCCGACGCTGCCCTGGAAGGCCAGGCCCGCGGCTGGGCGCAGGCCGAAGCCTCCGCCTCGGCACGCAAGCACGCCGCGATGGCCGAGCTGTTCATCCGCGCCACCACCACCCCCACCGCCGAGGACCGGCGGGGGTGGTTCGTCGACCCCGAGGCCGCCGTCGGCGCCCAACTCGGCGCCGCCCAGGGCATCACCGCTTGGGCCGCGCTGCACCAGGCCCAGCGCGGGGTCGCGCTGCGTGACCGGCTGCCCAAGGTCAACGAGGTGTTCGCCGCGGGGCTGGTCAGCGAGATGCTCGTGCGCAACATCTGCTGGAGCACCGCACTGTTCCTCGACCCAAACAAACTCGCCGCCATCGACGCCGAGCTGGCCGCCCAGATCACCTCCTGGGGCAAACTCACCCTCAAACAGATCGACAACACCATTGATGATCTGATCCTCAAACACGACCCGGGCTCCTTCCGCCGCGGCCGCGCCTCACGCCGCGGTCGCTACTTCGACATCGGCTCCCCCACCGACGCCCCCGGTGTGCTGTCGGTCAACGGGCGGCTGCAGGCCGACCTCGGCAACGCCTACGACGCCCGGATCGCCGAACTCATCGAAGGGGTGTGCCCGGAAGACCCGCGCACCCTCAACGAGCTGCGCCACGACGCCCTCGGCGCCATCCTCGACCACACCACCCTGGCCTGTGAGTGCGCCGACCCCGAATGTGCGCGCGGCCGCGAAACATCCCCCCGCGGACACCTCGTTTTGCACGTCATCGCCCGCGAAGACACCGTCACCGCCGCCCAACACGCCGCCGCGCAGACCAGCGCACCGCCCACCTATGGTGAACCCACCCCCGACGGGGAACCCGACACCGACAACACCGGCAACACCGCCACCGACAACACCGCCGCCGACACCGAGACCGTGGGCACCGAGAACGACCCCGGTATCGCACCCGCCGCCGACACCGACACCGCCACCGAGACCGCCGAGTCCGCTGGAACCTTTTGCGACGCCGGATCCCTCACTGTCGCCGAGTTCACCGAAACCAGCAGCGGCACACCGTCGGCGTTCCTCGCCCCGCACGAGGAGCCCCTGGATCGGGTGCCACCGGCAGTGCTGTTCGGCGGCGGGGTGCTGCCGGCCTACGCGCTGGCCGAGATCATCAACAACGCCACCATCCGCCCGCTGATCCACCCCGGCGACACCCCACCGGAAGACCGCTACATCCCCTCACGCGCGCTCGCGGACTATGTGCGCTGCCGCGATTTGACCTGCCGGTTCCCCGGATGTGACAAACCTGCCGACCGCTGCGACATCGACCACACCGTGCCCTACCCCGCAGGGCCCACGCATGCCTCAAACCTGAAGTGTCTGTGTCGTTTTCATCATCTTCTGAAAACGTTCTGGACCGGCCCCCGCGGCTGGACAGACCGACAACACCCCGACGGCACCATCGTATGGACCTCCCCTTCCGGGCGGGAGTACACCACTGTGCCCGGAAGCCACCGGCGCCTGTCGATCACCGAACTGGCCGCACCCACCGGCGCACTGGACCTACCGGCCACCCCGATCCCTACCGCCGACCCCGACCTGCGCGGGGTCAAGATGCCCAAACGACGCCGCACCCGCGCCCAGAACACCGCCCGCACCATCGCCGCCGAACGCAAACTCAACGACGACCTCGTCGCCGAACACAACAAACCCCCACCGTTCTGACGGCAGTGCCGTCACAATGTGACGGTGTTGCGCGCGCTCGCTCTCGTGGTTGCAGCGGTCAGTGTGCTTGCTGGGTGCGGAAACCCAGACCGGGATGCGGATCGCCAGGCCATCGAAGAAGCACTGCGACAGTGGCCCCAGGCCTTCAACGATCGTGACATCGACGCGGTGTGCGGACTGTTCGCCGACGACGCGGTGCTCGCGTATCCGGACTCGGCCGACCGCGACCGGGATGGGTTCTGCGATCAGATGCGTGACCGGTTCAACGACCCGTCGAAGTCACTGCACTACGACGAGCCCGACATCAAAGAGATTCTCGTCGACGGGGATTTGGCGACGGTGCGGCTGGTCTGGACGCTGACGGTGCGCGACTCGGCAGGCGCGGTTCTGGAAACCGTTCACGAGGACGGGGTGGACGTCTTCCAGCGTCAGCCCGACGGGCGCTGGAAGATCCACATCTCCCACGCGTTCACGCAGTGACCGCGGTCAACGTCAGTTGGCGTGCAGGGCCTCGTTGAGGGTGATGCCCGTACCGTCGCGCTTGACCACCTCGACCGCACCCGACAGCGAGTTGCGACGGAACAGCAGGTTGCTCGCGCCGGACAGCTCGATGGCCTTGGTGACCTGTCCGTCGGCAGTGGTGACCTTGGTACCGCCGGTCACGTAAAGGCCCGCCTCGACGACGCAGTCGTCGCCCAGTGAGATGCCCAGACCCGAGTTGGCGCCCAGCAGGCAACGCTTGCCGACCTTGATGACCTCTTTGCCGCCACCCGAGAGCGTGCCCATGATCGACGCGCCGCCGCCGATGTCGGACCCGTCGTCGACCACGACACCGGCCGAGATGCGGCCTTCGACCATCGAGGTGCCGAGTGTGCCGGCGTTGAAGTTGACGAAGCCCTCGTGCATGACGGTGGTGCCGGAGGCCAGGTGGGCGCCGAGCCGCACGCGGTCGGCGTCGGCGATGCGCACACCTGACGGCGTCACGTAGTCGACCATGCGGGGGAACTTGTCGATGCCGTACACCGCGACGGCGCCGCGCTTACGCAGCCGGGCACGCGTGGTCTCGAAGCCCTCGACCGCGCAGGGGCCGAAGTTGGTCCACACCACATTGCTCAGCAGGCCGAAGATGCCATCGAGGTTGGCCTCGTGCGGCTTGGTCAGGCGGTGTGAGAGCAGGTGCAACCGCAGCCACACGTCGTGCGTGTCGGCCGGCTTGTCGTTGAGGTCGGCGATGGTGGTGCGCACGGCCACGACCTCGACGTCGCGGTCCTCGTCCTTGCCGGTGAGGGCAGCCAGGTCGGCGGGCACGTCGTCCCCGGTCAGCCGGGCGGTGCCCGCGGGGCCGGATGCGCTCAGCTCGGGAGCGGGAAACCAGGTGTCCAGAACGGTTCCGTCGGCGGTGATGGTGGCCAGGCCGATGCCAGATGCTGCAGTCACGTTGGCCTAGGTTACTGGACTACCGTTTATGCCCATGGGGCTAGACCTGAGCGCTGATCCGATCGCATTGACCGCCGCGCTGGTGGACATCCCCAGTGTGTCGCGCGACGAACGCCGCATCGCCGACGAGATCGAGGCCGCGTTGCGCGCCCAGGCGCCGCACTTCGAGGTGATCCGCAATGGCGACGCCGTGCTGGCCCGCACCAACCTGGGCCGGCCGTCGCGCGTGATGCTCGCGGGTCACATCGATACCGTGCCCATCGCCGACAACCTGCCCAGCCGGATCGTCGACGGCGAGATGTACGGCTGCGGCACCTCCGACATGAAGGCGGGCGACGCGGTGTTCTTGCACCTGGCCGCCACGATCACCGAGCCCACGCACGACATCACGCTGGTGATGTACGACTGCGAGGAGATCGAATCGAGCGCCAACGGCCTGGGGCGCATCGAACGGGAGCTGCGCGACTGGCTCACCGCTGACGTCGCGATCCTCGGCGAACCGTCGGGTGGCTACATCGAAGCGGGCTGCCAGGGCACCATCCGCGTCGTGATCTCCGCGAAGGGCACACGCGCCCACTCGGCCCGTTCGTGGTTGGGGGACAACGCGATTCACAAACTCGCACCTGTGCTCGACCGGCTGGCGTCGTATCAGGCGCGCTCGGTTGACATCGACGGCTGTGTCTACCGCGAGGGGCTGTCCGCGGTGCGTATCGACGGTGGCATCGCGGGCAACGTGATTCCCGACGCGGCATCGGTCACCGTCAACTTCCGGTTCGCGCCGGATCGCGACGTCGACCAGGCCGTTGCGCACGTCCACGAGGTGTTCGACGGACTCGACGTCACGCTCGAGCTGACCGACGCCGCCGCCGGTGCGCTGCCGGGCCTCACGCAACCCGCGGCCGCGGCGCTCGTGGCCGCCGCAGGCGGGCAGGTGCGCGCCAAGTACGGCTGGACCGACGTCGCGAGGTTCGCCGCGCTCGGCATCCCGGCCGTGAACTACGGGCCGGGCGACCCGAATCTCGCCCACCGTGTCGACGAACGCGTCCAGGTCGCGGCCATCACCGCCGCAGCCGACATGCTGCGCACGTATCTGACGACCTGAAAATCGGTTGCGCCCCTCACTAGCATGGGAACCGTGCTGGGAATTTGACGATGCCGCCGGGTCAGCCCGGAAGTCCTTCTCGTCGTCTGGAGTTCCCGCATGTCTGTTGTCTGTTCGAATCTGTCTTTCTCCTGGCCCGATGACACCGTCTTGTTCTCGGACCTGTCCTTCTCCGTCGGCCCCGGTCGCACGGGCCTCGTCGCGCCCAACGGCGCGGGCAAGAGCACGCTGCTCAAGCTGATCGCCGGTGAGTACCGTCCCACGGCGGGGTCGGTCTCCGTCGACGGGACGGTGGGTTACCTGCCTCAGACGCTCCCGTTCACCGGTGACCTCACGGTGGCCGCGGTGCTGGGCATTGCGCCGGTGATCGACGCGCTCGCGGCGCTCGCCGCCGGTGAGGTTTCCGACGACGTCTTCACCACGATCGGCGACGACTGGGACATCGAGGAACGCTCGCGCGCCCAGTTGGACCGGCTCGGCCTGGACACCGTGGCGTTGGATCGTCGCCTCGACACGCTCTCGGGTGGGGAAGTGGTGTCCTTGGGCCTGGCCGCGCAACTGCTGAAGCGCCCTGAGGTCCTGATGCTCGACGAGCCCACCAACAACTTGGACAGTGCTGCCCGCCAACGCTTCTACGACGCCCTCGACGGATACTCGGGATGCCTGCTGGTGGTCAGCCACGACCGTGCACTGCTGGACCGCATGGATCAGATCGCCGAACTGTACCGCGGCGAGGTGGTCTTCTACGGCGGCAACTTCACGGCGTACCGGGAAACTGTCGAGGCGAACCAGCGGGCCGCCGAGAGCAGTATCCGCAACGCCGAGCAGCAGTTGAAGCGCGAGAAGCGGCAGATGCAGGAGGCCCGCGAGCGTGCAGCACGGCGATCGAGCGCGGCCGCGCGCAACCTCAAGGACGCGGGGCTCCCGAAAATCGTTGCAGGCAAGCTCAAACGGGATGCGCAGGAGTCGGCCGCGAAGTCCGACGATGTGCACGCCAAACGTGTCGACGCCGCGCGTGCGCGGTTGGAGGATGCCGAGCGCGCGCTGCGTGACGACAAGGTGATCGTGCTGGACCTGCCCGACACCGAGGTTCCCGCCGGCCGGACGTTGTTCACCGGTACCGGGTTGCAGATCAGCCGTGGTGGACGGAACCTGTTCGCCGACAACGGTATCGACGTGTCGATACGCGGGCCCGAGCGCATCGCGCTGACGGGCTCCAACGGTGCGGGCAAGTCGACGCTGCTGCGCATCATCGACGGCCAACTGAAACCTGACGGCGGCACGTGTCAGCAGGCCGACGGGCGCGTGGCGTATCTGTCGCAGCGTCTCGACCTGCTCGACCTCGACCGCAGCGTCGCGGAGAGTCTGGCCGCCTCAGCGCCGAGCCTCTCGCACACGCGGCGCATGCATCTGTTGGCGCAGTTCCTGTTCCGCGGCGACCGCATCCACCTTCCGGTGGGTGCGCTGTCCGGCGGGGAGCGTCTGCGGGCGACGCTTGCGTGCGTGCTGTTCGCCGAACCGGCCCCACAACTGCTGCTGCTCGACGAACCGACCAACAACCTCGACCTGGTGAGCGTGGGCCAACTCGAATCGGCGCTCAACGCCTACCGGGGCGCGTTCGTTGTCGTCAGCCATGACGAACGGTTCCTCGACACCATCGGCATCGAACGCCGATGGCACCTGGAGGACGGCAGGTTGCGGGTCACTGCGGCCGCGGGGTGAGGCTCAGGTGCTTCACCGAGGTCTCGTACCGGCTGCGTGCAGAATTGGGTTCAGCCACTTCGGTGTTTCCGCGGCTCTGACACGTTCATATACATAACGGCTCTTCAAGGGGGGACAGTGACCGAATTGCACTCACGAGAGTTCGCTCTCACGGACCGATACACCCTTGCCGACGGTGAGGTGTTCCTGACCGGTTTGCAGGCATTGGTCCGAATTCCCTTCGAACAGAGCCGCCGTGACTCCGCGGACGGGCAGCGGGTGGGCATCCTCATCAGCGGTTACGAGGGTTCACCGTTGGCGGGTTACGACCTCGAGCTCGGGCGGCAACGGGAATTGCTCGATTCGCACTCGGTCGTGTTCCAGCCCGGGCTGAACGAGGAGCTCGCCGCGAACGCGGTCCAGGGTTCCCAGCTCGCCTCGGCATCGCCGAGCTGTGAATACGACGGCGTCGTCGGCATCTGGTACGGCAAGGCACCCGGGCTGGATCGGGCCACCGACGCACTGCGCCACGCCAATCTCGGTGGTGCCGACGCCAAGGGTGGAGCACTGGTCCTCGTGGGTGACGACTCGATCGCCAAGTCGTCGACTGTGCCCAGCGGCTCCGAGGCCGCGATGGCCGAACTCGGGCTTCCCGTGCTCGTCCCGTCAGATCCGCAGGAAGTACTCGACTTCGGCCTGCACGGCATCGCCATGTCCCGGTTCAGCGGGCTGTGGGTAGGCATGAAACTCGCGACGAACGTCGTGGACGGGTCGGCCACCGTTCGTTTCGACCGCAGCCGGGTCACGGTGCAGAGTCCCGACCGCGAGATCGACGGCGCCGAATTCCGCCACACCGTCTCGGCGCACTTCGTGCAACCGACGCTCGGCAACCTCGAACGAAGCATGTTCGGTGAGCGGCTGGAACTCGCGCGTCGGTACGCGGCCGCCAACGATCTGAACAGAACCGTCGGCGACCCGGACGCCAAGCTCGGAATCATCACCGCGGGCACAGGTTTCCGGGACACCGTGCAGGCGCTGCAGCGTCTGGGCATCGCAGAGACCGATCTGGTCCACTCCGGCATCCGCATCCTCAAGCTCGGTGTCATCAACCCGCTGGACCAACGGCACGTCCAAGAGTTCAGTGAAGGGCTCGACGAAGTGGTCGTCGTCGAAGAGAAACGGGCGTTCATCGAGTTGGCCGTCAAAGACGCCTTGTACGGACGGGCCTCCGTTCCGCGGGTTCTGGGAAAACGCGACGAGCACGGCCGCGGGTTCCTGCGCGCCGACGCCGACCTGCCGCCCGAAATCCTCGCCGAGAAGCTCGGCCGGCGAATTCGAAAGGTGCTCCCCGCCAACCAGATCGAGAGCGTGTCATCGGTCGAGAGAACACCCGCGGGGCGTATCGAACTGCCGCTGCTGACACGGACGCCGTACTTCTGCTCCGGCTGCCCACACAACCGGTCCACGGTCGTTCCCGACGGGTCCCTTGTGGGCGCCGGAATCGGTTGTCACGCAATCGCGACCATGATGCCGCATGAGCGGGTGGGGGAGATCGTGAGTCTCTGCCAGATGGGCGGCGAGGGTGCCCCGTGGATCGGCATGGCGCCGTTCGTGTCCGAGAATCACCTGTTCCAGAATCTCGGTGACGGCACATTCCATCATTCGGGCAGCCTGGCCATCCGGGCCGCCGTCGCATCCGGGGTGAACATCACCTACAAACTGCTCTACAACGACGCGGTCGCCATGACCGGTGGACAACGCGCCGTGGGCAAAATGTCGGTGCCGCAGATCGTTCAGGAGCTTCTGGCCGAAGGCGTCGCCCGCGTCGTCATCACCACCGACGATGTGAAGAAGTACCGCAAGGTGTCGCTGCCGGAAGGCGTCGCCGTTCTCGACAGGTCCGAGTTGATGGCGGTGCAGGAACAGTTGGCAGCGACCGCCGGGGTCACCGTGCTCATCCACGACCAGGAATGCGCGACCGAACTGCGCCGCAAACGCAAGCGCGGGCTCGCGCCCGAACCCGTCACTCGCGCGTTCATCAACGAACGCCTGTGTGAGGGCTGTGGTGACTGCGGACAGAAGTCGAACTGCATGTCCGTGCAGCCAGTCGACACCGAGTTCGGCCGCAAGACCAGGATCGATCAGGCCTCGTGCAACAAGGACTACTCCTGCCTGGACGGCGACTGCCCGTCGTTCGTCGCGGTCCGACCCGGGCGTACGGCATCGAGTGAAACTTCTGCCACGCGTCCCATCCCGGAGCCCACACCCATCGTCGGCACCGACGCATTCAACGTCCGCATCACCGGTGTCGGCGGCACCGGCGTGGTCACCACCTCTCAGATCGTCGCCACCGCAGGTACTTTGGCCGGGTTCCACGTCCGCGGACTCGACCAGCTCGGCCTCGCCCAGAAGGGCGGTGCCGTGGTGTCAGATCTCAAGTTCTCGACACGCCCCATCACCGGTACCAACAAACTCGCAGCCGACGAGTGCGATCTGTATCTGGGATGCGATCTTCTTGTTGCAGCTGACGCCAAGAGCCTTGCCGTCGCGTCGAATTCGCGTACCGTCGCGGTGATCTCGACATCCCAGGTGCCGACGGGTTCGATGATCCTGAAGCCGTCGACCGCGTTCCCCTCGGCCGCCGAGGTCCGCGAGCGGCTGGATCCGTCCACCAGGGCGCACGATTCGCTGTACGCCGACGTTCGTGCACTCGCACACCGGGAGTTCGGATCCGACCAGTTGGCCAACATGATTCTGGTGGGTATGGCCGTGCAGGTTGGATCACTGCCCATCCCGCTGTCGGCGCTCGAAAAAGCGGTCGAACTCAACGGGGTGGCGGTTTCGGCGAACCTCAGGGCGCTTCACGTCGGCCGCGCGTACGTGCACGATCCGCAACCGGTCAACGCTCTGAAAGGGGTGTACACCAACCACGTCCGAGTGGCGCGGCGAGTGCGTCGCGCCGTCCACGAATTACGCGGCGTCGACGAGGGTTTCCGGGACCGCCTCGGCTTTCTGGCCGCCGACCTTGTCGCCTATCAGAACCAGTCCTATGCGCTACAGTTCGTGAACTTCGTCGCCGACACGGCCGAGCTGGAGCGCCACGCCGTCGGATCGGTCGGGCCGCTCACCGTCACAGCAGCGGAGTCGATGTACAAGTTGATGGCGTACAAGGACGAATACGAAACCGCGCGGCTGTTCCTCGATCCGGGCTTCGAACAGTCCGTCCGTGAAACCTTCGGCGATGACGCGTCTTTCGCGTACAAACTGCACCCGCCGATGCTCCGGGCGATGGGCCTGGACCACAAGCTGACCTTGGGGGCGTGGTTCAAGCCGGCGCTGTACGCCTTGCGGACGGCACGGCGTGTTCGGGGGACCCGACTGGACGTGTTCGGCTATGCCCACGTGCGTCAGGTCGAGCGGTCACTCGTCGACGACTACGCGAAGCTGACCCGCGAGGTGGTGCCGCGCGCCACGCAGGGCAACATCGATGCCATCCGCGAAATTCTCGGCCTCGCCCAGGAAGTGCGCGGATACGAGTCGATCAAGATGGCCAACGTCGAGAGCTACCGTCGCAAGGTCGCAGCCGCGTTGGACGCACTCTCCGCTACTGCGGCCGTGGGCTGATCGTCGGGATCTGCGTCGACACCGCGCCGACACCCGGCTGCTCCTCGGCCGGCACGCCGATGTCGGCGCGGGCGCCGACCTGCACGGCATCGGTCGTCTTGTCGCGCTCGTCGGTCTTGTCTTTGTCGGCGGCGTCGACCGGGGCACGCTCACCCTCGCCGCCACCCGCACCATCGGTCGCGGCGGTCTTGATGGCGTTCTCGGCCTCGGCGCCACCTGCGGCGGCCGTCGCCGCTTCCAACCCGCCCCCGGCGCCCTCGGTGGCGGACTGCACGATGCCCTGCACACCCTGGAAGATCTGCTGCGGCATCTGGCCGAGGCTCTGGGCCATGCCCTGGATGGGTTGCGTCAGCGACTGCGCCATCTGACCCGCCATCTGGCCGAATTGGCTCATCATCTGCGACGCGGCCTGGCCACCACTGCTCGCGGCCGAGGCCGCGCTGCCTGCGGCACTGCCACCGGCCGCCGACGACGCACCCGCGCCTTCCAGCTGCTCGGCCCGCTTCTTCAGGTCGTCGGCCGCGGCGACGTCGCCACGCTCGTAGGCCTGAGCAGCCTGGCGCAGCAAGTCGGAAATCTTCGACGACGCGGCCTGCGTCGCACCCATCGCGCCACCTCGGGCGGCATGTGCGGCGTCGAACGCGCTCTGCATCGGGAACCCGATGGTGCCGTGCGTGTTCATCACATCGGAGACGCCGGGAGTACCATTGAGCAGATTGCCGACACCCGAGCTGACCTCACCCAGCTGCTGCTGCCAGCTGTTCATGGCGCCGGTATTGGCGATCACCTGGTTCATCGGAGTCCCCTCGGGTCGTGCATGCCAGGTGCAATTTTACGGCTGGGTTGGGGGAGGGGTGTGCGGGAGTTTGATCGTGCTCAGCCGGGCTGGTCGGTGGGTGCATCTGGCTTTGCCGGCCAGCCTGGCGTCGCGGGAAGCACTGGGAAGGCAGACCGAGGGTACGGGCTTGTCGGGATGAAAGTCCGGGCTTCCGGAGGTTCTGGCGCCTGAGCAACACATTGTTCGACGTCTTTGGCGTGGTCCGGCCATTCAGCTGTAGCAAGGAATCCGCCCTGATGATTGGTCACCCTCCACCCACCAAATACATTCTCGAACGGCGCCCGAGACGGTCCTTCTTGTACTGGAAGATCGGCACTGTTCTCGGGAGCCTCTAAACCGATACGGATCGCGCTAATTCCTGCGTCCGGTCCGGTTCCACCGATGTTGGCTTCGAATCCCGCATCTGTCTTCTCGGCGCTCGAGTACGAATACACACAACCCACAACTGCGACGTCGCGACCTGACTGATCTATTCGCAGTATGTGATGGCGTGCCGTACCAATCCACGTCTTCGGACGATAAGGTTCTGGCCAGAGCTTCTCCGTGCCATCAGGCCCGTCGGCCTGATTGGAGTCGACGGCTTGTGCAAACCCCGGATACAGGTACTTGTCGTCGGTTGTCAGGTATGCGAGGTAGTAGGACTCCATATAAGCCCGCGCCGCAACTGCTGGACCAGTGGTCAAATCGATCCCCGGTTCGGCGGTCCACGTCACGGTGAAGTCATCCAACGACTCGGGCCAACCTGCAGGCGGTGATTCCGGCGGTTCGGCGCCTTCTGCCCTACACGCGGAGGCGGCAAGCAAACCCAGGAGGAAAAGCGCCAGCAGCCCTCTGCTAAGTCGTGGCATCACTGGTGTCGTTCCTCCTGGGGCGGGGTGTGTTGGATGTCTATATCTTGAGCGACATTGTTGTAGCGGTCCGCGTAGAACTGGTCAGGCCCCTTCGCATCGACTGCAACGCTTTGCTCGCCAACCTGTGCGTTGATGGTGCTGGCATAGACGTCGTCGTTCACACCTGGGGGCTGGACGACACGAGGACGTTCTGGATCGGTGTAGTCGACCCATCCTTCGGGGAGGGTCAAAGGATTGCCGGCGGCAAGCATCGCATCAAGGATCAGGTGGCTGGCACGTGTGGTCGACATTTCCGGAAGAGGTCGATCTACAGGCGGAGGAGCGTTATCGAACATTTCGTTGCTGAAGATCGAGCCGATCTGTGCAACCGTTGGGCCGGAAACGAAACCCACCCCGGGAATCACTGACGCCCCGGTGCTCACGGCTGTCACAGCGGCATCGAAGCCCGCCTTCTTCCATGCTGTCTGATCGACTCCCGCGTCATACCCGTTCTCTTTGAAGGCTTGGAACGCCTCGTGTGCTCCCACATCGACCAGACCTCGCATGGTTGCTGCCGCATAAAGATGCGCCTGGGCCGAAGGATCCTTAGGGTTCGTCGCGAAGCTAGTCTCTCTCTCCATCGCAATCTCGTATGCCCGCGCGTTGATCTCCGTTGCGGCGACGGGATCCGTATTTAACACTGCGAAGACCCCCTTTGCATTGGGCATCAATCCGTCCCGTCGGAGATCACCACCGTCGATCTCAAACTTGTCCGCGTCACCGATACCACCCATGTCGTCCACATAGGGGATTAGTCCATGCGCGTACCGCTGGACGAGTTCAGGGTTGAGCTGGCCTAACGTCTGGCCATTGATGTTCAATAGGTCAGGCTGAGGCGTCGGTTCCCCATGCGTATGAGCTCCAATGAATTCCGCGTATTTATCGGCTGTTTGGGCCGCGATCTCAGCCTCAGGTCCTGAACTGGCCTCATTGGTCCAGCTGAAAAGATAGCCAGCTGCCTTCCCGTTATCCGGCCAGTCGGTCGTGTTCACATCGCGTAGGAAATCGTCAACGTCGACACCATTCCTGCCCATCAAGTGGTCGTTGATGATCTGGTGGTCATCGTCGACTGCTTCGAACAAGCTCTGGACAGTTGATTCCCGACCGAGGATCTGGCCGCCTGGGATGTCGCGCGCATCCATGGCCTTGTCCGCAGCGACAATGAGCTGGCGGTCGAGCTCCGTGCCCGTCTGGAAACCCGGATTGCCGTCCTTGACGATCTCCGAGATGGCTTTGAGGTCTCCCTCATAACGGAGCTGGCCGATGCCGTCGCCGATCGGCCATGTGTCACCGGCATTCGTGAGTGCTTTCTGAACGCTGTCGGGCAGCTGAGATGCGGCTCCCTTCTTGTCGTCACCAGCGCCGGCGGAGTATTCGACATCGTCGTTACTCATCAACTGCCACGAGTCCGCGATGACGTTCTTGTGGTCACCGAGGCGCTGTTCGGCGGCTCTGAGATCCTCTACGCTCATTCCCTTCTGCTGACGCTGCATCTCGCTCAAATAAGCGTCCTGTTGGGGAGTCAACTCATCTCCCGGCTTGATCGAGCTGAGGACCTCGTCCACACGTTCCGCGGCGCCACCGTCACCCTCGGACAGCACCTGCTCGACGTCCATCCGAGCTTGGTCTTCTGTACTCGGCGCGTGCATCTCGGGGATGCCGTCGTCGTCCTTTTCCTCATTCCCAAGCATCTGAGCGTCGTCTTTTTTGTCGCCGGGCTTCTTCTCACTTTCCGGCCCGAACCGCATCGTGGTCTTGATGGTGTCGTACTCGCCGCGGAGCTTTTCGACGTTGCCTTTGATCCCCATCATGTCCGCAGTCGCGGACTTGACGATGTTGTCGACGCGGTTGATGCCTTCGCGGGCAATCGGGATGAGCTTGCGTTCGCGGTCTTGCTGGCTGGTGGCGGGCAGGGAATTGGCCATGCCTTCGACCCAGCTCTTGGCGTTGTCGAGGTTCGTGCGCCCGGCGGAGACGACGTTGGCGGCGTTCTTGACCTCGGCGGCCATCTTCTGGTCGAGGTCGGCGAGCTTCTGATAGACCTGCGCGTGCTCTTTGTTGGCTGCGGCGTAGGCGTTCGCGCCTGAGCCCTGCCAGCGGTCGTCGGGCGCGGCGGCCTCGACGCTGGCCTTCATCTGCGTGAGGCTGCGGCTCTGGTCGAACTGCGAACCATCGGTCGGCGCTCCCTGCCCGAAGGTTTCACGGGCCTTGTTCCACGTCGAATAGAACCCGTCAAGCGCACCCATCGCAGCGCCCCCTCCCAAACGCATACGGCACGATCAGTCTAAAGCGGGGCAAAAGCCGCGAAACGCGCGAATTCACCCACCCGCCTGACGCAGCGCATCGGCTGCGGCGGCGTGCATGCCGAGGTTGCGGTAGCGGGCAGCGACGTCGTTCAGCGCGGAAGCGTCGCCGGCGGTGAGCGCGGCGGCATGGGCCCGCGTGACGTCGGCGAACGTGCAGGTCAGGTCGATGCGGGCGAGTGCATCGGCCGCGCGGGTGTCGCCGAGCCGCACGGCGTCGTGAAGGGCGCGCAGCGCGACTGCGGACTGCCCGCCACGCTCGGCGGCTTTCGCGGCCTCGCGGGCCCCGGCAACGGCGGTGACGGGGTCTTTGCGGGCAAAGCAGGTCCAGGCTCGCGCGAGTGCGAGTTCGGGGGCGAACAGCATGGACTTGAGGCCGTGCCGGGATTCCGCGCGGGACAGCACCTTTCCGGCCTCGACGGGCATGCCGCGCTGACCGAGCGCCTGCGCCAACAACATCCACGCCAGCGGGCCCCACGAGTACCCGGTCGGCGCCAAAGTGGCTGTGGCCCTGCGTAACAACGCAACCGCCTCGTCGAGCTGTCCGCGGACGATGAGGACGTCGGCCAGCAGCACCTCGCCGATGGCGCGGCCGGGTTGCAGCAGCTGCGCGAAATCGGTGAGCTGGCGGGCCAGCACCTCGGCCTCGTCGAGAGACCCGCGAAGCAGCCGCGACGTGGTCTGGCCGAATCCGCTGGTGAACCGCAGCAATCCGGGATGGCCCGCATCGATGGCGCGCTGGGCCAGCGCGTCGACGTCGTCGAACCGGCCGATGCGCGCCGAACTGAGCGCGGCGGTCGACGCGGCCCAACCGACGGCGGTGTCGTCGGCGTCGGGAGACTCCAGCACCTGGTGTGCGAGTTCCAGTGCGCGCGACGGGGTTCCAGAGTTCATGGTGAACGTCGCGAGCAGGGCGTCGAGGGTGACCTGGGCGTGTGCGGTCTGCACGCGGTTGCGCGTGGTGCGCAGGAAGGCCACCGCACGCTCGGGCTCCGAACGCATCCAGAACTGGTTGGCCGCGCGCGGCAGCGCCCACGCCATCAGCGAGGCCTCGTCCAGCGTCGCGGGATCGACCTCGGCGAGCACGTCCTCGGCCTCGCGTCCGTGACCCTGCCAGCCCAGCGCATAGGCCAGCGTCAGCCGTGCCTGGAACCCGCCGTCGACCTGCAGTGCGGCGCGGCCCAGTCGCTCGCTGAGTTCGAGGTCGCCGAGTCGCAGCGCCTCCGCGGCCGCGGTGACGACGTCCTCGGTGGGCACCGCCACGTCGGAGTCCAGCGCGAGCACGGCGTGGCGCAACCGGTCCACCACACCACGTCGCGGAGTCTTGGCCATCTGTTCGACGACGGCCGTGCGCAGGCGCCGGAGACCGGGGCCGCCGACGTTGGCGCGAACGGCGTTGAGGAACAGCACATGACGGCAGTGCACCATGGGCTGCTCGGCGTCCTCGTCGAGGACCACCGCACCGGCCTCGCACGCCTGGGCCACGGTGTCGGCCGAGGTCAGCGCTGTCACGTCGGTCAGCGGCAGCGGATCCTGCACCGCGAGATACTGCAGCGTCTGGATCGCCGCGGGCGGAAGATCGGCGATGTAGGCCGCCACCTGATCGGCCAGGCGCGCACTGTCGTAACCCGGGGGTGACACCTCGACGCGGGCCAGCAGGCCCTCATCCCACAGCGCCGAGACCTCTTCTGGCACAGCGCGGTCCACGGTCGCTGTGGCGATCAGCTTGGCCGCGCCGCTCTCGGTGAGCTGGTACACGAGCGCCGCCGACAACCGATCGAGCAGATGCGCGTCGTCGACCACGAGAAGAAGCTCGGAACCCAGGGACTCGCGCGCCGCGCGCATCACGTCGGCGGTGCGACCCGAGGGCGACACGTCGATCAGGTTCGCGACGGCCCCGAACGGGACGGCGGCGTTGGACTCGGTGCCGGTCACCCGCACGATGCGGCGGAACTCCGGCCCGAGCCATTCCGCGGCACTGCGGGCCAGCGAGGTCTTGCCGACGCCTTCGGGGCCCATGAGCACCGCACCGCTGCGTTCGTGCAGGCCGGCCTCAACGCCGTCGAGTGCGCGGTCATGAGGAGCGATCACCCAGTCGACTGGCATGCCCCGAATGTAACGGGAACCGCAGCCCGTCAGCCGTAAATGGTTCGTTCGCTGTGGTCGCGCGCGTCTACGTTGGAGATGTGAAAGAAGGACAGGACCGCCAGTGGGCGGTGTGTGTGTACTGCGCGTCGGGACCGACGCATCCCGAACTGCTCGAGCTGGCAGCAGAGGTCGGCTCGTCGATCGCGGCGCGGGGGTGGACGCTGGTGTCCGGTGGCGGCAACGTGTCGGCGATGGGTGCCGTCGCGCAGGCCGCCCGCGCCAAGGGCGGCCACACGGTCGGTGTGATCCCCAAGGCGCTCGTGCATCGTGAGCTCGCCGACGTCGACGCGGCCGAACTCATCGTCACCGACACGATGCGCGAGCGGAAGCGCGAGATGGAGCACCGCTCGGACGCGTTCATCGCGCTGCCCGGCGGCATCGGCACTCTCGAAGAGTTCTTCGAGGCCTGGACTGCGGGCTATCTGGGCATGCACGACAAGCCGCTGATCCTGCTCGATCCGTTCGGCCACTACGACGGGCTCTTGACGTGGTTGCGGGGGCTGGTCCCGACGGGTTACGTCTCGCAACGGGCCATGGACAGCCTGGTGGTGGTCGACAACGTCGAGGCCGCGCTCGAGGCGTGCGCGCCCGAGTAGTCCGGCTGTAGTCCGGCCCGGAACCGGCGGTAACGCGAACCGGCGGCCGTGGTTAAGGTGTTGGCCACCGGCGTCCGAAAACTGTGGAGGGTACAGCGCGCATGACCGACCAGAAAGCCACCAGGAACTCCGTCGGCCTGCTCGACCTCGCGACGCGGCTACCGGGTTTCCTGATGGACGCGCCGGTCATCCTGCGCGGCGTCGCCACGGGTTTCACGGCCCGGCCCAGCGCCAAGACCTCGATCGGCAAGGTCTTCCAGGACCGTGCCGCGCAGTACGCCGACCGTGTTTTCATCAAGTTCGGTGACGAGCGCCTGACGTACAAGACGGCCAACGAGACGGTCAACCGCTACGCCGCGGTGCTCGCCGCCCGGGGTGTGGGCCACGGCGACGTCGTGGGGGTCATGCTGCGCAACTCGCCCGACGCGGTGCTGCTGATGCTCGCGATCGTCAAGTGCGGCGCGATCGCGGGGATGCTGAACTATCACCAGCGTGGCGATGTGCTCAAGCACAGCATCGGCCTGCTCAGTGCCACCGCGGTGGTGGCCGAACCGGACTTCGTCGACCACATCGTCGAAAGTGGCGCCGACACAACCGGTTTGATGACCGTCGAGGAGCTGCGGCGGCTCGCGACCACAGCCCCGACGACCAACCCGGCGAGCGCGTCGGCCGTACTGGCCAAGGACAAGGCGTTCTACATCTTCACCTCGGGCACCACGGGCCTGCCCAAGGCCAGCGTGATGACGCACTACCGGTGGCTGCGCGCGCTGGCCGGCTTCGGCGGTCTCGGGCTGCGTCTGCGCAGCAACGACACCCTGTACTGCTGCCTGCCGCTGTACCACAACAACGCGCTGACGGTCTCGGTCGGATCGGTGCTGAACTCGGGTGCGTCTCTGGCACTTGGCAAATCGTTCTCGGCCTCGAGGTTCTGGGACGAGGTCATCGACTACGGCGCCACCGCGTTCGTCTACATCGGCGAGATCTGCGGATACCTGCTCAACCAGCCGCCCAAGCCGACCGACCGCGCGCACAAGGTGCGCGTGATCGTCGGAAACGGGCTGCGGCCGGCCATCTGGGACGAGTTCATCGAGCGGTTCGGCATCTCCCGGGTCTGCGAGTTCTACGCCGCCAGTGAGGGCAACACGGCGTTCGTCAACGTGTTCAACGTGTCGAAGTCCACCGGCATCTGCCCGAGTCCGGTGGCGTTCGTCGAATACGACCCCGACACGGGTGAACCGGTGCGCGGCGCCGACGGCAAGCTGCGCAAGGTCAAGTCGGGGGAGCCCGGCCTGCTGCTGTCGAAGGTCAGTTCGTTCCAGCCGTTCGACGGCTACACCGACTCGTCGGCGACCGAGAAGAAGTTGGTGCGCAACGCATTCAAGGACGGCGACGTGTGGTTCAACACGGGCGACCTGATGCGTTCGCAGGGCTTCGGCCACGCGGCGTTCGCCGACCGGCTGGGCGACACGTTCCGCTGGAAGGGCGAGAACGTCGCGACCACCGAGGTGGAGGCCGCCGTCGCGAGCCACCACAAGATCGAGGAGTGCACGGTCTTCGGCGTCGAGGTCCCCGGCGCCGGGGGACGGGCGGGCATGGCCGCCGTCCAGCTCAAGGACGGCGAGGAGTTCGACGGCAAGGCGCTCGCCGACGCGTTCTACGGGCACCTGCCCGCCTACGCCGTACCGCTGTTCGTGCGCGTCGTACCCGAACTGGCGCACACCTCGACGTTCAAGAGCCAGAAGGTGGACCTGCGCAAACAGGGATACGGCCCGGACGTCACCGACCCGGTCTACGTGCTCGCCGGCCGCGACGAGGGCTACGTGCCGTTCTACGACGAGTACCCCGAGGAAGTCACGGCGGGTAAACGCCCCAAGAACTAGTCCAGGCACTATGGAGGCGTGTTCTCGACGTTCTGCGGTCGTCCGGTGGCGCACGACCGTGCCCTCATCATGGCGATCGTCAACCGGACACCCGATTCGTTCTACGACCGCGGCGCCACCTTCACCGACGAGGCAGCCAAGGCCGCCGCGCACCGTGTGATCGACGAAGGTGCCGACGTCATCGACGTCGGCGGCGTCAAGGCGGGCCCCGGCAGCAACGTCGACGCCGAAGAGGAGATCACGCGCGTCGTCCCGTTCATCGAGTGGCTGCGCAGCACCTTCCCCGACCGGTTGATCAGCGTCGACACGTGGCGCGCGGCCGTCGCCAAGCAGGCGTGCGCGGCGGGCGCGGACATCATCAACGACACCTGGGCCGGCGCCGACCCAGGTCTGGCCGAGGTGGCCGCCGAGTTCGGCGCGGGCCTGGTGTGCTCACACACGGGCGGCGCGACGCCGCGCACGCGGCCGTTCCGGGTGAACTACGGCATCAGCGAGCGCGGTGTGGTCGACGACGTGATCGCGGAGGTGACCGCTGCCGCCGAGCGGGCCGTGGCAACGGGTGTGCAGCGCGACCGGATCCTCATCGATCCGACCCATGATTTCGGCAAAAACACTTATCACGGTCTTAGTTTGTTGCGCCACGTAAAAGATCTTGTTAATACCGGATGGCCGGTCCTGATGGCGCTGAGCAACAAGGATTTTGTCGGGGAGACTCTCGGTGTGGACCTGACCGAACGCCTGGAAGGGACGCTCGCCGCAACAGCGCTTGCCGCCGCGGATGGAGCAGCCATGTTCCGGGTACACGAGGTGGGGCCCACTCGGCGCGTGCTCGAAATGGTCGCGTCGATTCAGGGAGTGCGGAAGCCCGCACGAACAGTGAGGGGACTGGCATGACAGCGATACCTCTGACCGTCGCAGATCTGGTTCAGGACGGGGTTGTGGGGCACCGTTGGCTGACCGACCACAGCTGGAACCGGCCGTCGTGGACGGTCGCCGACCTGGAGGCCGCGAAAGCCGGTCGCACCGTGTCGGTCGTGTTGCCCGCGCTCAACGAGGAAGAAACCGTCGGCTCGGTGGTGGAGACCATCAAACCGCTGCTCGGCGGCCTGGTCGACGAGCTGATCGTGCTCGATTCCGGTTCCACCGACGAGACCGAGATCCGCGCTGTCGCCGCGGGGGCCAAGGTGGTCAGCCGCGAGGCCGCGCTGCCCGAGGTGCCGCCGCAGCCCGGCAAGGGCGAGGTGTTGTGGCGCTCGCTGGCCGCCACGACGGGCGACATCATCGCGTTCGTCGACTCCGATCTGATCGACCCGGACCCGATGTTCGTCCCGAAGCTGCTGGGACCGCTGCTGACGTGCGACGGTGTGCACCTGGTCAAGGGTTTCTACCGCAGGCCGCTCAAGGTCAGCGGTGCCGAGGACGCCAACGGTGGCGGGCGCGTCACCGAACTCGTCGCCCGTCCGCTGTTGGCGTCGCTGCGTCCCGAACTCAACTGCGTGCTGCAGCCGCTGGGTGGCGAGTACGCGGGCACCCGCGAACTGCTCACGTCGGTGCCGTTCGCACCCGGCTACGGCGTCGAGATCGGCCTGCTGGTCGACACCTACGACCGGCTGGGCCTGGACGGCATCGCGCAGGTCAACCTGGGTGTGCGGGCCCATCGCAACCGGCCGCTGACCGAGTTGGCCTCGATGAGTCGCCAGGTCATCGCGACGCTGCTGTCGCGCTGCGGCATCTCCGACTCGGGCGTCGGGCTCACGCAGTTCTTCGCCGACGGCGACGACTTCACCCCTCGGGTGTCCTCGGTGTCCCTGGCCGACCGCCCGCCGATGACCACGCTGCGTCCGCGCTAGGTGCGTCCGCTGTCGGACACGTGAGGCAGTATCGGAAGCGTGACGTTGATACTGCTGTATCTCGTGGTGCTCGTTCTGGTCGCCACGGTGCTGTTCGCCCTGGGCAGCGTGATCTTCGGTCGCGGTGAGACGCTGCCCCCGCTGCCGCGGGGCACCACCGCGACGGTGTTGCCTGCCTCAGGGGTCACCGGCGCCGACGTCGAATCGGTGCGGTTCACGCAGTCGCTGCGCGGTTACAAGACCAGCGAGGTGGACTGGGTGCTGGAGCGCCTTGGCTATGAACTCGACTCACTGCGCGGGGAACTCGCCGCGCTGCGGGTCGCCTACGGCGTCCCGGAGGACACCCCGGAAGACATCGAGGACGACGACGTCGAGGTCTCGGCCACCGCGGGGCAGCTGCGCGGGGAGGAAGGCACGTCGTGACCGACGGACGTGTCCGGTGCGGCTGGGCGACCCCAGGCTCCGACGGGTCGACGCTCTATCTCGACTACCACGACACCGAATGGGGCCGGCCGCTGCGCGACGGCGATGCGCTGTTCGAGCGCGTGAGCCTCGAGGCGTTCCAGAGCGGGCTGAGCTGGCTGACCATCCTGCGCAAGCGCGAGAACTTCCGGCGCGCGTTCCACGGCTTCGATCCCGAGCGGGTGGCCCGCTACACGGAGAAAGACATCGAGCGGCTCATGGGCGATGCGGGGATCGTGCGCAACCGCGCCAAGATCGAGGCCACGATCGCCAATGCCAGGGCCGTCGAGGAGCTCGATGTGGACTTCGGGGAGCTGCTGTGGTCGTTCGCGCCGCCGGCGCGTCCACGGCCCGCCGACATGTCGCAGGTGCCCGCGGTGACGCCGGAATCCACCGCGATGGCCAAGGAACTCAAGCGTCGCAGGTTCCGGTTCGTCGGGCCGACGACGGCATATGCGTTGATGCAGGCCACCGGGATGGTCGACGATCACGTCGCGACATGCTGGGTTCCGCCGCTCGAACATCGTCAAGATCCGCGCCACGCGCAGGCCAAGGCAGGGTCTTCGCACACCCTGCGCCCCGGATAGGGAACAATAGGAGTAGTTCAGTAGCAGTTCAGTGCCGGGTGCCGTCAACGAGTGGGCGGCGTCGGCCCCGACCTGGCCCGCCGAGGCGGACCGGCTCAGTTGGAGGGAGCACTCGATGGCGGCGATGAAGCCCCGGACTGGCGACGGTCCACTGGAAGCAACCAAAGAGGGGCGAGGGATCGTGATGCGGGTACCGCTTGAGGGCGGAGGGCGCCTCGTCGTCGAGCTCACCCCGGACGAGGCAGCCGCCCTGGGCGACGAGCTCAAGGGCGTCACCAGCTAGACGAGATTCGGCGCGGTCACGCGTGCACTGCACGCGGGCCGCGCCGGATTCGGCTCAGGCAGACACCTTGCGGTAGATCTCCAACGTCTGCTCGGCGATGTGTGCCCACGAGAATTCGTCGATGCACCGCTCGCGGCCTGCGATGCCGTACTCGCGGGCTCTGTCCGGATCGGCCACCAGCGAGTTCACCGCTTCGGCCAGACGCGCCTCGTAGGCCTCGGTGTCGTTCGCGTCGTAGTGCACCAGAAGGCCGGTGCGCCCGTCGGCGACGACCTCGGGGATGCCCCCGACGTCGGAGGCCACCACGGCCGTGGCGCACGCCATCGCTTCCAGGTTCACGATGCCCAGTGGTTCGTACACCGACGGGCATACGAAAACAGTTGCTGCCGAGAGAATCTCCCGGATCTTGTGCGTCGGCAGCATCTCGCGCACCCAGAACACCCCGGTGCGCGCCTGCGCGAGCTGCTGCACCGCTGACGACACCTCCTCGGCGATCTGCGGCGTGTCCGGGGCGCCCGCGCACAACACCAGCTGCACCTCGGGCGCGAACCGGTGCGCGGCGGCCACCAGGTGCGCGACACCCTTCTGGCGCGTGATGCGTCCGACGAACGCGACGATCGGCCGGTTGAGGTCCACCCCGAGTTCGGCGAGCACCGACTCGTCGGGAGTGGGCTCCGCGGGATACCAGACGGTGGTGTCGATGCCGTTGCGCACCACGTGCACCCGGTCGGGATCCAGCGCGGGGTACGTGCGCAGCACGTCGTCGCGCATGCCCGAGCTCACCGCGATGACCGCGTCGGCGGCCTCGACGGCCGTGTGCTCGACCCACGAGGACACGCGGTAACCGCCGCCCAACTGTTCGGCCTTCCACGGCCGCAAGGGCTCAAGCGAGTGCGCCGTGAGCACGTGCGGGACGCCGTACAGCAGCGACGCGAGATGGCCCGCCAGGCCGGTGTACCAGGTGTGGGAATGCACCACGGTCGCCGCCTCGGCGTTGTTCACCATGTTCAGGTCCGCCGACAACGTTGTCAGCGCGGCATTGGCGCCGCGCAGCGCCGGGTCTGGATGCGCCACGTATGCCCCGTCGCGCGGGGCGCCCATGCAGTGCACGTCGACGTCGCACAATTTTCGGAGTTGAGCGACCAGCTCGGTCACGTGAACGCCTGCTCCGCCGTACACCTCGGGTGGATACTCCCGAGTCATCATGGCCACCCGCATATCTGGAACGGTAATGGTGAGCGGGCCCCCACGCATAGGCGATCACCGAGATCGTGACAGAGAACCGAGCGGTGTTCTGTTCGACGTTTGTAGCGCGCTGATTTTGGTTAAACCGAACTCGTGCCGACCCGGATCGCGTTGATGAATCGTGTCATTGGCATGCCGCACGGCAGGCAGACGGATAGGTTTGAGCCATGAGGGAGTTGCCACATGTGCTGGGCATTGTCCTGGCCGGCGGAGAGGGCAAGCGGCTGTATCCGTTGACGGCCGACCGAGCCAAGCCAGCGGTTCCCTTCGGGGGTGCGTACCGGCTGATCGACTTCGTGCTGTCGAATCTGGTCAACGCCCGATATCTCCGAATTTGCGTTCTCACGCAATACAAGTCGCACTCCCTCGACCGGCACATCAGCCAGAACTGGCGGTTGAGCGGTCTGGCCGGTGAGTACATCACGCCCGTGCCCGCCCAGCAACGCCTCGGCCCGCGCTGGTACACCGGTTCGGCCGACGCCATCTACCAGTCGCTCAACCTCATCTACGACGAGGATCCCGACTACATCATCATCTTCGGCGCCGACCACGTGTACCGCATGGACCCCGAGCAGATGATGCAGTTCCACATCGAGAGCGGCGCGGGCGCCACCGTCGCGGGCATCCGGGTGCCGCGCTCGGAGGCCAGCGCGTTCGGGTGCATCGACGCCGACGAGTCGGGCCGCATCCGTGAATTCATCGAGAAGCCCGCCGACCCGCCCGGCACGCCCGACGACCCCGAGCAGACGTTCGTCTCGATGGGCAACTACATCTTCACCACGAAGGTGCTCATCGACGCGATCCGCGCCGACGCCGACGACGACCATTCCGACCACGACATGGGCGGCGACATCATCCCGCGTCTCGTCTCCGACGGTATGGCCGCGGTCTACGACTTCAAGAACAACGAGGTGCCCGGGGCCACCGAGCGCGACCACGGATATTGGCGCGACGTCGGAACGCTCGATGCGTTCTACGACGCCCACATGGATCTGGTGTCGGTGCACCCGGTGTTCAACCTGTACAACAAGCGCTGGCCCATCCGCGGCGAGTCCGAGAACCTCGCCCCGGCCAAGTTCGTCAACGGCGGCTCGGCTCAGGAGTCGGTGGTCGGCGCCGGCAGCATCATCTCGGCCGCATCGGTGCGCAACTCGGTGCTGTCGTCGAACGTGGTGGTCGACGACGGCGCGATCGTGGAGGGCAGCGTGCTGATGCCGGGTGTGCGCATCGGACGCGGCGCGGTGGTGCGCCACGCGATCCTCGACAAGAACGTCGTCGTCGGCCCCGGCGAGATGGTCGGCGTCGATCTCGACAAGGACCGCGAGCGCTTCGCGATCAGCGCGGGGGGAGTGGTTGCGGTGGGGAAGGGTGTGTGGATTTAGCGCGTCGTCTGCGCCAACGCCACAACCGGAAAGCGCCCCACGCCATCAGCGCCAACGCCACCAGCACCAGGACCGGCAGCAGGATCGCGACGATCACCAGACCCACGCTCGTGACGTCCTCGACCGTCGACAGCACGGGCGCCGCCACGCCCGCCGAGGCCACGTTCGCGGCAGGGCGCACCGCGGTCTTGGTCAACGAGACGACGAGTGCCGTCACCACCCCGATCGCGACCGGGATCCACTGACCGGACTGCGCGAACGCTCCCGGATCGGTGACCGCGGCCGTCTCGGCGGCGGTGCCCGAGCCGAAGACGATTCCGCCGGCGGTGGGCCGCACGAACGTCTGGATGGTGTCGTTGACGGTGTCGAGCGCGGGAATCTTGTCGGCGACGATCTCGACCACGAGCAGCACCGCGACGATCGCCATCACCCAACCGTTCTCCAGCCAGGCCCATCCGGCGGGCAGCGCGACCAGGTCGGTGAACCGCGACAGCAACCCCAGCGCCAGCAACGGGATATAGGCGTTCAGGCCTGCGGCGGTGGCCAGTCCGAACCCGGTCAGCAACTCCACAGCGTCATTATCGTCACCACAGGCCGGGCACGAGCCGGTACCGGATCTTCTGCCGGTACTCGTCGTAGCCGCGCAGTTCGGCGACCAGCATCTTCTCCTCGTCGAGGATGCGGAAAACCAGCACCGGCAGGCCTGCCGTGGCGACCAGCAACGCCCAGAACGAGCCGAGCGCCACGGGCGACGCGAGAATCATGACCAGGGCCCAGGAGTACATGGGATGACGCACCCAGCCGTACATGCCGGTCGAGATCACCTGCTGTTCGGCCTCGACGCGGATGGTGGCCGCGGCGAAGCGGTTCTGGAAGATGACCACCTGCGACAGCACCAGGCTCACCACCACCACGACATCGGCCGCCAGGGCGAGCCATGCGGGCACCGACGACCACCCGAAGCGACGGTCCAGCGCGCTGACGATCAGCACGGCGAGCACGGCCACCACGAGCGCGACCGCGGCCACCTTCTGCGCGCTCCGCGTCTCGGCGGTCGGGCCGGCATGCAGGCGGCGCTGCAGCGTGACGGGATCGGTGACCGCGAGATAGAAACTCGGGATCAGCGTGCCCGCGAGGAACACCGCGATGAAAACCCATGCCTGCCAATAGTCGAACGTGCCCGCGGGCCAGAACAGCGCGACCGCGAAGAACGCCAGCCCCAAGACTCCGGACGCCACGGCCTGAAGTAACAGTTTCACGGGAACCTCCTGTCCGAGATCAGACGGCGTCGCGGCGGCGGTAGATTCCGCCCGCCGCACACGCCAGAAGCACTGCCACAACCGTCATCACGGCCAGAGCTGTCACCGGATAGTCCATCGGGGCGGTCGTCCTACCCACCGGCGACAGGTCGAGAAGCCAGCGCGGCAGCCGCAACAGCGCACCGAGATAGAGCGCGACGATCACGAATGTCACTGCCAGCCAGGCGATCCAGGGCGTCCGCAGCGCGACGGCCAGCGTCGCGACCGCGGCCATGACCGCCAGCGCGGGAAGGTACGCCAGCGCGGCGAGCGCCAGGCGTCCCACGGTCGGCAGGTCGCCGAGCGTGAGCCCCGCGCCAAGGCCGTTGCCCACACCCGCACACAACAACACCATCGCGGAACCGAGCACGGCGGCCGCGGTCGCACCGAGCAGCCAGCGCCAGCGCGACACCGGCCCGGCGAGCACCGCCTCGGCCAGGCCGTTCTGCTCGTCGTCGTGCAACCGCAGCACCCCGGACACGGTGTACGCCGCCGCCGCGGCCGCCAGGAACTGCGTCATGGTGGTGTACGCCCCGTCAGGGCCCTGTGCGGCCAGCACCTGCGCGATCAACTCGTTGGTGTGAGCCGCGTCCATCAGCGACTTGGTCATCGACCCGAAAGCCAGGCCTGCCACGAACAATCCGACGCCCCAGGCGATCGTCTGCCCGCGGTGCAGCCGCACATGCAGAGCGAGGACCCCGGTGATCGGCGCCGCGTCGGGCCGGTCACCGGTCGCGGGAATGGTGCCGTCGTCGTACTGGCGCCGCGCCTCGGCCACGGCGGCCAGCGCGATGAGCGCCACGGCGAGCAGCACGAGCAACGCGAACGGCCACCAGCGCAGCGCGACGAACGGGCGCATCTGCTGCGCCCAGGCGATCGGGGAGAACCAACTGAGGAGGCTGCCCGAGTTGTCGATCACGTCGCCGGCCCCGCGGACCAGCGCGGCGACACCGAGGGCCGCCATCGCGGCGCCGGTGGCCGCGCGCGCCTGGCGCCACATCTGCGCGGTGAGCGCGGCGAGCGCACCGAACACCATGGCCACGCCCGACACACCGAAAGACATCGCGGCGCTGTCGGCCGGTGCGAAACCGCTGACCGTCATCGCCAGCGTCATGGCCACGGCGAGAACGACATTGACACCCGCCACCAGGACCAGCGCCGCGGTGGTGCGGGCATGGCGGCCCACGACCGAGGACAGCACGAGTTCGGCCGCGCCGCTCTCTTCCTCGGCGCGCGTGTGGCGGATCACGGTGAGAATCGACAGGATCGACGCCGCGACCATGAGCGTCAGCATCAACTCGTTGGCCATCATGGCCCCGAGGTCGGTCTCGTTGACGCCGAACATCGGGCCACCCAGCATCATGCCGGCCGGGGTCTTGAGCAGCTCGACCCGTGACTGCCTTTGCGCCTCATCGGGATACGTCATACGGATGGTGTTGGGTGCGTACACCATCGTCGACGTCAGCACCGCGATCCAGACGGCCAGGCGCACCCGGTCGCGCCGCAGCGCCAGACGTACCAGGGCGCCTGCGCCGGTGATCACGGGACGGCTCCCTGATACTCCCGCAGGAACATGTCCTCCAGCGAGGCGGGCGTGACGGTCAGGTCGTCGATACCCAGGTCGATCAGGTGTTCCATGACGAACTCCAGGTCGGTGCGGTCCACCGAGAAGCGCAATTGCCCGTCGCGGCAATCGAAGTCGTGGACATAGGGCACATCGCGCAGAACGCGGCCGTCCGAGTGTGTGCGCACCGTCACCGTGGTGCGCATCAGGTGCCGCAGTTCGGCCAGTGTCCCGGAACGCACGGTGCGCCCCGAGCGGATGATCGTCACGTCGTCACACAGTTTCTCGACCTCGGCGAGGATGTGACTCGACAGCAGCACCGCGGCGCCGCGCCCGGCCACCTCGGTGACGCACTGCTGAAAGGCCTGTTCCATCAAGGGGTCCAGGCCTGAGGTCGGCTCGTCGAGGATGTAGAGATCGGCCTCGCACGAGAACGCCGCGATGATCGCGACCTTCTGCCGGTTGCCCTTCGAGTACGTGCGCGCCTTTTTGTGGGGATCCAGTTCGAACCGGTCGATCAACTGATTGCGTCTGCGCACATCGACGCCGTCGCCGCGCAGGCCGCACAGGAAATCGATGGCCTGCATCCCGGTGAGGTTGGGCCACAACATGACATCGCCCGGTACGTAGGCGATGCGGCGGTGCAGTTCCACGGCGTCGTGCCAAGGGTCGCCGCCGAGCAGGCGCACCGTGCCGCGTTCGGCACGCAACAGTCCCAGCAGCACGCGGATCGTGGTGGACTTCCCCGCGCCGTTGGGGCCGAGAAAACCCACGATGTGGCCGTACGGCACTGTCATGTCGAGACCGTCGAGCGCCCTGGTGCGCCCGAAAGACTTTGTCAGTCCGTGGATCTCGACCGCGACCGATGAGCGTGTCATGTCGCCTCCTCCGAGGTGCCGGTGAACGGGACGCCGGCTTCGCGTTGGTGCAGGAAGGTCTCGTACATCGTGGTGTCGGCCATCAGGCCGTGGCTGTAGATCTCGAGGGCGGGCAGCATCATGTCCTCGCCGTAATCGCGCAGTACGGCACGCAGATCCGTCGGGTTGTCGTGCATCTGCAGGTAGAGCAGGAACCCGCCACCGCCGCAGATCGCGAGGAACCGGGCACGTGCCCGCGGGTCACGGCTGGGCTTGAGCATGCCGGTGCGGACGCCTTCTTCGAGGTACTGCTCGGCGTTGTCGACCATCCGGCGCCAGAACTTCTTCGCCAGTTCGCTGCCGGACTGCATGCTGCGCACGAGATAGGCCATCAGCGGCGCGTACGACTCGATCTCGGCCACGTAGGCCAGCCAGGTCGCCGGATCGGATGCGTGCATGGATTCGGTCTTGAGCTCGAGGATGACCTCGGCGACGTGGTCGTCACATGCCTTGCGCAGGCCCTCCTTGGAACCGAAGTGGTGGATCACGAGTGCCGCGCTGACCCCCGCGGCCTCGGCGATGCTGCGCAGGCCCACGTTGAACCCGTGCTGCCCGAACTGCTCGATCGCGGTGTCACGGATCCGGGCCATCGCGGTTCGATCGTCCACTAAACGCATGTTCAACATGCTAAACGCATGTTCAGCCCAAAGGGAAGGGGCTGGCGCGGCACGATTTCGTGAAAAGTCGCGGAGAGAAAAGTCAGTCGCGGACGGCGGCGAGAAGGCCGTCGCCGAGGGGGATCAGCACCGGGGTGAGCCGCTCGTCCTCGGCTATCAGGCGCGCGGCCTCGCGCACCGCGGTGACCTCGGCGTCGCGCGCGCTGGCGTCGCCTGCGCGTCCGCCCAGCGCGGCGCGGTGCACGACGATCGCGCCGCCCGAACGCAACAGACGCACACCCTCGACCACGAACTGCGGCTGGTCGACCGGGTCGGCGTCGATGAACACCAGGTCGTAGGACTCGTCGGCCAGGCGCGTGAGTACTTCCTGCGCGCGTCCGCTGATCAGCCGGGTGCGCCCCGGCCCGACGCCGGCCTCGGAGAAGCCCTGCTTGGCGATGCGCTGGTGCTCGGGTTCGACGTCGATCGTGGTCAGCACGCCGTCGTCGCGCATCCCCGACAGCAACCACAGGCCGCTCACGCCCGCGCCGGTGCCGACCTCGACCACGGCGCGACCGCCGGTGAGGCGCGCCAGCACGCTCAGCAGCGCACCGACCGCGGGGGTGACGGCTCCGGCGCCGATGTCATCGGCGCGCTCGCGGGCCGCCGCGACGATCGCGTCCTCGGAGATCGACCGTTCTGCGTGCGTGACGATCGCCTCGGCTGAGCTGGCCATGTTCCGCAGCGTAGGCGACAGCCTTGCGTCCGTACTGCGACACACCGACGTGCTAAGGCGCGCGTCGTGAAAATCTCACTGGTTTTCGCAGGTGAAAAGCCGTATGGTCGGGTTTCTCAGCGAAAGTTCAGTTTGCTCATATACCTGCCACACCGGCATGGGGAACTGTATCCCGCATGGAACACGACGACCGTCGCGCCAGCCAAGTGCGTGCCGGGAACAACCACGTTGTAATTCGTGTTGAGCAAATCGAGAACAACGCAGTTCACGAGCAGGAGGGTTCAACCACCATCGCATCGCAGCCCGTCACCGCGACCCACGCCGCCCCCGTCTCGATGGCCCACCTCGAACAGTTCACCGACAGTGACTGGGTGGAGCCGTCCGACGAGCCGACCGGCACCGCGGTATTCGATGCCACCGGTGACCAGGCGGCCATGCCGTCCTGGGACGAATTGGTGCGTCAGCACGCCGACCGGGTCTACCGGCTCGCCTACCGCTTGTCGGGCAATCAGCACGACGCCGAGGACCTGACGCAGGAGACGTTCATCCGCGTGTTCCGCTCGGTGCAGAACTACCAGCCGGGCACCTTCGAGGGCTGGCTGCACCGCATCACCACCAACCTTTTCCTCGACATGGTGCGCCGCCGCGGGCGTATCCGCATGGAGGCGCTGCCCGAGGACTACGACCGCGTGCCCGCCGAGGATCCGAACCCCGAGCAGATCTACCACGATTCGCGCCTGGGTGCGGATCTGCAGGCCGCCCTCGACTCGCTGCCTCCGGAGTTCCGCGCCGCGGTGGTCCTGTGCGACATCGAGGGTCTGTCCTACGAGGAGATCGGCGCCACGCTGGGCGTCAAGCTCGGAACTGTGCGCAGCCGCATCCACCGCGGCAGGCAGCAGCTTCGCGATTACCTCGCCAAGCATTCGTCGGAAACCGCACAGTCCGCCTGAGCTGGATGTCGATCACAGCTTCGCGCGCTACATTCAGGACTGAGAACAGGTGAGGCAAAGGCTTGTGCGAACCGAGAGGAGCTGGGTGATGGCGGACCCGGGACATGTGTTCCGTCGGGCGTTCTCCTGGCTGCCGTCGCAGTTCGCCTCTCAGAGCGACGCACCTGTCGGCGCCCCGCGGCAGTTCGGTTCGACCGAGCACCTGTCGGTCGAGGCGATCGCGGCGTTCGTCGACGGTGAGCTGCGGATGTCGGCGCACCTGCGCGCCGCCCACCACCTGTCGCTGTGTCCGGAATGCGCGGCCGAGGTCGACGCGCAGAGCCAGGCGCGTACGGCGCTGCGGGAGTCGTGTCCCATCGCGATCCCGAACTCGTTGTTGGGGATGTTGTCGCAGATCCCGCACCGCACCCCAGAGGTGACGCCGGACGTGTCTGAGCAGGCCAAGTTCGCCGATGACCCGACGCGGGGCCGGCGTAAGCGCCGGTAGGGTAGACGCCGACACGCGATCGGCTCCGATAGAGAGTGTGAAACACCGGTGACCAACCAGGAACAGTCCGGGGACGGCGGCCGTCTGGCCCCACGCCCCGTCGAGCGGCCACCCGTCGACCCGGCTGCGCAGCGCACGTTCGGCAGGCCTGCCGGTGTCGAAGGATCGTTCCTCGGCGCGGGCCAGTACCAGGACCAGGGCGAGTACGCCCCCAAGGACCAGCCGCCCGATCCCGTGCTGGCCGAGGCGTTCGGACGCCCCCGCGGCACGTCCGAGACCCTGCAACGTCACCCCACCGACGCCGGAGCGCTGGAGGCCGAGCGCCTGGGCGACGAGGACGTCACCGACGATCCGTGGCGTGATCCGTCCGCGCCCGTCGCGCTGGGCACACCCGCGCAACCCCCGCCACCGCCGGTCTATGTCAACGCGCCGACCGGCAAGCTCGGACTGCGGGAGGTGCTGTTCGGCGGCCGCGTCTCCTGGATCGCGCTGCTGACGCTGGCCCTGGTCGCGGTGCTGATCGCGTTCGTCGGCGGCTGGGTGGGACAGAAGACCGCGGGCACCGTGCAGGCGTTCACCACCTCGAAGGTGACGCTGGAGACCGGTGACCATCCGGACCCCGACGCGGGCCGCTTCGAGCAGGTCGCCGCCGCGGTGGCCGATTCCGTCGTCACGATCGAGGCCAAGAGCAAGACCGAGGGGTCGCAGGGTTCGGGCGTCGTCGTCGACGGCAAGGGCTACATCGTCACCAACAACCACGTGATCTCCGAGGCCGCCACCAAGCCGGCCGACTTCCAGATCACGGTCGTGTTCAACGACGGCAAGGAAGTGCCCGCCAACCTGGTCGGGCGCGATCCCAAGACCGACCTCGCCGTCCTCAAGGTCGACAACGTCGACAACCTGACCGTGGCCAAGCTCGGCGACTCCGAGAAGATCCGCGTCGGCGAGGAAGTGATCGCCGCGGGTGCGCCGCTGGGCCTGCGCAGCACGGTCACCCATGGCATCGTCAGCGCCCTGCACCGGCCGGTGCCGCTGTCGGGTGACGGCTCGGACACCGACACCGTCATCGACGGTGTGCAGACCGACGCCTCGATCAACCACGGCAACTCCGGTGGACCGCTGATCAACATGAACGCCGAGGTCATCGGCATCAACACGGCGGGCAAGTCGCTTTCGGACAGCGCGAGCGGTCTGGGCTTCGCGATCCCGGTCAACGAGGTCAAGCAGGTCGTCGAGACGCTGGTCAAGGACGGCAAGGTCGCGCACCCGACGCTGTTGGTGAACGCCGTGACGGTCAGCAACAGCGTGGCCTCCGGCGCCCAGATCAAGAACGTGGTCGGCGGCGGTCCCGCCGATCAGGCCGGGATGCTGGAGAACGACGTCGTCGTCAAGGTCGGTGACCGCAAGGTGGCCGACGCCGACGAGTTCGTCGTCGCGGTGCGTCAGCTCAAGATCGGCCAGGAAGCGCCCATCGAGGTGGTGCGCGACGGGCGTCCGCTGACCCTGATGGTGACGCCCATCGGCGACGACCAAAAAGCCCAGTAACGATGTTCGCCAACATCGGATGGGGCGAGATGCTCGTGCTGGTCATCGCGGGTCTGGTGATCCTCGGCCCCGAACGCCTGCCCGGTGCGATCCGGTGGACGTCGGGCGCGCTGCGCCAGGCCCGTGACTACGTCAGCGGCGCCACCAGCCAGCTGCGTCAGGATCTGGGGCCCGAGTTCGACGATCTGCGTGAGCCGCTGCAGGAACTGCAGAAGCTGCGCGGCATGACGCCCCGCGCGGCGATCACCAAACATTTGCTCGACGGCGACGATTCGTTCCTCACCGGCAAGTTCGACGACGAGCGTCCCAAGCAGCAGCCGCAGACCCCGGCCGCGCAGGACAAGCCCGAAGAGAAGCCGGACAAGCCCGCCGGGCCGGTGTTCGACCCCGACGCGACCTAGACGCCGTCAGCGGCGCGTCGGGTCCAGGCCCAGCGACATCCCGGCGAGGCCACGCTTGCGCGCCGACAACGCGTCGGCCACCTTGCGCAGTTCCTTGCCCGCGGGCGAATCCGGCGCCGACAGCACGAGCGGCACACCCGCGTCGCCGGCCGACACCAGCGCGGGATCCAGCGGCACCTGACCCAACAGCGGCACGTCGGCGCCGATCGAGCGGGTGAGCGATTCGGCGACCAGGCGGCCGCCGCCCTCACCGAACAGTTGCATGACGGTGCCGTCGGGCATCAGCAGACCGGACATGTTCTCGACCACACCGGCGATGCGTTGGCGGGTCTGCAGGGCGATCGCGCCTGCGCGTTCGGCCACCTCGGCCGCCGCGAGCTGCGGCGTGGTGACCACGAGGATCTCGGCTCCGGGGATGAGCTGCGCGATGGAGATCGCGACGTCACCCGTGCCGGGCGGCAGATCGAGCAGAAGGACGTCGAGGTCGCCCCAGTACACGTCGGCCAAAAACTGCTGCAGCGCGCGGTGCAGCATGGGCCCGCGCCACACGACGGGCGTGTTGCCCTGCGTGAACATCGCGATCGAGATGACCTTCACGTCGTGTGCGACCGGCGGGAGGATCATCGAGTCGACCTGCGTCGGCCGGTCGGTGGTGCCCATCATGCGCGGCACCGAGTGGCCGTAGATGTCGGCGTCGAGCACGCCGACGGTCAGACCGCGCGCGGCCATCGCCGCGGCCAGGTTGACCGTGACGCTGGACTTTCCGACGCCGCCCTTGCCCGACGCGACGGCGTAGACGCGGGTGAGCGAGTTCGGCTGCGCGAACGGGATCACGGGCTCACGGGAGTCGCCGCGCAGCATCTTGCGCAACTCGGCACGCTGCTCGTCGTTCATCACGTCGAGGCTGACCTTGACGGCTCCGGTGCCGGGTACGTCGGTGACGGCCGCCGACACCAGGTCGGAGATCTCGTTCTTCTTGGGGCACGCAGAGGTGGTCAGGTAGATCTCGACGTGCACCGAATGGTCGGGCTCGATCGAGATGCTCTTGACCATGCCGAGTTCGGTGATCGGCCGACGCAGTTCGGGGTCGATCACCTTGGCCAGCGCGGCGCGTACCGCTGATTGCAGCTCAGATTCGGACATCACCGCCGAGTCTACGGCGACTCGGGGGCAGGACCGGGGGCCGGTCCCAGGACCGGCGCGGGTGCGGGACCCGGTGCGGGACCAGGTGCCGGGCCCGGCGCGGGACCGGGTGTGGGCGCTGCGGGTGGGGGACCCGGTGCCGGTGCGGGCGGTGCCTGCTCACCGAGGCAGAACACGACGCACTCGGGCTGACGCGGCGGCTGCTCCCACGGCGGGATCCAGCGCGGGGGTTCGGGCGGCGCGGCGGGCGCGGTGGGCACGGCCTCGGCGGGTCCGGGCAGCGGGCCGAGGACCTGGTTGGGCGCGAAGCCCAGGTTGGCCGCGGGCACGCGCGTGGCCGTCACATTGCTGTCCAGCACCGGGATCAGTGCAAGCGGATCGTCGGGCGGCAGGCCGAGCGCGTTGACGGGCAGCCCGGGGCCGAGACCCTCTTTGCGTTCCAGATGGCTGTCGCCGAGCGCGGGGATCTCGCCCGTGATAGGCGGCAGATCGACGGGCACCACACCCGTCGCGTACGCCGCGGCCCAGCCGAGGACGTTGCGCGCGTAGGCGATCGAGTTGTTGTACCGCAGGATCGCGGTCATCACCTGCGACTGGTCCCGCAGGTTCAGTCCACCGCTGCACAGGTAGCGCGCGGCTGCCAGTGAGGCGTCGAAGAGGTTCTGCACGTCGGCCTTGCCGTCGCCGTCACCGTCGGAGGCGTACCGCGCCCATGTGCCGGGCAGGAACTGCATGGGGCCCATGGCGCGTGCGTACGTGACGCGGCCGGCCTGGGCGCTCTGCACGATGATCTCGTTGCCGGGCAGCGTGCCGTCGAGTGCGGGGCCGTAGATGGGACGCACCGCGGTGCCGCGTGCGTCGGTCTGCCCGCCGTTGGCGTGCATGGACTCGATGCGACCGATACCGGCCAGCAGGTTCCAGCTCACGCCGCAGCCCGGGTAGGCCGCGGCCATCATGCGCTCGGCGTTGCGGTAGGCGTTGAGTGCCATACCCGGGATGCCAAGCGCCCCTGGGCTGTTGACGACGACCGCGGGTGGCGGAGCGGACACCGCAGTGGTGGTGGCGATGTGGAACTTGGTGGGCGCCTTGGCCGCTGCCACCACCGCCGGACCGTCGTGGTCGATCTGAGGTTGGACGGCGGCCAGCGGTGTCACCGCGGCGTCGCTGCTGCCGTGGTGCGGCGGGGCGGAGGCGCCGACGGCACCGGCGAGGATCAGCGGGGCCAGGGCCGCGGCACCGACCATCGGGGTGCGCATGAACCGGCCCGCACGGTGTCGAGCGGCCTGGATGGCCGCACCTCCCCCTATGCGCACTTAACCGTCCTTAGGTCCGCTCAGTCTGACAACCGTCGTTTGTGAACCAAGTCACCATACCTAGTACAGGTTCTCCTGTTGCGACAATGGGGTGGTCATTTCGGAGCGACGGGCTCAGCCACCGCGTTTGGACCGGCGCTCGCCGCCGTCGCCTTTGCCTGAGCCGGCCCGATCGGTGGTCGGCGGGGGTTGCTGCAGTTCGCTGATCATGTCGCGGATCTCCTCAAGCTCACGCCGCAGGTAATCGCGCGTCGCGACCTCGCCGATCGCCAGGCGCAGCGACGCGAGCTCACGGGCCAGGAACTCGGTGTCGGCCTTGGTCTGCTCGGCCCGGCGACGGTCCTCTTCGAGTGAGACGCGGTCGCGGTTCTCCTGACGGTTCTGCGCCAGCAGGATCAGCGGTGCGGCGTACGCGGCCTGCGTCGAGAACGCCAGGTTGAGCAGGATGAACGGGTACGGGTCCCACTCGTAGCCGACGGCGAACAGGTTGAGCGCGATCCAGACCACCACGAAGATCGTCTGGATCGCCAGATACCGTCCGGTGCCGAGGAACCGCGCGATCGACTCGCTGACCCGGCCGACGGCCTCGACGTCGACCTGCAGGCGAGGGCCACGCCATACGCGGGGGGTGTCCAGCCGCTGGCGTGATGTGGGCTCGCTCATGAGCCGCTCACCCGGAGTTCGGGTTCGTCGGTCTCGCGCCAGTCGTCCGGTAGCAGGTGATCGAGCACGTCATCGACCGAGACCGCGCCCACCAGGTGGTTCTGCGAATCGACGACAGGCCCGCACACCAGGTTGTACGCCGCGAAGTAGCGGGTCACCGCGGCGAGGGAGTCCTCGGGGCTCAGCGTGGGCAGATCGTTGTCGACGATGCCGCTGACCAGCGTGGCCGGCGGTTCGCGCAGCAGGCGTTGCAGGTGTACGCAGCCCAGGTAGTGCCCCGTGGGCGTCGCGGTCGGCGGGCGCGCGACGAAGGCGAGCGACGCCAGTGCGGGTGTGAGGTCGGGGTCGCGCACACGCGCGAGCGCCTCGGCGACCGTGGTGTCGGGAGCGAGGACCACGGGCTCGGAGGTCATCAGACCGCCCGCGGTGTCGGGGGAGTGGGCCAGCAGCCGTCGCACGTCCTCGGAGTCCTCGGGGTCCATCCGGCCCAGCAGCACCTCGGCATCGGCGGGCGTCATCGCGCCCAGCAGGTCGGCCGCGTCGTCGGGGTCCATGGCCTCAAGCACGAGCGCGGCACGTTCGGTGTTGAGCCCGCGCAGCACGTCGGCCTGCTCATCCTCGGGAAGCTCCGCGAGCACGTCGGCGAGCCGGTCGTCGTCGAAGGCGCGGAACAGCTCGTAGCGCCGTTTGGGCGGGAGCTCGCGCAACGCCTCGGCGACCTCGACGGGGCGCTGTCCCTCGAACTGCTCCAGCAGCGAGGCGACGCCCTGATCGGGCATGGCGAGACCCGACGGCGTGAGGCCGTGCACGTTCTGCCATTCGACGACGTACACGTTGCTGCGTCGGCCGAGCCTGCGCTGCTGGCGCACCGCGAAGCGCGTCACCACCCAATCGCGTGTCCGGGTCTGCTCGATGCCCAGGTCGACCACCACGACGTCCACCCCGGCGAGCTCGGGCAGGTCCGGATCCTCCACGCGCACGCGCGTCTCCAGCACCTGGCCCAGCACCAGCACCTCACCGGGCCGCTGGACGAACTTGCGCAGCGAAACACTGCCCGTCGCGAGTGTGACCGCACCCGGCTCGATCGCGGTGACGCGCAGGATCGGTACGAAAATCCTTCTGCGGGTGAGCAATTCGACGACCAGGCCGATGACCCTCGGCTGCTGGCGGACGATACTGATGCTGATCACCACATCGCGTACACGGCCGATGGATTCGCCGTCGGGGCCGAGAACCACCAACCCCGCAAGCCGGGCCGCGTAGACCCTGTTCACCGCCGCCATGAGTCAAAGGGTAGAGACTGTGGGCGTGGAGAACACGTATCGGCCCCGTAGAACCTGCCTCTCGGTTCCGGGAAGCAGCGCGAAGATGATCGAAAAGGCGAAGACCCTGCCTGCGGATCAGGTCTTCCTCGACCTCGAAGACGCGGTCGCGGCCGACGCCAAGGCGCAGGCGCGCACGCAGGTCGCGGTGGCGCTCGCCGAGGACGGGTGGGCCGGGCAGTTGCGCGGCGTGCGGGTCAACGACTGGACCACGCCGTGGACGTACTCCGACGTCATCGAGGTGGTCTCCACGGCCGGTGCGCATCTCGACCTGATCGTGCTGCCCAAGGTGACCGACGTGTCGCACGTGCACGCGCTCGATCTGCTGCTGACGCAGTTGGAGCAGACCCACGGCCTGCCTGTCGGCCGCATCGGCATCGAACCGCAGATCGAGGATGCCCTCGGTCTGACCAACGTCGAGGCCATCGCGGCGGGCCCGCGGGTGCAGGCGCTGGTGCTCGGCCCGGGTGACATGGCGGCGAGCCTGCGGATGCGCACGCTCGAGGTCGGCGGCCAGCCCGACGGTTACGACATCGGCGACGCACACCACCACGTGCTGATGCGGATTCTGATCGCCGCACGCGCGCACGGCATCAACGCGATCGACGGTCCGTACGTGAAGGTGCGCGACGTCGAAGGGTTCCGCCGCGTCGCGGCGCGTTCGGCGGCGTTGGGCTACGACGGCAAGTGGGTGCTGCATCCCGATCAGATCGCGGCGGGCAACGAGATCTTCGCGCCGCGCCAGAAAGACTACGACCACGCCGAACTGATCCTCGAGGCCTACGAGTGGCACACCTCGCAGGCAGGCGGCGCCAGGGGCGCGGTCATGCTCGGCGACGAGATGATCGACGAGGCCAGCCGCAAGATGGCGCTGGTGATCGCCGCCAAGGGGCGCGCGGCCGGGCTCTCGCGCACCGGCGAGCGGTTCCGCCCGCCGGCCTGAGCGGGCTCGGTCCGGCGCTCAGTTGGGCGCGACGGCCGCGCCGATGAGGAGCAGGACGAAGTACAACGCGATGCCCACGGTGACGAAGGCACCGATCACGGTGCCCGCCACGGCGATCCCGTAGCCGTCCTGACCGGTGCGGCGGGTCTCGCGCATCCCGAGGATGCCGAGGACCAGCCCGGCGAGGCCGGGCAGGCAGCACAACATTCCCGCCAGCGAGCACACCAGCGACGCGATCGCGAGCCCGTTGGTGCCGGGCGGCCTGCCGTACGGATCGAACGGCGCGTAGGAGAATCCGGGCTGCGGCGGCGGGTAGGGCGGCGGAAACGCGGCGGGTGGGGGAGAGTAGGGATAGTCCACCGGCGCAAACGGATCCGGCTGCGCCGGCGGGTATCCGGGCTGGTAGGCGGGAGGTTCGCCCGATCCGGATGGCGGCGTTCCGCCCGCTGGGCCGTCCGGGTTTGTCATGCTTTCAACCTAGCGCACAGTCAACCGGCCGCCCTGGGCACGGACGGCACAGATGGAGAGTGAGATAGATGACCAGTCCCTTCCAGTCCGGACAGAACCCCGGTAAGACGCCAGGCAGTCCGATGCGGGGTGCGCTGCCGACGCCGCCGCGCGGCTGGCCGATCGGTTCGTACCCCACCTACGCCGAGGCGCAGCGCGCCGTGGACTACCTTTCGGATCAGCAGTTCCCGGTCCAGCAGGTGACGATCGTGGGCGTCGACCTCATGCAGGTGGAGCGCGTGACCGGCCGGCTGACCTGGCCCAAGGTGCTCGGGGGCGGCGTGCTCTCGGGCGCGTGGCTGGGTCTTTTCATCGGTCTGATCCTCGGCTTCTTCAGCCCGAATCCGTGGAGTGCGCTGCTCACGGGCCTGATCGCCGGTGTCTTCTTCGGCCTGATCACCTCGGCGATCCCGTATGCGATGGCTCGCGGCACAAGAGATTTCAGTTCGACCATGCAACTCGTCGCGGGGCGCTACGACGTGCTGTGCGATCCGCAGAACGCCGAACAGGGCCGGGATCTGCTGGCGCGCTTGACGATCTGAGGGGGCCGGATGTCGCGCTGGCAAGCACAGTCTGGTCACGATTGCGACGCGCGGCAGCAGAAGTGTTGCATCTCACGTGCATCTGGCTCTACGGTTTGCGCGCGGGAGGTTCCCGCCCCGAGCCGCTCCGGCGGCGAATTCGGACGGTGAACGGAGGCGGAGCGGTGCGCGCTCGGCGGCTATGTGCTGCGGCAGTGGCCGCGATGGCGGCGGCATCGATGGTGTCGGCATGCGGTTCACAGACCGGCGGCATCGTCATCAACTACTACACCCCGGCAAACGAGGAAGCGACGTTCAAAGCCGTCGCCAACCGCTGCAACGAACACCTCGGCGGCCGGTTCCAGATCGCACAGCGGAATTTGCCCAAGGGCGCCGACGACCAACGGTTGCAGTTGGCGCGCAGGCTCACCGGCAACGACAAGAGCCTCGACGTGATGGCGCTCGACGTGGTGTGGACCGCCGAGTTCGCCGAAGCCGGTTGGGCCGTGCCGCTGTCGGAGGACCCCGCTGGTCTCGCCGAGGCCGACGCGACGGAGAACACGCTGCCCGGGCCACTGGAGACGGCCCGCTGGCAGGATGAGCTCTACGCCGCGCCCATCACCACCAACACCCAATTGCTGTGGTACCGCGCTGATCTGATGCCCGCGCCGCCCACCACGTGGGACGGCATGCTCGACGAGGCCAACCGCCTGTACCGCGAGGGCGGCCCGAGCTGGATTGCGGTTCAGGGCAAGCAGTACGAAGGCATGGTGGTGTGGTTCAACACGCTGCTGCAGAGCGCGGGCGGTCAGGTGCTGTCCGACGACGGGCAGCGCGTCACGCTCACCGACACCCCTGAGCACCGTGCGGCAACCGTCAAGGCGCTGCAGATCATCAAATCGGTTGCCACCGCGCCGGGTGCGGACCCCTCGATCACCCAGACCGACGAGAACACCGCCCGGCTGGCACTCGAACAGGGCAAGGCCGCGCTCGAGGTGAACTGGCCGTACGTTCTTCCGTCGCTGCTGGAGAACGCCGTCAAGGGCGGCGTGTCGTTCCTGCCGCTCGACGGCGATCCCGCGCTGCAGGGCAGCATCAACGACGTCGGCACCTTCTCGCCCACCGACGAGCAGTTCGACATCGCGTTCGACGCGAGCAAGAAGGTCTTCGGGTTCGCGCCGTATCCGGGTGTGAATCCCGACGAACCGGCCCGGGTGACCCTGGGCGGGCTGAACCTGGCCGTCGCGAGCACCAGCCAGCACAAGGCCGAGGCGTTCGAGGCGATACGGTGCCTGCGCAATGTGGAGAACCAGCGCTACACCTCGATCGAGGGCGGTCTGCCCGCTGTGCGCACATCGCTGTACGACGATCCGGCGTTCCAGAAGAAGTACCCGCAGTACGAGATCATCCGTCAGCAGCTCACCAATGCCGCTGTGCGGCCGGCCACGCCGGTCTACCAGGCGGTGTCCACCCGGATGTCGGCCACGCTCGCACCGATCTCGGACATCGACCCCGAGCGCACCGCAGACGAACTCACCGAAGCCGTACAAAAGGCGATCGACGGTAAGGGGCTGATTCCGTGACCGCCGCTGTGACCCCCTCGGCCTCGGCCGTGGCCTCCGACGACAAGAAGTCCGAACGCAGGCTCGCGTTCTGGCTCATCGCTCCCGCGGTGCTGCTGATGCTCGCGGTGACCGCGTACCCGATCGGGTACGCGGTGTGGCTGAGCCTGCAGCGCTACAACCTCGCCGAGCCGCACGACACCGAGTTCATCGGCCTCGCCAACTACGTGACGGTGCTGACCGACGGGTACTGGTGGACGGCGTTCGCGGTGACGCTGGGGATCACCGTGGTATCGGTGGCCATCGAGTTCGCCCTCGGGCTCGCGCTCGCACTCGTCATGCACCGCACGATCTTCGGCAAGGGCGCGGTGCGCACGGCGATCCTGATCCCGTACGGCATCGTGACCGTGGCCGCGTCGTACAGCTGGTACTACGCGTGGACGCCGGGCACCGGCTACCTGGCCAACCTGCTGCCGGAAGGGTCGGCGCCGCTGACCGACCAGCTGCCGTCGCTGGCGATCGTGGTGCTCGCCGAGGTGTGGAAGACCACGCCGTTCATGGCGCTGCTGCTGCTCGCGGGTCTCGCGCTGGTGCCGCAGGATCTGCTGAACGCCGCACAGGTCGACGGTGCGGGTCCGTGGAAGCGCCTGACCAAGGTCATCCTGCCGATGATCAAACCCGCGATCCTGGTGGCGCTGCTGTTCCGCACGCTCGACGCGTTCCGGATCTTCGACAACATCTACATCCTCACCGGCGGTTCCAACGACACCGGTTCGGTGTCGATCCTGGGCTATGACAACCTGTTCAAGGCGTTCAACGTCGGCCTGGGTTCGGCGATCAGCGTGCTGATCTTCCTGTCGGTGGCGATCATCGCGTTCATCTACATCAAGATCTTCGGTGCGGCCGCACCGGGATCCGACGAGGAGGTCCGCTGATGGCCGATCGGGTGGATGCCCGGCGGGCAACGTGGTGGAGCGTCGTCAACGTCCTGGTGATCGTCTATGCGCTGATCCCGGTGCTGTGGATCCTCAGCCTGTCGCTCAAGCCGACGTCGAGCGTCAAGGACGGCAAGCTGATTCCGTCGGAGATCACGTTCGCGAACTACAAGGCGATCTTCTCGGGTGACGCGTTCACCTCGGCACTGTTCAACTCGATCGGCATCGGGTTGATCACCACGATCATCGCGGTCGTCATCGGCGGTATGGCGGCGTACGCCGTGGCGCGCCTGCAGTTCCCGGGCAAGCAACTGCTGATCGGCGTCGCGCTGCTCATCGCGATGTTCCCGCACATCTCGCTGGTCACACCGATCTTCAACATGTGGCGCGGCATCGGGCTGTTCGATACGTGGCCCGGCCTGATCATCCCGTACATCACGTTCGCGCTGCCGCTGGCGATCTACACGCTCTCGGCGTTCTTCCGTGAGATCCCTTGGGATCTGGAGAAGGCCGCGAAGATGGACGGGGCCACGCCCGCACAGGCGTTCCGCAAGGTCATCGCGCCGCTGGCGGCCCCCGGCATCGTCACGGCCGCGATCCTGGTGTTCATCTTCGCGTGGAACGACCTGCTGCTGGCGTTGTCGCTCACCGCGACCCAGCGGGCGATCACCGCGCCCGTGGCGATCGCGAACTTCACGGGCAGCTCGCAGTTCGAGGAGCCGACAGGATCCATCGCGGCAGGCGCGATGGTCATCACGATCCCGATCATCATCTTTGTTCTGATCTTCCAGCGGCGCATCGTCGCTGGCCTGACATCCGGTGCGGTAAAGGGGTAATTGGATGGCCGAAATTGTGTTGGATCGGGTGACCAAGAGTTACCCCGACGGCGCAGGCGGTGTCAGGGCGGCCGTCAAAGAGTTCTCGATGACGATCGCCGACGGCGAGTTCATCATCCTGGTCGGACCGTCCGGATGCGGAAAGTCGACCACGCTCAACATGATTGCCGGTCTGGAGGAGATCACCTCCGGTGAGCTGCGCATCGGCGGCGAACGCGTCAACGAGAAGGCGCCCAAGGACCGTGACATCGCGATGGTGTTCCAGTCCTACGCGCTCTACCCGCACATGACGGTGCGGCAGAACATCGCGTTCCCGCTCACGCTGGCCAAGGTGCCCAAGGCTGAGATCGCCACCAAGGTCGAGGAGACCGCGAAGATCCTCGATCTCAGCGAACTGCTCGACCGCAAACCCGGTCAGCTCTCGGGTGGCCAGCGTCAGCGTGTGGCGATGGGACGCGCAATCGTGCGCAGCCCCAAGGCATTCCTCATGGACGAGCCGCTGAGCAACCTCGACGCCAAGCTGCGCGTGCAGATGCGCGCGGAGATCTCGCGGCTGCAGGATCGCCTGGGCACCACCACGGTCTACGTCACGCACGACCAGACCGAGGCGATGACGCTGGGCGACCGCGTGGTGGTGATGCTCTCCGGTGAGGTGCAGCAGATCGGCACGCCCGACGAGCTCTACAGCAGCCCCGCCAACCTGTTCGTGGCCGGCTTCATCGGTTCGCCCGCGATGAACTTCTTCCCGGCGACGCGTACCGATGTCGGTGTGCGCCTGCCGTTCGGCGAGGTGACGCTGACCCCGCACATGCTCGACCTGCTGGACAAGCAGGCCCGGCCCGAGAACATCATCGTCGGAATCCGGCCCGAGCACATCGAGGACTCCGCGCTGCTCGACGGCTACGCGCGCATCCGCGCGCTGACGTTCTCGGTGCGTGCCGACATCGTCGAATCGCTCGGTGCCGACAAGTACGTGCACTTCACCACCGAGGGTGCCGGTGCCGAATCGGCCCAATTGGCCGAACTCGCAGCGGATTCGGGTGCCGGCACCAACCAGTTCATCGCCCGGGTGTCCGCGGACTCGCGGGTGCGCACGGGTGAGCAGATCGAACTGGCCATCGACACCACCAAGCTGTCGATCTTCGACGCCGCAACGGGTCTGAACCTGACCCGTGACATCACGCCGACGGATCCCACCGAAGCGGCGGGGCCGGACGCCGGGTGATCGACGTCCTGGCTGCCGTCAGGGCCCGCCTGGACGAATATTTCACGGCGGCGGGGATCACCGCTGAGCCGGTGAGCGCGAGCGTGACGTTCCTCGGGACCGAGCGCATCGACGTCCTGCGCTACGGGCCGGACCCGCGCACCGAGGGTGCCGATGTGTACCACTATGTGACGCTTGGCTGTTCGCGGCACCCGATGTTCGACCCGACCGAGTTGGTGTCGGATCCGATCCACGGTCCGCGCGCAGAGGTGATGCTGTCGCTGCGCGGTCCGACGCCGACAGGTCTCGCACGCTCGCTCGCGGTGGTCGCGGCCGCACCGGCGGTCGAGGGCCTGATCCTCGACGCCGACGCGCTGATCGACCTGGAAAACCCGGTGTTCGAGACCGCGCCCTTCACGGCATATCTGTTGGGCCTCAGCGACATCGGCGAGGTGACCCTGCCGGATCCGCTCTCGCCCGTGAAACTTCTGACCGCAACACCCATCACCGCGACCGAGGCGGCGTGGGTGCGGCTCAAGGGTGCCGACGCGATGCGCGAGGCGTGGCAGACCGACGGGGTCGACGTGCTCGACCCGGCACGGCGCGCGGCCAGTCCCTCCTGAGGCTCTAGAGCCAGTTGTTGCGCCGGAACGTGCGGTACAGCACGAAACACACCACGGCCATCACGCACAGCACGGCGGGATAGCCCCACGCCCAATGTAATTCGGGCATGTTGTCGAAGTTCATGCCGTAGATGCCCGCGAGCGCGGTCGGCACCGCGGCGATCGCGACCCACGCCGAGATCTTGCGCATGTCCACGTTCTGCTGCACCGCGATCTTGCCGAGCGCGGCCTGTACGAGTGAGCTGAGCATCTCGTCGTAGCTCGCGACCCGCTCGGACGCGATCACGTTGTGGTCGAGCACGTCGCGCATGTAGCGGCGCACCTCGACCGAGATGAGGTCGTTGTGGTCGGTGAGCAGCCGCGACAGGGCCTGGGTCAGCGGGGCGACCGCGCGGCGCATCTCCACGACCTCGCGCTTGAGCAGGTAGATGTACTCGATGCCGGACCGGCTGCGCGGCGAGAAGACGTCCTCTTCCATGGCGTCGATGTCGGTCTCGATGAGATCGGTGACATCGAGGTAGCTGTCCACCACGTGGTCGGCGATCGCGTGCATGACCGCGAACGGTCCGAGCTTGAGGATCGACGGCGAGGAATCGAGGCGTTTGCGCACGCCCGCGAGGCCGCTGTGGTCGCCGTGCCGCACGGTGACGACGAACTCCGGTCCGACGAACACCATGATCTCACCCGTCTCGACGATCTCCCTGGCGTTCTCCATCGAATCGTGCTCGACGTAGTTGATGGTCTTGAGCACCAGGAAGAGTGTGGTGTCGTAGCGTTCGAGCTTGGGCCGTTGGTGCGCGTGCACCGCGTCCTCGACGGCGAGTTCGTGCAGACTGAAAACGTCTGCCACGGACTGCATCTGGAACTCGTCGGGCTCGTGCAGGCCGATCCACACGAATGCCTTCTTGCCCGCGGACTGCAATTCGCGCACCTTGTCCACCGCGGCTGCGTGAGTGTACTTGCCGGGCAGGCGGGTTCCGTCGCAGTAGACACCGCAGTCGACCATCGCGTGTGCCACCGGGGCGTGGATGTCGGCGTTGGGGTAGGCACGGGTCGCCCGGAACTTCGCCATGTTTCCGGCCTCCCTTCTGCTGCTGTGTGCAGAATGCTACGCGTCAGGCGTTTGTAAAGGACCTTTCACGAGTGGGGAAGGGCCCCCGGTGAGGTCTGGCTGTGAAGTACCCTGACGCCGTGTCGGAATTGGTGCGTACCCCGCAAGTGGTCATCGAGGACTCCGAGATCTTTGCCGCACATGAAGGCGGAAAACTCTCTGTCGAGTTGAAGTCTCCGCTGGATACCCAGCGAGCGTTGTCCATCGCCTACACCCCCGGTGTTGCCCAGGTCAGCCGGGCGATCGCCGCGGATGCGACGCTGGCCGCAAGATACACCTGGGCCAACCGCCTGGTCGCGGTGGTCAGCGACGGCAGTGCCGTGCTCGGCCTCGGTGACATCGGGGCCGCCGCGTCGCTTCCCGTCATGGAGGGCAAGGCCGCGCTGTTCAAGACGTTCGGCGGCCTGGACTCCATCCCGCTGGTGCTCGACACCAACGACCCCGACGAGATCGTCGAGACGCTGGTCCGGCTGCGGCCGACGTTCGGCGCGGTGAACCTCGAGGACATCTCGGCACCCCGCTGCTTCGAGATCGAGCGCCGCGTCATCGAGGCGCTGGACTGCCCGGTGATGCACGACGATCAGCACGGCACCGCGATCGTGGTGCTCGCCGCCCTGCTCGGGGCGGTCAAGGTGCTCGACCGTGACCTGGCGAGCCTCAAGGTCGTGGTGTCCGGGGCCGGCGCGGCGGGCGTCGCGTGCACCAACATCCTGCGCAACAGCGGCATCTCCGACATCGTCGTCCTCGACAGCAAGGGCATCGTGTCCAGCGGTCGCACCGATCTGAACTCGTTCAAGGCCGAACTGGCCCAGCGCACCAATCCGCGAGGCCTCACCGGCGGACTGGCCGAGGCGCTCGCGGGCGCCGACGTCTTCCTCGGGGTGTCGGCCGGGCTGGTGCCCGAGGAACTCATCGCGACCATGGCGCCCAAGGGCATCGTGTTCGCGCTGTCCAACCCGGATCCCGAGATCCACCCGGACGCCGCGCGCAAGTACGCCGCCGTGGTCGCGACCGGGCGCAGCGACTTCCCGAACCAGATCAACAACGTGCTCGCGTTCCCCGGCGTGTTCCGCGGTGCGCTCGACGCCGGTGCGCGCCGGATCACCGAGGAGATGAAAGTGGCTGCCGCGCATGCCATCTTCTCGGTGGTGGGCGACGATCTGGGCGTGGACCACATCGTGCCGAGCGCGCTTGACCCGCGGGTGGGCCCGGCCGTGGCTGCCGCGGTCGCCGAAGCCTCGGGCGTCTGAGCAGGTTCATGCGCCGCATCCTGGTTCCGGCCGTCCTGGTGGTGCTGGCGCTGATCGCGACCGGATGCGGCGGGCAGTCCGGCACGCCGCCCATCCGGGTCGGTGCGGCGCCCGGCGCCGAGTCCGCACTCATCGGTCACCTCTACGCGGCAGCGCTGCGCTACTACGGCTCACCCGCCGAGGTCGTCGAGACCGACGAAGGACTCGGAGCGCTGGACTCGTCGGCCGTGACGGTGCTGCCCGGTTTCACCGGGCAGTTGCTGGTCGCGCTGGATCCCGGTGCGTCCGCACGCGCCGACGAGCAGGTCTACCGCGACCTGCTCTCGGCGCTGCCGGAGGGTGTCGCAGCGGGCGACTACACGACGTCGGCGCAGGACAAGCCGGCGCTGGTGGCCACCGAGGCCACCACGCGGGCATGGGACGGCACCGATCTCGCGGCGCTGCGCAGGCACTGCGCGCAGGTGCGGCCCGGTGCGGTGGCCGGGGCGCAGGTGCCGACGACGATCGGGCAGTGCACGCCGGCGAAACCGGTGCGGTTCGACGACGAGGACACGCTGTTCGCGGCGCTGGACGCGGGCCGGATCAACGTGGCGTGGTCGCGCACCGCCGATCCGGAGATTCCGTCACACCTGGTGGTGCTGGCCGACCGGACCTCGCTGATCCGCGCCGAGAACATCGTGCCGCTGTACCGGCGCAACGAACTCGACGAACGGCAGATCCGCGCGCTCAACGAGATCGCGGGCGTGCTCGACACCGGGTCGCTGGCCGACATGCGGCGCAAGGTCGCCGAGGGTGCCGATCCCGGCGCTGTGGCCGACGAGTTCCTGCAGGCCAACCCCCTTGGGCACTAGCGGGTCGCTAGCGGGGCATGGCCTTGGCCGCGACGGCCGAGAACAGCCGCTGGTAACCCGATCCGGTGATCCGGACGATGACGTCGAGGATCTTGGCGTCGGGCCCCACGAGCACGCGCGCCTTGTTCTTGCGCACGCCGTCGAGGATGATCACCGCCGCGCGCTGCGGCGTCGTGTTGGCGAGTTTCTTGTCGAACGCCTCGGCGAGTTCCTTGGCGTCGAGTCCCTCGGCCGCGGTGGCGTTGCGGGCGATCGCGGTCTTGATGCCACCCGGGTGCACGGTGGTCACCTTGACGGGATGCTTGGCGATCGCCATCTCCTGGCGCAGCGCCTCGGTGAAGCCGCGCACCGCGAACTTCGCGGAGTTGTACGCGGCCTGGCCGGGCACCGAGAACAGCCCGAAGACGCTCGACACGTTGATCACGTGCCCGTCGCCCGAGGCGATCAGATGCGGCAGGAACGCCTTCGTGCCGTTGACCACGCCCCAGAAGTCCACGTCCATCACGCGCTCGATGTCCTTGAACTCGCTGATCTCGACGTCACCGGTGAACGCGATGCCGGCGTTGTTGTAGATCTGGTTGACCGTGCCGTAGTGCTCCTTGACCGCGTCGGCGTAGAGCAGGAACGCCTCGCGTTCGGTGACGTCGAGGCGGTCGGCCTTCACGGGGGCGCCGATGGCCTTGAGACGTTCCTCGGTCGCGGCGAGGCCTTCGGTGTCGACGTCGCAGATGGCCAGCTTGGCGCCCGAGCGGCCCAGTTCGATGGCCAGTGCCTGCCCGATGCCGCTACCGGCGCCCGTGACGACGGCGACTTTCCCGGCGAAGCCCTCCATATCCACACTCCCTCGTGTCGTCAGACATGTGTCAATAGGGCCAGCGTAACCGGTACCGCTGGTCCCGCCTACACGGCCTCAGGATGCCGCGGCCTTTGCCGGCCGCCACACCTCGGCGAGATGGGCGAGGGGCACACCGAGTGCGTCACTGAGTCCGACGATGGTGCCGAACGCGGGGGAGGGTAGGCGCCCGGTCTCGATCTTGCGCAGCGTCTCCGGCGAGATGCCCGCCGACGCGGCGACCTCTTCGAGGGTGCGCGAGGCGCGCGCGGCGCGCAAGGTGGCGCCGAGACGACGCCCGGCGGCGACCTGTTCGGGGGTGAGCGGGGTGCGGACCACGGGTCCACGGTATCGCTGGTATTTAAATACCGCTAGGGTGGTATTTGTATACCGATACGGAGAAGACGCATGATCGAACTGAAGACACCTGCCGAGATCGACAAGATGCGGACCACCGGTCGCTTCGTGGCCGAGGTGCTCCGCGAACTCAGCGAGATGGCGGCCGTCGGCGTCAACCTGCTGGACCTCGAACACCGCGCGCGCGACATGATCGCCGAGCGTGGCGCGACGTCCTGCTACTGGGACTACCACCCGTCGTTCGGGTCGGGCCCGTTCCGCAACGTGATCTGCCTGTCGGTGAACGACGCTGTGCTGCACGGCCTTCCGCACAGCTACGTGCTGCGCGACGGTGACGTGCTGAGCCTGGACTTCGCGGTCTCGATCGACGGTTGGGTCGCCGACGCGGCGCGCACCGTGATCGTCGGGACCCCCGACGCCGAGGATGAACGCCTCGTGCAGGCGACGCGTGACGCACTCGCGGCGGCGACGGCGGCCGCGGTGCCGGGAAACCGTCTCGGCGACATCTCCGCGGCGATCGGCGCCGTGGCGGACGACTACGGCTACCCGGTCAACCTCGAGTTCGGCGGGCACGGTCTGGGGCGCACCATGCACGAGGATCCACATGTGCCCAACCGGGGCAGGCCCGGACGCGGCATGCGGTTGCGCGACGGCATGACACTCGCGCTGGAACCGTGGTTCGCCCGCACCACCGACCGCATCAGGTTCGACCGCGACGGGTGGACCATCCGCTCGGCCGACGGTTCACGCACCGCACACACCGAGAACACCGTGGCGATCACGGCCGACGGACCGCTGGTGCTGACGGCCGATTAGTGCTCGGGGCGCAGCAGCAGCGTGGCGACGACGCTGATGACCGCGGTGGCCACCAGATATCCGCACGCGTACCAGGGCTTGCCGCCGCCCGCGGCGATCAGCGAGGTCAGGATCAGCGGCGTCAGGCCCGAGGCGTACACGCCCGAGAGTTGGTACACCGTCGACAGGCCCGTGTAGCGGCTGCGGGTGGGGAACAGTGAGGCGTACAGCGTGCCCTGCGCGCCGTAGAACAGCGCATGGATCACGCCGAACGCCAGGATCATTCCGACCGCGTACGCCGCGATGCTGCCCGTGTTGAACAGCGCGAATGCGGGGAACACGATCACGCCGTACGCCGCGATGCCTGCGGCATACACCGTGCGCGGGCTGAACCGGTCGGCGAGCGCGCCCGAAACCGGCAGCAGGACCGCCATGAGCAGCGCGGCCACGGTCACGACGATCAGCACCGCGACCTTGTCGAGCCCCAGCGTCGTCGTCGCGTACGCGATGGTGAAGACGCCCCAGGTGTTGAACGCCGCACCCTCACCCCAGCGCGACAACAGGCCCAGGATGGTCGAGCGCAGCACGGGCGGCCTGAACACTTCGCGCACCGGCACCGCGGCACGGTCGTCCTCGCGCTGAACCTGCTCGAAGGCCGGGGTCTCGGCGACGCGGAAGCGCACCACCACCCCGAAGATCACCAGCACGATGCTCACCAGGAACGCGATGCGCCAGCCGTAGGACAGGAACGCCTCGGGCGTCAGCGCCACCTGCAGCACCACGAACACCGCGGTGCCCAGCGCCAGACCCAGCGCGAGACCGACCTGCGGGATGCTGCCGAACAGGCCGCGGCGGTTGCGCGGGCTGTGTTCGACGGCCAGCAGCACCGCACCCGCCCATTCGCCGCCCAGCGCGAAGCCCTGCACGATGCGCAGGACCAGCAGCAAAATCGGTGCGAGCACGCCGATCTGCGCGGCCGTCGGCAGGAAGCCCATGAGCGCGGTGGCCACACCCATCAGCAGCATGGTCAGCGCGAGCGTCTTCTTGCGCCCGATGCGGTCGCCGACGTGGCCGAACACGAAGCCGCCGATGGGACGCACCACGAAGCCCACGGCGAACGTCGCGAACGCGAGCATCGTCCCGACGAACGAACTCTGGTCGGGGAAGAACGCGTGGTTGAACACCAGGCTCGCGGCCGTCGCGTACAGGAAGAAGTCGTACCACTCGATCGTCGTGCCGACCACGCTCGCCAGAACGGCGGTCCTGACCGTCTTTTTCTCGTCAGGTGTGTTCGGCTGTTCGTCGACCAGGTCTGCGGTTACGGTCATGCGCGGGCGATCCAAGAAATAGGCACCCTAGTTGGTTAATCGAAACCAACCAGGGTGCCCAGGTTTACGCGCGGGGTGATTCGAAGTCGCCCCAGGTCAGCCGAACGCTGTGTCGAGGATCTCCTGCTGCTCGACAGCGTGCACCTTCGACGAACCCGACGACGGCGCCGACATGGCGCGCCGCGAGATGCGCTTGAGGCCCGTGAAGTGGTCCGGGAGGATCTCGGGGAGCGTCAACCCGAAGGACGGCCATGCGCCCTGGTTGGCCGGCTCCTCCTGCACCCAGAACTTCTCCTTGACGTTCGGGTACCGGTCGAGCGTCTCGGCGAGCCTGCGCCGCGGCAGCGGCGCGAGCTGCTCGATACGCACGATCGCGACGTCCTCGCGGTTCTCCTTGGCCTTGCGCGCGGCAAGCTCGTAGTAGATCTTGCCGCTGGTCAGCAGCAGGCGCGTGACCTTGTTGCGGTCGCCTTCACCGTCGGTGTACATCGGCTCCTCGAGCACCGAGCGGAACTTGCTCTCGGTGAAGTCGCGGATGTCGCTGACGGCGGCCTTGTTGCGCAGCATCGACTTGGGCGTGAACACGATCAGCGGACGCTGGATGCCGTCCTTGCCGTGCCTGCGCAGCAGGTGGAAGTAGTTCGCCGGCGTCGACGGCATGGCGATGGTCATCGAACCCTCGGCCCACAGCTGCAGGAAGCGCTCGATGCGTCCCGAGGTGTGGTCGGGGCCCTGGCCCTCGTGGCCGTGCGGCAGCAGCAGCACGACATCGGACAGCTGACCCCACTTGGCCTCGCCCGAGCTGATGAACTCGTCGATGATCGACTGCGCGCCGTTGACGAAGTCGCCGAACTGCGCCTCCCACAGCACCATGGCGTCGGGGTTGCCCACCGAGTAGCCGTACTCGAAGCCCACCGCGGCGAACTCGCTCAGCGCGGAGTTGTACACCAGGAACTTGCCGCCGGTGGGTGTGCCGTCGGGGTTGGTGGCCAACAGCTGCAGCGGCGTGAACTCCTCGCCGGTCTTGCGGTCGACGATAACCGCGTGGCGCTGTGTGAACGTGCCGCGCTGCGTGTCCTGACCCGAAAGCCGCACGAGCTTGCCCTCGGCTATGAGCGAGCCGAGCGCGAGCAGCTCGGCGAACGCCCAGTCGATGCGGCCCTCGTAGGCCATCTCGCGGCGCTTCTCCAGCACCGGCCGCACACGCGGGTGCACCGTGAAGCCCTCGGGCAGCGCGAGGTGCGCATCGCCGATGCGCTGCAGCATCGCCTTGTCGACGGCCGTGGCGAGCTTGCTCGGGATCTGCTGGTCGGCCTCGACGGACTCACTGGGCTCGATCTCGTGTTTCTCAAGCTCGCGGACCTCGTTGAACACCCGCTCGAGCTGGCCCTGGTAGTCGCGCAGGGCGTCCTCGGCCTCTTTCATCGAGATGTCACCGCGGCCGATCAGGGCCTCGGTGTAGGCCTTGCGGGAGCCGCGCTTGGTGTCGATGACGTCGTACATGTAGGGCTGCGTCATCGACGGGTCGTCGCCCTCGTTGTGGCCGCGGCGGCGGTAGCACAGCATGTCGATGACGACGTCCTTCTTGAACGCCTGCCGGAAGTCGACGGCCAGGCGCGCCACCCAGGCGCACGCCTCGGGATCGTCGCCGTTGACGTGGAAGATCGGCGCGCCGATCATCTTGGCCACGTCGGTGCAGTACTCGCTGGAGCGCGAATCCGTGGGCGCCGTGGTGAACCCGATCTGGTTGTTCACGACGATGTGGATCGTGCCGCCCGTGCGGTAGCCGCGCAGCAGCGCGAGGTTGAGCGTCTCGGCCACCACGCCCTGGCCCGCGAACGCTGCGTCGCCGTGCAGCATCAACGGCACGACGGAGAACCGGTTGTCGGAGCCCTCCTCGCCCGTGTCGAGCAGGTCCTGCTTGGCGCGCACCAGACCTTCGAGCACCGGGTCGACGGCTTCGAGGTGGCTGGGGTTGGCGGTCAGCGACACCTCGATGTCGTTGTCGCCGAACATCTGGATGTAGGTGCCGGTGGCGCCCAGGTGGTACTTCACGTCGCCGGAGCCGTGCGCCTGCGACGGGTTGAGGTTGCCCTCGAATTCGCTGAAGATCTGGCTGTAGGGCTTGCCGACGATGTTGGCGAGCACGTTGAGGCGGCCGCGGTGCGGCATCGCGATGACCACCTCGTCGAGACCGTGCTCGGCGCACTGGTCGATCACGGCGTCCATCATCGGGATGACGGTCTCGGCGCCTTCGAGCGAGAAGCGTTTCTGCCCAACGTATTTGGTCTGCAGGAAGGTCTCGAAGGCCTCGGCGGCGTTGAGCTTGGACAGGATGTACTTCTGCTCGGCGACCGTCGGCTTGTCGTGCTTGGTCTCGACGCGTTCCTGGATCCAGCGCTGCTGCTCGGGTTCGAGGATGTGGGTGTACTCGACACCGACGTGGCGGCAGTACGCGTCGCGCAGCACCGAGAGGATGTCGCGCAGCTTCTTGCGCTGCACACCGGCGAACCCGTCGACCTTGAACTCGCGGTCGAGGTCCCACAGGGTCAGGCCGTGGCTGTTGACGTCGAGGTCCGGGTGGCTGCGGAACCGGGTGTTGTCCAGGCGCAGCGGATCGATGTCGGCCATCAGGTGACCGCGGTTGCGGTACGCCGCGATGAGCTCGATGACGCGCGCGTTCTTGTCCTCGATCGAGTCAGGGTTGTCGGTGCGCCAGCGCACGGGCTCGTACGGGATGCCCAGCTCGCGGAAGATCTCGTCGAAGAAGTCGTCGTCGAGCAGCAGCTGGTGGATGGTGCGCAGGAAGTCGCCGGACTCCGCACCCTGGATGATGCGGTGGTCGTAGGTCGACGTCAGTGTGATCAGCTTGCCGATGCCCAGGTCGGCGATGCGCTCCTCGCTGGCGCCCTGGAACTCGGCGGGGTACTCCATGGCGCCCGCGCCGATGATCGCACCCTGTCCCTGCATGAGTCTGGGCACCGAGTGGACGGTGCCCAGAGTGCCGGGATTGGTGAGAGAGATGGTGACGCCGGAGAAGTCCTCGGCGGTGAGCTTGCCGTCACGCGCGCGACGTACGATGTCCTCGTATGCGGCGATGAACTGGCCGAATCGCATTGTCTCGCAACGCTTGATCGCCGCGACAACGAGCGAGCGGTTGCCGTCCTTGCCCTGCAGGTCGATCGCGAGGCCCAGGTTGGTGTGGGCGGGCGTGATCGCGGTGGGCTTGCCGTCGACGACCGCGAAGTGGCGGTTCATGTTCGGGAACTTCTTGACCGCCTGCACGATCGCGTAGCCCAGCAGGTGGGTGAAGCTGATCTTGCCGCCGCGCGTGCGCTTGAGGTGGTTGTTGATGACGACGCGGTTGTCGATCATCAGCTTCGCCGGGATGGCGCGCACGCTCGTCGCGGTCGGCACCTCCAGTGAGGCGTTCATGTTCTTGACCACCGCTGCCGCGGCGCCGCGCAGGATCTGCGATTCGTCGCCCTCGGCCGGGGTGGCCGACTTCGCCGGCTTGGCGGCGGGCTTGGCCTCGGTCTTCGCGGCGGGCTTGGGCGCGGCCTTGGGCTCGGGCGCGGGCGCAGGCGCCGGAGTCGGCGGCGTCACGGGAGCCGCGGTGGTGGTGCGCCCGTTGGAGGCACTGTCGGTGGTGGGCTCGGGGGAGTAATCGACCAGAAATTCATGCCAACTGGGATCCACCGAGGAGGGGTCATCGCGGAATTTGCGATACATCTCCTCGACCAGCCACTCGTTCTGTCCGAATGGTGAAGGTGAACTGCTCACGGCAGACACTCGCCTCGATTCTTGTGTCCGGCAAGCCGTGACAAGTGAGCTTGCCGCTTGTTTTCCGTCTTCTTGGTGGTTGACCCGCTCGACCCCCGCTTAAGGCTATCGCGCCCATGCGCGCGCCGACCACGGCACCGCATATCTGATCAGGTCTGAGCGGACGGCAGCACATGCAACGTTGCCGGCCACCGCGGCGGGGGTGCGCCGAACGCCTTGGCGGCGTTGGCGACGATCTTCTTACCCATCATGCGGTTGCCGACTCCGCCGATGAGCGCGCCGATGCCCACCGGCAGCAGCTTGCCGAAGGCCATGGCGCCGCGCTTGAGCGTATACCGCTTCACGAAGTACCTGACCAGCCGGGAGTTCAGCTGCGACACCGCGGGCAGGGGCAGCGTTGCTGCGCCGTCGGACAGCCATGCGCCGCTCGTGCGCCCGGTCCCGAGCAGGTCGGCCAGCGCGCGTTTGCTGTCCTCGCCGACCAGCACGGAAAGCACCAGCGCACGGCGCCGTTCGCGGTGGTCGGCGGGGATACCGTGCACCTCGGCGACCGCGAGCACGAACACCGAGGTGGCCTCGAGGAACACCACGGTCTCGCCCGCGACGGCCGACAGGGCCGCCAGCGTGCCGATCCCCGGGAACGCCGCGGCCGATCCGACCGCCGCGCCGCTGGCCATCACCGCGGCCAGGTAGTGCTTCTCCAGCCTGCTGACGATCTGGGCGGGTGTGGCGTCCGGCTGCTGGCTGCGCAGCCGTTCCACGTAGGCCCGCACCGCGGGGGCCTGCACGCGTGTGCTGCTCTCGATGATGTGCGAGAGCACCTTGGCGGCAGTGCCGGGATCGTCGGAGAGGCCGTTCGCGCCCTCGACAGTCGCAGGCAGGTTTTTGCTCTTCGACCGACCGAACACCATGCGGGCCTCCCCACGTCGCAATGCTGACTCGACTGTCCAGGCTAGCCCTGGCGCAGCACACAGTTAACGAACGGAGATTCCCGCGCGTGCCCGGGCGTGACCCCGATCACGAGGGTTCGGGAAGAAAATATTGATATGACGGGCTAATAACTTTCATGGCATCATCGCCCGACGTGGACCAGAGAAATACAGCGGGCGTGCCGAGTCGCACTCGGATGATCTTGGTGCTCGGTGCGTTGATCACTCTGGGCCCTCTCACCATCGACATGTACCTTCCGGCGTTGCCGAAGATCGGCGAGGAACTGTCGGTCTCGTCTTCGGTCGCACAGCTGACCCTGACCGGGACCCTGGCGGGCCTGGCGCTGGGCCAGTTGGTGGTCGGGTCGCTGTCGGATTCGCTCGGCAGGCGCCGTCCGCTGTTGGCGGGCATCGTGCTGCACATGGCGGCGTCGGTGCTGTGCTTCCTGGCGCCCAACATCGCCGTGCTGGGCATCGCGCGCGGGCTGCAGGGCATGGGTGCGTCCGCGGCCGCGGTGGTCGCGATCGCCGTCGTCGGCGACCTCTACTCCGGCAACACCGCCGCGACCGTGATGTCGCGGCTCATGCTGGTGCTGGGCGTGGCGCCCGTACTCGCGCCCTCGCTGGGCGCCGCGGTGTTGCTGAAGGCTTCGTGGCACTGGGTGTTCGTCGCCCTGGTGATCCTGGCCGGTCTGTTGCTCGTCATGGCGGCGCTGGCGCTGCCCGAGACGCTGCCGACGTCGCACCGCCGTCCGCTCAAGGTGGGCGGCATCATGCGGACCTACGGCCGGCTGCTGCACGACGCACGCTTCGTGATCCTGGTGCTGGTCGCCGCGCTGGGCATGTCCGGGCTGTTCGCCTACATCTCGGCGGCCCCGTTCGTGCTGCAGGGCCGCTACGGCCTGGACCAGCAGATGTTCGCGGCGGTGTTCGCCGCGGGCGCGGTCGCGCTGATCGGGTCGACGCAGTTCAACGTCGTGCTGCTGCGGCGTTTCACCCCGCAGGCCATCACGGTGGCCGCGCTGGCGTCGGCGACCGTGGTGGGCGCGGTGTTCGTCGGTCTGACGATCGCCGACGTCGGGGGACTCATCGGGTTCCTGGTGCCGGTCATGGCCATCCTCACGGCCATGGGCTTCGTGATCCCCAACGCGCCCGCGGTGGCGTTGTCACGGCATTCCGAGGCCGCGGGCACCGCGGCCGCCCTGCTGGGGGCCGCGCAGTTCGGCATCGGCGCGCTGGTGGCCCCGCTGGTCGGGGCGCTGGGCAACGGCGCGCTGGCGCTCTCGGGTGTGATGACCGCCGGTATGGCCATCGCGCTCGTGGCGTTGCTCCTCGTCGGCGGCAGCCACGCCGATGACGAGACCCACGACGGTAACGAGGACGGCCCCGGCTCCGATGATGTGGTTGCCGAGGCGGTGGCCGAACCGGCCTGACCGGTCCGCGAACGGGCGGACTTGTTTGGATAGGGGCGGGTCCGTAGCGTCGGCTGCGCCCCGAGAATCCCGATTCACCACCGACTTGTCATGCCTTCATCGCTGAACGCCCGCATCGCGGGCCTGCTCCCCAGCCGAGTGGGTGCACTGCGCCCGCAGGACGGTACGGGGAATCCGTGGAATGCGCTGTGGGCCATGATGTTCGGGTTCTTCATGATCCTGGTCGACGCGACGATCGTCTCGGTCGCGAACCCGACGATCATGGTGGAACTCGGTGCCGACTACGACGGCGTGATCTGGGTGACCAGCGCGTATCTGCTGGCATACGCGGTACCGCTGCTCGTCACGGGCCGGCTCGGGGACATGTACGGGCCCAAGAACCTCTACCTGCTGGGTCTGGGTGTCTTCACCGCGGCCTCGCTGTGGTGCGGTCTGGCGGGCAGCATCGAGATGCTGATCGCCGCGCGCGTCGTACAGGGTATCGGCGCGGCGCTGCTGACGCCGCAGACGCTGTCGGCGATCACGCGCATCTTCCCGGCCAACCGGCGCGGTGTCGCGATGAGCGTGTGGGGAGCCACGGCGGGCGTCGCGACACTCGTGGGCCCGCTGGCCGGCGGTGTGCTGGTGGGCGGACTGGGCTGGCAGTGGATCTTCTTCGTCAACGTGCCCGTCGGCATCGTGGGCATCGCACTCGCGGTGTGGCTGGTGCCGACGCTGCCGACCACGCGGCACCACTTCGACATCCCGGGCATCGTGCTGTCCGCGGTCGGCATGTTCCTGATCGTGTTCGCGCTGCAGGAGGGGCAGTCGAAGGATTGGGCGCCGTGGGTGTGGGGCACCGCGACGCTGGGTGTCGGGGTCATGGCCGCGTTCTTCTTCTGGCAGTCGGTGAACACGCGCGAACCGCTCATCCCGCTGCGGGTCTTCGCCGACCGCGACTTCACGCTCGCCAACATCGGCGTCGCCGTCATCGGGTTCGCGGTCACCGCGATGATCCTGCCGCTGATGTTCTATCTGCAGACCGTGTGCGGTCTGTCGCCCATCCGGTCGGCGTTGGTCACCGCGCCGACCGCGATCGCAAGCGGCGTGCTGGCACCGTTCGTCGGGCGCATCGTCGACCGCGTGCACCCCATGCCCGTGATCGGCTTCGGCTTCTCGGCCATGGCGATCGGGCTGACCTGGCTGTCGATCGAGATGGCGCCCACGACGCCGATCTGGCGGCTGCTGCTGCCGCAACTGCTCATGGGCATCGGCATGGCGTTCATCTGGTCACCGCTTGCGGCCACGGCCACGCGGCACCTGCCGCCCGATCTGGCCGGCGCCGGATCGGGCGTCTACAACACGACGCGGCAGGTCGGCTCGGTGCTGGGCAGTGCGGGGATCGCGGCGTTCATGACGTGGCGCATCACCGACGAGGTTCCTGGCATGCAGGACGCGGCACCCGCGGGCGAAGCGGGGGGCGCGGTGGAGCAGCTTCCCGAGTTCCTGCGTGAACCGTTCTCGGCCGCGATGTCGCAGGCCATGCTGCTGCCTGCGTTCATCGCGCTGTTCGGTGTGGTGGCCGCGCTGTTCCTGCTGGGCTTCGGCAGCAACCGCGCGGCGGGGCATCCCGAACCGGAGCACGCGGGCGACTATCCCGACGACGATGAGTACATCGAGATCATCCTGAGCAGCGACCCGCCCGAGGATCCGCCCACCGATCCGCAGGACGACCGGTGGCAGCACATCCTCGACCGGTTGATGCAGGACGCGCCGCCGGAGGATCCGCTGCCCGGTCGCGGTCCGCAGCGCCGGTGACCCTCGCTCACTGACCGAACAGCACCGCGGGGTTCAGGTAACCCCGCGGATCCAACGCGGCCTTGACCGCGCGCATCGCGGCGATGTCGGCGGGGGTGCGCGACATCGCGACGTAGTCGCGCTTGCGGGTGCCGACACCGTGTTCGGAGCTGACGTTGCCGCCGCAGTCGGCGATCAGCGCCATCATGGCCGCGTACAGCGCGGGCTCGGTGTCCAGCGCGCAGCGCAGCACGTTGAGGTGCAGGTTGCCCTCGCCGATGTGGCCGAACAACACCGGGATCGCGTCCGGCGCGTGTTCGGCGACCAGCTTGCCCGCGGATTCGGCGAACCCGGCGATGGCCGAAAGGGGCAGCGACACATCGAATTTCAGCGGCGGTCCGAACAGGCCCACCACCTCGGCGAGCGATTCGCGTACGTTCCACAGCCGCTGCTGCGCGCCGATGTCGATGCCGACCGCGGGTTCGTCGCACACCTGCGCATCGGTGAGCGCGTCGGCGAGTCGCTCGGTCTGGTCGGTGTCACCGGCGAGTTCGATGAGCAGCAGCCATGATCCGGCGACCGGGACGGGGACGCCGAGGTGTTCAGCGGCCAGCCTGCCCGCACGCGCGTCGATCAACTCGAGCGCCGCGATGCCGTCGAGATCCCGGAACCGCCTTCCGGTTTCGACCAGGGCGTCCAGATCGGCGAAACCGCACACGGCAGTGGCGCGGTGCGTCGGGACGGGATACAGCCGCAGGTCCAGCGCCGTGATCACCCCGAGTGTGCCCTCGGCGCCGACGAACAGCGACGTGAGGTCGTATCCGGTGTTGTCGCGGCGTACCTGGCTGTGCCGGTGCACCACCGACCCGTCGGGCAGCGCGATGTCGAGGCCCAGGACCTGCTCGCCCATGTTGCCGTACCGCACGGTGCGCAGGCCGCCCGCGTTGGTCGAGGCCATGCCGCCCACGGTGGCCGAATCCCGTGCCGCGAGGTCGACGCCGAACACCAGGCCCGCGGCCGCGGCGGTCTTCTGTACGGCCGCGAGCGTCACGCCCGCGCCGACGCTGATGCGGCGCTCGACGGTGTCGACGCCGCCGATGGTGGTGAGCCGCTCGGTCGACAGCAGCACGTCGTCGTGCTCGGGCACGGTGCCCGCGACCAGTGACGTGCGGCCACCCTGCACCGTGACGTACGCCCCGGCGTCGCGGCACGCGCGCAGCACCGCGGCGACCTGGTCGCCTGTCCCGGGGCGGACCAGCGCGCAAGCCCGTCCTCGATAGCGTCCGGTGTGGTCGACCGACCGCGCCGCCAGCACATCGGGATCGGTGCTGACGTGACCCGCGCCGACGATGTGCGCGAGCCGTTCGGTGAGCGCTTCAGCCACGCAAGGGGGTCTATCACACGGTGTTCAGGGCGCCGGGTAGGGCATCGGGTAGGGCCAAGAACGCGCCGAGTTCCACGACACCGGCCGGGGTCGAGGGCAGGTATTCGGTGAGCGCGGCCGACCGCACGATCACCGCGGCGTACTTGGCGCGGCTCACCGCGACGTTGAGGCGATTGCGGTTGAGCAGGAACGAGATCCCGCGCGGCACATCGTCGACCGAGGACGCCACCATCGAGATGAACACCACGGGCGCCTGCTGGCCCTGGAACTTGTCCACCGTGCCCACACGCACGTCGGTGAGACCGGCCGCGTCGAGATACCGGCGCATCGTCACCACCTGTGCGTTGTACGGCGTCACCACCAGCACGTGGTCCTGGCCCAGCGGCACGGTGCCGCGCTCGTCGGTCCAGGCCGCGCCGAGCAGTCGCCGGATCTCGGCGACGATCACCTGGGCCTCCTCCGGGCTGTCGGTGGCGTTGCCGTCGTGGTCGACCAGCAGTACGTGCACGCCGGGTTCCTGGCCGTCGAGGTGGCGCGCCGCGGTGACGTCGTCGACCGAGCGCAGGCGGTTGTCGTAGGACAGCCGCGACACCGCCGCGCACACCGCGGGGTGCATGCGGTACGAGCAGTCCAGGAAGTAGCCGAGTTCGGCGGGCAGCGTGTGGTGGCCGTCCACGAGCCAGCCCAGCGCCGAGGTGTCGACGGGTTCGGGATGTGTGCCCTGGCTGACCTGGGGGAGCTGCTGCGGGTCGCCCAGCAGCAGCAGGTTGTGCGCCGCGGGGGCGACCGCGATGGTGTTGGCCAGGCTGTACTGGCCGGCCTCCTCGACCACCAGCAGATCCAGACTGCCGGGCGGGATGCGTACCGGGTTCGCGAAATCCCATGCGGTGCCGCCGATCACGCAGCCGGTGCCGGTGTGCTGATCGAGGAAGTCGGGATATTCCTTCTCGCTCAGTTCGGTCCAGCACGCGTTGTCACCATGGGGCTTCTTGGCCACGGCGTCGGCCGGCACGTCCGCGGCGATGACGTCGCGGAAAAGGTTCTCCACCACGGCATGTGCCTGTGCGACCACGCCGATGCGCCAATGGTGTCGATTGACCAGCCGTGCGATCACGGCCGCAGACGTGAATGTCTTGCCCGTGCCGGGTGGACCGTGCACCGCGAGGTAGGACGAGTCGAGGTCGAGCAGTGCCGCGGTGATCAGCTCGTGCTTGGCTGCCTGGCCGTGTGGCAGCGGGCCGCCGCTGCGGGTGCGCGGCGGCCTGCGCAGCAGGATGTCGACGACGGCGTTGCCGGGTAGCCGGGGAAGTCCTTCGGCGATCTGCGCGGCCGTGGCCTCGATGGAATTCTGCAGCGCGGTGGTGCGGATGGGCGGGCCCGGCGTCAGCGCGAACGGCAACTGGTGAAAGGTGCCGCCCTCCTTGGGTTCCCGCTCGCAGATCAGCACCTCGGTGGGTGCGGACGCATCGTCGGCCTCGAGCACCTGGACCGACCCGAACGCGCGGCGCTCGGGATCGTCGGTCAAGCCGGAGGGGGCCGGCGGCTCGTAGAGCGCGTACATCTCGCGGCTGAGTTCCCCGGCGGCCATGGCGCCGGTGAGGCGCACCCACCGCTGGGGCTTGCGCGCCCGCGGCGGGGTGTGCCAGTCGACCTCGACGTGCGCGGTGTCGGCGACGAAAACGCCTGCGCCGTCAGACCATTCCTCGACCGGGTGGTTGAGCCGGTCGAAGTGGCTCCACCAGAACGGCTTGTCCTCGCGACGGTGGTAGCCCCGCGCGGCCGCGATCATGGCGACAGCCTGCTGCTGCGGGGTGCGCTCGTCGTCGCCGACGAAGCGGCGCAGCGTGCGCGCGATCTGGTCCTCGGGTTCGGGTGCGGTGTCGCGGCCGACCGGTTGCGCGCCAAGGGGCGGCACGCTGCACTCGATCGCCCGGTTGATCAGCCAGTCCCGCAGCTTGCGCGTCGACACGCAGTCGTAGAGGTTGTAATCCTCGATCTCCTTGAGCACCAGCGCGGCCTCGTCGTCGCGGCCCTCGGCGCGCAGCGTGCAGTAGAGCCCGTACTGCGTGATGGAATCGGTCGCGGTGGTGACGTCGCCGTCACGCAACTGCGCACCCATGTACAGCGGCTCAAGGGATTTCAGGCTGTAGTTCTCGGTTCCCACGCGAATGCTCTTGCGCACCAGCGGATACAGGTCCACCAGCACACCTGCGCGCAGCAGTTCGTCGACCTCGTCCTCGCCTTCGCCGTAACGCCCGGCCAGGCGCAGCAGCGCGGTCTTCTCGTACGCCGCGTAGTGGTAGACGTGCATGTGCGGATGACGCTTGCGGCGTTTGCGCACCAGCGCCAGGAAGTCGCGCAGCGCCTGCCGCTCCTCGCGGCGGTTGTGGGCCCACAGCGGGTGGAAGTCCTCGTCGGCCCGCGGCGCGGTGCCCAGCACGCCGAACATGTACTCCAGGCCCCACTGCACGCCGTCGTCGGTCCACAGCGGGTCACCCTCGAAGTCGAAGAACAGATCACCGCGGTCGGGGTTGGGCAGCGACATGAGCGGCTGCGGGTCCACCACCTCGTACGGCGGTTTCTTGCCGGTCCGCGGTGCGCGCTGCAACCGCGCCTGCGCGGTCAGCCCCTGCGCGATGCGTGGGTGCAGGCCCTCGACCGGCTCGTCGTCGCGACGCGCGGCGAGATCGGCGACCGTGGTGATGCCCGCGTCGATCAACCGGGCGCGCTGGCTGGTGCGCATACCCGCGACGAGCAGCAGGTCGTCGTGCGCACGCACCTGGACCTCGCACTCGGGGCAGCGGAAGCACGCGCGGATTTCGGTGTCCTCCCAGCTGACCGGTTCCCCGGAGGCCAGGTGCGCGTCGAGCAGGTGCTCAAGCGCCGCGCGGCGCGGCCGGTACACGGGCAGCAGTTCGTCGACGGGGTAGGTGGCGACGGCGCCGTCGCCGAGCACCAGTTCGACCTCCGGCGCGACGGGTACGCCCGCGGCGCTCAGCGTCTCGCTGTACGCCGCGAGCTGCAGCAGCGCCTCGACCTTGACCGAGCGGGCCAGCTTGGTGTCGCGCAGGCGGTACTGCCCGTCGGAGAGGATCAGGAAATCCGCGAACCCGGCGAACCGCCCGTCGAACATCGCGGCCTGATAGATCACCGGTGCACGCTGGGTGACCGCGGCGAGCGTCGCGTTGGCCGCGGCCGTGAGGCCCGGCACGGTGTAGCGCGGGCGCCCGATGACCGTGATCTCCGAGCCCTCGCGCAACTCGTCGAGATGCCGCTGTTCGTGCTCCCCGCCGAGTTGCGCGGTGCGCTTGAGAAGTTCGTCCTCCGAAGACACCGCCGGTCCGCGTCCCAGCTGGGCGTCGAACGCCCGCAGCAGCGCGTACTCACAGCGCGCGGCGGCCGCGAGGTCCGACGCGCTGTAGATCACCCGCGGTCCGCTACCGCCGTCCTCGGTGACGAACACGGTGCCAGCGTAGGGCAGCGGGCCGACACCTCAGCCCACCTCAGCCCACCTCAACCGACGTTGCCCATCAGCTCGACCCCGCTGCCGTTCCACCGGAACCGCACGGTGCTGGGCAGCCCGTGGAACCCGCCGGAGTACTGCAGGGCCACGGTGTCGCCCGTGCTCTGCGTCTTGTCGATGTCGTTGAACCCGTAGGTGTCGGGCACGCCCGTGGGGATGAACTTGCCCAGGTGGAACAGCACGGCCCTGGTGTTGGGGTTCTCGGCGTTGGTGTTGGCCCGCACGATCACCGCCGACAGTTGCGCGCACTCGTTGTAGTTGCCCGCGATCGGCTCGGGGCTCCACGCCTGGTTGCTGCGCGGGTCCCTCGGCAGTTCGGACACCGCACGCGCGATCTCCGGTGCGGCCAGGTTGACCGTGCACGGATCGGGTTCGGCCGACGTGGGCGCAGGGGCGGCGACTGTGGTTTCAGGTGCTGCCGTCGCGGGCTGGCTCGCGGTGGGTCCCGGCGTCTTCGAAACCGTCGAATCGCCGCCCCCGCAGCCGGCCAGCGCGAGTGTGGCGAGCACGACTCCGGCGACCTTTTTCACAGTTGCGCAACCTACCTCGCACACCCTCGGGGCCCGGTCAGGCGCGCGGCGGCGGGGGAAACACTCTATTGGCACTAGACTGCATAGTCGATGACCTCGCAAGAACCGGATCCGAGTCCGGTAACCAACTCGGATTCGGCCCCTACTGAACCGACTTTCGCCGACCTGCAGATTCACCCCGCCGTGCTGCAGGCGGTCACCGACGTCGGCTACGAATCGCCGTCGGCGATCCAGGCCGCAACCATTCCTCCCATGCTCGCGGGCTCCGACGTGGTGGGCCTGGCCCAGACCGGTACGGGCAAAACCGCGGCGTTCGCCATCCCGATCCTGTCGAAGATCGACACGTCGCGCAGGGACACCCAGGCCCTGGTGCTGGCCCCGACTCGTGAGCTCGCGCTGCAGGTCGCGGAGGCCTTCGGCCGCTACGGCTCGCACCTGCCCCAGGTCAACGTGCTGCCGATCTACGGCGGCTCGTCCTACACCGTGCAGCTGTCCGGCCTGCGCCGCGGCGCGCAGGTGGTGGTGGGCACGCCCGGCCGCGTGATCGACCATCTCGAACGCGGCACGCTGGACCTGTCGAAGCTCGACTACCTGGTGCTCGACGAGGCCGACGAGATGCTCACCATGGGCTTCGCCGAGGAGGTCGAGCGGATCCTCGCCGACACCCCCGAGTACAAGCAGGTCGCGCTGTTCTCGGCGACCATGCCCGCGGCGATCCGCAAGATCACCACCAAGTACCTGCACGATCCGGTCGAGGTCACGGTCAAGGCGAAAACCGCCACGGCCGAGAACATCTCACAGCGGTTCATCCAGGTGGCCGGCCCGCGCAAGATGGACGCGCTGACCCGCATCCTCGAGGTCGAGGAGGGCGACGCGATGATCGTGTTCGTCCGTACCAAGCAGGCCACCGAGGAGGTCGCCGACCGTCTCAAGGCCCGCGGGTTCGCCGCGGCCGCGATCAACGGCGACATCAACCAGGCGCAGCGCGAACGCACCATCTCCGCGCTCAAGGACGGCACGATCGACATCCTGATCGCGACCGACGTCGCCGCGCGTGGTCTGGACGTGGAGCGGATCTCGCACGTCATCAACTACGACATCCCTCACGACACCGAGTCCTACGTGCACCGCATCGGCCGCACGGGCCGTGCCGGACGGTCGGGGCACGCGGTGCTGTTCGTGACCCCGCGTGAGCGTCACCTGCTCAAGTCGATCGAGAAGGCCACGCGGTCCAAGCTCATCGAAGCCGAGCTGCCCAGCGTCGAGGACGTCAATGCCCAGCGCGTCGCGAAGTTCCGCGACTCGATCAGCGATTCGCTCAACGCACCGGGCATCGACCTGTTCCGTCGTCTCATCGAGGACTACGAGCGCGAGAGCAACGTGCCGCTGGCCGACATCGCCGCGGCGCTCGCGGTGCAGACGCGCAACGGCGAAGAGTTCCTCATGACCGAACCGCCGCCGGACAAGCGGCGTGACCGTGACCGCGACCGCGACGACCGCGGCGACCGGGGTCCGCGCAAGGAGCGCCCGCCGCGCGAAGGCCTTGCGACCTACCGCATCGACGTCGGCAAGCGCCACAAGGTCGGCCCCGGCCACATCGTGGGCGCGATCGCCAACGAGGGCGGACTGCACCGCAACGAGTTCGGCCATATCACCATCCGCCTGGACTACTCGCTGGTGGAGTTGCCGGAGAAGCTGCCGAAGAAGACGCTCAAAGCGCTTGAGAACACCCGCATCTCCGGGGTGTTGATCAACCTGCAGCCTGACCGTGGACCGCGACGGGAAGGGGCGGGCAAGCCTTCGGGCAAGTACAAGCCACACCGGAAGGTGAAGTGACGCTTTCGGGCAGTGTTCAGGATCCCGCGCAGGGCGGGCTGGAGTCGGTTGGCGCTCCTGAGCGCGTGGGTTCCCTCACCGGGATCCGCGCGCTGGCTGCGCTGCTCGTGGTGCTGACGCACGCGGCGTACACGACGGGCAAGTACCCGCAGGGCTATCTGGGCCTGGTGTGGTCGCGCGCCGAGATCGGCGTGCCGATCTTCTTCGTGCTCAGCGGGTTCCTGTTGTTCCGGCCGTGGGTCAAGGCCGCCGCCACGGGTGCGCCCGCCCCGTCGGTGCGCCGCTACGCGTGGCACCGGGTGCGGCGCATCATGCCCGCGTACGTCGTCACGGTGCTGATCGCCTACCTCGTCTACCACTTCCGCACGGCGGGCCCGAATCCCGGGCACACGTGGGAGGGCTTGTTCCGCAATCTCACGCTGACGCAGATCTATGCGGACAACTACCTGTACTCGTTCCTGCACCAGGGGCTGACGCAGATGTGGAGCCTGGCCGTGGAGGCCGCGTTCTACGTGGTGCTGCCGCTTTTGGCCTATGTGCTGCTGGTGCTGCTGTGCCGGCGGCGGTGGCGTCCGGGTCTGCTGATGACGGGCCTGGTGGTCGCGGCCGCGGTGTCGCCGGTGTGGCTGGTGATCGTGCACCATCACGGCGCCGATCTGCCCGACGGCGCGCGCCTGTGGTTGCCGACGTATCTGGCGTGGTTCGTGGCGGGCATGATGCTCGCGGTGCTGGGCCAGTTGAAGGTGCGCGGCTACGCGATGGTGTGTGTGCCGCTGGCGCTGGTGTGTTACTTCATCGCGTCGACGCCGATCGCCGGCGAGCCCACGACGTCACCCGCCAAGCTCAGTGAGGCCCTGTTCAAGACCGCGTTCTACGCGGTGATCGCGGCGCTGCTGGTGGCGCCGCCCGCGCTGGGGGACCGGGGCTGGTACACGCGGTTTCTCGCGAGCCGGCCGATGGTGTTCCTTGGCGAGATCTCCTACGAGATCTTCCTGATCCACCTGATCATCATGGAACTGGTGATGGTGGAGATCCTGCAGTCGCCGGTCTACACGGGTTCGATGTTCAACCTTTTCGTGCTGACGATGGCGTTCACCATCCCGGCCTCGTGGCTGCTGCACAGGTTCACGCGCGTCCGCTCCTGATCTTGTGGGTAAGGGTACGCTTACCTTAGTAAGCGTCTTGAAGGGGTGACAGGAGATGGAACAGCGGTCGTGGCTCGGCGGCGACTACGAGTTGACGGTGACCGGACGGACCGAGCTCACACGCCACTACCTGCGTCTGCACTTCTCGGCCCCGGCCCTGCTCGCCGAGCGGCGCCTGCAGCCGACGATGTGCGTACGCGGCTGGTTCCCCGACGGACAGCAGCTGCACCAGCGCGGTTACGCACTGCTCAACGCCGACGTCGCGGCGGGCACGGTCGACATCGACTTCGCGATGCACGAGGGCCCGGCCAGCCGTTGGGCCGCTGCCGCGAAGGCCGGTGACGTCCTGCAGGTGACGGTGCCCGGCGGCGACTTCCAGTTGCCGCAGCCGCGTCCGGCCGGCTACGTGATCGTCGGAGACACCGCGTCACTGCCCGCGATCAACACGTTGCTCGAAGCCATCGACGACGACATTCCCGCACGGGTGTTCCTCGAGGCCCGCCACGACGACGACCGTGACCTGCCGGTCGCGGGCGACGTCGACCTCACGTGGGTGGCCGGCGACGACGAGGATCTGGTGCGGGCTGTGGAATCATCGGCGTTCGACGCCGCCGGCCACTTCGGCTGGGTCGCGTGCAACAACCGCACGACGCGCGCGGTCGCCCGTGTGTTCCGCGAGCGGTACGGCATCCCGCGCCGCTCGATAAAGGCGCAGGCCTACTGGGCGGCCTGAGCGCCCACCACCAGCGGTGCGACGAAATCGGCCAGCATCGTGCGCTCGTCGGCCTCGTCGACTCCGGGAAACACCAGCAGCGACACCATGACCCGCACGAGCCACCGCGCCCGGCGGCCCACAGCGGCGTCGTCGTCTGCGTCGGTGGGGGAGCCCAGAGAGCGCACGAACCCTTCGACGAGCGCGCGGATCACCTCGGAATGCTCGGCCATCTCGCCGCCGATCGGGCGTTGGGTTGCGGCGAACCACGACGACAGCGCCGGACTGCACCGCACGGCCCGCAGCGCGGTGATCACGCCCTCCATGAGCCGCTCGGCCGGATCGCCGATGCCGACAACCTGATCGCTGACCTCCTGGTAGACGCGACGTGCCTCGCGGTGCACGTAGGCGGTGTAGAGGGCGTCGCGGTTCTCGAAGTACCGGTACAGCGTCGCGCGTGAACATCCTGCGGCAGCGGCGATCTCGTGCATGCCGACGGTCGCGGCGTCCTTACGCGCGAACAGTGCGTCGGCCGCGTCGAGGATCAGATCGGCCGCCACCTCGCCGCGCCGCCCGGCCAGCCAGTCCGCCATCACGCACCGGCTCGGAACGGCACCGAAAGCGGGCGACGCACGTAGCTGCCGCCCGCCCACACCACGGCGTCGAGGTCGACCGTGAAATCCGGGCAGCGCGTGAGCAGTTCGGTCAGCGCCACCCGCGACTGCATGCGCGCGGCGGCCGCACCGAGGCAGAAATGTGCGCCGTGGCTGAACGTCAGGATGTTGCGTGGCCTGCGGCGGACGTCGAGTTGGGCGGCGTCCGGGCCGAATTCGCGCTCGTCCCGGTTGCCCGAGCCGTACAGCAGCAACACCTTGCGCCCGGCCGGGATCGTGGTGTCACCGATCGTGACGTCGCGTGTGGCGGTGCGCGCCAGGCCCTGAACGGGGGAGGTGAGCCGCAGGAACTCGTCGACGGCGTCGGGGATCAGATCCGGATCGTCGGTGAGCACACGCCGCTGATCGGGATGCTGCTGCAGCAGTTGTACTGCGCCGCCGAGCATTCCGGTGGTGGTGTCGTTGCCGCCGGTGACCATCGTGAACGTGAACGCGAGGATGGACAGCACGTCCACCGCCTCATCGTCGGCACCGGCGGCCACCAGATGCGAGATGGTGTCGTCGCCCGGTTCGCGGCGGCGCCGCTCGATGAGCTCGGCGAAGTAACCCGTCATCGACATCACCGCGTCACCGGCGCCCAGGGCCGAGCCCGCCTCGCTGTTGGCCGCGACGATGGCCTCGGTCCAGCCGTCGAACTGCGCACGGTCGGCCTCGGGCACGCCCAGGTAGTGCGCGACCACCATCGACGGCAACGGCTTGAACAATTCGGCGACGATGTCGCCGCCGCCTTCGGCGCGCAACCGTTCGAGACGTTCCACCACGAACTCGCGGACTTGCGGCTCGACGGCCTCGACCTGACGCGGGGTGAACCCGCGCGACACGAGCTTGCGGAACTCGGTGTGCGTGGGCGGGTCCTGCATGACGAACGGCGGATTGTCCGCGAGGCCGATCAGCTCCAGCTCGCCGTAGTTGACCGTGAGCCCCTGCGCCGACGAGTACGTCTCGTGATCGCGCGCGGCGGCCCAGATGTCGGCGTGGCGGCTCAGCACGAAGTAGTCGTGGTGCGGGCGTTCGGGCGGGACGACGTGGTGCACGGGATCGTGGTCGCGCAGCGCGGTGTACATGTCCCACGGGTCGGCCCATGTGTCGGCGTTCGCGAGCTCGAACGCGACGGCCGGGTGAGACAAATCAGCTCCCATGTCTTATTCGTATGACACAGGCCACTGATGTGTCAATGCCACGTTGCGCACTAGGCTCGGCGCGGTGAGCACCCCGTACCCGCCGCCACCGCCTGCGCAGGTCCCGACGTGTTATCGGCATCCGGACCGGCCGACCTACGTCAGCTGCACGCGTTGCCACCGCTTCATCTGCCCGGAGTGCATGCGCACGGCCGCCGTCGGCCACCAGTGCGTGGACTGCGTCAACGCGGCCGCACGCACGGTGCCGGAGCCGCGCACCCGGTTCGGCGGCAAGGTCCGCGAGGGTGCCCCGGTGCTCACCTACACGCTCATCGCGGTCAACGTGCTGATGTTCGTGCTGCAGATCGCCGGAGGCGACCTGGAATCGCGGCTGACGCTGTGGCCGCCGGCGCTCGCGCTGCACGACGAGTACTACCGGCTGGTCACGTCGATGTTCCTGCACTACGGCGCGATGCACCTGCTGTTCAACATGTGGGCGCTCTACGTCGTGGGCCCGCCCCTCGAAAAATGGTTGGGGCTGACGCGATTCGGCGTGCTGTACGCACTGAGCGGACTCGGCGGCTCGGTGCTGGTGTACATGCTCTCGCCGTTGAACTCCGCGACGGCAGGCGCGTCGGGCGCCATCTTCGGCCTGTTCGGCGCGATCTTCGTGGTGGCCCGCCACCTCAACCTCGACGTGCGCGCGATCGGCGTGATCGTCGTGATCAACCTGGTGTTCACGTTCGTCGGCCCCGCTTTGGGAACCGCGATCAGCTGGCAGGGCCACATCGGCGGCCTGGTCACGGGTGCGCTGGTGGCATCGGCGTTCGTGTATGCCCCACGCGAGCGGCGCACCGCCACCGCGGCAGGGGTGACGGTCGCGTTCGCGATGCTGTTCGCCGCACTGATCTTCTGGCGAACAGACCGGCTGCTGTTCCTGCTCGGCGCAGGCTAGATCGCCGCGCCCGGATTCAGGATGTTGTCCGGGTCCAGCGCGCGCTTGATCCGGTGATTGAGTTCCATGGCGTCCGGGCCGATCTGGTTCGCCAGCCACGGCCGCTTGAGCCGGCCGACGCCGTGCTCGCCGGTGATGGTGCCGCCCAGGCCCACGGCGAGTTCCATGATCTCGCCGAACGCGAGCTGCGCACGGGCCGTCATGGCCTCGTCGGCGGGATCGAACACGATCAGCGGATGCGTGTTGCCGTCACCGGCGTGGGCGATCACCGAGATCATCACCTCGCGCTGCGCGGCGATCTTCTCCACGCCGCTCACCAGGTCGGCCAGCGCGGGCAGCGGCACGCCGACGTCCTCGAGCAGCAGCGAACCCTTGGCCTCGACGGCGGGGATCGCGAAACGGCGTGCCGCGACGAACGCCTCGCCCTCGTCGGGATCCGACGTCGAGAACACCTCGGTGGCCCCGGCCTCGCTGAACACGCGGGCCATGAACTCGGTGTCGTCTGCGCCCGCAGCGCCACGATCGTCGGACGCGGCGACCATCATCGCCGCGGCGTTGCGGTCCAGGCCCATCTTCAGCTTGTCCTCGACGGCATTGATCGCCACCGAGTCCATGAACTCCAGCATCGAGGGCCGGATCTTGCCGGTGATGGTGACGACGGCGTTCGCGGCCGCCTCGACCGAATCGAACGTCGCGACCACGGTGCACGGCGAGTTCTGCGGCGGCAGCAGGCGCAGCGTCACCTCGGTGACCACGCCGAGGGTGCCCTCGCTGCCGACGAACAGTTTGGTCAGGCTCAGCCCGGCGACATCTTTGAGGCGGGGTCCGCCGAGGCGCACGGCGGTGCCGTCGGCCAGCACCACCTGTAGGCCCAGCACGTAGTCGGTGGTGACGCCGTATTTGACGCAGCACAGGCCGCCCGCGTTGGTGGCGATGTTGCCGCCGATGCTGCAGATCTCGAACGACGACGGATCCGGCGGGTACCACAGGCCGTGCTCGGCGACGGCCTTCTTGACCTCGGCGTTGAGCAGCCCGGGCTGCACGACGGCGGTGCGCGTGACCGTGTCGACCGAGATGTCGCGCATCTTCTCGGTGGAGAGCACAAGGCCGCCGTCGATCGCGGTCGCGCCACCCGAGAGCCCGGTGCCCGCACCGCGCGGCACGACGGGAACCTTGTTGGCGCTGGCCCAACGCATCACGGCCTGCACCTCTTCGGTGCGGTGGGGGCGGACCACCGCGAGCGGCATGCCCGCGTTCGGATCGGCGGCGCGATCCTGCCGGTAGGAGGCCAGGATGTCGGGGTCGGTCACCACCGTCCCTTCGGGGAGTTCGGTGACGAGTTCGGCGAGAGCGGCGTTGGTCACGGTTCGATGCTACGAGGTTCACCGCACGGCGAAGACCCGATACTGCACCTCAGAAAGAGACAGCTGGTGAAGCGCCACGGTGTGGGTGGCATTGAGCCAGCGGTACCGCTCGTCGTCGGTCTCGAACAGCGGACTGGACCGCGCGTGCATCTGTTCGTGGCCGATGAGTTCACCGGCCATCAACCGGTCGGAGGCCTGCTTGTCCATCTGGACGCGGCCGGTGTTGGTGAGGTGGATCAGTGCGCCGTCGTCGGTGCGCAGCGTGGCGCGCACGTCCAGTCGAGCGACCCGGTCGGAGCCGAACACCACCCAGTCCCCGCCGCCGGGCAGCACGTCCGCGGCGATGCGCGGGCCGACGCAGCGGCCGTGGTCGATGACGTAGGTCAGCCGCATGCCGGTCGGCGTGTTGAAGATGTGCACGTCGGTGAACGCGATGCGGATGTCGAGCAAATGCTCGAAGGCGGGCACCGCGTCGATGCCGACGAGAGTGGTTGTGATCATGGACGTTCCTCTACAGCGGGCGGATCGCTGCGGCCACCAGCGAGTCCTCGTCGGGCAGTCGGCGCAGCATCAGACGCGCGATGGTTTCGTCGTCGCCGTCGACGCGGTGCTCATTGTCGGAGTGAGCGCCTTCGGCCCAACCGTCGCCGGTCCAGGTGATCGACATGGTCTTCGCAGGCGCCGCGAGCGTGAGGGTGACCGGGTCGCTGTCCAGCGGTTCGGCCTGCAGCAGCAGGTACCGCTCGCCGAAGTCGAACAGGGCCGCTCTGGTCGCCTCGGACAGTGCTGAATCGACAAGTCCGGCCGCGGCTTTCAGGTCGGCCAGGTGCGTGCCGTATTCGATGATCAGGCAACCCAGCGCGATGTCGACGGGGTAGGTGCCGAACGGCAAGGGGATGGGCGGCCAGTTCTCGGTCGCGGCGAACGCCGCGTGCATGTGGTCGCTCGCCTGCCGGATGACCGTGACGGGATCGGCGTCGCCGAGTTCGAGTCCGCCTGGCGGCGAAAGGGATCCGATGCGGGCGCGGTGGGTGGCCTCGGCATTGCGGTAGGCGCCGACGGCCACGTGGGCCGCCAGGTCGCGGACGGTCCATCCGGCGCATGGGGTGGGCAGGTGTCGGTGCTCGATGCCGTCGAGCACGTCGGCGAACGCCCGCAGTTCCGCGGTCGCCGCGTCGAGGAGTTCGGAGAGCGTCATGTCGTGACGCTAAACCCGCTACTTGGAAAAAACAAGTACGAAATTGGAAAAACCAATCAGCTATTAAAGTGGTGGTATGGCGTCACGTTCGTACGGTCAGTACTGCGCGCTGGCCAAGAGCCTTGACCTGGTCGGCGACCGGTGGACCCTGCTGGTGGTCCGCGAACTGCTCGACGGCCCGCGCCGCTACGGCGATCTGCTGAGCGCGCTGAGCCCCATCGCGACCGATGTGCTGGCCGGTCGTCTGCGGGATCTGGAGGCCAACAACCTGGTTCACAAACGAGCCATGCCCAGGCCCTCGGCCACCACGGTCTACGCACTCACCGCCGACGGCCGTGCGCTCGAGGACGTCATCAACGCCTTCGCGCGCTGGGGCCGCCACCTGCTGGCGAACCGCGACCGCAAGGAGACTGTGCGGCCCGAATGGCTCGTCCGCGCGGTGCGCGCCTATGTCCGCGACGACCGCACCGGCCCGCCCGTGACGGTGCGCATGGTGACACCCGAAGGGCAGGCGGCCGTCGAGATCAACGAGCACACAGTCGAATCCCTCGACGACGAGGCCGACGTGGACGTCACCCTGACCGGCGCGGCCGAGGTGCTCGCGGCCGCCATGGATCCCGGTCAGGTCGAGAACCTGGTGGCAGCGGGCCTGCTGACCATCGACGGCGATGCCCGCGCCGTCAGGCGCCTCGCGAAGGCGTTCGCGCCGCCGCGTGTGCGGGTTTAGGCACGGTCCAGTTCGCGAAGCGCGGGCATCCCGACCGAGACGAGTCCCAGCACCAGCATCGGCACCGACAACGCCAGGAACGTCGCGTGCAGACCGGCCGCGTCGGCCAGGGGACCGGCCAGGATCAGCCCCAGCGGACCCGCAGCGTAGGCCAGCGATCCCATCACGCCGACCACCGCGCACAGCGCCAGGATCAACGGCAGCGGCGGCAGGAACGCGATCACGGTCATCGCGACGCCCAGGGTGAGCACCGCGGTGAGCATCGTGGCGCGCCGGCTCACGTATTTCGACAGCACCGCGTACCCGAGGGCGCCCACCAGACCGCCGATGCTCAGCGCCATCAGCACCCAGCCCAGTTCGACGGGTTGGTCGCGGTCGGTGAAGTACTTGGGGAACAGCACACTCTCCATCGGCATGTACAGGCCCGTCGCCACCAGGTCCACGATGGCCAGCGTGCGCAGAACCGGTGTGCGCCAGACGAATTGCAGTCCCTCGACCACACCGGCCCACACGCCTTCGGGCAGCTGCGCCCGGTCGGGCCTGCCAGCACCCTCCAGCCGCAACACCGAGATCGCCACGATCGAGCACACGAACGCGGCCGCGGTCACCCACATCGTGTTGATGCCCCCGACCGTGGCGATCAACAGACCTCCCACGCCGGGGCCCACGATGTAGGCGAGGTTGAACACCGCCTCGTACACCGAGTTGGCGTGGTCCAGCGTCCACCCCGCGCGGCCGGCCGCCTCGGGCAGCATGGTCTCGCGCGCCGTCATCCCCGCCGGATCGAAGAACGCACCGAAAGCGGCGAGCACCGCGAGCACCGCGACGTTGATCGGCCCCTGCGGCCCAGATAGTCGACCGCGGCACCGGCGATCAGTGTGGCGACCAACAGTGGCAGCGTGCCCGCCATCGCGACGATCGACGCGTCGACCGCGGATCCGTTGCGCTGCAACACCAACCAGGGGAACGCGACTATCGAGATGCCGTTACCCGCACCGGCCATCAGCGCGGCGAACAGGATGAGCAGCAGTGGGCCGCTCCTGGTGGTGATCATGGGACCGATTTTCGGGCACAGTGGACGGGTGTCACCGCAACTTCTGCCGCATCCGCGCACCGGTCAGCTGTTCCCGTCGCCGGTGCCGCCGGGCACGGGGTGGCCCGGTGACCCGGCCACACCGTCGACCCCCGTGGCCAAGACCCCGGCGCAGGTGCGCCGGCTGGCGGCCTCGGCCAAGACGCTCGACGACCTCGACGCGATGATCTCGGTGTGCCGGGCCTGCCCGCGGCTGGTGGCATGGCGTGAAGAGGTCGCGGTCACCAAACGCAAGTCGTTCGCCGATCAGCCGTACTGGGGCAGGCCCGCAACCGGATTCGGTCCCGAGGCGCCGCGCATCCTCATCGCCGGGCTGGCTCCCGCCGCGCAGGGTGCCAACCGTACCGGCCGCGTGTTCACCGGCGACCGCTCCGGTGACTTCCTGTTCGCGGCGCTGCACCGCGCGGGCCTGGCGAACCAGGCCGTGTGCGTCGACGCGGCCGACGGCATGCGGCTGATCGACACCCGCATGGCGGCTGCCGTGCGGTGCGCCCCGCCCGGCAACGCCCCGGAACCGGCCGAGCGTGCGACGTGCGCGCCGTGGCTGGCCGCCGAGTGGCGCCTGGTGGGCCCGTCGGTCGCCGTGATCGTCGCGCTGGGCGGGTTCGCGTGGCGTGCGGCGCTCGAACTCATCGCCGACCGCCCCAAACCCGCGCCCAAGTTCGGGCACGGCGCGACCGCGACGTTGACCACCGCATACGGCGACGTCACGCTGCTGGGCTGCTACCACCCCAGCCAGCAGAACACCTTCACCGGACGGCTCACACCGGACATGCTCGACGACATATTCGAGTTGGCCAAGCAGATCGGGAACGAACGTGACGGGCAATGACGTTGACCGTGTCATGCGGCTTTCTGTCCTCGACCTCGTCCCGGTGCGTACCGACCAGACCACAGCCGACGCGCTGGCGGCCACCACGCACCTCGCGCAGACCGCTGACCGGCTCGGATACCACCGCTTCTGGGTCGCCGAACACCACAACATGCCCGCGGTCGCGGCCACCAGCCCGCCGGTCCTGATCGCGCACCTGGCCGCGCACACGTCGCAGCTGCGGCTGGGGTCGGGCGGGGTGATGCTGCCCAATCACGCGCCGCTGGCCGTCGCCGAACAGTTCGCGCTCCTGGAGGCCGCCCATCCCGGGCGCATCGATCTGGGCATCGGGCGTGCCCCCGGGTCGGATCCCGTCACCTCGCTGGCACTGCGCGGCGCCGCGGGTCGCGACGACCGCGACATCGAGGCCTTCCCCCAGTACCTCGACGACGTCGTCGCGCTCATGGGTGCGCGCGGCGTGCGGGTCCCGCTGCCGCGAGACCTGCTGCGGGACAACTACATCCTCAAGGCCACGCCCAACGCGACCTCGGTGCCGCAGCTGTGGCTCTTGGGTTCGTCGATGTACTCGGCGCATCTCGCGGCGGCCAAGGGCCTGCCGTACGTGTTCGCGCACCACTTCTCGGGTCACGGCACCGCCGAGGCGCTCGCGATCTACCGCGAAGAGTTCCAGCCCAGCGAGGCCGCGCCTGAGCCCGTGACGTTCCTGACCGTCAACGCCGTGGTCGCCGAGACCACCGAGGAGGCCGAGGCGCTGCTGCTGCCGCAACTGCAGATGATGGCCCGGTTGCGCACCGGTCAGCCGCTCAACGCGCTCGATCTGGTGGAGGACGCGCAGACCACGGTCCTCACGCCGCAGGGCGACGCCGTGGTCGCCGACGGGCGCCGCCGCGCCGTGGTCGGATCACCCACCGAGGCCGCCGAGCAGGTGCGGGCACTGGCCGAGGAGTTCGACGTCGACGAGGTCATGATCAACCCCGTCGCGTCGGCGCACCGCGGCGCCGATCCGAGGACCGCGACCGCACGCGACACCACGCTGGAACTGCTCGCGAAGGAACTCTTCTAGCTCACGGGCGTCAGCACGATCACCGGGATCTGGCGCGTCGTGCGTTTCTGGTAACCGATGTAGCGGTCCTTGTTGCCCGGCATGTTGTTGACGATCTCCCACAGCCGCGGGAAATCCGGGTCATCGGGGAACACGGCTCTGGCCGTCGCACGCAGACGCTTGGGGCCGACGTTGATCTCGACGTTCGGGTCGGCCTTGAGGTTGTGGTACCAACCCGGCGCCTTCGGCTCGCCACCTTTCGACGCCACCACCAGGTAGTCGTCACCGTCGCGCGCGTAGGCGAGCGAACTCGCGCGGTGCTGACCGGTCTTGGCGCCGACAGTGTGCAGGATCAGCGTGGCCGGCCCGCCGGGGATGCGGTGTCCGATGCGTCCATCGGTGGCCTTGTAGACCTTGTCGTGCAGCAACAGCAACGGCAGACCGATGTACCGCTCCCACCAGGGCATACTCATGGGTCAATCCTGCTCGGCGCTGTCCAGTTGCGCCAGGGCCGCCCGCAGCAGCCTGCCGGACTCCTCGCGGTCGGGGTCGCGGCGCATCACCATGCCCTTGGCGAACGACAGCTTGTCGCCGTTGCGACGGGGCACCACGTGCAGGTGGATGTGGAACACCGTCTGGAACGCGGCCTTGCCGTCGTTGATCGCGATGTTGTTGCCGTCGGCGTGCAGTCCCGATTCGCGTGCGGCCCGCGCGATGCGCTGGCCGACGGCCGCCATACCGGCGACCGTCTCCGGCGGCGTGTCCGTGAGGTCGACGGTGTGGGTTTTCGGGATCACCAGCGTGTGGCCGCGGGTGAACGGCCGGATGTCGAGGATGCCCAGGAAGTTCTCGTCTTCGTAGATGCGGATGGCTGGGGCGTCACCGGAGACGATGGCACAGAACACGCATGACATCCCGCCACGTTAACCGCTGTTGCTCGCCGCCCACTGGGCCACACGCTGTTCGCGCTCCTCGGCGGTGAGGTTCTCCACGCGCGTCATCACGGTCCAGCGGTGGCCGAACGGGTCGAGGATCGACGCGAACCGGTCACCCGTGACGAACGTCTGCGCGGGTTCCCGCACCGTCGCGCCGGCCTTCTCGGCGCGCGTCACCACGTCGTCGACGTCGGGGCAGTACAACCCGAACGAGTGCGTGGCCGGGGCACCGGTGTCGGGCGCGGCGATGCCGAACGCCTCCTGCGGGTCGCCCAGTTGCAGCCTGCCGTTGCCGAAGTCGAGTTCGGCGTGCGCGACCGTGCCGTCGGGACCGTCCATCCGCTCCACGGTTTTCGCGCCGAACACGCTCTCGTAGAACGCAATAGCCTCGGCCGCGGGGTGGACGCACAGGAATGGGGTCAGGCTCGTGTAGCCCTCCGGGATCGGTTGAACACTCATGTCCGCCAGTCTCGTAGCCTGGTGTGCGTGGCCGCTTGGAAAAACGCGCCAGAGCGCGGCGTCGTCGGTCGCCCTGGCAGTGCCTCGGCATTCGACCTCACCCGGTGGGCGCCGTCACCCGAGGCGGGCCGTTTCGTCGAGCACTACTGGTCGGTGCGCTGGGACCGCCGCGAGGCGGGTCCGCACGAGAGCACCGTGATCACCTTCCCGGCCGTGCATCTCACCCGCGAATGGGGCGACGACATTGCGCGCCATGGCCATCCGCTGCCCAACACACTGCTGCACGGCGTGGTGACTCAGGTGTTTCGCACCACCATCAGCTCCCGCGGTGTTGTGGTCGGCGCGCGCTTCCATCCGGGCGGATTCACCGCACGGTTCGGACGCGACGCCGGTGAGCTCACCGATCGTGTGGTCCCGGTTGACGACGACTTGTTCGGTGGGCCAATCGATCTCGGATGTGATGTATCCGTGGTTCGGTCGGGGTTTGATGCGGTTATCGGTGACTACTCCGGCGATCCCGATCCGGTGTACGCCAGGTTGATGCCGCTGCTCGAGCGCATGCGCGAGGATCCCACGCTGCACCGTGTGGAGCAGGTCATGGAGCACTCGCCGTGGAGCGTGCGCACGACGCAGCGGGTGTTCCGGCGGTATGTGGGTGTGCCGGTCAAATGGGTGTTGTGCCGATACCGCTTGCAGCAGGCGGCATTGGAGATCGAGAGCACGGGCAGTGTGGATTTCGCCGATCTCGCGGTGCGCCTCGGCTGGTACGACCAGGCGCATTTCATCAATGACTTCCGCGGCATGTTGGGGTGCACGCCGGGGGAGTACGCAATGCGGTTCGGTCAGAAGGGTGGCGGTTCGTAGTTGTCGGCGAGCCAGGCTTGGCGTTGGCGTTGTTGTTCGGCGTTGAGTTCGGCGCGTTCGCGGCGTTCGGCGTTGATGCGGTCGGCGCGGTCTTGTTCGCGGGTTTGGCGGCGTTTGGGCATCATCACCCCGCGGTTGGGGTGCGGCTCGTCTTGCTGGGGTGGCAGGTTGAGCTCGCCGGTGGGGGTGCCCAGGACCGGGAACAAGGCTGCGCCTTGGGGTTCGGTGGTGTAGATGTGCCCGGTGGGGGCGGTGAACTCGATGGTGCCGTCGGGGAGTTGCCGGTCGGTCCACCCGTTGGGGCCGGTGTAGAACGTCTTGATCAGGTGGTGGGTGCGGCAGTACAGCTTGGTGTTCGACGGATGCGTGGGCCCTTGCGGGTAGGGGCGGGTGTGGTCGATGTCGGCGGCCATCGCCGGGGCGTCACAGCCGGGGAATCGGCAGGTCAGATCTCTCCAGCGGATGAACTCGGTGAGTTCGGCATTGGGGCGGTAACCCGACTGGGCCTTGTCTTTGGGGATGGTGACAGGTTTGGTGGTGGCGGTCTTGGCGACCTCGCGCACCATGTGCGCGGGCAGCATGCCGAAGCCGGGCAGGTAGCCGGGTTCGTTGCCGCCGTCGAGGGTGGACTGCTCGGCCAGCACGTGGATCATCGCATTGTTCACCGCGTCGCGTTCGGCGACCGCGGTGCAGTCTTCGCGTCCGCATTGGCAGTCCAGGGTGTCGCGGTAGCGGCCCAAGGCTCCGAGGGCATCGGCGCGGCGTTGATCGGGGGTGCGGGGATCGTTGGGGCACACGGTGGCGGCGATGGCGTCGAGGCGTTTGTCGAACCCGGCGGCGTCGTGGGCGGGCAGATAGCCCTGGGCGTTGGCCATGCCGGGGGTGTCGGCGGGTTGGACCGTGAAGTATCGGCTGTCTTCGGATCGTTTGGTGACGCGCTGGCCGTCGGGGTCCAGGCGCAGGATGCACTGGTCGATGCGTTCTTCGAGTTTGGGCTCGGACAGGCGCATCCAGTTGGGGCAGCGGCGGGCCAGCACGTCGTCGAGGGCGGGCATGGCGGCAGGGTCGACCAGTTCGGTGCGGGTGGCGATCTTGGTGACGATGCGAAAGTCGATGTCGCCTTGGGCGAACACCGCGGCGACTTTGGGGATGCGGTCACGCAGCACCCGGGCCAGGTGGACCTGCCAGTTGGCCCGGGAGCGCGAGATCCGCAGCGCAGCGGACACTTCGGCGCAGACCTCCTCGAACGGGTCGGTGCGCCAGAAGTTGCATTCGGCCAGGTCGATGGCGCGGCGGGTGTCCAGCTCGCCGATCGCGAACAGGCGACGGGCCGTGGCGGCGTTCTCCTGCCGCTTGGCCTCGGCGATGGCGTCGATCAGACCCGCATCGCTCGTTCCATCGAACATGCGTTCGAGTATGCCAGCACCCACCGACAAGTGAGAATGTCCTGATGGGACTGTTCCGGAGCTCGGATGAGGATTTGCCTCACCTCTCCAGCTCCACGCGCCAAGCCGAGAGCTTGTCCTCGAAGCGCATGGTCTGTGCCGGGCTGGTCGATGGCATCCGCACATAAGGCAGGGGCACCTCACCGACGAGACGGCGATAATTCGCCTCAGCCGCAGCACCGTTGAACACCACACGCTCAAGCGAGGGATGCGCAGCGAAGAACCCGGCAAAGTCATTGGGCACCATGCTGTCGCGCTCCACCGCCGAATCCAGGCTCCCGACGCGCCGGCACGAGCGCAGTACATCCCACACCGCAATGCCGTGCGACGTCACCGCCGAAACCCGCTCGGAGTAGGCAGCATCCGGAGCGAACCCGTAGAGAGAACCCATGATGCGCCAGAACGCATTGCGCGGATTGCCGTAGTACTCGCTCGAGGCCAGTGACATCACGCTGGGCATGTTGCCGAGGATGAGGACACGAGGAGCCTCGCCGACGATGGGCGGCAGACCGTGCAGCACGCTGCTCACGACATCCCGATCAGTTGCGACACCGTGACGAAACGGTATCCGGCTGACTGCAATTCGGAGATGATCCGCGGCAGCGCCGCGCGCGTCGGCCCGCGACTGCCGTACATGGCATGTAGCAGGATGATCGAACCCGGGCGCACCTGGTCGACGGTCTGCGCGACGATCTCGTCGGCCGTGGGTTCGGTCGCCGAGTCGGGTTCCACATCCCACGTCACCGAGATCCGGTCATGCTCCGCAAGGTAGCGGGGGAGCGACCAGAGCTTCTTGCCGTACGGCGGCCGGAAAGTGATGGGCCCGGTGTAGCCCGTCGCGCGGATCGCGGCATCGGTGCGTTCCAGCTCGGAAGCAACGGTTTTCGATGACATGAGCACCATGCGCCGGTGCGAGAAGCTGTGATTGCCGATCTCGTGTCCGGCCGCCGCGATGGCCGCACCCAGATCGGGTGCGGCTTCGAGTTCGCGCCCGGTCAGGTAGAACGTCGCGGGCACCCGCGCGGCGGCCAGCGTGCGCAACACCACACGTGTCGCGTCGGTGGGCCCGTCGTCGAGCGTCAACGCGACGACCTTCTCGGGCGTCGAAACGCGATGAACCAACGCGCCGGCCACCTGGAACGTCCGCGAATTCGACAGCCAGTAACCACCCGCGAGAACAACCACCACACACAAGACGAGCGCCAGGCACACCGTCAGCACGCGTCGTCGCATGCGTCTTGTATACCTGGCGCCCGTGTGCCGGAAAAACGTCAGCTCAGGTGGTGCACCTCCTGCAGGCCGTACACGGGAGTGTCCATGCCCTCGTAGCGGGCCTTGAGCTGCAACGCCAAATACAGTGAGTAGTGGCGTGATTGGTGCAGGTTACCGCCGTGGAACCACAGGTTCTCCTGCTGGGTGGGCTTCCACATGTTGCGCTGCTCGCCCTCCCACGGACCCGGATCCTTGGTGGTCCCGGAGCCCAGGCCCCACACCTTGCCGACCTTGTCCGCGACGTCCTGCCCGATCAGGTCGGCGGCCCAGCCGTTCATGGAACCGAACCCGGTGGCGTAGACCACGACGTCGGCAGGCAGTTCGGTGCCGTCGGCCAGGATCACCGAATCCTCGGTGAGACGCTCGACCTGGCCGTGCGCCAGCTTGATGGTCCCGTCGGCGATCAGATCCGAAGCGCCGACGTCGATGTAGTAGCCCGAGCCGCGGCGCAGGTACTTCATGAACAGACCCGAATCGTCGTCGCCGAAGTCCAGTTCGAAGCCGGCGGCCTCCAGGCGAGCGTAGAACTCCTTGTCGCGCTCGCGGATCGCGTCGTAGATCGGCTTCTGGAAGTCGGCCATGATGCGGTACGGCAGCGAGGCGAACGTGAGATCGGCCTTCTCCGTGGTCATCCCGGCCGCGACGGCACGTTCGGAGTACAGATCGCCGAGGCCGAGATCCATGAGCGAATCGGACTTGACGATGTGTGTCGAGGACCGCTGCACCATCGTGACGTCGACGTCGTTCTCCACCAGCGCCTTGCAGATGTCGTGCGCGGAGTTGTTGGAACCGATCACCACGGCACGCTTGCCCACGTAGCGGTCGGGGCCGGGATGCTGGCTCGAATGATGCTGGTCGCCACGGAAGATGTCCTGGCCCGGCAGCGTGGGGATGTTCGGCTTACCCGACATGCCGGTCGCGAGCACCAGCTGCGTCGGGCGCAGCGTCACCTTCTCGCCGTTGCGATCCACCTCGACGGTCCAACGCTTTTCGTTCTCGTCGAACGACGCCGAGAGGCACGTCGTGGAGCTCCAGTACGGCACCTCCATGACCTTGGTGTAGAACTCCAGCCAGTCGCCGATCTTGTCCTTGGGCGCGAACACCGGCCAGTTGGGCGGGAACGGCAGATATGGCAGGTGGTCGTACCACACCGGATCGTGCAGGCACAGTGACTTGTAGCGCTTGCGCCACTGGTCGCCGGGACGTTCGTGCTTGTCGACGACGATCGCGGGCACACCGAGCTGACGCAGCCGCGCACCGAGGGCGATGCCGCCCTGGCCGCCGCCGATGACGACGATGTACGGCTGCTCGCTGTAGCCCAGCGTCAGCTGCTCGTCGAGGCGCTTCTCGGCCCAGGACCGGCGGTCGGGGTCGGAGCCGTGCACGGCGCCCAGCACCCGCTTGGGGCCTTTCGGCTCCTCGTGGCCCTTGAGCTCCTGCAGCGTGGTCAGCAGCGTCCAGGCGCGGTCGCCGGTGTCGTCGCTGCGCAGCCGCAAGTGTCCGTTGCCGCGGCCGGTCGCGGTCTCGAACTCGATGAACGCCGACGTGATGACGGTGTTGCCGTCGACGTCCTCGGTGGGCGGTTCTGTGGTCTTGAAACCCGATGGGTCGGTGTCGGCGAGTCGCGCGGAGAGCATGTCCGCGATGCCCTCGTGCCCCTCGACGGTCTTGATGTTCCAGGTGAAGGCAACCAGATCGCGCCAGAAGCTGTCGACGGCGAACTTCGAGACGACGCGCTCGATGTCCCGGGCGGCCAGGGCCGACTCGAAGTCGGCCAGCCAGGCGTCGACGCGTTCCTGCGGTGACAGGGTTGCCAGTGGTGCGGCGGTGGTCTGTGTCATGTGTCCCAGACCACACCGAGTGAAACGGTGTGACAAGAGTTGCACGGGGTTGCAGTGCAACGGTCTGCAACCCTGTCGCATGTGTCGTGGGTCACTCTTAACTGAGGCGCATGAAAGCTGCCGTCTATCACGGACCCAACAAACTGGAGATCGCTGACCTCCCCGAACCGCAACCGGGACCGGGCACGGTCAAGGTGAAGGTCGGGTTCAACGGAATTTGTGGCACTGACCTGCATGAATACTATGCGGGCCCGATCTTCGTGCCCACCGAACCGCATCCGCTGACCGGACAGGTCATGCCGCTGACCATGGGGCACGAGTTCGCAGGCACCATCACCGATGTCGGTGCGGGTGTCACCGGGTTCGCCCCGGGCGACCGCGTGGCGATCGAACCGATCTACCGGTGCGGCCACTGCGCGCCGTGCCGCGCAGGCAACTACAACGTGTGCCAACAGATCGGTTTCCACGGCCTGATGTGCGACGGCGGCATGGCCGAATACACCGTCGTGCCGGTCGACATGCTGCACAAACTGCCTGACAACGTGTCGCTGCAACTCGGCGCGCTGGTGGAACCCATGTCGGTGGCGTACCACGCGGCGACCCTGGGCGACGTGGGTGCGGGCGACACCGCGGTGGTCTTCGGTGCCGGCCCCATCGGCATCGGGTTGTGGTTCGCCTTGCGGGGCAAGGGACTCGAGTCGGTGTACGTCGCCGAACCGTCACCGACGCGGCGCGCCGCGATCGAGGCGCTCGGTGCGCAGACACTGGATCCGACGCAGGTCGACGTGCCCGCGTTCATCGCCGACGTGACCGGTGGGCGTGGGGCCGATGCGGCCTTCGACGCGGCCGGGGTGGCGCCGGCGATCGAGGCCGCCACCGCGAGTGTCGGTTCGCGACGGCCGACCATCAGTGTCGCGATCTACGAGAAGCCGTTGACCACACCGCTGCTGAACCTCGTGATGAACGAGTCCCGTATCCAGGGCTCGCTGTGTTACACGTCGGCCGACTTCGAGGCGGTGATCGCCCTGATGGCCGACGGCGTGTACGACACCACGGGGTGGGTCACCACGATCGGCATCGACGACGTGATCGACGAGGGATTCGAGGCACTGCACGCGGGCCGCAAGATGAAGGTCCTCATCGACCCGGCCATCTGACGGGACAACCAAAAGCAAAGGAGCACAACGTATGTCATTGCAAGGAAAGGTCGCGCTGGTCACCGGCGCGGGCCGCGGGATCGGCCGGGGTATCGCACTGCGACTGGCGCAGGACGGCGCCGACATCGCGCTGGTCGACGTCACGGCCGACGGCATCGACGCGGTGGCCGACGAGGTCGCCGCGATCGGTTCGAAGGCCACGACGTTCGTCGCCGACGTGAGCGACCGTGACGCGGTGTTCGCGGCTGTGGAACACGCGCAGTCCGCACTCGGCGGGTTCGACATCATGGTCAACAACGCGGGCGTCGCACTGGTGGGCCCGGTCGCCGAGGTGACGCCCGACGACGCGGCACGCGTGTGGGGCGTCAACGTCAACGGCGTGCTGTGGGGCATCCAGGCCGCTGCGGCCAAGTTCGTCGAGCTCGGCGTGCCGGGGCGGATCATCAACGCATCGTCGATCGCAGGTCACGACGGGTTCGCCATGCTCGGCGTGTACAGCGCCAGCAAGTTCGCGGTGCGGGCGCTCACGCAGGCCGCGGCAAAGGAGTACGCCTCGTCGGGAATCACCGTCAACGCCTACTGCCCGGGTGTGGTCGGCACGGACATGTGGGTCGAGATCGATCAGCGGTTCGCCGACCTGACCGGCGCCGAGGTGGGTGCGACGTTCGATCAGTTCGTCGGAGGCATCGCCCTGGGCCGCGCCGAGACGCCCGAGGACGTCGCGGCCTTCGTGTCCTACCTCGCCGGACCCGACGCGGCTTACATGACTGGTCAGGCGCCGATCATCGACGGCGGACTGGTCTATCGGTAGGTCGATTGGCCTCAGGCTTGTGACATGGCGCACAATCGTTGGTGATGCCCGGTCCCTCGACGCCTGAGCCCGCGGTCGCCCCCGGCGACGACCCGCGGCGTTACGCGATGCTCCTGGCGGAGGTCTATGACGCCACGATGTCGGGCGTGCGGGGGCCCGCACGGCCGCGGCAACTCATCGAAGATTCGTGGAAACGATTGCTGGGCAAAGGAATTCATCCCGAGCAGCACATCCCGCCGGATGTGGACACCAGCGGGCTGGACATGCTGCGCCAATCGTCGGGTCTGATGGCCGTTCTCGACGACGTGTCACGCGGTCTGGAAACGGTGATCGACGACGGCGAGAACATCCTGGTGCTCGCCGATGCGCGGGGCCGGGTGCTGTGGCGGTCCGGTTCGCCGCGCGTGCTCAAACTCGCCGACCGGCTCGGGTTCATCGAGGGTGCATCGTGGGCCGAGAGCTCGGTGGGCACCAACGGCATCGGCACGGCCCTGGTGTCGCACCGTGCGGTGCAAGTGTTCTCGGCCGAGCATTTCCTGCGTAGCCACCATTCGTGGACGTGCGCGGGCGCACCCATCCGTGACCCGCGTACGGGTCATGTGATCGGCATCGTCGACGTGTCCGGGCCTGCCGACACCGTGCACCCGACCACGGTCGCGCTCGTCGACCTCGTGGCGCGGCTGGCCGAGTCCAAACTTCGCGAGGCGCACGACCGCACCCTCAACCGGTTGCGTGCGGTGTCGGCGCCGATCCTGTCCCGCATCGGCCGCCCGGCCCTCGCGGTCGACGCGGAAGGGTGGGTGGCCGCGGTCGACTCGCTTCCGCTGCACAACCGGATCCTGCTGCCGGAACGGGGTTTACCGGGCCGCGCGTGGATCCCGTCGCTGGGCATGTGCGATGTGGAGGCGCTGCCCGACGGCTGGCTCGTGCGGGTCTCCGACGACACCGAGGCCAGCCCGGCGCCGACCCGCGTCACGCTCGATCTGCGCGACGGCAACGATCCGTCACTGGAGATGACGGGGCAGTTCGGCAGCTGGCGGCGCAGCATATCGATTCGTCACGCCGAGATCCTGCTGGTGCTCGCAACCGCACGGCAGGGGCGTTCGGCACCGGAACTCGCCGGTGACCTGTACGGCGACCGGACGCGCGTGGTCACGGTGCGTGCCGAGATGTCGCGCCTGCGTAAACAGTTCGTCGGCATGATCGAGGGCAGGCCCTACCGCTTCGGCGACGCGGTGGCCGTCGACGTCCGCTATCCGCGTGACATGTCGACCCTGCTGGGCCCGTCGACCGCGCCCGCGGTCAGGGCGGTCCGGGACACCGCCTGACCGGTATACGTTGATGTGGTGTCGCAACAGGTGCAGCCGGACATCCAGCCACTCCTGGAAGGGCTGGACGGCGCAGCGCGGTCGCAGCGTGAGGAACTGATCAACTGGCTGCTCAGCCGTGGGATCTCGGTCGACCAGATCGGTCAGGCGATCACCCCGATGTTGCTGGCGTCACGCCGCGTCGCGGGTGACGACGGGACGTACGTCTCGGCGCGCGAGATCAGCGAGCAGACCGGCTTGGACCTCGACCTGCTGCAGCGGCTGCAACGCGCGATGGGGCTGCCCGCGGTGGAGGACCCCGACGCCGCGGTGCTGCTGCGCGCCGACGCCGAGGCCGTGACGTTCTCGCAGCAGTTCATCGACCTGGGCATCGACGCCGATCAGGTCGTGCTGATCACGCGCGTGCTCGCCGAGGGGCTCAGCCGTGCCGCCGAGGTGATGCGGGCCGCGGCGCTCGCCGCGGTGCTGGAGCCCGGAGCCAGCGAACTTGAGACCGCCAAAGCGGCCGAGGGCCTGGTGGCCGAGGCCGCCCCGCTGCTGGGCCCGATGATCCAGGACATGCTGTTCGTGCAGCTTCGACACGCCATGGAGACCGAGGCCGTCGACGCCTCCGAACGGGCCGAGGGTGTTCCGTTGCCGGGTGCGCGGCTGGTCACGGTGGCCTTCGCCGATATCGTCGGGTTCACCCGCCTCGGCGAGGTGGTGCCGCCGGAACAGCTTGAGCAGCTGGCGAATTCACTGGCCGAGGCCACCCGCGACGTGGTCCGGCCGCCGGTGCGGCTGATCAAGACGATCGGCGACGCCGTCATGCTGGTCAGCCCCGAACCGGCCGCACTGCTCGACGCCGTGCTGAACCTGGTGGCCGCCACCGAGGCCGATCCGGAGTTTCCGGGGCTGCGTGTCGGGCTGGCCACCGGCATGGCCGTGAGCCGCGCGGGTGACTGGTTCGGCAGCCCGGTGAACCTGGCCAGCCGGGTCACGGGTGTGGCCCGGCCGGGCACGGTGCTGGTCGCGGAGTCGACGCGGCAGGCGATCGCCGCCGACGACGACAGGTTCAGGTGGTCGTTCGCCGGCGCGCGGCGTCTCAAGGGCATCAAAGGTGACGTGAAAATGTTTCGGGCCCGGATGCGGGATCAGTGAAAGGGAATGGCAGCGACATGCGTATGAAGAAGGTGCTGGCGGGTGGGATCTCGGTGTTCGCCCTGAGCTTCGTGGTGGCAGGCTGCGGCAGCGATACCACGGCCGAGCAGGCCCAGACGACCTCGGCGGCCGCGGCCCCTTCCACCACGCAGCAGGGGCGGCCCCACAACGATGCCGACGTGATGTTCGCGCAGCACATGATCCCGCACCACCAGCAGGCCGTGGAGATGAGCGACATCATCCTGGGTAAACCCGACATCGACCCCCGTGTCACCGACCTGGCCGATCAGATCCAGGCCGCGCAGGGCCCGGAGATCGACCAGATGCAGTCCTGGCTCAAGCAGTGGGGCAACCCGCCCATGGGTGATCACGAAGGCATGGGTGACCACGGCGGCATGGCGGGCATGGTGTCGGACGCCGACATGACGGCACTGCGCGACGCGCAGGGTGTCGACGCGGCCAAGCTGTTCCTCACGCACATGATCGCCCACCACGAGGGCGCGATCGACATGGCGCAGGAAGAGGTCAACGAGGGCCGGTTCGAGGATGCGGTGCAGATGGCCCGCACGATCGTGATCACGCAGGAGCAGGAGATCAAGGACATGCGGCAGGTCCTCGACTCGCTCTGAGAAGCGGGAAACATTTCATGCTCATACCCTAGGGGGGTATAGTATGTGGCATGACAACCCAGACCGTCACAGTCACTGGCATGACCTGCGGACACTGCGTCACCTCGGTGCGCGAAGAGGTCGGCAGCATCCCCGGCGTCACCACGGTTGACGTCGACCTGGCGACCGGTCAGGTGACGATCGGCAGCGACCGTCAGCTCGACGACGAGGCGATCCGCGAGGCTGTCGCGGAAGCGGGCTACGCCGTTGCGAGCTGACGCCAAGATCGCCGCATTCGGCGCCGGACTCGTCGCGGTGTTCGCCGCGGCGTTCGGCGTCGGATCGGTGTGGGCGGACGAACCGGACGCACCGGCCGCCGGCTACTCCCTTGAGTTGGCCGACGAGTCGGTGGCGCCCGGCACGCAGGTGCCGCTGCGGTTCCGCATCGTCGACGCATCGGGCGCCGCGGTCACCGAGTACGACGAAAACCACGAGAAAGACCTGCACCTCATCGTCGTCCGGGACGACCTGACGGGGTATCAGCACCTGCACCCGGCTCTGGACGCCGAGGGCACCTCGAAGGGCACGTGGAGCGTGCCGCTCGACGTGCCCACCGGCGGCAAGCACCGTGTGTTCGCCGACTTCGTCCCGGCCGGCGCCTCCGGCGTGGTGGCCGAGGCGGATCTGCGGGTAACCGGTTCCGATGAGCCGCAACCGCTGCCCGCCCCGTCGAACACCGCGACCGTCGACGGATACACCGTGACCCTGACGGGATCGCCCGTCGCGCAGAGCGCATCGGAGCTGACGCTGTCGGTGAGCCGTGACGGCAAGCCGGCGGACCTGCAGCCCTACCTGGGCGCCTATGGGCACCTGGTCGCCCTGCGTGCGTCGGACCTGCACTACCTGCACGTGCACCCGATCGGGGACAGCCCGGGCGACGTCGCGTTCCACACCGAGTTCCCCAGCGCGGGCGACTACCGCCTGTACTTCGACTTCAAGCACGACGACGTGGTGCGCACGGCCGAGTTCACGGTCGCGGTGCCCGAAGGTACGGGCCATCAAGACGGCCACCAAGACGGTCACCAAGACGGCCACAGCCACTAGAAGCCACTGAGAGGAAGAGCCGTGACCACTGCCACCGGGCATGTCGAGTTGCAGATCGGTGGGATGACGTGTGCCTCGTGCGCCGCACGCATCGAACGCAAACTCAACAAGCTCGACGGGGTCACGGCCTCGGTGAACTACGCGACCGAGAAGGCCAGCGTCGAGGTGGCCGGCGAGGTCTCGCCCGAGACGCTGATCGAGGTCGTCGAGACCGCGGGCTACACCGCGCACCTGCCCGCGCCGCCGCAGCCGGAAACCGGTGGCACAGAACAGGATCCAGAGGACCGGGCCACCGATGCGCTGCGCACCCGTCTGCTGGTGTCGGCCGTGCTCACGGTGCCGGTGATCGCGATGGCGATGGTGCCCGCGTTGCAGTTCACCAACTGGCAGTGGCTGTCGCTGACGCTGGCCGCGCCGGTCGTGGTGTGGGGTGCGTTGCCGTTCCACCGCGCGGCGTGGCTCAACCTGCGTCACGGCACCGCGACCATGGACACCCTGATCTCGATGGGCACGCTGGCCGCGTTCGGCTGGTCGTTGTACGCGCTGTTCTGGGGCACCGCCGGTGTCCCCGGGATGACGCATCCGTTCTCACTCGTGGGTTCGCGCACCGACGGTGCGGGCAACATCTACCTCGAGGTCGCCGCCGGGGTCACGACGTTCATCCTGGCCGGACGCTACTTCGAGGCCAAGTCGAAACGACGCGCCTCGGCCGCCCTGCGCGCACTGATGGAACTCGGCGCCAAGGACGTCGCGATACTGAGGAACGGTGCCGAACAACGCATCCCGATCGACCAGCTGGGGGTCGGCGACGAGTTCGTGGTGCGGCCGGGGGAGAAGATCGCCACCGACGGTGTGGTGGTCGACGGGTCCTCGGCGGTCGACGCATCGATGCTCACGGGTGAATCGGTGCCCGTCGAGGTCGGGCCGGGCGATCAGGTGGTCGGGGCCACGGTCAACGTCGGCGGACGACTGGTGGTGCGCGCCAACCGGATCGGGTCCGACACGCAGCTCGCGCAGATGGCCCGCCTCGTCGAGGACGCGCAGAGCGGCAAGGCGCAGGCGCAACGCCTGGCCGACCGGGTGTCGGCGGTGTTCGTGCCGATCGTCATCGCGCTCGCGGTGGCCACCCTCGGATTCTGGCTCGGCACAGGCGGATCGGTGGCGGCGGCGTTCACCGCCGCGGTCGCCGTGCTGATCATCGCGTGCCCGTGTGCGCTGGGGCTGGCCACCCCCACGGCCCTGCTGGTCGGTACGGGCCGCGGCGCGCAGCTCGGCATCCTCATCAAGGGGCCCGAGGTGCTCGAATCCACGCGGCGCGTCGACACCATCGTGCTCGACAAGACCGGCACCATCACCACCGGATCGATGACGCTGCTCGACGTCGTGGTCGCCGACGGCGAGGACCGCGACGACGTGCTGCGTGTGGCCGCGGCCGTCGAGGACGCCTCGGAGCATCCGATCGCGCGTGCCATCGCCGCGGGTGCGAGGGAGCGGACGGGTGAACTGCCCGCCGTCGAGGGTTTCGCCAACATCGAGGGCCTGGGCGTCCAGGGCACCGTCGAGGGCCGCGCCGTCGTCGTCGGCAGGCCCCGCTTGTTCGGGGACCCCGAGAAATCCCTGCCGCGCAAGCTCGCCGACGCGATGGAGGCCGCGCAGGCGCAGGGACGCACCGCGGTCGTCGTGGGCTGGGACGGCACCGCGCGCGGTGTGCTCGTGGTCGCCGACGCGGTCAAGGCCACGTCGGCCGAGGCGATCGGACAGCTGAGGAAACTCGGTCTGCAGCCCATCATGCTGACCGGTGACAACGGCGCGGCGGCACGCGCCATCGCCGATCAGGTGGGCATCGACGACGTCTACGCCGAGGTGCTGCCGCAGGACAAGGCCGACGTGATCAAACGACTGCAGGCCGAGGGCAGGGTGGTCGCGATGGTCGGCGACGGTGTCAACGACGCCGCGGCGCTCGCGCAGGCCGATCTGGGGCTGTCGATGGGCACGGGTACCGACGTCGCGATCGAGGCAGGCGACCTGACCCTGGTGCGTGGCGACCTGCGTACGGCCGCCGATGCGATCCGCTTGTCCCGCAGGACATTGGCGACCATCAAGGGCAACCTGTTCTGGGCGTTCGCCTACAACGTGGCGGCACTTCCGCTCGCTGCCGCGGGCCTGCTGAACCCGATGCTCGCGGGTGCGGCCATGGCGTTCTCGTCGGTGTTCGTGGTCAGCAACAGCTTGCGGCTGAAGCGTTTTCGCTGACCGTCACTGCACCGGGTAGGTGACGCCCTCGGACGGCTGGACTATCACGAAGCCGTTGCCGTGGAACGCCACCTGCATGGCCTCACCGGAGCCGCGGCCGATCAGCGCACCGGCCTTGAAGCTCATCTTGAGCTGGGTCTGCAGGTTGGCCGACCACGCCACGACGGCATTGGTGTCGGCGAACGTCGGCGCCTCGGACGCGTCGAGCACCACCGGCGGACCGTCGGTGGTGAGCGCGACCCAGCCGGTACCGCGCAGCATGGTGTTGAACAGGCCGCCTGCGACCATGCTGCCGCCGCGGACGCGTTCGATGTTCCAGTCGAGGCTCGACGAGAACGCCAGCACGTTCTTGCCGCTGACCGAAAGTGCTGTGTTGGTCAGTTGCAGCAGGTGCACGTCGAACGAGCGGTCGGCGAGGAACACGTCACCCTGGCCCTGGCACCGCATGAGCGGCAGCCCTTCACCCGTCAGCGCCTTCTTGATGAACTTCGACGCGCCGCCACCTTCGAACGCGAAGTCGACGTTGCCCTGGTAGGCCACCATCGAACCCTGCCGCGCCATGAAAGGCTCGCCGAGGCGCACGCGCAGCATCTTGCGGTTCTGGTTGGCGATCGCGGTCGCCTCCTTCTCGCTGAACCGCCCGTCGACCAGTTCGCCGCTGATACCGGCGAACCCGTCACCCTGGGGCTGAGGCTGGGCCTGTGCGGGCCCCGGACCCGGCGGGGGCCCGAGCGGCGCGCGGTGCAACTGACCCTGGTGGGACACCTGGTCGGTCCACGACTGCCCGTCCCACCACCGGTATTCGTAGCGGCCTTCCGGATCGGGCAACCACTGACCGTTCATGGTTTTGCTCCTCGGCTCGGGGTACAGGACCGACCACGAGAGTAGGTCACCGGTGGCATCCTGGTGACATGGCAAAGGAAATCGACCGCACGCGCGCACGGGGCGCGGTGGCGGTCATCAGGCAGCATCCGGGCATGGTGCTGTTCGCCCTGTCGCCGGTGCTCGTGGCGCTGGGTGTCGTGTGGTGGGTGTTCGGTGCCGGCTGGGCGGCTCTGCTGCTCGTGGCCCTGGTCCTCGTGGGTGGTGCCGCGCTGCTCATGCGCTGATCCGGCGAGTGGTTCGCCCTGGGTGAACACTGCCCTACCAGCGATGTAACGGTGTAATCATGTAATCATGAGGCATCAACACCACCGCCGCGACGCGAGCGAAGCAGCAGAGTGGTTCGCCGGGCGCCTGCCCGATGGGTGGTTCACCGGCGATCCCACCGTCATCGTCGACCGCGAGGAGATCACGGTCATCGGAACCCTTCCCGACGTCGAAGGGGAGAGCGAGGCCAGAGCATCCGGCCGCGCGGCCAAGTTCCGCGAGGAGACCCGCGGCGAGCGCATGCGCATCGCCGACGAGGCCCAGGACCGGTTCGGCCGCAAGGTCTCCTGGGGTGTGGAGGTCCGGTCGGGCGACAAAACCGAGCGAATCATGTTCACCCACATCGCCGTGCCTGTCATGACGCGGCTCAAACAACCCGAACGCCAGGTGCTCGACACCCTGGTCGACGCGGGCGTGGCCCGGTCACGTTCGGACGCGCTGGCCTGGTCGGTGCGCCTGGTCGGTCAGCACGCCGACGAGTGGCTGGCCAAGCTGCGTGAGGCCATGAAGACCGTCGACGACCTGCGCGCCGAAGGTCCCGGCGTCTAGGGGAGCTCAGACCCGGGTCATCTCCCAGTACCTGCCGTGGCGCGCGAGCAGTTCCTCGTGTGTGCCGCGCTCGATGATCCGCCCGGAATCCATCACGAGGATCAGATCCGCGTCACGGATCGTCGAGAGCCGGTGCGCGATGATGAAACTCGTGCGGTCGCGGCGCAGTTCGGCCATGGCATGCGCGATCAGCAGTTCGGTGCGCGTGTCCACCGAACTCGTGGCCTCGTCGAGCACCAGCAGTTTCGGCCGGGCCAGCACCGCGCGCGCGATCGTGATCAACTGCTTCTCGCCTGCGCTGATCGCGCCGCCGTCGTCGTCGACGCGGGTGTCGTAACCATTGGGCAGGGTGTGCACGAACCGGTCGACGTACGCCGCGGTGGCCGCCTCGATCACCTCGTCCTCGTCGGCGTCGGGCCTGCCGTAGGCGATGTTGTCGTAGATCGTGCCCGCAAACAGCCACGTGTCCTGCAGGACCATGCCGATCGACGCGCGCAGCGATTCGCGGCTCACCGAGGCGATGTCGACGCCGTCGATCGTGATGCGGCCGGAATCCACGTCGTAGAACCGCATCAACAGATTCACCAGCGTGGTCTTGCCCGCGCCGGTCGGCCCCACGATCGCGACCGTGTTGCCCGGTTCGGCCACGAGCGACAGATCCTCGATCACCGGGGTGCCCGGCACATAGGAGAAGCTCACGTGCTCGAATTCCACGCGGCCCGTGCGCACGTCGGCGCGACGAGGTGAGTCGGCGGATTCCTCCTCGGTGTCGAGCAGGTCGAAAACCCGCTCGGCGCTGGCGATCCCGGACTGCAGCGTGTTGTACATGCCCGCGACCTGCGTGAGCGGCTGGTTGAACTGCCGCACGTACTGGATGAACGCCTGGATGCTGCCGAGCGTGATCTGCCCGGTGGCCACCTGCAGGCCGCCGACGACCGCGACGGCCACGTAGCTGAGGTTGCCGATGAACATCGTCGCGGGCGACACGAGACCCGAGAAGAACTGCGCGCCGAAACTCGACTGCTGCGTCTCGGAGTTCAGTTCCGCGAACTTGCCTGCCGCGGCCTCGCGGTGCCCGAACGTCTTGACGATCGTGAAACCGCTGTAGGTCTCTTCGAGGTGCGCGGCCAGGCGTCCGGTGTTGCGCCACTGCGCGACGAACAGCGGTTGCGAACGACGCGTGATCCACCGCGTCACCCACAGCGACGCGGGCACCGTGACCACGGTGAACAGGGTGAGCAGCGGTGAGATGGTCAGCATCATGACCAGCACCGCGAACACCGTCAGCACCGAGGTGAGCAACTGGCTGATGGTCATCGCCACCGAGTTCTGGATGTTGTCGACGTCGTTGGTGACGCGGCTGAGCACCTCGCCGCGCTGGCGGGAGTCGAAGTAGGACAACGGCAACCGGTGGATCTTCTCCTGCACCTCGGCGCGCAGTGCCACCATGGTGCGCTGCACCGTGACGTTGAGCAGCCGCGCCTGCACCCAGACCAGCAGCGCGGCAACGAGATACAGGCCCAGTGCGAGCGCCAGCGTGCGGCCCACGGCGCCGAAGTCCACGCCTTGACCGGGCACGATGTCCATGCCCGACAGCAGATCCGCGAACGTCCCGTCGCCGCGGGCGCGCGCGGCCTCGACGGCCTGCTCCTTGGTGAGCCCCGCGGGCAGTTCACGCCCGATCACACCGTTGAACAGCAGATCGGTGGCGTGGCCCAGGATCCGCGGACCGATCACGCCGATCGCGATGCCACCGACGCCCAGCAGGATCACCGCGAGTGTCAGCGCACGTTGCGGCAGCAGACGTCTCGCGAGCCGGATCGCCGAACCCTTGAAGTCGCGGGTGCGCTCGAGCGGGGCCTGCGGCAGCGCGCCGCGGCGCATCAGCGGCCCGCTCACCGTGGTTCTCCGGCGGTGAGCGCCTGGGATTCGGCGAACTCGGCGTAGATGGGGCAGTCCGCCAGCAGCGTGTCGTGGGTGCCGATGCCGACGACGCGGCCGTCGTCGATCACGACCACCTGATCGGCCTCGATGACGGTCGATATGCGCTGCGACACGATCACGACCGTCGCGTCGGCGGCCACCTCGCGCAGCGCGTCGCGCACGCGGGCGTCGGTGTGCACGTCGAGCGCCGAGAACGCGTCGTCGAACAGGTAGATCGCCGGACGGCGGATCACCGCACGCGCGATCGCGAGACGCTGCCGCTGCCCACCCGAGAAGTTGATGCCGCCCTGCGCCACCGGCATGTCCAGGCCCTGCGGGTGTGCGCGCACGAAGTCCGCGGCGGCCGCGACGCGCAGTGCTTCCCACATCTCGTCGTCGGTCGCGTCGGCCCTGCCGTAGCGCAGGTTCTCGGCGACGGTGCCCGAGAACAGGTATCCGCGCTGCGGCACCAGGCCGATCGCCGACCACAGTTGCTCGATGTCCAGGTCGCGCACGTCGACACCGTCGATGCGCAGCGATCCCGAGGTGACGTCGTAGAGCCGGCAGATCAGCGAGATCAGCGTCGACTTGCCCGAACCGGTCGAACCGACCACCGCGGTCGTGGTGCCGCGCGGCACGGTGAACGACACGTCCTGCAGTACGGGCCGGTCGGCGCCCGGATAGCAGAACGTGGCGTCGTGCACGCCGATGTCACCGGCGATGGCCGCGGGCCGAACGGGATCGGCCGGGTTGGTGATCGCGGTCTGCGTCGAGAGCACCTCGCCGATGCGGTCGGCGCACACGGCCGCACGCGGGAAGATCACCAGCATGAACGTGGCCATCAGCACGGCCATGAGGATCTGCATGAAGTAGGCCAGGAACGCGATGAGCGATCCCACCTGCATCTGGCCCGCGTCGATGCGCAGGCCGCCGAACCAGATCAGCGCGACGCTGGAGACGTTGATCACCAGCGTGGTCACCGGGAGCATTAGCGCCTGCCAGCGGCCGGCCTCCAGCGCGGAGTCCGACAGCGTCTGGTTGGCCTCGGCGAAGCGCACGCGTTCCAGCGGTTCACGCGCGAACGCCCGGATCACCCGGATGCCCGACAACTGGTCACGCAGCACGCGGTTGATGCCGTCGATGAGCGACTGCATGCGGGTGAACACCGGCATGAGGTGGCGGATGATCCAGTAGTTCGCCAGGCCCAGCACCGGCACACTCACCAGCAGCAGCCACGACAGCCCGGCGTCCTGGTGCAGCGCCATGAAGATGCCGCCGATCGACATGATGGGCGCGGTGATCAGCATGGTCACGGTCAACTGCACCAACTGCTGGATGTGCCCGACGTCGTTGGTGGTGCGGGTCAGCAGCGACGCCGCGCCGAAGCGCCCGGCCTCCTCGGCCGAAAACGTGGTGACATGCGTGAAGACCGCGGCCCGCAGGTCGTGGCCGAAGCCCGTCGCCGCGCGGGCCCCGAAGAACACCGCACCGACCGCGCACACCACCTGCAGTGCGGTGACCCCGAGCATCACCGCGCCGAGTTCGACGATGCGGGCCGTGTCGCCCTTGGCGACGCCGTCGTCGATGATCGCGGCGTTCACCGTCGGCAGGTACAGCGACGCCATGTTGCTGATGACCTGCAACACGGCGACGACGGCCAAAAGCCACCGGTACGGCCGCACGTACTGTCGCAGCAGCGCCCAGAGCATCCCGCTACTCTCGCACACGATCCTGAGTTCACCGCGCACCCTCGGTACGTCACAGGCGATTGCTGTGACGTGGAAAGTGCTGGTCAATCGGCCTGTCGGTGGTTGGTGCCCACGGCTGCCGCTACAGTGCATGGCGTGACAGTCCGTACGGCCGCTTCGCCGAAAGCCCGCAGCGCCAGAACGTTGGCGGTTCTGGCGGCCGCAATGGTTCCGGTGTTCGCCGCGTGCTCCACCGACGAACCCGCATCCCCCGAGGTACCGCAGAGCGAATCGCCGAGCGCAGGCGCACCCACGCACGGCCCGTTCTTCCCGCAGTGCGGCGGCATCAGCGACCAGACCGTGTCCGAGCTGACGCAGGTGCCCGGACTGGTCAACACTGCCACCAACTCGTCGGGCTGCCAGTGGCTCCAAGGTGGCAGCATCCTGGGCCCGCACTTCTCGTTCACGTGGTTCCGGGGCAGCCCGATCGGCCGTGAGCGCAAGACCGAGGAACTGTCCCGCGCCAGCGTCGAGGACATCAACATCGAGGGGCACGGCGGTTTCATCGCGGTCGGCGAGGATCCGCTGAAGCCCGGTGACGTCACGCTGTGCGAGATCGGCATCCAGTTCGACGACGACTTCATCGAATGGTCGGTCAGCTACAGCCAGAAGCCTTTCCCGGATCCGTGTGAGGTGGCCAAGGAGCTCACCCGCCAGTCGATTGTGAATTCCAAATGAGTCGCCCAACCACGCTGCGCAGAAGTGTCGCTGCGCTCGCCACCGGCCTGGCGGTGCTCGCCGGGTTGACCGGCTGCAGCCGCACGATCGAGGGAACCGCCGCCAAGGAGGGCTCCGGCGGCGGGCCGAGCAACAACAACTCCGAGCGGCAGTACCCCAACCTGCTCAAGGAGTGCGAGGTGCTCACCGAGGACATCCTGGCCGAGACGGTCGGTGCCGATCCGCTCGACATCCAGAGCACGTTCGTGGGCGCGGTGTGCCGGTGGCAGGCCGCGAATCCCGCGGGCCTGGTGGACATCACCCGCTTCTGGTACGAGCAGGGCAGCCTGGACAACGAGCGTCAGGTCGCCCAGCAGCTGCAGTACGCCATCGAGTCGCGCCGCATCGCGGGCGTCGATTCGATCGTCATGAAACCCAACGGCCTCAACGGCGCGTGCGGAGTGGCCAGCGACGCCGCGGGCGTGGTCGGCTGGTGGGTCAACCCGCAGGCGCCGGGTCTCGACGCGTGCGGCATGGCCATCAAGCTCATGGAGCTCACGCTCGCGACCAACAGCTAGCGGGGTACGTGGAAGGTCACGAGTTGCGCGCCGCCCAGCGCCAATTCGTCCCACGGCCCGTCGAACCGCAGCACCGCGATCGCCGACGTGGGGAACTTCTGCGAGATCTCCTCGGCCACCGCGACGTTCGAACCGTCGTCGAGGCCGAGCGCGACCGACGACATCGCGGGCTCGTGCCCGACCACCAGCACCGTGTCGGGTTGCGTGCCGAAGCGTGACACCACGTCGTTGATCTCGCCGATCACCGTTCCCGGCACCGCGTCGTAGATCTTCTCGACGTATTCGGTGGGCGCGTCGATTCCCGTGCGCGCCAGTGTCTGGCGCGTCCTGGTGGCCGTCGAGCACAGCACCGCGTCGATTCCCGGTGCGTTGGCACGGATCCAGTCGCCGGCCAGCGCCGCCTCCCGGACACCGCGTGGTGCGAGGGGACGCTCATGGTCGACGACACCGTCGGGATAGTCCGACTTGGCGTGACGCATCAGCAGCAGGGTTGCCATGGGGATCACGATGCCATGCCGACGCAGGTCCCGGTACTTGTCGGTCCCCGGCCATACACTCGCCTTGCCTGATCGAGAAGCCCGATCGACAAGCAAGGAGAGGGGACGGGGCCGATGCGTTTTCTGCACACCGCCGACTGGCAGCTCGGGATGACCCGTCACTTCCTCAACGGTGAGGCGCAGCCACGGTATTCGGCCTCGCGCCGTGAGGCCGTCGCGCGCCTCGGCGAGATCGCGAAGCGCACGGGTGCCGAGTTCGTGGTGGTGTCCGGTGACGTGTTCGAGCACAACCAACTCGCGCCGCGCGATGTCAGCCAGTCGCTTGAGGCCATGCGCGCCATCGGCGTACCGGTGTACCTGCTGCCCGGCAACCACGATCCGCTCGACGCGTCGTCGGTGTACACCAGCGCGTTGTTCGTCGCCGAACGCCCCGACAACGTCGTCGTGCTCGACCGCGCGGGTGTGCACGAGGTCCGCCCGGGCGTGCAGATCGTCGCGGCGCCGTGGCGGTCCAAGGCGCCCACCTCCGACCTCATCGGCGACGTGCTGGCCGATCTGCCCGCCGACGGCGTCACGCGCGTGCTGGTGGGGCATGGGGGCGTGGACATCCTCGATCCCGACAAGAACAAGCCGTCGCTGATCCGCATGGCCGCCGTCGAGGACGCGCTGGCGCGCGGCGCGGTGCACTACGTGGCGTTGGGGGACAAGCACTCCCGCACCGAGGTCGGCAGCAGCGGGCGGGTGTGGTACTCGGGCTCGCCCGAGGTCACCAACTACGACGACATCGAATCCGATCCCGGTCACGTCCTGGTGGTCGACATCGACGAGAACGACGCGCGCCGTGCGGTGCGCGTGGAGTCCGAGAAGGTGGGGCGCTGGCGGTTCGTGACGCTGCGCCGTTCGGTCGACACCGACCGCGACATCGCCGACCTGGACCTCAACCTGGACCTGCTGGACGACAAGGAACGCACCGTGGTGCGCCTGGCCCTGACGGGCTCACTGACCGTGACCGACAAGGCCAAGCTCGACGAGTGCCTGGACCGCTACGCCCGGCTTTTCGCCGCGCTCACCACGTGGGAGCGGCACACCGACATCGCGGTCATCCCGGCCGACGGGGAGTTCGACGACCTGGGGATCGGCGGATTCGCCGCCGCCGCAGTCGACGAGCTCGTGGCCACGGCACGCTCGGAGGCCGCCGAGGCCGAGGATGCGCGTGCCGCGCTGGGGTTGTTGCTGCGTCTGGTCGACCGCGACAAGGGGGCCGCGTGAAACTGCATCGTCTCGTCCTGACCAACTACCGCGGGATCACCCACCGCGAGATCGAGTTTCCCGATCACGGTGTGGTGGTGGTCAGCGGCGCCAACGAGATCGGCAAGTCGTCGATGATCGAGGCGCTGGACCTGCTGATCGAGGCCAAGGACCGGTCGTCGAAGAAGGAGGTCAAGCAGGTCAAGCCCACGCACGCCGATGTGGGCGCCGAGGTGTCCGCCGAGATCTCCACGGGCCCATATCGTTTCCTGTACCGCAAGCGGTTCCACAAGCGCGCCGAGACGCAGCTGACCATCCTGTCGCCGGTGCGTGAGCAGCTCAGCGGTGACGAGGCACACGAGCGCGTGCTCGCGATGCTCGCCGAGACCGTCGACACCGATCTGTGGCAGGCGCAGCGTGTGCTGCAGGCCTCCTCCACCGCGCCGGTCGACCTGTCGGGTTCCGACGCGCTCGCACGGGCGCTCGATGTCGCTGCGGGCGAGGCGGTTTCGCTCTCAGGTGACGAGCCGCTGCTCATCGAGCGCATCGAGGGCGAGTATCAGCGGTTCTTCACCGCGACGGGCAGGCCGACGGGGGAGTGGGCCGCGGCGGTCAAACGCCTGCAGGCCGCCGACGCAGAGGTGGCGCGGTGCGCGGCCGCGGTCGCCGAGGTCGACGACGCGGTGCACCGGCACCAGGAGTTGAGCGCCGAGGTGTCGCGGCTCGCAGGTGAGTGCGAGCAGGCCACGCAGCGGCTGACCGCCGCGCGCACCGCGGCCGATGCGGTGGACGCGCTGCGCCAACAGCTCAAAGAGGCCCAGGTGGTCGCCGAGGCCGCCCACGTCACGCACGCGGCGTCGGTCGCCGCGCTCACCGAGCGCCGCCGCATGCGCGCCGAGATCGATGAGCGTGCCGCCACCATCACCGAGTTACAGGCCGCACTGGTCACCGCTGCCGAGGAGGCCGAGACCGCGCGTGAGGTGGTCACTGCCGCCGAGGAAGAGGCCGAGCGCGCCAAGGCCGCGGTCGCCGACCACGAGGCCCGCGTCGATGCGGCACGTGCGGCCGTCGAGCGACTGTCCGACCGCGACGAGGCCGACCGCCTCGACCTGCGCCTGGCCAAGATCGACACCGCGACGCGCGAGCTGCAGGCCGTCACCGGCGAGCTGAAGACCATCACGCTCGACGACACCGCGATGCGTGCCATCGAGAAGGCGGCGCTGGCGGTCGAGCGCGCTGCCGGGCAGGCCGAACTCGCCTCGGCGCGAATCGAACTGGTCGCCCAGAACGGTCTCGACGTTCGCGTGGACGACGACACCGTCGCGCTGCAGGCAGGCGCCGAGTGGTCGGTCAGCACCACCACCCGCACCGAGATCGACGTGCCCGGTGTGCTGAGCGTGCGCGTCGTGCCGGGAACGCCCGCGGCCGAGACCCAGGCCCGCCTCGACGACGCGCAGGCCGTGCTCACCGCGGCGCTGCAGGCCGTGGGCGCCGAGAGCGTGGACGCGGCCCGCGCACTCGATGCGCGCAGGCGCGAACTGCTCGGCAGCCGTGACCGGTTGCGCGCGACGCTCGACGCGCTGGTCGGTGACGACGACATCGCGCGGTTGCGCGACCGCCTCGCCGCGCTGCGTGCCGGCCAAACCGACGACGGCGGACTGTTCGATGTCGAGGGTCCCGCCGACATCGATACTGCCAGAGCCCAACTCGCGGCGGACGTGGCCGCGCACCGCGAAGCGGTCGCACACTGCGAGACCGCACGCAAGGCCGTGGCCGTGGCCGCGGCGCGCGACACCGAGAAGTCGACGCGCCTGAGTGTGCTGCGTGAGAAGCTCGCCGCCGCGCAGACCGAGTTGACCACGTGCAGTGCGCGCCTCGAGGCGCAGCGTGCCGGCACTCCCGACGAGGCGCTGGCGCTCAAGGTGCAGGCCGACGACGAGCAGGCCAAGGCCACCGCGGCGCGCGTGGCGACCCTGTGCGACGAATTGGACCGCAGCGCACCGGATTCGGTGCTCGCCGAACTCGCCGACGCCCAGCGCCACGCCCAGAGTGTGCAAACCCGCCACGACGCTGCCACGGAGGGCCTGCGTGAGGTGTCCGCGCAACTCAAGGTGTACGGCACCGAGGGGCGCAAGGGGCAACTCGACGAGGCCGAGACCGAACGCGAACACGCCAACGCCGAGTACCTGCGGGTGCACCGGCGTGCCCGCGCGGCCGAACTGCTGCGGTCGGTGATGACGCGGCACCGTGACGCCACGCGTCAGCGCTACGTCGACCCGTTCCGCAACGAGGTGCAGCGCCTGGGTCGCCTGGTGTTCGGCGAGGACTTCGAGGTCGACGTCGACAGCAAGCTGCGCATCTCGACGCGCACGGTGTCGGGCCGCACCGTGCCGTACGAGTCGCTGTCGGGCGGTGCCAAAGAACAACTCGCGATCGTCGCGCGTCTGGCCGGGGCCTCTCTGGTGGCCAAGGAGGACACCGTGCCGGTGATCATCGACGATGCGCTGGGCTTCACCGACGCCGACCGGTTGACCAAGATGGGTGCGGTGTTCGATGCGGTGGGTGGTGACGGGCAGGTGATCGTGCTGACCTGCAGCCCGGACCGGTACGCCAGCGTGCACGGCGCCCACCACATCGCCTTGACCGGTTAGCCTTTCGCGCCGTCGGTGAGGCGCACGCACGCCTCGATGCCGTCACCGATCGGCAGTGTCAGCGTCCGGTAGTGCCCGCATGTCGCCAGATGGTCGAGCAGTGCGCCGTGCAGATCGCGGCCGCCGAAGTCGAGGTTGACGTCGTCCACCAGGATCAGCGTGCCCGCACGCAGGTGTGGTTCGAGAACCTCGAGCACTGGCAGCGCCAGGTCCGGCCAGCCGTCGAGGAGCACCAGGTCCACCGGTCGCGGCACCTGTGCCAGGGTGTCCCTCGCGTCGCCGATGCGCAGGTCGATCAGGTCGCCGAGGCCGGCGGCGTCAAAACTGTGTTGTGCCGCAGCGGCTTTGCCGGGTTGCAGTTCGGTCGTGATCACGGTGCCGCCACCGTTGTCGCGCACCGCGCTCGCCAGGTAGATCGTCGATACCCCGAACGACGTGCCGTACTCCACGACGGTGCGTGCGCCGGTGGCGCGGGCGAGCAGGTACAGCAGTTCGCCGCCGGTCTGTGAGACCGACATGTACACGTTCTTGAGCAGTTCGGCCCGCTCGGCCGGAGCTGCGTCGAGGGGGAATTCACCCACTTCGGCGAACGCTGCCGCATCGCCGTCCTGTTCGGCGCGCAGAAGGCCGTGCAGCACAGTGGAAACCGGATCGGAAGTCAGTGTGGTCGTCATGACTTCACGCTATGCTCACAGCCAGTTGCGTTCCAGTGCAAGTTTGGTAATCGATAGTTATTAGGAATGGAATCAGTGTGGACCCTCAGCTGGACCTCAACCTGCTGCTCGCACTCGACGCCCTGCTCGATGAGCGCAGCGTCGGTGGGGCGGCCGAGCGGCTGCACACGTCCGCCCCGGCGATGAGCCGCACCCTCGCGCGGCTGCGGCGGGTGCTGGACGATCCTGTGCTGGTGCGTGCGGGCCGGGAGATGGTGCCGACACCGAGGGCGCTGGCGCTACAGGGCCGTGTGCACGACGTCGTGCAGCAGGCCAGGGCGGTGTTCACGCCGCCGGAGGTGCCGGATCTGCCGAACCTGCGGCGCACCTTCTCGGTTCAGATCGGCGACGGTCTGTTCAGCCACTGTGGGCCCCGTCTGCTGGCGCGTGTCCACGCCGAAGCACCCAACGTCACGCTCAAATTCGTGGGCGAGAGCCACGAGGACACCCACTCGCTGCGCGACGGATCGGTGGACATCGAGATCGGCCAGGTTCGGCGCACCGAGCCGGAGACCATCATCGAACCGCTCGTCGAGGAGAACTGGGTGGGCGTCGCGCGGGCCGGCCACGAACTGACCGGCAAGCGGATCACACTCAAGCGCTTCGCCGATGCCGAGCACGTGGTGTTCTCGCGCCGCGGCCGGCTGCGCGGCCCGGTGGACGACCTGCTGGCCGAACACGGGTTGCGCAGACGCGTCGTGGCGTGTGCGCCCAGCCCGGCCGGTGGTCTGTTCCTGATCCAGAACAGCGATCTGGTCGGCATGCTGCCCGCGGGTATCGGCGCGCAGGCCATCGCCACGTTCGCCCTGCAGACCTTCACGATCCCGCTCGAGCTGCCGCCGCTCGTGATCGGCATGGCGTGGCATCCCCGCTTCGACGCCGACGGAGCGCACCGCTGGCTGCGTGACTGTGTGCGCTCCGCGGTGCGCGAACCTCAGAAGTAGGCGTTGGCCGGAACCGGCGTGCCGTGCAACAGGTTCTGGCCGATCACGCGGGCCTTGTAGGCCACCGGGTTGTGCAGCGTGATGGTGCGGATGTTGCGCCAGTGCCGGTCCAGGCCACGCTGACGACTCGCGGCGCTCGCGCCACCGAGTTCCAGCAGCCGCGTGGCGGCCTCGGGTGCGATGTCGTCGAGATGCACCTTGACCTTGGCGACCTTGAGTTGCGCCTCGGCGGCCAGGTCGGCGTCGGGCACCCCGTCTTTCGCGGAGTCGGTCGCCGCGCCGATCGCCGCGGCCGCGTCCAGCACGGCCGCACGCGCCACGTAGGCCGTGCTGGCGAGTACGCCGAGTTGGCGTTGCAGCAGCGGATCGTCGGTGGGCCGCTCGGCGACCGCGTGGCTGAAGTTCCGCTCGCGTGAACGCAGCAGCGCCACACCGTCGTCGACCACATTGGCCAGGATGCCCGCCACCACCGCGTGGATGAACAACTGCAGCGACGCGTACTGCACGGTGGGCGCCGGGTCGGCGTCGTACGGCGCATCGGTGAGCACCTCGTCGGGTGACACGGCGACGTCGGTCAGCACGGTGGTCCCGGTCCCGGTGCGGCGCTGGCCGAAACCGTCCCAGTCGTCGACCAGGCGCACGCCCTCACGATCGGCCGGGATCACCACGTTGGCCACCGAATCGTGGTCGGTGGTCGCGGTCACGGTCAGGTAGTCGGCGAACAGGGTGCCGGTGCTGTAGAACTTCTCGCCGGAAAGACGCAGCGCGCCCGGGTTGGCCGGGTCGGGCAGCAGGCGCGTGTTGAACACCAGGCTGCCGACGGCCAGCGATCCCTTCTCGCTGAACGCGTTGCCGAAGATCTTGCCGTCGGCGATCTCGCGCAGCCAGCGCTGCGACACCGGATCCGAGGAGGTGCGCAATCGCTCCTCGGTGAACCAGAAGTGGGTCCGGAAGATGTGGGCGACAATGGGATCCGCCTGTGCCACGTCGATGACCGCGGAGAACAGTTGCGGCACGGTGAATCCCGCACCGCCCAGTGACTCCGGCAGCCGCAGTGTGCCGAAGCCGGCGCGTTTGAGCGCATTGACCTCGTCGAAGGGGTTCTCGTCACCCAGGTCTCGGTCCTTGGCGCCCGCGGCGATCTTGGCCAGCAGCGCCGACCACTGCGGGCTGCCCGGGATGATGCGTTTGGCGTTCTCGACGGTCGTCATGCCTTCGTTGTATCGGGGCCGCACCCCACGGGCACTGCTTTGGATCAGCCCGAACCAAAACGTGCGGGCAGAATGGTTCCCGATGGCAAACCACGGTCGCAAGCACGCCACGCTTGCCGCGTTACCCGGGGTGCGGGCGGTCCGCAGACCCGTGGCCCCCGGCGCCGACGAGCAGTTCGACGTGTTCTACGTGCGCGCGGGCCGCAAATCGCGCCATCCGGTGGTGCTCATCCCGGGCGGACCCGGTGTCGCGTCGATCCAGCAGTACCGCGGCCTGCGGCGGCGTCTCGCAACCTCTGGTCTCGACGTGATCATGGTCGAACACCGCGGGATCGGGATGTCGCGGCGCACCGATGCCGGCGCCGATCTGCCGGCCGAGGCCATCACGGTGGAGCAGGTGCTCGACGACATCGCCGCGGTCCTCGACGATGCGGGCGTCGGCACGGCCGTCGTCTACGGCACGTCGTACGGTTCCTATCTCGCGTCCGGGGTGGGCGTGCGTCACCCGGGTCGCGTCGCGGCCATGGTGCTCGACTCCCCGGTGCTCTCGGCCCACGACCTCGACGAGATGCGCACCGCCATCCGCAACCTGCTGTGGGAAGGTACCGGTCCGGACACCGCCGCGCTGGCGCCCAAGGTGCGCAAACTCGTCGAGACCGGGAGGCTCACGGGCGGTCAGCTCGCGGGCCTGCTGTACGGCTACGGCGGCGCGCGGTTGCTCGACCGCCAACTCGACCTGCTGCTCGACGGGCACACGCTGTTGTGGCGGACGCTGGGCCGGCTCGGTCGCGTGTCGACGCGGAAGGCGCCGTACCGCAACGAGATCGATCTGGTGGGACGTATCGCGTTCCGCGAGTTGAACTACGCGGGCGTACCCGACGGCCTGCCGCTCGATCCCGCCCTCGAGATGGCGGAGATGGCCCGCGCCACCAAATTCCACGAACCGTTCGAGGCCGAACCCTACGATCTGACGGCCGAGATGCCGAAGTTCACCTGGCCCACGGTCGTGGTGTCGGGCGGGCGAGATCTGATCACCCCGCCCGCGCTGGCCCAGCGGGTGGCGTCCCTGATTCCCGGCGCGACACCGGTGTGCATGGCGACCGCCGCGCACAGCATCGTCGACACCCGCGAGCGCGCCGCGATCGCGATCATGCAGGCGGTGTGCAACGGTGCGGCCGAACAGCTTCCGCACACCGCCGACGAGCTCGACGCGTTGCCGCCGCGCATGCCGATCCGGCTGCTGGTGGCCGCGATCTCGGCCGCGGTCGCAGCAGAGGGCATGGCCGACAGCGTGCTGCCCGCTACTTCATGAAACCGACCTTGGTGATGTCGATGTCACCGATGCCCGCGGGCCCGTAGTTGGCCAGGTTGCTGCGCACCGCGACGTTGCCCGGGCTCTGGAACAACGGCAGGCTGAACACCTCTTCCCAGATCAGCTTGTCGAGTTCGTTGGCCATCGTCCTGGCCTTCTCCGGATCCAGCTCGCCCATGGTGGCGATCGCCTTGGTGTCGACCTCCGGGCTGCTGATCCTGCCGAAGTTGCTGTCGGCGTCGGTCGTGTAGATCTGGTTGAGGCAGCACAGCGAGAACGCGTCGCCCACCCACGAGAACTGCGCGATGTCGAAGTTGCCCGGGATGATCCAGTCGGTGAAGAACCCGCTGCCGGGCTTGGCCTCGATACGCAGCTCGACGCCGATCTGCGCCAGGGAGTTCTGCGCGATCGTGGCGATCTGCCTGGTGCTCTGCGAGTCGTAGAGCACGTCGCGGATGGTCAGGCGCTTGCCGTCCTTCTCGCGGAACTGCGCACCGGGCTTGAGCGTCCAGCCCAGTGCGTCCAGTTCGGCCTTGGCCTTCTCCGGGTCGAACGCCACCACCTCGCTGTTGTCCTGGTAGCCCTCCTGACCGGCCACGAAGATGTGGTTGTTCAGCGGCTTGGGATCGTCGGCGAGCCCGCGCTGCGCCACGGTCGTGATGATGTTGCGGTCGATGCCCTTGGCGACCGCCTGCCGTAGCGCCTTGTCGGCCAGGATCGAACCGGGCGCGCCGTTGAACGTGAAGTGGTACCAGCTGGGCGATGGCGCCCGGCGGATCGAGATGCCGGGGGTTCTGCGCGCGATTTCCAGCTCGTCGAGCGATGCGACGCCCGTGGCGTCGAGTGCGTTGTTCTGCAGTGCGGGGATCCGGGCCGCGTCGTCGAGCACGGTGTAGGTGATGCTGTCGAGCACGGGCGGTTCGCCCCACCATTTCGGGTTGCGGGTCAACGTGATCCGCTGCGCGCCGCGGTCGACGTTGGAGACCATGAACGGACCGGCCGACGGTCCGGGACCGTTCAGCTGGCCCTTGTTGAACACCTCGGGATCGGACGTGCTGCTCTTGGGCAGCAGCATGGTGTTGCCCGCGAACATGCCCTGCCACTCCGAGAACGGCTCGGCGAACGTCACGACGGCCTGCCGGTCGTCGACGCCGCGGGTGACCGAGGCGACCCGGTCGGAGCCGTTGAGCGACGCGATCTGGAACGCCTTGTCCTTGCCGCTCGTGGCGTGGATCTGCGCCGCGATGTCCTCCCACGTGATGGGTGTGCCGTCGGTCCACACGGCCTCGGGGTTGATGGTGTAGGTCACCACCTGCGGATCGGTGCTGGTGAGTTCGACGCTGGTGAAGTAGTCGGTGTTGACCGTGGTCGAACCGTCGGGACCCACGCGGTAGGCGCGCGGCAGCGTCGCGCGCATCAGGCCGCCCAGGCTCGCCTCGTTGCCGTCGATGTGCAGCGTGTTGAAGTTCGACGGGAAGCCGGGGAGCGCCAGTCGCAGGTTGCCGCCCTGGCGCAGGTTGGCCACGTCCTGCGGGTTGATGTCGTTGGTGGCGCCGACCTCGGCGGTTCCGCCGGCCGACGGTATGTCGCGCTCGTCGCTCGTGCACGAGGTCATGGCCATCGTGACGGCGCCGACGCATGCGGCGGCGGCGAGGCGTCGCAGAATCGAGGTGGTCTTCCCGCTGATCGGCTTCACCCCGCCGATGCTAGAGGTAACTGCGCTTAGGTGACGGCATTACCCGCCGGGGTCGGGTTGCGGTACGGCGGCCAGCAAGCGCCGGGTGTACTCGTGCCGGGGATGGGCGAAGACGTCATCGCTGGGTCCCTGCTCGACGATCGAACCCTTGTACATGACCGCGACGTCGTGGGCCAGGTGTTTGACCACGGACAGGTCGTGGGAGACGAACAGATAGGACAACCCGAATCTGTCCTGCAGGTCGAGCAGCAGGTTGATGATGCCGGCCTGGATCGACACGTCGAGTGCGGACACCGGTTCGTCGAGCGCGATGATCTTGGGGCGCAGCGCCAGCGCGCGGGCGATGCCGATGCGCTGTTTCTGCCCGCCCGAGAACTCGGTGGGGTACCGCGCGGCGTCGGTGCGGCGCAGGCCCACGACCTCGAGCAGTTCGGCCACCCGCTCAGAGCGCGCGGACTTGTCGAAACCGTTGGCGATCAACGGTTCTGCCAACACGTCGAACACCGGCAGGCGCGGGTCCAGGCTGGCCACGGGGTCTTGGAACACCACCTGCAGATCGGTGCGCAGCGTGCGTCGTGCGGCGCGGTCGAGTGTCGCGACGTCGGTGCCGAGCACCTCGATCGAACCGGACTGCGGCGCCGCGAGATCCAGGATCTGGTGCAAGGTGGTGGACTTGCCCGAGCCGGATTCGCCGACGATGCCGAGCGTGCGGCCCTGGCGCAGTTCGAAACTGATGTCGTCGACGGCCTTGACCTCGCCGACCTGGCGGCGGAACACCGCACCCTTGGTCAGCTTGTAGGTCTTGGCCAGGCCCTGCACGCGCAGCACCACGGGTGCGTCGCCGGTGGGTTCGGGAGCCTGCGGTCGCGCCTCGACGTGGTAGATCTCGGACGCCGAGCGTTCGGCGACCTCGTCGGTGCGGATGCAGGCCGCACGGTGGTCGCGCGAATTCGTCGACACCGCGACCAGTTCCGGCTCGGCGGCCGTGCACTCGTCGATCGCGAGCGGGCAGCGCGGGGCGAACGGGCACCCGTGCGGTATCGCGGTCAGCGCCGGGGGAGCGCCGGGGATCGGGATCAGGCGGGTGCCCTGCGGTGCGCCCAGACGCGGCACCGAGCCGAGAAGTCCCACGGTGTAGGGCATTCGGGCGTTGCGGTACAGCTCACCCACGGCCGCCTGCTCGACCGTGCGGCCCGCGTACATCACCAGGGCGCGGTCGGCGAACTCGGCGACCACGCCGAGATCGTGCGTGATGATCAGCACGGCCGCGCCGGTCACGTCACGCGCGGTCTTGAGCACGTCGAGGATCTGGGCCTGCACCGTGACGTCGAGCGCGGTGGTCGGCTCGTCACAGATCAACAGGTCGGGGTCGTTGGCGATGGCGATCGCGATCACGACGCGTTGCCGTTCGCCGCCGGACAGTTCGTGCGGGAACGACCTGGCGCGCCGCTCGGGCTGCGCGATGCCGACGAGGTCGAGCAGTTCCACGGCGCGGGCACGCGCGGCGCGGCGGCCCATGTCGCGGTTGTGCACCTGCAGCGCCTCGGCGATCTGGTCGCCGACGGTGTAGACCGGCGTCAGCGCCGACATGGGGTCCTGGAACACCGTGCCGATGACGTTGCCCCGGATCCGCGACATGTCCTGATCTGATCGCCCGAGCAGTTCGTCGCCGCGCAGCAGCACCGATCCGGACACCTCGGCGAACTCGGGCAGCAGGCCCGCCACGGCCATGGCGGTGGCCGATTTGCCTGCGCCCGATTCTCCGACCAGCGCGACGACCTCGCGGGCGTCGATGTCGAAACTCACGCCGCGCACGGCGTGCACCGCGTCGGTGTCGGTGGGGAAGGCCACGGTCAGATCGCGCACTTCCAGCAGGCGGCTCATCGGCGGCCCTTCCTGCGGGACTTGCGGCGCAGGCCCCCGCTGCCGGGGTCGAGCGCGTCACGCAGTCCGTCACCGACCAGGTTGGAGCACAGGATGATCAGCACCAGCACCCCGGCCGGGAACAGGAACACCCACGGGAACGTGGTCGCCGAACCCGTGCCGTCGGCGATCAGCGTGCCCAGCGACACGTCGGGTGGCTGGATACCGAAACCGAGGAAGCTCAAACCGGTTTCGGCCAGGATCGCGGTGCCGACGTTGAGCGCGGTGTCGATGATCAGCAGTGACGCCACGTTGGGCAGGATGTGGCGCACGATGATCCGTCCGCTGCGCACGCCCATGTACCGTGCGGCGACGACGAATTCGCGCGAGCGCAGGCTCATCGTCATACCGCGCACGATGCGTGAGCTGATCATCCAGCTGAACAGAGACAGCAGGACTATCAACCAGAACACCCGGTCGGCATCGTTGAGACGCGGTGTCACGATCGCGATCAGGATGAAGCTCGGGACCACCAGCAGCACGTCGACGATCCACATGAGCGTGCGGTCGCGCCATCCGCCGAAGTACCCGGCGATCGATCCGACCGTGGCCGCGATGATCGTCGAGATGAACGCCACGCACACGCCGATCAGCATGGATTTCTGCATGCCGCGCAACACCTGCGCCAGGATGTCCTGCCCCAGAGCCGTGGTGCCGAACCAGTGTTCAGGTGAGGGCGGTTGCTGCAGCGCGTAGTAGTCGAGGTCGGTGTAGCTGTAGGGCAGCAGCGGTGGCAGCGCGTAGCAGCCCACGAACATCAGCACGAGCACCGCGAGCGACACCACCGCGGGCTTGTTGCGCACGAAGCGGCGGAACACCAGCGTGCGCCGCGTCGCGAACTCCTCGGTGTGCAGGCCCGAGCGCGCCGATTCGGCTGAGGTGTCGGTCATGTCACCCGCACCCTCGGATCGAGCATCGCGTAGATGACGTCGCTCAGCAGACCCGCCAGCAGCACCACGGTGCCGGTGAACACCGTGATCGCCGCGATGATGTTGGTGTCCTGCGTGGCGATGCCCTGCACCACCCATTCACCCATGCCGTGCCAGCCGAAGATCTTCTCCACGAACACCGCGCCCGTGACCAGTCCCGCGACGGTGTAGGCGAACAGCGTCGCCATGGGGATCAGTGCGGTGCGCAGGCCGTGTTTGAACAGCGCGCGCCTGCGGGTCAGCCCCTTGGCCCGAGCGGTGCGGATGTAGTCCTGGCTCAGCACGTCGAGCATCGCGTTGCGCTGGTAGCGGCTGAAACCCGCGATCCCGCCGAGCGCCAGCGTCAGCGTCGGCAACACCAGATGCTGTAGCCGGTCGACGAACTGCGCCCAGGAACCGCCCACCGCGTCCGGTGAGGTCTCGCCGGTGTACTCGAACAGCCGGAACCCCAGCACCGAGTTCACGTCGAGCGCGCCCAGGATCAGCAGGTTGGCGACCACGAACGTCGGCGTGCTCAGGATCAGCAGCGACACCACGGTCACCACACGGTCCGACAGCCGGTACTGGCGGATGGCTCCCCACGCGCCCACCACCACACCGATCACGGTGCCAAGGATCGAGCCGAGCAGCAGCAGGCGCAGGCTCACCCCGATCCGGCGCCACAACTCCTCGGAGACCGGCTGGCCCGTCACCGTCGTGCCGAAGTCGCCGCGCACCGCTCCTGAGGCCCAGTGCAGATAACGCAGCGGGATGGGCTTGTCGAGGCCCAGTTCGGCGGCCTTCGCGTCGATCGTGGACTGCGGTGGACGCGGGTTGCGCTGCAGCAGGCTGTCGAGCGGATCGAACGACAACGACGTGAGCGTGAACGTCAGGACCGAGGCCAGTGCCAGCAGGATCACGTAATTGAGCAGCCGGCGCGCGAGAAACCGCGTCATGTCGTCCGTCCTGCCATGGGTGCCAAGGGTAGAAGAGGTGGCGCCATGAGGCCGTGATGCGGGCCACGACGCACCGTGTGTGGCGTTCCCCGTGCCGTGTGGGCAATTGCCAGCGGGTGTACAGCCTGGTCATAGAAATGCCGGATTCACTGGTTTCACCTGGAGCTTCACCGAGGCTCGATCAGTGGAGGAACTGTCATGGGGACAAACAGGCTGAAGTTGCTCGCGGCAAGCGCCGGCGGCGCCGCATTGTTGGTTTTCGGGGTCGCAGGCGTGCTGGCCGAGGGCACCGCGTCGGCACACGGAGCGAAGATGAACATGGGTTCGACGAGCACCGAGACGACGCCGCCCACGGCGCCCGGAGTGCCGATGGCGGTGCCGGCGATCAAGGGCCCGGCTCCGTTGCCTTCGGAAGAAGAGGCCGCCAAGTAGCCCGCCGCTGTGCTCACGACGGTTTCGCCTCCGGTTCATCCGGCTACTCCTGCACGAGGAGTCAAAGCCGAGATATCGGAGGTGAACCACGTGAGTTCAGCCAAGAACCGCCGAGGTTTCAAGATCGCCGCAGCGAGTTTCGGTGCAGCAGGCGCGCTTGCCATGGCGGTCGTCGGTCTCGGCGCTGCCCAGGGGCTCGCCGAACCTGACCACACCGGAACGCTGCCGCCCGAACCCGCCATCACCACCGGTGAGACCATCACCGAGACCACGGCGCCGACATCGCCCGAGACGTCCGTTGCCACGCCGTCGGTGAGCGCGACCACGCCTTCAGGGTTTGCTGAACCGCACTGATCCAGACGTGCGCGCCGACCGGGAGGGTGGACAGCCCCGCTGAGCCCTGCTTATGGTGGCCGCCGATCGTTCGACGGGCCTCCCGCTGAACGGGAGGCCTGACCAAAAATCGCTACAGGTGGTCAGGATGAAGATCAAATACACATTGGCAGGGCTCGGTGCCGCGGCTGCGGTGAGCATGGGTGCGTTCGGCGTACTCGGGGGCTCTGGCCTGTCCGGTTCGGCTCAGTTCGATGAGGCCCTTGGGCCGACAATGGGTGAAACTTCAACGCAGACCGGGGCTCCCACCGAGTTGGAGACCTCGATTGCGACGCCGCCCATCGAGGTTGAGTTGCCCGACGGTTACGGCGCTGCCGGCTGAGCAGGCGGTTCGCCGATACTGGTGACCGTGAGCGTTTCGCCGTCGCGGGTCGCGCGCACCTCCACGGTGTCGTCGATCCCGAACGGCGGCGCGGCGCCAGGTCGCGCTGGGTCCGGCAGCGTGTAGGACTGCGTGAAACCGTCGCTGCTGCGGACGGTCACCGTGGTCGGTGACAGCGCCGTGATGGTGCCGGTCTGCGTGACCGTTGTGGTGAAGCCGCCTTTGCTGTCGACGAGGACGGTCTCGCTGCGCACGGTCGCGGGATCGGCATGCTCGCGGTGTTGTGGCCCCCACACGCCCGCGGCGCGGGGTGGCCCGCCCGGCCCGCCACGAAAAGGTCCCGAGCTGCCCGCGTCGGTCGCGGCGTAGATCGCCGCGCCGCCCAGGCCGCCGATGGCCACCGCGATACCCACCGCGGCGGCGGTACGTCGCATGCTCATGTCCACAAGGATGCAACCGCGGACTATGAGCGACCTGTGTACCGCACCTGCAGTTTCACAGCCGGGACATAGAAAGCGCACAGTTTTGCCCCATAGGGCGCGCGAATAATAGGTGCAATGGGAACGGCGAACGGCACCGAGATCGAGACCGGGCGGGCAGTGATGCGTCGGGCCGACGGCAACCCGATCCGGGTGCTGGTCGTCGACGACGAACCCGTGCTCGCCGAACTGGTGTCCATGGCGCTGCGGTACGAGGGCTGGGACATCACCACCGCGGGCGACGGTGCGAGTGCGATCGCGGCGGCGCGGGAGACGCCGCCGGACGTCGTGGTGCTCGACGTCATGCTGCCCGACATGAGCGGCCTGGACGTGTTGCGCAAGCTGCGCGAGCAGATCCCGGGGCTGCCGCTTCTGCTGCTCACCGCCAAGGATTCCGTGGAGGACCGCATCGCGGGTCTGACCGCGGGCGGCGACGACTACGTCACCAAGCCGTTCAGCCTCGAAGAGGTCGTGCTGCGGCTGCGGGCGCTGCTGCGCCGCACCGGCGTGACCAGTGAGGACGGCGGCGCCAAGATTGTCGTCGGAGATCTGGTGCTCGACGAGGACAGCCACGAGGTGACGCGCGGAGGCGATCCGATCGCGTTGACCGCCACCGAGTTCGAACTGCTGCGCTTCATGATGCGCAACGCCAAGCGCGTGCTGAGCAAGGCCCAGATCCTCGACCGGGTGTGGAGCTATGACTTCGGTGGCCGCTCCAACATCGTCGAACTGTACGTCTCGTATCTGCGTAAGAAGATCGACAGCGGGCGCGAACCCATGATCCACACGCTGCGCGGTGCGGGATATGTTCTTCGTCCCCCGCGCTGACGCACCGCGAGCGGCCGTCGGCGGAACCCGGTGGTGGTCGCCGCGCACCTGGCCGTTGCGTGCCAGGCTCGTCGGCACCCAGGTCGCGCTGCTCGCCGTGGTGTGCTTGAGCATCGGCCTGGCGACCGAGTTCGCGTTGCAACGCTTCCTGATGCACCAGCTCGACGAACAGCTGCTCGAGGCGGGCAGACGCTCGGCGGCCATCTACGAATTGCCGCCACCACCAAGAGGTTTCCTGCCGTTATTCCCGCCGGGGATGGGCCCGCCCGGTCGGCACCTGCGCGTGTTCGACCCTGAGCAGGGCCCTGGTCCGGGCTTTCTCAACGCCCCCGGGCAGGCGGCCCGCACCGTGGGTGCCGTGGTCTCACCGGACGGCTCGGTCGACGCAGGCGTGATCACCTCCGACGGCGACCGGCAGGAGGTCAGCGCCGCGGCGGCCCGGCAGTTGGCCGCGATCCCCGCGACGCGTGAACCGCAGACCATCGACCTCGACGGCCTCGGACGCTACCGCCTCATCGGCCTGCATCCGCGCCACGGCGGTCCGCAGACCATCGTCACCGGACTGCCCAACTCGGTGGTCGACGACACGCTGCTGTGGGTGCTCGGCATGTTCTGCGTGATCGCCGCGGTCGCGCTGATCGCCGCGATCACCGCGGGCACGCTGCTCATCAGACGTCAGTTCGCGCCGCTGGCAAGGGTTTCCGCGACCGCGCGGGAGGTCGCCGATCTCGAGCTCGAACGCGGCGAGGTGCGGTTGCCGACGCCGATCGTGCCGGTGGACCCCGCGGTCGCCCACACCGAGGTCGGCCAGCTCGGCACGTCGCTCAACCGCATGCTCGACCGCATCGCCAGCGCGCTGTCGGCCCGCCACGCCAGCGAGACGCGCGTGCGCCAGTTCGTCGCCGACGCGAGCCACGAACTGCGCACCCCGCTCGCCGCGATCCGCGGCTACACCGAACTCGCACAACGCAAACGCGGCGAACTGCCCGACGACGTCGCGCATGCGATGAGCCGAGTCGAATCCGAGACGTCCCGCATGACACAACTCGTCGAGGACATGCTGCTGCTCGCGCGCCTGGACGCGGGCCGTCCGCTGGAGCGCGACCGGGTCGAGCTGTCCCGGTTGGTCGTCGACACCGTCAGCGACGCACATGTCGCCGGTCCGCAGCACAAGTGGTCGCTCGACCTGCCCGAGGATGCCGTGGTGATCGACGGTGACGAGGCGCGTCTGCACCAGGTCATGGCGAACCTGCTGGCCAACGCGCGCACCCACACCCCGCCCGGCACGTCGGTCACCGTGGCGCTCAGCGCCGACGCCGAGGGCTGGGTCACCGTCGCGGTCACCGACGACGGACCCGGTATCGCGCCGGAACTGCTGCCTGACGTGTTCGAACGGTTCGCGCGCGGCGACTCGTCGCGCTCACGCCGCGAGGGCAGCACGGGCCTGGGTCTCGCGATCGTCGCGGCCGTGGTCAAGGCCCACGGCGGCGTCATCGACGTCACCAGTCGGCCCGGTGAGACGCGGTTCGTCGTACGGCTTCCCGGCGCAGCTCACAGCTGACCCACAGGGCGGGCCAATGAGACACCTAGCTGCCGCCGCGAGGATGACTTGGTGACACTGGTTGCCCGCGATCCCGCACGCGCCGAGGTCGAGGCACCTGATTCCCGCACGTCTGAATCCGTGCGGCCACGGTCCCGGGCCGAACGCGTCGCGCTGCCCCTGCTGCTGGCCGGGACGGCACTGCTGTACCTGTGGAACCTGTCGATCAGCGGATGGGCCAACCCGTTCTACTCCGCCGCGGCCCAGGCCGGCGCCAGTGACTGGATCGCGATGCTGTTCGGGTCGAGCGACCCGGCCAACGCGATCACGGTCGACAAGACCCCCGCCGCGCTGTGGGTGATCGACCTGTCGGTGCGGTTGTTCGGCCTGAGTTCGTGGAGCGTGCTGCTACCGCAGGCGCTCGAAGGCATCGCCGCCGTCGCGGTGCTCTACGCCGCGGTGCGCCGCGCCGCGGGTTGGCACGCGGCCGTGCTGGCTGGTGCCGTGCTGGCGCTCACACCCGTGGCCGCGCTGATCTTCCGGTTCAACAACCCCGATGCCCTGCTGGTCCTGTTGCTCGTGGTGGCCGCGTACTGCGTACAGCGCGGCATCGAGAAAGACGCCTCCCGTTGGTGGTTCGTCGCCGCGGGCGCCGCGGTGGGGTTCGGGTTCCTCGCCAAGATGTTGCAGGCGTTCCTGGTCCTGCCGGCGTTCTGCGCCGCGGCGCTTCTCGCGGGTGACCGCCCGCTGCGCGCGCGCATCGCCGACCTCGCCGCGGCCGGGACGGCCATGGTGGTCAGCGGCGGCTGGTATCTGGTGCTCGTCGAACTGTGGCCGGCCGCCTCTCGGCCCTACATCGGCGGATCTCAGAACAACAGCATCGTCGAACTGGCGCTGGGCTACAACGGTTTCGGCCGGCTCACCGGTGCCGAGGTCGGCGGGCTGGGCAACTCCAACTTCGACGTCGGTGCGGGCCGGTTGTTCGGCTGGCAGATGGGCGCCGACATCGCATGGCTGCTGCCCGCGGCGCTGGTGTGCCTGGTGGCCGGCCTGATCGTCACGCGCCGCGCGCCACGCACCGACCGCATACGCGCGGCGTTGATCATCTGGGGCGGTTGGCTTGTGGTGACCGCGGTGGTGTTCAGCTACATGAACGGCATCGTGCATCCGTACTACACGGTCGCGCTCGCGCCGGCGATCGGCGCCGTGATCGGCATCGGTGCGACGTCGATGTGGCGCCACCGCAACGACATTCGTGTCGCGACCGCGATGGCGGCCGCGGTGGCTGTGACCGTGATCCTGGCCGCGGTGCTGCTGGCGCGCCACAACGACCCGATGCCGTGGCTGCGTGCCACGGTCGCGGTGGTGGGCGTGGCCGTCGCGGTACTGCTGCTCGTGGTCGATCTCGTCCACACGCGTCTGGTGCGACCGCTCGCGGCGCTGACCGTACTGATCTGCCTCGCCGGACCGGGCGCGTACGCCGTGGCCACCGCTGCCGCGCCGCACACCGGGGCCATACCGTCGGTCGGCCCGTCCCGCGGATTCGGCGGTGGCCCGTTCTCGGCGCCGACGCCGGGGGAGGCACTGACCGCGACGCTGGCCGCCGACGCCGACAACTACACATGGGCCGCCGCGGTCGTGGGATCGAGCAACGCCGCGGGTTACCAGTTGGCCACCGGTGCACCGGTCATGGCCGTCGGCGGCTTCAACGGCACCGATCCGGCGCCCACCCTCGCCGAGTTCGAGGAGCTGGTGGCCGGACGGCAGATCCACTACTTCATCCGCAGCCGCATCATGGGGGCCCGGCCCGGGCACACGCCCACCGGCAGCCAGGAGGCAGCCGAGATCGCGCGGTGGGTGCAGGCCCACTTCACGCCCATCACGATCGACAACGTCACCATCTACGACCTGACGCAGCGTGCGCCGAACTCATAGCCGGCACATAGCTTCGCCCCACGCGCCGCACAACCCGCGGCAGAAATCTGGAGACATGACAGAGTTGGCCGTAGATCCCGAGACACCGGTGGAGCAGCGGTTCCGGTTCGCCTCGCGCCCCAATGCCGCACAGGTCGCCCGCGCCGCCGGGGTTCCGGTGCTCGACGTGGTGGTGCCGGTGTTCAACGAGCAGGCCGCACTGGCGCATTCGGTACGGCGGTTGCACGGCTACCTGCAGGAGAACTTCGCGCTGCCGACGCGCATCACGATCGCCGACAACGCGAGCACCGACGCCACGCCGCAGATCGCGGCGCGCCTGGCCGAGGAACTGCCCGGCGTGCGGGTCGTGCGACTGGAGGAGAAGGGCCGCGGCCGTGCGCTGCACGCCGTGTGGTCGACGTCGGACGCCCCGGTGCTGGCGTACATGGACGTCGACCTGTCCACCGATCTCGCGGCGCTCGCACCGCTTGTGGCGCCGTTGATCTCGGGTCACTCCGATCTCGCGATCGGCACGCGGCTGGGCCGCGGTTCGCGCGTGATCCGCGGCGCCAAGCGCGAGTTCATCTCGCGCTGCTACAACCTGATCCTGAAATCCACTCTGGCCGCGAAATTCTCGGATGCGCAGTGCGGGTTCAAGGCGATCCGGGCCGACGTGGCCAAGAGCCTGCTGCCGCATGTCGTCGACACCGGGTGGTTCTTCGACACCGAACTGCTGGTGCTCGCCGAGCGCAGCGGTCTGCGCATCCACGAGGTGCCCGTCGACTGGGTCGACGATCCGGACAGCCGGGTGGACATCGTCGCCACCGCGGCCGCCGACCTCAAGGGCATCGGCCGGCTGCTGCGTGGTTTCGCCAACGGATCCATCCCCGTCAACACCATCGCCGCGCAACTCGGTTCCACGCGCCACACCGCGCCACCGGGATCGCTGCTGCGTCAGGTCGTGCGGTTCGGCGCCATCGGTGTGGTGTCCACGCTGGCCTACCTGTTGCTGTTCTCGCTCATGCGCGCCGGGCTCGGCGCACAGGCCGCCAACCTGATCGCGCTGCTGCTCACCGCGATCGGCAACACCGCGGCCAACCGCCGCTTCACGTTCGGCATCGCGGGAACCGGCAACGTGGCGCGTCACCACCTCGAGGGCCTGACGGTCTTCGGGATCGCGCTCACCATCACGAGCGGGTCGCTCTACCTGCTGCACATCATGACGCCGCAGCCGCACCGCGCGGTCGAACTGGGTGTCCTGGTGGTGGCCAACCTGATCGCGACCGTCGTCCGCTTCGTCCTGTTGCGCGGCTGGGTGTTCCACCCGGCCCGGACGCGGCGCCCGTCACAAGCCCCGTCACAGATCGAGGACTGAAACATGACCACCGTCGAACAGGCCCGCCCGTCGGCGGCCCTCGAAACCCCGGCGCCCCAGGCGCGCTGGATCCGGCCGGCCTACTGGGCGATGCTGGTGGGCACCGCGGTGCTCTACCTGTGGGGCCTGGGGTCCAAGGGCTGGGCCAACAGCTACTACGCCGCCGCGGCGCAGGCCGCGACACAGTCGTGGAAGGCCTGGCTGTTCGGTTCCCTTGACGCGGGCAATGCCATCACCGTCGACAAGCCGCCCGCCGCGATGTGGGCGATGGGCCTGTCCGGCAGGTTGTTCGGGTTCAACGAGTTCACCACGCTGCTGCCCGAGGCGCTCATGGGCGTCGCGGCCGTGGCCGTGCTGTACGCGACGGTGCGGCGCACCAGCGGGCCGGTGGCCGGTCTGGTGGCGGGCACCGCGCTCGCGCTCACGCCCGTCGCGACCGTGATGTTCCGCTACAACAACCCCGATGCGTTGCTGGTGCTGCTGCTCGTGGTGGCGGCCTACTTCATGGTGCGCGCCATCGGTGCGTCCGGGGCCCGCGCCGCGACGGGATGGGTCGTGCTGTGCGGGTGCGCACTGGGTTTCGCGTTTCTCACCAAGATGTTGCAGGCTTTTCTGATCGTGCCGGGCCTGGCGCTGGCGTTCCTGGTCGCCGCGCCCGTGGCGTCGGTGGCCAAGCGCGTGGGCATACTGCTGGCCGGCGGTGTCGCCATGGCGGTTTCGGCCGGGTGGTATCTGGCCCTGGTGGCGCTGTGGCCCGCCGGATCGCGGCCGTACATCGCCGGTTCGACCGACAACAGCCTGCTGCAGTTGGCGTTCGGCTACAACGGCATCGAGCGCATTGTCGGCCGCGGTGGCGGTCCCGGCTTCGGCGGTGGCCCCGGCCCTGGTGGAGGTGGCCCCGGCCCGGGTGGGGGCGGCTCGCGAGGCATCTTCCACAGCGGCGACCCCGGTATCGGCCGGTTGTTCAACGACGCCTTGGGCACCGAGGTCGCGTGGCTGCTGCCGGTGGCACTGATCGGTCTGGTCGTGTTGCTGTGGCTGACCCGGCACACTGTCCGCACTTCGGCCACGCGGGCCGGTCTGCTGGTGTGGGGCGGTTGGCTGGCGGTGACCGGTGTGGTGTTCAGTTTCATGGACGGCACGATCCACCCGTACTACACCGTGGCGCTGGCCCCGGCCGTCGCGGCGCTCGCGGGCATCTCGGTGGTCGAGTTGTGGCGCAGGCGTTCTCACGTCGGCATCCGGCTGCTGCTGGCCGCCATGATGGGCCTGACCGGGGTGTGGGCGTTCGTGCTGCTGAACCGCACGCCCGACTGGTGGCCCGCCCTGCGGTGGGTCGTGCTGATCGGATCGGTCGTCGTCGCGGTGCTGCTCGCGCTGCGCGCACACCGGCCGGGTCAGGTCACCGCGGCGCTGGCGTTGGCGGCGGTGGTGCTGGGCCTGGGTTCGACGCTGGCGTACTCGGTGGAGACCGTGGCCAACGGGCAGAGCGGCGGGCCGCTCCCCATGGCGGGCCCGCAGCGCGGAGGCGGTTTCGGGTTCGGAGGGCCGCACCGCGGCGAACGAGACGACGACACGGCGCTTCGCGAGCTGATCTCCGACACCGACAACCGGTGGGCGGCAGCGAGTGTGGGCTCGTGGATGGTCAGTGACCTGGAACTCAAGACCGGTGAGTCGCTCATGGCGATCGGTGGGTTCATGGGCGCAGACGATTCACCGACCCTCGAACAGTTCCAGCAGTACGTCGAACGCGGAGACGTCCGGTACTTCCTCGCACCCGCCGAGGGCAGGCGCGGCCCCGGTGGCTTCCGCCACGGCAGCGCCGGAGACATCACCAACTGGGTCAAGGAGAACTTCCCCAAGACCGAGGTCGGCGGGGTCACGGTGTACGACTTGCAATCCCGTTGATCCAGATGCGTGACGAAAACGGAGTATGGCCTAGCCTGCCGCACATGTCTGTCACTGATCAGTACCTGGCGAACAACGAGGAATACGCGAAGACGTTCAGCGGGCCACTTCCGCTGCCGCCCAGCAAGCACGTGGCGGTGGTGGCCTGCATGGACGCCCGGCTCGACGTCTACCGCATCCTGGGCCTCGGCGACGGTGAGGCCCACGTGATCCGCAACGCGGGCGGCGTGATCACCGACGACGAGATCCGGTCCCTGGCCATCAGCCAGCGCCTGCTGGGCACCAAGGAGATCATCCTCATCCACCACACCGACTGCGGCATGCTGACGTTCACCGACGACGAGTTCAAGCGCAGTATCCAGGACGAGACCGGCATCAAACCCGAGTGGGCCGCCGAGTCGTTCACCGACCTCGAAGAGGATGTCCGGCAGTCGCTGCGCCGCATCGAGGCCAGCCCGTTCGTCACCAAGCACGAATCCCTGCGCGGCTTCATCTTCGACGTCGCGACGGGCAAGCTCGCCGAGGTCACGCTCTGAGCTCGCTGGGCCGAAATCTCCTCCGCGAGTGTGAATCCTCAGCGATTTTTGGGCAGTTTTCTCGCTGACGTTTCACATTCGCGAGTGATCACCCGAGCTTGTAGGTCGCGACGGCCTTCGCCACGGGTGTGTCGTCGGGGGTGAGGACGTCGACGTCGCAGTGCACCAGCGAATGTCCGCGGCGCAGCACGTGTCCCACGCCGATGAGATCGGTCGCGCGGGCCGGCGCCAGGTACTGCAGTGACATCGACACGGTCACGCCGCGCAGTTCGCCGGGGACCTCGGCGCCGGCCCAGGCCGTGGCCATGACGGTGACGTCGGCCAGCGTGGCTATCGCGCCACCGTGCACCATGTCCGCGATGGTGGCGTTGGACGGGTCCCACGGCATCCGCAGGCGCACTTGGCCATCCGCGAGGTTCTCGGCCACGATGCCCAGCTTGGCCACCAACGGTGAGGTGGGCAGGAACTGGGCCATCACGTCGGAACCGGTCATCGAACGAGTCATGTCGAGGAGTCTGCGCACCCCGGAAGACCGGTTCAATTACCTCGCAGGTAATCAGAGGTGATCCGACCGCGCCAGCGCGAACAGCGCATCGGCCGTGCGGTCGCAGAACGCGTCGCGGTCGGTGAGACCCCGGGTCATGGCACGGACCACCGTGGTGGCGACCAGGAAGTCGAACACCGCGTCGGTGCGCCTGCGGTCCCCGTCGAGCAGGTCGACCATCGCCGCGCGCACGTCGGTCTCCGACCGCAGCACAAGCCGCTCGTAGAGCGTCTCGTCGTGGTGGTAGGCCGTGATCAGGCCCGGCAGCGCGGCACGCGTGACCGGTTGTGCGAGCCAGTCGAGGAACATCGCGACCCACTCCCGCAGGTCGGCGCGCAGGTCGCCGGTGGGCGCGGGCATCGGCACGGGGCTGGGATGCCCGAATGCCGCGTCCTCGACAAGGGCCTCCTTGGTGGGCCAGCGCCGGTAGATCGTGGGCGCGCCGACGCCGGCGCGACGCGCGACCGCCAGCACGGTGGTGCCCTGATAGCCCTCTTCGACCAGCAGTTCACGCACCGCGGTGAGCACCGCGACGTCCTTGGACGGATCGCGGGGCCGCCCCAGGGCACCGGTCATTGCGAAAACGCTACCGGCTGTGCGGGCTTCCTGTTACGTTACGGCCCATAACGTAAGTACCTGGGGAAGGACCGGCGCATGCTCACCCCGCACGACGAACTGCTCTGCCATCAGTTGCCGACGACGTTCGACCACGTCGACCAGTCAGATCTGCGGTGGACCGAGCGCATCGTGATGTACGGATTCGACCGCTCGGGCGACATCAATGTGATGACGGGCCTCGCGCGCTACCCCAACCGCAACGTGACCGACGCCTACGCGATGATCACACGCCGCGACGCGACAGCCCGCGTCGTGCGCATGTCCACCGAACTCAACCCCGAAACCGGCCCGCTCGGGTCGTATTCGGTGGGGCCGTACACCTACACCATCGAGGAACCCTTGCGCACCGTGCGGGCCGTACTCGCGCCCAACGAGCAGGGCGTGAGCCTCGATCTGAGGCTGCGCGGACAGTTCCCCACCTACGAACAGACCCCGGCGTTCCACCGCAGCCGCGGCCGCGTCAGCGAGGATGCCCGCCGCTTCTACCAGAACGGTCAGGTGGAGGGCTGGATCGAGATCGACGGCGAACGCATCGAGATCGACCCGGGGAGTTGGTGGTTCGGCAGGGACCATTCGTGGGGTATCCGCAACGGCCCTGGCGGCGGTAGCCTGTCCGAGGGTGCGCACCTGCAACCGCAGGAGATTCCCGACGGCACGCTCTATTACATGGGCATCTTCCAGTTCGACGACGAGCTGGTGCATTTCGCACAGCGCGAGACCAGCACGGGGGAGCGGTGGCAGTTCGAGGGTGAGGTGCTGTACCCCATCGAAACCGGCCGCCCCGCGGGAACGATCATCGACGTCGAGCACGATCTGAAGTTCCGCGACGACCTGCGCGTGATCAGCGGCGGCACGTTCACCGTGCACCGCGGTGACCGCACCACCAGCACCATCGAGGTCCGCCCCATGACCGACTTCTGGCCCGGCCTCGCGGGCTACATGGAGGTCGACGGCTACGCGTCAGGGCATTGGCGCGGAAGGGATTTCATCGACGGGTTCACCGCCGACATCGGCGACATCGACGTCGTCAAACCCGTCAGCTTCCTGTCCGAGACGCTGTGCGAGGTGAGCATGGACAGCGGTTCCGGGCCCAAGATCGGCCACGGCCTGGTCGAGATGGTGTTCGTCGGCGCCTACCCGCGATACGGATACACCGGATGGTGAGGATCGCCGCAGACGAACTGCCGGGCGCCGTGGAAGCCGTTGTCCGCAAACGCCTCCCGGGTGCGGAGAACGCGCGCGTCGCGAACTGGTCGGCCAGTACGGCCGGGTTCTCCACCGAGACATACCTGTTCGACGTCGAGGGCCTCGACGCCTGCGACACGCTGGGGCTGGTGTTCCGCCGGCCGCCGGAGTACCAGATCCTGCCCGGCTACGACCTGCGCAGGCAGTACCTGGTGATGCAACGGCTCGCGCTGTCACCCGTGCCCGTGCCGGGCGTGCGCTGGATCGACGCCGACGGAAGCGATCTGGGCACGCCGTACCTGGTGATGGACCGCATCGACCACGTCGTCGGCGTCAGCGACGTCCCGCCCTATCACCAGCACGGCCTGTTCGCCGAGACCGACGACGCGGGCCGCGCCGCGCTGTGGAACGGCTGCGTCGACATGATCGCCGCGGTGCACCGGCTCGACCCGCAGCAGTACCGCCTGGGCTTTTTGGGCGCGTCCACGCCGGGCGCGCTCGTCGACTTCCTGCGCCACGCGATCGGCTGGGCCTACGGCGACAATCCGGTCCACCCCACGTTCACGCGCGCGCTGCACTGGCTGCGGGCCCATCTCTACGAGCCCGAACACGTGGGGCTGTGCTGGGGCGACAGCCGGATGTCCAACGTCCTGTACCGGCCCGACCTGACGCCCGTGGCCGCGCTCGACTGGGAGATCGCCTATCTGGGCGATCAGGCCGCCGACCTCAGCTGGCTGTTCATGACCGACTGGATCAGCAGCCCGCTGCCCGGCAACGCGCCCGCGCCGGGCACACCGAGCCGCGAGCAGACCATCGCCCGCTACGAGCGCGCGGTGGGCAGAAGCGTCGGCAACCTCGCGTTCGGCGACGTGAGCGCCCCGCTGTTGCTGGCGGTCGCGCTCGTGCGGCTCAACCGCAGATTCGACATCCCCGGCGTCGATCTCGCCGACGTGTGCGCGCGGCGCATCGAGTTCGTCCTCGACAGTTAGACGCGGCTACATTTCACGGGTGCCCACTCGTCAGCAGCCGTCGTTCCCGCGCGGCACGGCCCTGCTGGTGGCCGGGGCGCTGTTCATGGAGATCCTCGACGCGACGATCCTCGCGCCCGCGATCCCGCTGATCGCGGAGTCGTTCGGCGTCGCGGCCGTCGACGTCAACGTCGCGATATCGGCCTACCTGGTCACCGTGGCCGTGCTGATCCCCGCCACCGGCTGGATGGCCGACCGGTTCGGCGTGCGCCGCGTGTTCATCAGCGCGATCGCGGTGTTCACGCTGGCCTCGGTGGGGTGTGCGCTGAGTGTGTCGCTGCCCATGCTCGTCGCGATGCGTGTCGCGCAGGGTGTCGGCGGCGCGATGATGGTCCCCGTCGGGCGGCTGGCGGTGCTGCGCTCGAGCGACAAGGCCGATCTGGTGCGGGCCATCGCGTTGCTGACGTGGCCCGCGCTCGCGGCGCCCGTGGTGGCGCCCGTGCTCGGCGGGGCGATCGCGACGCTGGGTGACTGGCGGTGGATCTTCGCGGTGAACGTTCCGATCGGGCTGATCGGAATTCTGTTCGCGCTCAGGCTCATCCACGGCGACGCGCCCGCACGGCCGCGCTCGCTGGACTGGTTCGGTTTGCTGACGCTGGGCTCAGGCATCGCCGCGACGCTGCTCGCCCTGGAGAACATCCGGGTCTCCGGCACGCACTGGTCTCTGGTCGGCAGCTTCGGGGTGGCCGCGGTGCTGCTCCTGGCCGTCGCGCTGCGCCGGTTGCTGACGGTGCCGAACCCGCTGGTGCAACTGCGCGTCCTACGGGTGCAGACGTTGCGCATCACGGTGTCGGCGGGCTCGCTGTACCGCATGGTGATCACCGCGGTGCCGTTCCTGCTGCCCCTGCAGTTCCAGTTGCAGTTCGGGTGGACGCCCCTGGCCGCAGGCGCGATGGTGGCCGCGCTGTTCGCGGGCAACCTCACCATCAAACCCATCACCACGCCGCTCATGCGCCGCTTCGGCATCCGGACCGTGCTGTTGGTCAACGGCGCGGCGTCGGTGGCCTGTTTCGGCCTGCTGGCGGTGCTGCGGCCCGGCCTGCCCGTCGTGCTCATGGCCGTCATCCTCTATATCAGCGGCGCGCTGCGCTCGATCGGTTTCACGGCCTACAACAGCCTGGCGTTCTCCGATGTAGAGGGCGACGACCTCACGCACGGCAACACGCTCAACGCGTCGGTGCAGGAACTCGCCTCAGGTCTCGGCATCGCGTTCGCGGCCCTGCTGCTGAGCCAGCTGACCTCGTATTCGCTGACGTTCCTGGTGCTCGGCGCGGTGCTGGCGCTGACGCTCGTGGAGACCGTGCGGCTGCCCAAGAGCGCGGGCAGCCACGTCAGCGGCCACCGCTGAGCAGGTGCGTGAGCGGAATTATTGACAGTCGTCAGACCCGCCGTTACATTCCACGTCATGCTTACAATCCTGGCCAGTTCTACCAACTTAATGGGGAAGTAGATGACCGCAGTCGACAGCGCCCCAGCGCAGACCCGCACCGGTCAGTACGAGCTGAGCCACCTGCGGGCCCTGGAAGCCGAGGCCATCCACATCATCCGTGAGGTGGCCGCCGAGTTCGAGCGTCCCGTGCTGCTGTTCTCCGGCGGCAAGGACTCGATCGTGATGCTGCACCTGGCGATCAAGGCGTTCGCACCCGGTCGCCTGCCGTTCCCGGTCATGCACGTCGACACGGGCCACAACTTCGAAGAGGTCATCGCCACCCGCGACGCGCTGGTGGAGAAGCACGGCCTGCGTCTGGTGGTCGCCAGCGTGCAGGACGACATCGACGCCGGACGCGTGGTGGACAACGGCCCGTCGCGCAACCCGCTGCAGACCGTGACGCTGCTGCGCGGCATCCGTGAGAACAAGTTCGACGCCGCGTTCGGCGGCGCGCGCCGCGACGAGGAGAAGGCCCGCGCCAAGGAGCGCGTGTTCAGCTTCCGCGACGAGTTCGGCCAGTGGGACCCCAAGGCCCAGCGCCCCGAACTGTGGAACATCTACAACGGCCGCCACCGCAAGGGGGAGCACATCCGCGTGTTCCCGCTGTCCAACTGGACCGAGTACGACATCTGGGCCTACATCGGCGCCGAGGACATCACGCTCCCTTCCATCTACTACGCGCACCAGCGCAAGGTGTTCGGACGCGACGGCATGCTGCTCGCCGTCCACGAGTTCATGCAGCCCCGCGACGGCGAAGAGGTCTTCGAGACCTCCGTGCGGTTCCGCACCGTCGGTGACGTCACCTGCACGGGTTGCGTCGAGTCCACCGCGGCCACCGTCGAACAGGTCATCGCCGAGACCGCGGTGTCGCGGCTGACCGAGCGCGGCGCGACCCGCGCCGACGACCGCATCTCCGAGGCCGGCATGGAAGACCGCAAGCGCGAGGGGTATTTCTGATGAGCGCCAACACGACTCTGCTGCGGCTTGCGACGGCGGGTTCGGTCGACGACGGCAAGTCCACGCTGATCGGCCGGCTGCTGTACGACTCGAAGGCCGTCATGGAGGATCAGCTCGCGGCCGTCGAGCGCACCTCCAAGGAACGCGGGCACGACTACACCGATCTGGCGCTGGTCACCGACGGTCTGCGCGCCGAGCGCGAGCAGGGCATCACGATCGACGTCGCCTACCGCTACTTCGCCACGGCCAAGCGGAAATTCATCATCGCCGACACCCCGGGCCACATCCAGTACACCCGCAACATGGTCACCGGCACGTCCACCGCACAGCTGGCGATCGTACTGGTCGACGCCCGCAACGGCCTGCTCGAACAGTCGCGCAGGCACGCGTTCCTGGCGTCGCTGCTGGGCATCCGGCACATCGTGCTGGCCGTCAACAAGATGGACCTCATCGGCTGGGACCAGGAGCGCTTCGAGGCGATCCGCGACGAATTCCACACATTCGCAGCGCGTTTGGACGTCCACGACGTCACCGCCATCCCGCTGTCGGCGCTGCAGGGCGACAACGTCGTCACCAAGAGTGACAAGACCCCGTGGTACGAGGGCCCGGCCCTGCTGGCCCACCTCGAAGACGTCTACATCGCCGGTGACCGCAACCTGGTCGACGTGCGGTTCCCCGTGCAGTACGTGATCCGGCCCCAGACGCTCGACCACGCCGACCACCGCAGCTACGCGGGCACCGTCGCCAGCGGCGTCATGCGCCCGGGTGACGAGATCGTGGTGCTGCCCAGCGGCAAGTCCAGCCGCATCACCGAGATCGCCGGTCCCAGTGGGCCGGTCGACGAGGCGTTCCCGCCGATGGCGGTGTCGATCAGCCTGGCCGACGACATCGACATCAGCCGCGGCGACATGATCGCCCGGCCGGGCAACCAGCCCCGCGTCACGCAGGACTTCGACGCCACGGTGTGCTGGATGGCCGACGACGCATCGCTCGAACCGGGCCGCGAGTACCTGATCAAGCACACCACGCGCACCACGCGCGCCAAGGTGGTCGATCTGGACTACCGCCTCGACGTCAACACGCTGCACCGCGACAAGTCCGCGACCGCGCTCAAACTCAACGAGCTGGGCCGGATCTCACTGCGCACGCGCACGCCGCTGCTGCTCGACGAGTACAGCCGCAACCCCGCGACGGGCTCGTTCATCCTGATAGATCCGCACACCAACGGCACCGTGGGTGCGGGCATGGTGCTGCGCGACGCCCGCAACGAATCCGCGAGCCCCAACACCGTGCGCCACGAGAACCTGATCACCGCCGAGGACCGGCTGACCCGCGGGCGCACCGTGTGGTTCACCGGCCTTTCGGGTTCGGGCAAGTCGTCGGTCGCGATGCTCGTCGAGCAGAAGCTGCTGGGCAAGGGTGTCCCGGCGTACGTGCTGGACGGCGACAACCTGCGCCACGGCCTCAACGCCGATCTGGGCTTCTCGATGGCCGACCGCGCCGAGAACCTGCGCCGCCTGGCGCACGTCGCGTCGCTGCTCGCCGATTCCGGGCAGATCGTGCTGGTGCCTGCCATCAGCCCGCTCGAGGAGCACCGCGAACTGGCGCGGCGGGTGTCCACCGAGAGCGGTGTCGAGTTCTTCGAGGTCTTCTGCGACACGCCGCTGGCCGATTGCGAGGCACGCGATCCCAAGGGCCTGTACGCCAAGGCCCGCGCCGGTGAGATCACGCATTTCACCGGTATCGACAGCCCGTACCAGCGGCCCAAGCATCCCGATCTGCGGCTCACGCCCGAGCATTCGCTCGACGAGTTGGCCGATATGGTGATCGAGATGCTGGAGACCCGTAGGTGAACGACCACGAGCTGGCCGCCCGGCTCGCGACCCGCGCCGGGGACCTGCTGCTCGACGTGCGTGCCGATTTCGCCGACGCGCCGGCGCAGGACCGTAAGGCCGCGGGCGACAAGCAGTCCCACGATTTCCTCATGGCCGAGCTGGCCAGGCAGCGCCCCGGTGACGCGGTGCTGTCCGAGGAGGGTGTCGACGATCCCGCGCGGCTGGACGCCGAGCGGGTGTGGATCGTCGACCCGCTCGACGGCACACGCGAGTTCTCCGAACTCGGCCGCGAGGACTGGGCCGTGCACGTGGCGCTGTGGCAAGCGGGGGAGCTGGTCGCGGGGGCGGTCGCGCTGCCCGCGCAGAACATGACGCTGTCCACACCCGAGGTGGCCGGCCCGCTGCCGCTCGAAGGGCCGCCGCGCGTCGTGGTGTCACGTACCAGGCCGCCGGCGATCGCGCTGGCGGTGCGCGACGCGCTCGACGGCACGCTGGTCGAAATGGGTTCGGCGGGAGCCAAAGTCGCCGCCGTCATCCGCGGGCACGCCGACGTGTACGTGCACGCGGGCGGCCAGTACGAGTGGGATTCGGCGGCGCCCGTCGCCGTGGCCCGCGCGGCGGGTATGCACACCTCGCGCATCGACGGGTCGCCGCTGCGTTACAACGCCCGCGATCCCAGGCTGCCCGATCTGATCGTGTGCCGCCCCGAACTGGCCGAGCAGGTACTGGCGGTCACGCGGTCCTGATCGGTGCGCCTCTGTTGCCGCGAGGCGCCGGTCAGTAGGCTGGCGCCGTGACCCGACCCACACTGCGTGAGATCTCCAGCCTGCCCGCCGAGCCGGTGCGCCTCGCGGACTCGGCGCTGGTGCTGATCGACTGCCAGAACACCTACACCCGGGGTGTCATGGAGCTCGAGGGCGTGCAGGCCGCGCTCGACGCGACGGCCGAACTGCTCGACCGCGCCCGCACCGCGGGAATCCCGATCATCCACATCCAGCACGATTCAGGACCGGGTTCGCCGTACGACGTCCGTGAGGAGATCGGCGCGATCGTCGACTCGGTGGCGCCGCGCGGCGACGAGCCCGTGGTGGTCAAGAACTTCCCGAACTCGTTCGTGCAGACCGATCTTCAGGAGCGCCTGCAGGCCGTGAGCGCCTCGAACCTGGTGCTGGCCGGGTTCATGACGCATATGTGCGTCAACTCCACGGCGCGCGGCGCGTTCAACCTCGGGTTCGCCCCGACCGTGGTGGCCGCAGCGACCGCGACGCGTTCGCTGCCCGGCCCCGACGGCAATCTGGTTCCCGCCTCGGCCATGCAGTCGGCGAGCCTGGCGGCCATCGCCGATCTGTTCGCCGTCGTCGTCCCGGACGTGGGAAGCATCCCGGATTGACCGACGTCTCGAAACCATCCACTCGCGTCACGCGTCTCGATGAGAAGCAGAGCACGTCGCGCGAACGGCTGGACGATCTGCTCGACACCATCCCGCTGGCCACCGTCGCACTGGTGCGCGACGGTCATCCCGTCGCGTTCCCGATCGGATTCGGCAGGGTCGGCGACGAATTGGTGATCCACGGCTCCACCGGATCACCGTGGCTGCGCGCACTCGCCGAGGGTGCGCCCGCCGCGGTGTCGGTGACCGCGCTCGACGGTGTGGTGGTGGCGCGCAGCAGTTTCGAATCGTCGTTCCGCTACCGCAGCGCGACGCTGTTCGGCACGTTCGCGGTGATCGCCGAGGACGCCAAACCCGGGTATCTGGACGCGCTGACCGACCGCTTCATCCCGGGCCGCACCGCCGAACTGCGCGCGAGCACGCGCAAGGAACTCGCGGCGACGCTCGCGTTGGCACTCCCGATCGGCGACGACAACTGGTCGCTCAAGCTCAGCGAGGGGTGGCCCGACGACGCCGACGACGACATCGCGGCCGGCGGGTGGGCCGGCGTCGTCCCGCTGACGACGCGGTACGGTGCGCCGCTCACCGCCCCGGACGTCCCTGCCGGAACCCCGCTGCCGCCGTCGGTGCGCGGCATGACCGGCGATCTGCGCAACACGCGCGCACGGTAGGTGGAGGCCGGCCCGCACCGGTGGGCTGGCAGAATCCAGGGCATGCGGATGTCGGCGAAGGCGGAGTATGCCGTCCGCGCCATGGTTCAGTTGGCCACCGTCAGCGACGGCGAACTGCTGAAAACCGACGATCTGGCCAGGGCCCAGGGCATCCCCGCACAGTTCCTCGTCGACATCCTGTCCGACCTGCGCACCGATCGGCTGGTGCGCAGCCACCGCGGCCGCGACGGCGGATACGCGCTGGCGCGGCCTGCCGACGCGATCAGCATCGCCGACGTGCTGCGTTGCATCGACGGTCCGCTGGCCAGCGTGCGCGACATCGGGCTCGGCGACCTGCCGTATTCCGGGCCGACGGCCGCGCTGACGGATGTGTGGCGGGCCCTGCGCGCCAGCATGCGCTCGGTGCTGGAGGAGACCAGTCTTTCCGACGTGGCGGCCGGGGCGTTGCCTGCCCACGTCGTGAAACTGGCCGACGTCTACCGCGCTCAGGAAGAACAGCGCGGCCACGGCTGATCAGCCGCCGTACGGGCGCGTGATGATCTCCAGATAGTGCCCGGACGGGTCCTGGAAGTACACGCCGCGTCCGCCGTCGTTGTGGTTGATCTCGCCGGGCCTGCTGCCGCGCGGATCGGCCCAGTGCGGCAGGTTCCGGTCGCGGATCTTGCCGTAGATCGCGTCGAAGTCGTCCTCGGACACCAGAAATGCGTAGTGCTGCGGCCGGATCTCCTCACTCTCGCCGACCTGCGCGTAGTCGAGGGTGACGCCGTGTTCGAGTGCGACGGCCAGGAAATGGCCGAACTCCTTCGGTTCGGGAAGCCCGAACAGTTCGGTGAGAAACGTGGCGGATTCCCGCCGATCCCTGGCGGCGACGATGGTGTGGTTGAACGCTATGGCCATCGTCATCGAGTAAACCCGTGGCCCGCGAGCGCGGCAACCCTGCAGGATGGGAACCATGCTGCACGTCCCGACGCTGACCGGCCCGCGTGTGCGCCTGCGCGAACCCGTGCCCGATGACGCCGAGGCCCTGTACACGCGGGTAGCGTCAGATCCCGAGGTCACGCGGTACCTGTCCTGGAAACCTCATGCGGATGTGGCGGAAACGCGCCGTGTCATCACGACGTTGTTCAACATCGGATCCGAGGAGTCGTGGCTGATCGAGGCCGATGGTGAGGTGGTGGGGTTGTGTGGCAGGCGCCGGCCGCAGGCACACGAGGTCGAACTGGGCTACTGTCTGGGGCGGCCCTGGTGGCGGCGCGGACTCATGTCCGAGGCGATGTCGGTGCTGATCGACGACACCGAGCGCGATCCGCGCGTGTATCGGATCTCGGCGTACTGCCATGTGGACAACGCGGGTTCTGCCGGCGTGCTGCGGCACTGCGGCCTGACCCTGGAGGGCCGCCTCGTGCGGTACAGCGTGTTCCCCAACCTCGGCAATGAACCCCAGGATGTGTTGATGTTCGGAAAGGCGGTGCGGTGATGGGTGATTTCGATCTGCGGGGGCTGACGAGGCCGGTGATCGTCGCGCCGATGGCGGGTGGCCCGTCGACGCCTGCGCTGGCGGCCGCGGGCAGCAACGCCGGCGGCCTCGGGTTCATCGCCGCGGGGTACCTGACCGCCGACGCGCTGGCCGAACGCATCAAGGCCACACGTGAACTCACCTCGGAGCCGATCGGTGTGAATCTTTTTGCACCGCAACCGAGTGCGGGTACACCCGAGCAGATCGCGGCCTACGCGCAGGCACTGGCGGGTGAGGCCGAGCGCTACGGCGTCGCACTCGGTGAGCCGCGCTATGACGACGACGCCTGGGCCGCCAAGCTCGACGTGGTGGCAGATCTGCGGCCCGAGGTCGTGTCGTTCACGTTCGGCTTGCCCGACGACGACGAGGTCAAGCGCCTGCGCCAGGCCGGCATCACCACGGTCGCCACCGTGACCAGCTACGACGAGGCCGAGCAGGCCGATGGCCGTGGCGTCGACGCGCTGGCCGTGCAGGGGCCGAACGCGGGTGGGCACCGCGGCACGTTCGACCCCGCCGCGGCGCCGGCCACCCAGTCGCTGGAGGAACTGCTCGACGATGTGGTCGCGGCGATGGACATGCCGGTGATCGCCGCGGGCGGTCTGGTGACCGCGGACGATGTGGCCGGTGTACTGGCCGCGGGAGCCGTTGCCGCGCAACTGGGTACGGCGTTCCTGCTGGCCGAGGAGGCCGGTAGCAGCGACGTGCACCGCGCCGCGCTGCAGAACCCTGAATTCACCGAAACCGTGGTCACACGGGCGTTTTCGGGTCGCTACGCCCGCGGGCTGCGCAACCGCTTCGTCGTCGACCACGAGGCGCAGGCCCCGTTCGGCTACCCGGAGGTCCACTACCTGACCAGCCCGGTGCGCAAGGCGTCGGTGGCGGCGGGTGATCCGCACGCCACCAACATCTGGGCGGGCACCGGGTTCCGGGCCATCGGGCCCGGAACCGTCGCCGAGATCATGGGCCGGCTGGTCCCGTGATCACTCGTCGAGGGCGATGTCCTCGACGACCACCTCGCCGGTGACCGAGCGTGCCGTGATCTCGCCGGCCGCGGCGCTGGGACTTCCGGTCTCGTTCACCCGTACCTTGGTCGACGCGCGCGAGTCGGCGTGCACCAGGTAGGGGCCGGGTCCCGGCACCCCGAGGATCACGTCACCGGAGCGGCTGACCGCGTCGATGGTGCGCGGCGCCTTGTCGCGGAAGTCGACCTCGATGTCGCCGTCGGACGTCGTGGCACTGAACCGTTCGGCGACCGCGATGGGATCCCGCGAGATCACCTCGCCGTTGACGGTGTTCAGTTCGATGTTGCGCGCCGCCCCGCCGAGCACGATCGCACCTTCGGTGTTGTTCGCGATCAGCTGGTCGATGTCGGCCGAGGCGATGACGGCGCCGATCTTCTGCTCGGTGCGCACCGTGAGCCTGCGGGCCTGCTCGGGTGGCAGCGAGATGGTGATCTCCCCGCCGCGGGCCCATTCGAGCGCCGGTGACGGATTGCCCTCGATCGTGATCCGGGTGTCGGGGCCCTCGTTGACCACCCCGAGACGGTGCTCGCCGCTGTGCGTGGTGTTGAGCAGTCGCAGGTTCGCGGTGGCCTCCCGGGTCTCGCGGTCGGCGACGATGCGGATCGCGATCGGCACCCGCGCGGTGTCGATCACCACCGATCGCATGGTCGCGGGCAGGGCCTGGTGGTCGGTGACGACGCGTACGGCGTTGACACCCCACGCGGCGACGCCCAGGCCCACCAGCGCCGCGGTGAGGATCACCGCGGCCGCGGCGACCAGCAGGAAGCGGAACGTGGTGCGGCCGCCGGGGGACAGCCGGGGCGGCGGTTCGATCCCGGGTTCGATCGGGGGCGCGGTGACGGTCACGATGGATCCTTTCCGATCTAGGTCTCGAGGAAGCGCAGGACCGCCAGCACGCGGCGGTTCTCGCTCTCGTCGGGGGCCAGGTCGAGCTTGGTGAAGATCGATGCGATGTGTTTCTCGGCGGAGCCGATCGAGATGTGCAGGGCCGAGGCGATCGCCGAGTTGGTCTTGCCCTCGGCCATGAGTTGCAGGACGTCGTGTTCGCGCGGGGTCAGTTGGTCCAGCGCGCTACGTCGATGGGAACGGACCAAGATCTGACTCACCACCTCTGGGTCGAGCACCGTTCCGCCGCGCCCCACCACCTCGACGGCGTCGAGGAACGCTGGCACGTCGGCCACCCGGTCTTTGAGCAGATAACCGAAACCCTTTGTGTCCGAGGCGATCAGGTCGGAGGCATAACGCTCTTCGACGTAATGCGACAGCACCAGCACGGGGGATTCAGGATTCTGTTTGCGCAACAGTGCGGCGGCCCGGATGCCCTCGTCGGTGAACGTCGGCGGCATGCGCACGTCGAGGATCGCCAGGTCGGGCCGATGCTCGTTGACCAGGTTCAGCAGGTTCGTCGCGTCGGGCACCCCCGCGATCACGTCGTGACCGGCGTCGGCGAGTATCCGTTCGATACCGGCGCGCAGCAGCGCCGAATCCTCTGCGATCACGATCCGCATGGCAGCACCGCCGTCACGATCGTCGGCCCGGTCGCCGGGCTGGACACGTCGAAGGTTCCGCCTGCCGCACGCACACGTTCGGCGAGCCCGCGCAGGCCGGTCGCGTTGGCGTCCGATTCGATGCGCGCGCCGCCCTTGCCGTCGTCGAACACCGAGACGTGCAGCGTCGCGCTCGGTTCGTCGAGACGCACGGTCACCACGGCCTGGTTGGCCTGGGCGTGCCTGATCACGTTGGTGAGCGCCTCGGCCGCCACGAAGTACGCGACGGACTCCACCTCGTCGGGCAGCCGGTGCGGTAGATGCACGTCCAATGTGGTTGGCACACCGGAGTTCTGCGCGCGCTGCGCCACCGACGACAAGGCTGCGTCCAGGCCGCGGTCGGCCAGGATCGTCGGGGCGATGCCGCGCACGACGTTGCGCAACTCCACCAGCGCGTTCTTGGCCTCGTCGTGTGCCTCGGCGATCAGCTCCTTGGCCGCGGGCAGGTCCGAATCCAGCTTGGTCTGCGCCAGGCCGATGGTCATGGCCAGCGACACCAGGCGTGGTTGCACGCTGTCGTGGAGGTCGCGCTCGATGCGGTGGCGCTCGGTCTGCGCCGACGAGACCGCGCCCTCCCGCGCGTCGGCGAGCGCGTTGACCCGGTGCTGAAGGGCCGCCGTGGGCGACGGTGAGAGCAGCCACCGGTCGATCGCCGCGTCGAGCGCGGGCGCGAACACCAGGATGGCCGCGGCCGCGGCGACCGCGATGACCGCCAGGAGCCACGCGATCGGCGGTGAGAGGAACACCAGTCCCGCGTCGTCGTCGCTGTCGCGGATGGCCATGGACGCGGCCGGGCCGATGAACGCGAACGCGAGCAACGCGAACGCGATTCCGGCCGCCAGCAGGTCGTAGATCATCCGCAGGTAGTGGTGCGCCACGCCCTTCCAGAACCGGGTGCAGCTGACGTCGAGCCACAGCTGGTGCGCCCAGCCCTGGAAACCGCTGTGGTGCGTGCGCGGACGCGGCGGAATGCTGATGTTGAGGGCGAAAACCGCCTCGCTGCGGGCGCGTTCCACCCACTCGACGCCGCGCATGAGGTAGATGAACACCACGCCCGCGAGCAGGAAGCCGATCACCGAAGGTATCGATGAAACGCCAATGATCATTATTGCCAACGGTATCCAGAACCACACCGTCGCTATCGCGGCGCCGGTGACCATGGAGGCGGCCGGCACCACACCGATGTTGCGTGGTCTTGTCACGGTTGCGCTGATTGCAGCCATGCCTTCAACTTACGAACTCTGCGCGCCCGGCGACACAGCGTTTTCCCCAGAGCCGGGTGGGGGTTAACCACCCCTCGATGGGAGACTCGATCAGTGCGGATTGGGATGACCCTGCCGGTCATGGAACCACAGTTGGATGCGGCCACACTGCGGGCGTGGGCACACGTCATCGACGGTGGCCCGTTCTCGTCGTTGTGCTGGGGCGAACGCATCGCGTTCGACAATCCGGACAGCCTGACCCTGCTGGGAGCGCTCGCGGCGTGGACCGACCGCGTGCGGCTGGTGACCACGGTGATCGTCCCGCAACTGCACGATCCGGTGGCGCTCGCGAAGGCCCTGGCCACCGGCGACATGCTCAGCGGCGGCAGGCTGACCGTCGGCCTCGGCATCGGCGGGCGCGAAGAGGACTACCGAGCCGTGGGCGCCGACCTGTCGGCGCAGAACCGCAAGGGGCTCGCGGACGCGGTCGCGGTGATGAAGCGCGTGTGGGCCGGCGAGAAGGTCACCGAATCGGTGCTGCCGGTCGGACCGCCACCAGCGCAGACCGGCGGACCGCCGCTGCACATCGGCACCATAGGCCCGAAGACCGTGCGCGACGCCGCGGCATGGGCCGACGGTGTCGCGGGCACCACGCTGGACCTCGACCTCGGCAAGCAGGCCGAGCTGTTCCAGATCGCGAGGTCGGCCTGGGCGCAGGAGGGCAAGCCGAAACCGCATCTGGCGACGTCGTTCTGGTTCGCGCTCGGCGAGCCCGAGGTGGCCCGCGCCCAGGTCCACCGGCATCTGCTCCGCTACATGAACTGGATCCCGGCCGAGTACGTCGACGCCATGGCGCCCACCACCGGGTGGGCGGGCACCGAGGACGATCTGGTCGAGCTGCTCGGCAAGTTCGAGGACATCGGCACCGACGAGATCCACCTGATCCCGACGAGCGCCAACATCGATCAGCTGCGCCGGGTGGCCGAGGCGGTACAGAATTTCGCATGACCTCAGGGCTGCCACCGATCGTCTCGCGCGCCGAATGGGAGGCGCGACGCGCCGAGTTGCTCGTCCGTGAAAAGGAGCTGACCCGCCTCAAGGATGCCGTCAGCGCCGCACGCCGTCGGATGCCCATGGTGGACATCACCGAAAAAGCCGCGGGCGACTACGTTTTCGACACCGAGACCGGGCCGGTGTCACTGCTCGACCTGTTCGACGGCAGGCGCCAGCTCATCGTGCAGCACTTCATGTTCCACCCCGACTGGGCCGAGGGTTGTGTCGGCTGCTCGATGATGGCCGATCACGTCGGGCCGCTGTCACACCTGCACGCCAAGGACACGTCGTTCGCGTTGGTGTCCCGCGCGCCTGTGGGGGCGCTGCTCGCGTTCCGAGACCGCATGGGCTGGGACCTGCCGTGGGTGTCGTCGGGTGCGACGACGTTCAACGAGGACTTCCACGTCACGGTCGACGACGAGGAGCACCACGGGATCAGCGTGTTCCTGCGCGACGGGCAGCGGGTGTTCCACACGTATTCGACCTACCGGCGCGGCGAGGAACCCTTCATGGTGGTGTTCGACCTGCTGGACCTCACGCCGTACGGCCGTCAGGAGACCTGGGAGGACTCGCCGCAGGGTTGGCCGCAGCGCCCGCCGTACGAGTGGATGCGCCTGCACGACGCGTACTGAGCTCCCGGTTCGCGGTGCATGAGCGCCGGAGGAAAGCTAACGTTCGGGTGTACTGCAACAGCAGGATCAGAACGGTTGGGGGACCCATGATGCAGAACAAACTGATCGCCGCGACGGTCGCCGCGGGGGCGCTCTGTGCCGGTGTCGCGCTGGCCGCGCCGGCAGCCGCCGATTCCCAGAGCTCCGTCGGATGCTCGCCGTGCAACCGGGTGTCCTCGACGGGCCCGGGCAAGACGTCGTCGTCCGCCGCGCCCGTGCCCGTCCTCGGCGATTCGGATTCGAGGGAGACCGTCGCGGACAAGCTGGCCAACCTCCCCGGCGGCACCGCCCAGAAGTGGGTCGACTTCCCGGGCGACACCGCCGAGAAGTGGGCGAACTTCCCGGGTGACACCGCCCAGAAGTGGGCAACGTTCCCGCTTGAGACCGCGGCGAAGTGGGCCGGTCTGGGGGGTTTGACCAAAGCAGCCAAGAAACTGGGCCTCGGCTGAGTTCTGGCTGTTCGGCAGGAACGAGCGGGCGTGGATTTCGCGCACGCTCGTTTTTTCGCCGCTGTTGACACACGGGTATAGGATTCCTATAACGCTGATTCGACGGGAGGTGATCGCGGTGGCGGTCCCCGAAGAACTCGTCGATGCGGCACTGCGCGCCGCGGCGGAGCTGGGCAGGGGGGTCGCCGACGTGCCTGCCGAAGTGATCGCGCGTCATGCGGGAATGTCGCGAAGCACGCTGCTGCGCCGCCTGGGGGGCTCCCGCTCGGCCCTCGACCAGGCCGTACGCGCGCGCGGCACCGATCCAGGCGGCCTGCCCCCGGTGCGGGTGCGCGCGGTCGGCGCGGCAGCCGAGCTGATCGGCGAGATCGGTTTGGGTGCTGTCACATTGGAGGCGATCGCCGACAGGGCCGAATGCTCCGTGCCCAGCCTCCACGCGGTCTTCGGCACACGTGACGGTCTGCTGCGCGAGGTTTTCGAGCAGTACAGCCCGGTCCGCGATGTCGAGGCGTTCCTGTCGCAGCGCCACGGCGACCTGCGCGACACCGTGCGGGCGTTCTACGGCATGCTCACGCGGGCGCTGGACCGCCCACCGCGGGTGGTGCCGGCCATCTTCGCCGAGGCCTTGGCGCGGCCGCACAGCCCCGCTGTGCAGGCCGTCGTCGGTCACGGTGCGCCACGGATGCTCGGACTGCTCGCCGAGTGGCTCACCGGCGAGGTTGCGGCCGGACGCGTGCGAGATCTACCTGTCCTGTTGCTGGCACAGCAGTTGATGGCGCCGATGCTGATGCACCTGTTCGTGCGCCCGACCAGCGCGAACCTGGCCTTCGTGGGCCTACCCGACATCGACAGCGCCTGCGACGTGTTCGCCGATACCTTCGTGCGCGCCGTCACCACGGGAGAAAGCGAGTGACGATGACCGAGAAGACCACATGCGCCGTCGTCGGAGGCGGTCCCGCAGGCATGGTGCTGGGCCTGCTGCTGGCCCGCGCGGGGATCGAGGTCACGGTGTTCGAGAAGCACGCCGACTTCCTGCGCGACTTCCGCGGGGACACCGTGCATCCGGCGACCCTGCGCCTGCTCGACGAACTGGGCCTGTTCGAGAAGTTCGACGCGCTGCAGCACAGCCGCGTCGAACGGGCGCGGTTCGACCTCGGTGGCCGCGAGGTCACGGTCGTCGACTTCGGCAGGCTGAACCTGCCGCACCGCTACATCGCCCTTGTGCCGCAATGGGATTTCCTCGATCTGCTCGCCGATGCGGCCAAGGAGGAACCCACGTTCACCCTGCGCATGCAGACCGAGGTCACGGGGCTGCTCAAAGACGGCGACACCGTCACCGGCGTCCGCTACCACGCCCCCGACGGGCCGGGGGAGTTGCGCGCCGATCTCACCGTCGCGTGCGACGGACGCACGTCACGCGTGCGCAAAGAGGCCGGGCTGGCGCCGCGGGAGTACCCCGTCCCCTTCGACGTGGGCTGGTTCCGCATCGACCGCATCAAGGAGACCGCCTACCAACTGACACCGCGGATCTCGTCCGGGCAGGCGCTCATCCTCATTCCGCGTGAGGGCTACTTCCAGGCCGGCTGCTTCCTGCCCAAGGGCGGCGAGAAGCAGTTGCACGCACGCGGGCTCGAGGTGTTCCGTGCGCAGGTCGCCGAAGCGGTGCCCGAGGCCTCGGTCGACCGGCTGACGTCGTGGGCCGACGTCAAGGTGCTGGACGTCAAGCTCAACCGGTTGCGCCGCTGGTACCGCGACGGGTTGCTGTGCATCGGCGACGCCGCACACGCGATGTCCCCGGTCGGCGGCGTCGGCATCAACCTCGCGATCGCCGACGCGGTCGCCGCTGCGCGCATCCTCGCCGAACCGCTGCGCACCGGCCGGGTCACCCGGCGCGACCTGGCCGCTGTCGAGAAGCGCCGGTACGTGCCTGCCGCGGTTATCCAGGCGGTCCAGCGGGTGCTGCACATCGGTCTGCGGCGGGCGCTGCTCGGCGGCGAGATCAGACAGCCGCCCGAGCGCGTGCTGAAGGCCGTGGGCGCGGTGCTCAGCCGGTTCCCGGGCCTGGCGAAGGTCCCGGCCTATCTGGTGGGGGTGGGACCGCTGCCCGAACATGCACCTGATTTCGCGCGGCGCTCACGCTGATTCGTCGACCAGGGTTTGCGCGACGGGTTCGAGGAACTCCTGCACGGGTGCGTACCCACACGCCACCATGCGCAGGACTCCCGCGTAGGTGGTGATCCCGATGACGACGTTGCCGGCGATCTGGCTTTCGAGCACCGGGGCCCACACCGCCGTCGGCCGCAGCGGACCCGTCCCCTCGAGGTCCTGGATGCCCAGGTTCGTGATCAACAGGTCGAACGGTATGGCCCTGGTGAACACCTCCTCGGCGGTTGCGGTGTCGGCATCGACGCCGATGAGCTGTTGAACCCCTGCCGAGGCAGCCAGGGTTCTGGGCGCCGAGCGGGCCGCGGCCAGATCCGCGGTCACGTTGCGCGCCTGATCCCAGAACGACGCGCCGTCTTGTGGCGCCATACCGGTGATGACGCAGCTGAAGTACGGCGCGACCTCGTCGTCGGCCCGGATCAGTGACCTGAAGTTGATGGGGCTCAGCACGCGTACGAAGTCTTCGCCACCCCACCGGTTGCGTACGCGCGAGGCCGCGGTGACGATCGCCGCGTGCACCGTGGTGCGCTCGGCGCGGCACCGGCGCAGTAGGGCCGCCGTGTCGTGGGCCGGTATCGCCAAGCTGTGGATGGTGGTCGGGGTTCTGTCGAACTCGCGCACCGACGTGGGCCTGAGCATGCGCGGGTCCGGATCCGGCGGCGTGACGAGCGTCCACTGCTGCCTCGGGCCGAACACGTTCTCCAGCATCACTTCTTGCGAGGGCGGCACGGGAAGAACCGGCAGCGTCTCGCCGTTGAGTACAGCAAGGACGTCACGAAGGGCCTGGATTGTCGAGATACCGTCGCCGATGGTGTGGTCGATGGTGAGCAGTAGTGCCGATGACGTGGCGTCGACGAGCAGAACCGCGCGCATCAGCGGTGCCCGTGACCGGTCGAAGGGTTCGACGAACTCCTCGGCGGCCACCGCCTGCCAATTTGTGGTCTCGACCACGCGCAGCGGTACCGGTTCGGGATTCTCGATGCGATGAAACCCGAGGCGGCCGCCTTGCCGGTCCTCGACGTGCACCTGCAGCAGCGGATGACGTCTGCTGAGGAGTTCCAGTGCCGATCGCACCGCATCTTCGTCGAGGACGTCGTCGAACTCGGCAACCAGCATGAAATGCACCGGGTTTCGGTCGCTGTAGCGGTAGAACAGGCGCTCGAGCGCATCGACGGGGCGTACGAGCGTGGCAGTTTCGGTGGCGGTGTGGTCCTGCCGGCTTGAGGTCATACGCGAAGCTCCATTTTCTTTCGGGGTGTCTGTTCTTCGCGACGCCTTGGGTGGCTCGTCTTACCTCCCCAGTTGTGAACTACCTGATCATGATTCGTGAGTTCGCTGATATGCCGCACGTGGGACCGTTTGCGCCAGGTGTTTGCCGACTGTGGTCTTCGTCTCGTTGCACGCGGAATAAAACCGGCACCGGATGCCTTACACAAAGCGGCGTCGCTCACAGGGGGCGGTCGACCCGAGACCGAGTGGAGTGGTCAGAGGTGTACTCACAGACGCGAATTTCTCATATAGCCCGGAAGGTGCGAATTCCCAAGGCGCGCTTCAAGATCGTGTCAGGCATTGTCGGCCTGGCAGCAGTCGTCGCGATGGCCGCGTTGAGTTTGATGTCAAGCTATTCGCCCGTCAGCGGGCCGGATTACGCGATGGGGCCCATGCAGACGGGCGCCACCGTCACGCAGTCGACTGCGCCTACAGCGCCGGAAACGTCGGTAGCCAAGCCGCCGTTCACGTGGACCACGCCTGAGGGTTTCGCGGTACCGCACTGATCTGTTGCGTGCAGGTCAGACGCTGTCTGATCCGTTGAATACGACCAGTTCGTGATCGACCCAGGTGTCGATCTTCGCCGATTCGAGTGTCAATTCGTAGACCAGTTCGCGACGCTGGTCCTGTTCGGTCATGCCGTCGAGGTATTCGGGCACCTGATCTCGGTACAGCCCGGCGATTGCGCCAAAGGGCAGACCGGACCGTGCAATTCGGACACGATTGCTGCTGATCGTCGCACCGTCGGCATTCGGCACGGTGATCAATGCGACAGCGCCGCTGTCGAATTCACGCACCTTCGGTGAATCCGGCGATGTGGTGACGAACCACACACCGGGCCGGTCTGTCTTGACGAAGCGCATGAAACGGCTTGATACTTCGCCTCTTTCGTTCACGCTCGACACCACGAGCAAGGTGGTCCCGGTGACGACTGCGTTGAACATCTCGAGTCCGCGCTGCCTGAACCTGGCGATTTCGCCGCTGTGCGCCTTGACGAACGCAAGCGCATCGTCCACGCACTCGAAGCGCTGCTCGCTGTCGACGACGTACAGGATCTGCCCGATGTAGACCGAGATGTCCTCGCCGCGGTGGTAGAACTGCTGCCAGCGTCGTCCGGCGTGCAGATCGCCGCCGTACTTGTGGTGCAGTCGGCGCTCCTTGTTGGCGAGCAACTTCTCCCCGGCCGGAGTGCGCACCCAGCCGGCCCCGGACAGCGCGCCGAACACCGAACCGACGGCGAAAACCACAAGTGACATGCGCCACGGGTCGGACACGTACCGCAAAGTGTTTCCCAGACCGACGCAGACGCCTGTCATCACGCCCGCCACGACCACGGCCCACGTGGCCACCAGAAGCACGCGGTAGCGCCGGGTTTCGTGGAAGATCGCGTTGGCTGCGCGCTGCCTCTTCTTGAGGTTGAACTCCCGCTGCTTCATGCTCTCGATCAGCAGCCGGTCTGCGGTCGACAACGACATCAGCCCACTCCATACGTGCGGTAACGATCACGCAGTTCGTATGTCTCGAAGTCGCCGTACGGCTCGATCCGGATGGTCTTCTGCTGCAGGCGAAGATGTTCAGCGCCGTACTTGCTCGTGTACAGGTCGTCGGAGAGCTCCAAGCGCTGAGCCAGACGCTTCTGGTCGTACGTCATCCGTCGATCGCGGTCTCTACTCTGCCATCGGTTGACCAGATGCAATGCCAGGAACCCGATCACGAAAACCACGAACAGAAAACCCAGGTAGCGGATCGTCAGGTCGAACATCACGAAACCCTCGTGATAGCTCCACCACCCGCCCTCGGTGTTCCGGTGCGTGACAGCGGAAATCAGAATGACCACCGGAAGCACGACGAAGAACCATCCGATCGCGACGCAGATCAGTTGCGCGACTTTCCTGGACAGCGGCGCAGCACCGAAGAACCAGTCCACGGTGACGTCTTTCTCGTGCACCTCGTGCACGACGTAGGCCGGCTTCTCCGTCACGGGCGCCCCGTCTCCGTGCCGTGATCTGTGGTCGCCTGCTCGATCTCCTGCAGGCTGGCCGACCGGTCGGGTGACTTCCAGACACCACCCTCTTTCTGTGCCCATATCTTGCGGACGGTCGGGATGAACTCATAGACGACGGTCCCGGTGTTCACCATCCAATAGATGAGCATGTAGAAGGGCGCGAAGAGGATGTACTTGAGGGTCTTGCCGCCGTCGTTGTAGTACGAGGCCGCGGTGAGTTGGACGACACCGACGACCATCTGCATCGCCACGAAAATGCCGACCATGTACCAGTTGTGGACGAAGCGTTCCCAGTTCTGGGTGCCGGCGAAGTAAACCTGGCTCAGGATGAAAAGCGCCATGGCGACCCAGTACAGGAAGCTCCAGGCGATGCTGAACCCGTAATCGAGAATCACCGGCATCATCCGGTAGTTGCGCAGCGGGTGCCTCATCAACGGCCAGCCTTTGGTCAGCAGCACGTAGATGCCGCCCGATGACCAGCGACGCCGTTGCTTGACCAGTGACCTGAGGTGCTCCGGAACGTCCAGGAAAAACCGGATATGGGGTGCGAAGAGGGCGCGCCAGCCCGCGGTCTGCATGTCCCATGCGATGGCGATGTCCTCGGTCGGTTGTTCGGCGTGCCAGCCGCCGACGTCGAGCACGGCCTGCTTGCGGTACATCGTGTTGGCGCCGGAGAACGCGAACAGCGCCCCGTAGGACATCTGCGACCGCTTGATGAGGCCGATGATCGAGTTCAACTCGTTCTCCTGTGCCAGCGCGGTGATGGTGGTGCGGTTGGCGGCCAGCATGTTTCCCGTGACACCCCCGACGTTGTGGCCGCCCGCGCGTTCGAAGTAGCTCATGTACTGCCACAGCGCGTCGGGGTTCGGCTTGGTGTCGGCATCGTTCGACAGGATGAAGTCGCCTTTGGCGAACGCGAGGGCGACGTTCAGGCCGTGCGCCTTGCCTCGGTTCTTGACGATCGTGACGACACGAAGGTCCGGATATTGGTCCTGCAGATCGGCCAGGATCTGCGGCGTCTTGTCGGTCGACGCATCGTCGATGACGAGAATCTCGAATTTATCGGGCGGATAGTTGATCTGGTTCTGCAGATAGTGGATCGTGCCGGCGATCGAGGCTTCTTCGTTGTGCGCAGGAATGAAGATCGAGACGAACGGCGTTCCGTATTCGAGATGACGCGGCAGTTCGCGCTTCTCCATGAACACGTGGTAGTAGAAGCTCGACACGATGAACGCCAGGCCGCCCACGATCGGGTAGGCGACCAGCACGAAGATCAGGATCTGGACGAACCACTCGCCGGCAGTCGTGGGCATACGAGACCCTCTTTCGGCGTGTCACTGTCAGGTGCCAACTGACTCGGATGCCGATCAACGTGACTGTATCGCGGCGAGAGGTTTCGATTCCGGCGGTCGAGAATTTCTCTTTGCCGACTGTTTTGGTAGTCAATTGAATCCGCAAAAAGTGAATGCGGTGAGAAAGTCCCGGATAAACGATCAGTGGCGACCCGCTGAGCGGATCGCCACTGATTGAGTGGATCGTGAGTGGGGCGTCAGCCTTCGTTGCCGCCGCCGCCGTTCTCGCCGCCGCCGCCGTTCTCGTTGCCGCCGCCGTTACCGCCGCCGCCCCCTCCTCCGACGCCCCACTTTTCAGCGAGGTCGCCGGGGAAATCGGTCCACTTCTTGGCGGTCTTGCCGGGGAATTCGGCCCACTTGTTGGCGGTGTCAGCGGGGAAACCGGCCCACTTGCCGGCGAGGTCACCGGGGAACGTAGCCCACTTGTTGGCCTGGATGTCGACCGCGCAGGTCCACCTCTCGGTGTAGCTCGGCGTGTAGTCCTGCGTCTCCCCGTCGACCTCAACGCCGTTGTTGATCTTGTCGACGACGTCGGAGCAGTTGGGTGCTGCCGAGGCAGGCGCGGCGAAGGCAAGCCCCGCACCGAGTGCTCCGGCGGCCACCGCCGCTGCGATGAACTTGTTCATGTCTGTGTCCCCTGTGTCCTGGAGTGATGCGCACAACTCGTAGCGCCAGCGTAATCGGTCGGAGGCGGTTGCGGCCAGCAAGTTTCTGCGGGGATTTGAAAAAATTCCCGATAAGCTGTGTGAGAGGTGCCACGGTCCGCGTGGAGAGTGTCTGATCTGAGTGTCCCCGCAGGGTGGGTACCTCAGTAGGTGCCATTAACGGAGGATGGAGCTTGATCGCACGCTGAGGCGAGGCCGATTTGCCGCTTTTAGCGCGCGTCTGAATCTGCCCTCAATGCGCTCAGAAGACTTCTTCGACGTGTTCACGCGGGCCGCTGGGGTAGTCGGCAGCGGCCGCCGCGGGCCGACTGTTCGTGCTGTATCGGCGTCGTGCAGCGTGCGGGCCTTGGGAACTGACGGCTTACCCGCGAAGCCGCTGCGGTCGGACTCCGCCCCAAGGCTCTTGGGAATGTGTTTTTCCGGTCTTGATGTTCAGGCCGACTGATCCGGCCAGCCTTCTTCATCGATCTGCTTAATCGCGTGGTGAAGGCCATTCAGAAAAAGCGCGGCCTGCTGGGTGTGTTTCCGATAGTCCTCGACACCCTCGACGCCGAACACTTTGTCGTCAGACTGCAGCGTTCGGTCAAGCTTGTCTTTCTCCCAGCGTATATAGCTCAAAATCCATTGATGCGCCATGTCCATACTGGCCGGTGGCCTTGCGCCGAAGCCGTTATGGACGTGTGTGAAATCGGCAAGGGGGCTTGCTGTAGTGGCTAGTGCGGAAACTAAAATCGAGTTCGAGTCGTCATTAAACCAAGAAAGACCCAACTCGATTCTGCGCGAGCGCACGTATACATTTACCACAGACCAAGTTGAAAGCACGCGTGACCATAATTTCAGCAACTCATCTATATTGCCGACTTTCGCTGTCACCGAATCAATCTTCCGCTTGAACTCGGCTTCTTTGGATTTCAGGTACGCGATGAGTTCGTCGTGCTGGTCCTGGGTCGGAGAAACGAAGGGTTTCTGGCCTCGGTAATCCTGGAGACGCTTAAAGATCTCTTCGTACAGCGGATAGACCTCGTGGAGTGCGATGCTGAGCAACGCATTGCGTCGAGTAGGAGAGCCAAATTCAAATGCCGCACTGCGGAAGTCGCGCCATGCTGCGGCGGTCACACGCTTGGCTTTGGCTAACTCGACGTTATCCTCGCGCTTTCCAATTACAGTTTGGAGAACCACTAGCGCAACCGGCACCCCCACTAAAAATCCCGTCAAGCCGGCGAGAATGTTGGGTATGTAGGAGTGGCTTCGCAGCCACTCTCCGTTGAATCGCGTGAGCAATGCAGGTTCAGTAAAACCAATCCCGAGATCGGTGAGTGAGAGCGAAATGCAGAGAATAATTCCCGCGACGAACATCAGGCCAAGGAAGGTCAAAGTTGTGGCGCTGAAGCCAAGAGCTTCCTCTATGCGTTGCCTGCGGTGTTTGAAACTGCTCACGAGCGGATGCTATCGAATAGCATCTCTGGCTCGTGTGCAGGTGGCTCGCCGACCAGTGGGAACTGTTCCGACCTGTGTCGTAAAAGCGCTCGAACGCGCTTTGGCGGTTCGCCTGCTTGTCGGTACCGAGGCATAGGATCGGACGCTAAGTTAGAAAGGGGCAGGATCCAGTGGCTGGCGAAGGCAATACCGATGACAACGATCCTGTGCTGCTTCGGTGCTGGTTGGATTGGCTCAGCAGATTCATCGCATCATTACCGCGGCTAGACGGTGACACTCCGCTGGACTTTTGCGAGAGCGCCTCCGATGCGTGGCACAGTGGTCTTTCGCCGGATACTGCGCCACCGCCGGGCACTCCAGCGATGGTGATCATTGCCGAGACGTCGCGCGCGTTGGTACAGGCGATGAACTCCGCAACAAGAGACCACTACGAGACGCCCGATGCTAGGGACCGGGCCACTCGTGCTGAAGCCGAGCAATCGCTGCGTGAAGCGCTAGAGCGCCTGCTGCAGGAAGGCGAAACGTGGCTCACCGATGTAATGCCCACCGCTGAACAGATCAGACAGCGAATGCCTCTCACTGGGGCAACTTTTACAGCGGCGCTGGATGTTGGCGCACACATCGAAGCTAAGTTGGATGCGGATGACGCTGAAGCCGGGGCGGACCCTTACGGGGCGATCTTGTTTCATCGGGACCCAAACCGGTCTGACGCACCGATCTTCGAAAAGGTGGCCTCTTTCACCCCGGCTGATCACACCCGTTATCTCCACGCATACAGAGCGCTGGAGAAGATGTTAGAGGCTGACTTGTTTCAGCATCTTTCCGATGAAAGCGACCGGCTTTGTGATGTGGTGATCGACATCATCACCCACCTTCAAGCTGGCGGTATATCGTTCACCGATACCGAGGCGATAGAGGAGCGCAAGCGCAAGTTGCGGTCTGCGCTGGTTTCGTTCACTGGTGCCCTTCAAATTCTAGAAGAACAGACGATCAGGAGAGCTCGGGAGAAGTTCGGGCGGTTCGCGCATGAAACGCGGTCCGCCCGAAAGTTGTTCAAAAACTTGAAGAAGAAGTCATTCGACTACCGTTGGCTGATGGTGCAGGGAGACGTGTTGCGACACGTAAGTATCGACGCTTTCAAGTACAACTTCGCCGCAAGTTTGCACGGTGAGCCTGCAGTTGTTGTCGATGTCGACCGCAGCGCGCTGCTCGACTACACCAAGTGGTCTTGGAATAAGCGATGGCTGAAACGTAGCGAACTGCAAGCGATGGACTCCGACCCGAGCGTGTTGGCGATGATCCAAAACATTCAACCGCTCATCCGCGACCTGCATCCCCAAATTGAGGCCGTTCTGTACCCCGACGTGGCATACAACGCCGAGGTGGTGCGGGAACTCATCGGTCGCTTCGGGGGCAGGCGCGGGATGTACGCACTTCAGACGGGGCCTGGTTTTACCCATCGTGTGAAAGTGCCGCCCTTCAGCCTGCTCTCTCCCCACGTCCTGGCTTTCGCCGACGGATTCCAACCCGATTAAGGAGCCGCGCAGTCGGTCGGTTCAGCAAGTTCGGCACTTGAACATCCTCATGTGAATCAGCCCGCCAGTCTTGCAGTGATTCCACGCTATCGGGCCACGGTGACGGCAAAACGTGCGATGTACAGCACCTCGGCGGCGGCCTTTTGGGCGATCACTGCGGCTGAGGAGTCGCACAGCGACGCCCTGCGGCCAGCAGTCGCATGGAGCTGTGGACTCCGTCAAAAAACAGGTGGCGCATGGGAAAAATTGCAATGCCGCGTGCCTTGCCAGGAAGAGACTGGGTGCCCCCGGCAGGATTCGAAAGTGCCGTCCGTTGAAGCGCCGATATGAGTGGTGACCTGCAATCACTTTGCAACACAACCGATTTGAGTCCAAGAAAGTTCGCTCACTTCGCGCACCCTGCACAGGGTAGAATGGTTCACATCGTTGGAACATAGTTGGGACCTAGCAAACCCACTGGTTAACGACGAGGGCCGCAGGATTCCTACCGGGAACCCGGTGGGATTTCACGAAGGGGTGCATACGAAATGGCCGGTAAAAAGAACCCTCGCGAGTGGGGATCTATTCGCAAGCAACCCACCAAATCGGCGCGCTTCCAAGCGTCTTACATCGGTCCCGATCTGCGGCGGCACTTCGCGCCAGTCACCTTCGACTCGAAAATGATCGCCGAACGATGGCTCAACAAAGAAAAGGAACGGATCGACCGGTGCGCGGCGAGCGATGAGGGACTGTCGTCGTGGAAACCGCCCGAAGTGATCACCGAGGAAAATAAGGCCGTGGCGGTCACCGTCGCCGAATACGCGAAAGCGGTGATCAGTGAACGCAACCTCAAACCGCGAACCCGAATCGGTTATGAGGCGTCGCTGACGAACTACATCGCGCCCAAGCTCGGCAAGTACGCGGTTCGTGACCTGAGTCCTGCTTTGGTGCGGACGTGGTTCTCCGGCCTCGGCTCGACGCACCCGACGCGCAACGCTCACGCGTACGGTTTGCTCAACATGGTTTGCAATACCGCCGTACGAGACGGATTGATTGAGCGCAACCCCTGCATGATCGAACGGGCAATGAACCCGAAGACCAAGCGCCAGGCCGTTGTGCCAACGATTCCCGAGCTTGAGGCCATTGCCGACAAGTTGGGTGGCGACACCAAAAACGCCCGCTTCCGCGCCCTGGTGTTGATTTCTGCGTGGTGCGGCCTGCGGTACGGGGAAGTGTCGGAGCTGCGCCGAAAAGACTTCGATGCCGATTGCACTGTGGTCACGGTGGCGCGTGGTGTAACCCACCGAAGCGGCGAATGCATCATCGACACGCCTAAAGACGGCAAGCCCGCCAAGGTGGTGATCCCTCCACACATTCGGGATGACATAAGAGCGCACCTAGCCAATCACGTTGATAAAGCGGGTGATTCGCTTCTGTTCACGCCCGCGCGCGGCGGGTGCCACGTCAATGATCGGGTGTTCGCCAAAGACGTTTTCAAACCGGCGCTGAGTGCAGTTGGGCACAACGATATGCGGGTGCACGATCTGCGTCACTTCGCGGGCACCATGACGGCTCAGGTCGGCAACCTGGTCGAGACGATGGCGCGGCTGCGGCATTCCACCCACAAAGCCAGCCTGATCTATCAGCAACAGGTGTCGGGCCGTGACATCGCCGTTGCCGACGCTCTCTCGGCGTTGCGGGCCGATACGTTGGCAGCCAGCGTGGGCGTGTCGGCATGACGCTGATCGTCGCCGCAGTCGTGGGAAATTGGGCGTTCCATGCGAGCGACCGATTCGTTAGCGTCGAGCCGACGCCAGATAATCCAACCGGCGAATACGATCCGCACAGCAACAAGACCGTTGTAGTTCTGGGCATCGACTGTTGGGTCGTGCTGGGCTATACCGGGCTGGCGTTTCTCGACGGCAAGCCGACTGATCGACTCATCGCAGAAGCGATCAGCGGATACGACGAGCTTGCGCCCGCCATGATGACGTTCTGGCAGCCGCCACCGGACTTGCATTACCGAGAGATTCGCAACCGCGTGGAGAACGCGCTGCGAGACGCTTACTCACATCTGCTAGCCAGTGAAAAGAAGCGTGCGACAATCGTTCTCGCGTCAGGTGTGCAACGCAAAGACGGCATGGTAACCAAGGTAATGTTTCGCACTAAGGCCCAAGGTGATTCGGTCACAAGCATCGAAATGCGGCCTGATACACAGCAATTCAAAGCGTTCTACATCGATGCTGTTGGTATGGTGAATAACCCGATCATCGACCGTGCGAAGGCACGATTGACTGCGCTCAGTTGCCCCGCCGATGAAGTCCCCGACCAAGTGAGGGACATTCTCAGGGACGCCGTACTGGAAACGAGCGCGCTCACAGACAAGGTGGGCGACAACGTGATGACTGTCGTGCTCGACAAGCCCGGCCAAGCGATCCGAACCGGGCTTTACATCAGTGACCGCCAACGCCAAGCGGAGCTATTCGAGAAAGCGCGGCAACAGGAACCCGACATGCTCGATCAGTTCGCCGAAAGGCTCACGGTTTCAACACCTTACGTCATGATGCCTGGCGGGATTTGGGGTCCGTCCATCGGCAACCCTGGCGGGTGGGACACAAACGGAATCACTTTTGACTACACCGGCTTTGACAATCAACCGGGTTCGGGTGGGGGCGCGTTCTTTGGGGTGCAGCCGCGCAGAGACGGTCCATGACCGAAAACAGTTGAGCCATAGGGAAATTCCAATTTCCCATCTGCACCGGATGCGTGAATCATTGTTGAGCGCTTCGGGTGCAACGGTTTGACCTGCATAATCAGGTGTTTCCCGGCAGGTTTTGACCCTGCCGGGTTACCGACCGGAGAGACCACGTGGCAACGCCCGCTGCGGTCGGTGCAGTCTCGCATGCCCAGCGGTGCCCATGTTATTTATGCGAGCGGCACGGATCACCGCCTCATCGAGCGGAAGCAAGCCGTCAGGCGGTGGGTCGCTCTCGCCGAACGGGTTCGGTTGATCGTCGTAGCCGTCGATTCCCGGCCCGGTGGCTTCGTCTGGCTGCCAATCGTCATCCTCTGGTGTCATCGGGTGGGCGTCGTTTTGTTGATCGCTCTCTGAGACGATCTCGACGTCGACCGGCTCGTCAGCGTTGGCAGCCACCAGGGCGGGTGGGGGTTTGTCGGAATCGTCTGCGATGCCTTGGGAGCGTCGCCACTCGGCGCGGCTGCCGCTTTGCAACTTCGGCATCTTGTCCAAAAGCTGTTCGTACGGCTTGGCGCTGAGTTCGATTTCGGTCTTGGCTCCCAAACCACCCCGGTCGAGCTGAAACGCCCTGGAAATCCCGGAGGCTCCTGACCTTGGAAACGAGGATGCAGGTATGCCGAAGGAACAGTCGCCCGGGAAACCCACGACGCGTCGATACAGTGCCGAGGAGAAGGCCGCCGCGGTACGGATGGTCCGCACGCTCCGGGCGGAGCTGGGCACCGAGCAGGGCACGGTGCAGCGCGTTGCTCGCCAGCTCGGCTACGGAGTGGAATCGGTGCGCACCTGGGTCCGTCAGGCCGACATCGACGAAGGCCTGGCACCCGGGGTGACGACCGCGGAGTCGAAAAGGGTGCAGGAGCTCGAGCAGGAGAATCGAGAACTCAAGCGCGCCAACGAGATTCTGAAACGTGCAGCGAGTTTCTTCGGGGCGGAGCTCGACCGCCAACACAAGAAATAGTCGAGTTCATCGACGCCAATCGCGAGGAGTTCGGGGTCGAGCCCATCTGCACCGTCCTGCGCAGCGCAGGCCTGCAGGTGGCCCTGAGCACCTACTACGACACCAAAGCCCGGGTCCCGTCGGCGCGGGCCCTGCGGGACGCCGTCCTGGGGCCGGCGTTGTGTCAGCTCTGGAAAGACAACTACTGCGTCTATGGGGCCCGCAAGCTCTGGAAAACCGCCCGCCGCGAGGGTCATGACGTCGGCCGGGATCAGGTGGCCCGGCTGATGCGGGCCGCCGGCATCGAGGGAGTCCGGCGCGGCAAACGGGTCCGCACCACCAAACCCGACCCGGCCGCGGCCCGGCATCCGGATTTGGTGAAGCGCAACTTCACCGCGACCGCCCCGAACCAGCTCTGGGTGACCGACCTGACGTTCGTGCCGACCTGGGCCGGGGTGGCGTATGTGTGCTTCATCATCGACGCGTATTCGCGGATGATCGTGGGCTGGCGGGTAGCCTCGCATATGCGGACCTCGATGGTGCTCGACGCGTTGGAGATGGCGCGGTGGTCACGTGGAAATATGTTGCCAGGCTTGAGATGTCACTCGGATGCCGGGTCGCAATTCACCTCCATTCGCTACGGGGAAAGGCTCGCTGAGATCGGCGCAGTCCCGTCAATCGGGACCGTCGGGGACAGTTTCGACAACGCTCTCGCGGAGACGGTCAACGGCTACTACAAGGCCGAACTGATCTACGGCCCCGCCCGCACCGGGCCATGGAAAACCGTCGAAGACGTCGAGTTGGCGACGCTCAGCTGGGTCTACTGGCACAACACCAGCCGACTACACAGCTACCTCGGCGACATCCCACCTGCCGAGTTCGAAGCTGCGTTCTACGATGCATACCGGACCGACCAACCCTTGATCGGAATCCAATAGCCCGAGCCTCCGGGAAACCCAGGGCGTTTCACGCTGGCGGTTGCGCTGGATTCGGCGATGCGAGGCGAACCTAGACGTGTCGGTCCCGGTGAGTTGAGCGGCGATGCGGGCCAGGCGCGCGACTACCACCCGATCACTAAGCCTGAATCCGTGGAGCGGCCCTCCTTGAGGTGTCCGTGTGTGGTTTCTGCTGCGTTCGGTGTTGCGGGCATGCGGTAGTTGCTGGTCTGCCCAGCTTTTCCTGTGTGCTCCGGTTGGGCCTGTTCGGCGCGTTGGTCAGGTCGTTGCCGGTAGCGGTGGGCTGTATCCGATGGTGTTGCGCCACAACGTGAGCCAGTGCTCTGTCCAGGGCCAGTGCTCGGGGAGGTGCAGGATCGGTCGACGCTGGGGTCGGGCCAGACGGGCGGGAATGTTGACGATCTTGCGGCGCAGCGTCGCGCCGCGGGCAACCACGTGGGCACCTCCTGCGAGCACGCCGGCGGCGCGCAGCAGGTTGTGCGCGATCGCCGCGCACAACACCCACGCACTGTTGGCACCGAACTGTCCTGAGGGCATGTGGGCCAGGGGTCCGTCGATCAGATCGGCGAAGACGGTTTCGATGATCGCGTGCTGGCGGTGGGTGATGTCAGCCTCGGCGGTCGGCAAGTCTGTGTTGGTGAAGAACGGGTGATACCGCCACACCGGGAACAGCGCGTCCCGAAATCTCGCGTCTTTGACTCGCCGCACCACCAACCGCGCGGTGAACCGATCTTTGGTAGAGGCGAAGGCGGTGTAGCTGACCTCGGCGACCTCGGCATCAGAAATCCAGTCACCGGTGTCGGGATCACGCACTGCACCGGGATAGTTGACCGGCTCCCAGGCCTGCTCGTCGATCGAACTGATGGCCCGATCAACCGCGGTATTGCGGGTCATCACCACCGAGAAGTGCGCATTGTGGGCTCGGCAGGCGCCCACCACCGACCGGGTGCCGTAGGACGAATCGCCACGCACCAGCAGTTGCCCGCGCACGCCGGCGGCGCGGGCGGTGGCGATGGCTTGGGCGACCATGCGGCCCGCACCCTTCCCGGAACTGGTCTTACCGGCGCGCAGCCGCATCCCGGCGATCACCGGCGCCGCTCCGGGGGTGCTGATCGTCGTCGCCAACGGGGAGAGCCCTTTACGCAGAACCTGCTTACCAGCGATCTTGGTATGCCCGTAGGAGGCACCCTGTTTGGCGTGGCCATAGACCGGGCGCAGCAGTGAGTCGATGTCGATGAACGCCCCCGTGTCGGATCCGGGCAGCAGGTCCACCCGCGCACAGAGTGCGGCCAGATGATGACGCAGGACCGACTCCAACTGCCGGGCGTGTCCGAAGGTGAACTCCCGCAACAGTGTTCCGATCGTCGATGGTGCATAGACCCCATCGAAGAGCGTCTTCATCCCGCCGCCACGCACGAGGTCGAGGTCATCAATGCTGTCGGCGCCGGCGCACATTCCGGCGACCACGGTGAGCAGCTTCGGCGACGGGTTGGCCGACCCGGACTTGATCCGTGGTTCGCTGATACGAACCTTGTCGGCCAGCAACTGTGACAGTCCGGTCTGGGTGGCCAGCGTCATTACCGGCACCAGACCGGCGCACGACACGAGATGGGCATCATCGAAGACCGCCGACGACGCAGCGAACCTATGGGACACTTTCACCGGAAGTGCCTTTCGAAGTTGTGCCGATAAGTGCCTAGAGAACACTCATCATCACAGCTCAGAAGGCACTTTCCTCGTCACGACACCCTGCGACCAGCCAATTCATCGGTGGATCGAGGCTAAGGGGGAAACGCGCGTGAAAGTGAATCGGGGCACCGTGGGCAAGCCCGATGGACCGTCGATCAAGCTCAGCGATTGAAAGGACCGCCATGGCGAGTAAGAAACAGGCCGCAGCGCGGAAGCGCTTTGCACGACAGGCGAAGGCGAAGGGTTCGAGCAAGGTCGGAAACGCCGCAGCGAGCCGCACACGGCGCAAACGGAAGCACTAAGCCATGGCGAAACGACGGACGTACAAGCGCGACCGCAAAGGCCGCTTCGCTCCGACCGGCGGCTCGTCAGTCAAGCGGACTGCCCGCAAGATCAAGACGCGCCGTCCCCGCTATGTCAGCGGTTCGGCGGGTAGCACTGTCCGGCTCGGTCGCGTCGGTCCGAACCGCGAGTACTACGGCGTATCGGCCGGTGTGAAGCTGCGGACCCGCAAGCGCCGCGCGGAGTACTACGTCGGCGTGACGGCGGGTAAGCGCATTGCCACGGCTTACTGACGACGTGTCGAGAGTGCGTCTCTTCGGTAGCGTCCAGACCCACAGCCGTGATCAGAGTTTCGTGGTGCTGCGGCACAACATGCGTTTTGTGGTCGTCATGGCGGCTGGCTCGATCACCGGGACGGTAGTGGGTGCTCTGCTTCTCGGTGTGATCCCGAGCCTGATCATCGTGCCGTTGTTGGCCGCTCTGCTGGCGCTCTCAGCGATTCGCGTATGGCGGCACGCCTAAAGGCGCGCCGCTCAGAAGCCAGTAACCGTACATCTGCGACCATCGAACACATGGCGGGAGAAGGCGCGATAGTTCGGGCTGGGGACGGTGCCCAGCACGCAGAGATCTGTCAATGCACGCACTGTGGACTCGATCATGACTTCGAGTTGCCCGTAGAGCTGGTGCGTGCGGCCCACATGCGACAAGTTGTAATCTTCGCCGGTGCTGGGATCAGTACCGAGGTGCCTACGGTGTTCCCGCAGACGGTCTACCAGCGTGCTGTAGAAATGCTTCAGCTAGACGAACCCGGTTCTTTCCCTGAGGTTATTGAAGCATTCGTGAAAAAATTTGGCCGTCGCGAATTTATCCAGATGGTAAGAGCGAAGTTCGATTACGTCGATAGCTTCTGGACTCTTAGGTACTACGCACGACGTTTCCATCAGGAACTAGCAGCCATGCCTTATCTAGAGGATATCGTCACTACTAATTGGGACACGTATTTCGAAGAAGAATGTGCAGCTATTCCGTTCGTCACGGGTGACGACATCGCGCTATGGAAAATGCCCGGACGCCGAGTCTTGAAAATCCATGGAAGCATGACAAACCTCGGCAGTATCGTCGCGACGGAAAGTGACTACAAGCGAAGTCTCAAGTCGTTGCGCGAAGGTGTCTTGGGTGGGCTACTGACGGAGCTTCTAGCCACCCGCACACTAGTATTTGTCGGATACTCCCTTAAAGACTGGAACTTTCGGCGGCTTTACAAAGCGTTGCTTAAGGATATGGGACAGTATGCCGAGCCAGCCTATTTTGTGTCTCCGTTTGGCGCAGACGAAGATGACGTAAAGGAATTCAATCTAATTACACTGAAAACTAGTGGTGTGAAGTTCTTACAGGAGCTCAAGCGCGCTAACCTCGGTGTCTGTTTCATCGACGAAGCGGGCTACGCCCGTGTGGCGGAGTATGACAAAAAGATCCGAGTCGCAGAACCAATCGCCAAAACGGTGCCTCATAAGAAGTACCCCGCTGTGCTCTATTGCTGGTCGTTTCACGACGGTGCGCGTGATGCGTGCCGTCGCATTCTCTTACGGCGCGCTTCTGGCGAATATTTGAGCCGTCAGCACGTCGTTGACTTAATGGGCCATTACGATCAGCTTGCTGATAATGCTTGGGATGAAGGTCGCTACTGGGACCATTCATACATTGTAGGTTACCAGGTTCCGTTGCTTATCATGCTTGATGATCGCGCAACCGTTAATGGCGAGCGGGTCGGAATGGAAGAAAAGGCGCCGGTCTACTATATGTATGGCTCGGACGATACAATTTATACGCTTGACGAGTTTCGTGCCGCCGTCAAAGCAAGTAAAAGAAGGGCACCTAAGCAGCGCCAATCGGCACGCGAACACCTTGCCCAGGTGCCTGAGGATATGATTTTGAATCACGGCCCGTTTTTGCCAGGTTTGCCCGACGAAAACCTATACGCCGAAAATGAGCACGCTGACTCACCGGATGCCGAATCGGGCTCATGACCGGCCACGCGGCAACGCTCGCTGTGGGCGGTGCAGTCGTGCGTGACCGGCTGTGCCGATGTTGTTGATACGAGCCGCGCGGATCACCGCAGCCGAGGAAGCGGAAGGCTTGTTCGAGGTCTGACGGGCCGTACCCACGTTCAGTTACTCACGTCCATCAAGTTCCCCGCATCGAACACCAGCATCAGGGCGCGTTCTCGCAGGAATTCGTCGAAATCATCATTGAACAGATTCTGATGAATGACTTGTGAGGCCAGGATGTCGTCTACGTTGTCCGCCATGAGCGAGCGATAGACCGAGGGTGCTTTGTCCGAAATCTCGCGGTTTTCGGATCGGCTGAGAAACGCAAAGTTCGCAAGGCAGTTGACGTCGTAGATCGACGTTGCCCCGGAGTTGGCTACATACGCTTTCGGATAACAATGGTGGTATTCGCGTCGGTTAGGTTCAGACAGTACGTCGTCCAGTGTGATCGTTCCGCCACTGATGAACGATCTAGGGGAGTGGGCCGCCAATTGCAAAATGAAGGCGCGAGTAGCTACAGTTCGGTTATTGAATGTGTTTCCAAGATAGAAGTCCGTCCCAATTTCGGCATCAAGCTTGTCCAGCGACGACTCATTACCTTCACGCAATTCGATCGCGGCCTCTACATCCCGCTTGACGCTGCGTGACGGATTACCGCTATAGCGATGGGTGAAAGTAGTTCGCCAGAACCATCGTCGCAGGACCCTATTGTCCGCATCGCTGATGCCGGTCGACTGTTTACGGGAGAAGTACGCACAAAGTGGAATAAGTAGACCGGCGTACGGCAGAAACTTGAGATGCCGTACTTGCATTTCATTTCTCAGGTAGTCGACTGTTCGGTCGAGCGCCTTCACGATCACATCGAATTTCTCGCGAACTTCTGCGCCATTGATGTCGATCAATGCGGTCGGCGACGGGTCTGCCCGCAAAACGGCGGATGCGCAGCGCAACATTAGATCGTTATCCGTGCCGATGTCTTCAAAGCCGAACGACTCAAAACGTTCGGCCAGATCTTTGAACTTCTCTTGTAAATCAAACTCCTCGCTCCACGTCCATGCGGTCAACAGTTGGAAAGTGTCGAGTTTTACGCCTTGCCGATTAACCCGCTCGAAGACTATGGCGACGCTCGTTCGATCCTCGCCCGAGAAAGTCTCAACCGGAATGAGGGCCCCAGAAAATCTAGATTGGACGGTTACTATTTCTCTCAGTCGATCGTCGTCAAGTTCGTATTCACGTTGTTTCGCTGCGAACTCAACCGGGTCAAAGAACACCGCCAGAGGAAAGTGTCTAGCAACGTCAACTTGCGATTTCGACAGTGCTTGGAATTGTGAGTCTTGAGCGTCCGCTTTAGCGCCGAAATCGTAATATATCGGAAGCCATACTTCTGGGTCTTCGTCAGATGGCGGCAGCACGGTTTGGAATGTCGAGAATATTGATGTGATTCGTTGTTGTCCGTCGAGGACGTAGTCGATGGGGTAATCGGCTTCGGGTTCGGGCAACTCGAACGTTCCGAGCTTTTTCTCGGTCTTCAATTGATTTCGAGTTCGCCACAGTAATATTGATCCAAAAGGATATTCCTTGTAAATGCTATCCATCAACAGTGCTGCGCGGTCGGGCTCCCACACGAAATCGCGCTGGAAGCCGGGTACGCGGATTTCGCCACGCAGCACACGATCAATAAGTCGCGCGATTTGCATAGGATCGCTCATTCGGCCCCCACATGGCGTCGGTACTTCGGCGCGGACGATCCTTCCACATGATCTTGTCAGCAGCGTCGAACGAATCGCCAGGGCTGGTGGGTGGGAGTCAGCTAACGAATCCAACACTCCAGCGAAGGCGATAAATCGTTCGATGATTGTTGAGGGTTGCCGGGAAGGGCCGTCGGATTAAACCGTATCTCCTGGTGAGAGGCGGTTTTTGAGGTGGTGCCCCCGGCAGGATTCGAACCTGCGGCCTTCTGCTCCGGAGGCAGACGCTCTATCCCCTGAGCTACGGGGGCGCTTGATCTGAAAACCAGACTGCGCCGATTGGGCTCCGATAGCGTAGCGCATCCGTCGGCGAATACGGATTCGGGGCTGGGCGACCCCAGACCATAGGATGGACCCTCGTGACCCCCGCCGACCTTGCTGAGCTGCTCAAGGCCACTGCTGCCGCAGTGCTGACCGAACACGACCTGGACGTGGCCGCGCTGCCCGCCACCGTCACGGTCGAGCGTCCTCGCAACCCCGAGCACGGCGACTACGCGACCAACCTCGCGCTGCAGCTCGGTAAGAAGGTCGGCGTCAACCCGCGTGAGCTGGCCGGCTGGCTCGCCACGGCGCTGGCCGCGGCCGACGGCATCGCCGCGGCCGAGGTCGCCGGGCCCGGCTTCGTCAACCTGCGCATCGAGGCGTCGGCGCAGGGCGTCATCATCACCAACGTGCTGGCCGCCGACGGCGGCTACGGCTCGTCCGGCCAGTACGCGGGCCGCAACGTCAACCTGGAGTTCGTGTCGGCCAACCCCACCGGCCCCATCCACATCGGCGGCACCCGCTGGGCCGCGGTGGGCGACGCGCTGGGGCGGCTGCTCGCGACGCAGGGCGCGGCCGTCACGCGTGAGTACTACTTCAACGACCACGGCGCGCAGATCGACCGGTTCGTCAACTCGCTGATCGCCTCGGCCAAGGGGGAGCCGACCCCCGAGGACGGCTATGCCGGTGACTACATCGTCGACATCGCTCAGCAGGTCATCGCCAAGGCGCCCGACGTGCTCGGTCTCCCCGAGGACCAGCAGCGCGAGACGTTCCGCGCCATCGGCGTCGACCTGATGTTCACCCACATCAAGCAGTCGTTGCACGACTTCGGCACCGACTTCGACGTGTACACGCACGAGGACTCGATGCACACCTCGGGCCGCGTCGACCAGGCCATCACCCAGCTGCGCGAGACCGGCAACATCTACGAGAAGGACGGCGCGGTCTGGCTGCGCACCACCGACTTCGGTGACGACAAGGACCGCGTGGTGATCAAGAGCGACGGCAACGCCGCCTACATCGCCGGCGACCTCGCGTACTACCTGGACAAGCGCAAGCGCGGGTTCGACCTGTGTATCTACATGCTGGGCGCCGACCACCACGGCTACATCGCGCGCCTGAAGGCCGCCGCGGCCGCGCTCGGCGACGATCCGGACACCGTCGAGGTGCTCATCGGCCAGATGGTCAACCTCGTGCGCGACGGCCAGCCCGTGCGGATGAGCAAGCGCGCCGGCACCGTGATCACGCTCGACGACCTCGTCGAGGCCATCGGGGTCGACGCCGCACGGTACGCGCTGATCCGCTCGTCGGTGGACACCCCGATCGACATCGACCTCGAACTGTGGTCGAGCGCGTCCAACGAGAACCCGGTCTATTACGTGCAGTACGCCCACGCGCGGCTGTGCGCGCTGGCGCGCAACGCCGCCGATCTGGGCGTGAGCGTGAGCACCGACCACCTGGACCTGCTCACACACGACAAAGAGGGCGCGCTCATCCGCAACCTGGGTGAGTTCCCGCGTGTGCTCAAGACCGCGGCCTCGCTGCGCGAACCGCACCGCGTCTGCCGCTACCTGGAGGACCTGGCCGGCGACTACCACCGCTTCTACGACTCGTGCCGCGTGCTGCCGCAGGGCGACGAGGAGCCCGGCGATCTGCACTCGGCGCGCCTCGCGTTGTGCCGCGCGACCCGCCAGGTGATCGCCAACGGCCTGGCGATCCTCGGCGTCAGCGCACCGGAGCGGATGTGAACGCGCATCCGGCCGGGCCCAGGCACGCCGAGGAACTGCACCACGCGGATGTGCCCGACAAGCCGCAGAGCCCGGACGAGATCATGCTGCTGGCCCCGAACGTGTGGCCGCGCAACCTGGTTCGCGGTGCCGACGGGGTGGTGACGATCGCCGGGGTGCCGGTGACCGACCTGGCCGCGAAGTTCGGCACACCGCTGTTCGTGATCGACGAGGACGACTTCCGCACGCGCTGCCGCGACATCGCCGCGGCGTTCGGCGGCGGCGAGTACGTGCACTACGCGGCCAAGGCGTTCCTGTGCTCGGAGATCGCGCGCTGGGTCGACGAGGAAGGCCTGTCCCTCGACGTCGCGACCGGGGGAGAACTGGCCGTCGCGCTGCACGCCGGATTCCCGGCCTCGCGGATCACGGTGCACGGCAACAACAAATCCGTCGCCGAACTCACCGCCGCGGTGCAGGCAGGCGTGGGCCACGTCGTGCTGGACTCCGAGATCGAGATCGAGCGCCTCGATCAGATCGCCGGTGCGGCAGGCGTGGTCCAGGACGTGCTGGTGCGCGTCACCGTGGGCGTGGAGGCCCACACCCACGAGTTCATCTCGACCGCGCACGAGGATCAGAAGTTCGGTTTGTCGCTGGCCACGGGTGCGGCGATGAACGCGATCCGCCGGGTCTTCGCGACCGACAACCTGCGCCTGGTGGGCCTGCACAGCCACATCGGCTCGCAGATCTTCGACGTCGCCGGGTTCGAGATCGCCGCGCACCGCGTGATCGGGCTGCTGCGCGACGTGGTCGCCGAGTTCGGCGTGGAGAAGACCTCGCAGATGTCCATCGTGGATCTCGGTGGCGGACTGGGTATCTCGTACCTGCCGCACGACGATCCGCCGCCCATGAAGGAACTGGCCGACAAGCTGCTGGAGATCGTGCGCACCGAGTCGGCCGCGGTCGGGCTGCCCACGCCCAAGCTCGTGGTGGAACCCGGACGCGCCATCGCGGGCCCGGGCACCATCACGCTCTACGAGGTCGGCACGGTCAAGGACGTGGCCGTCAGCCAGACCGCGCACCGCCGCTACGTCAGCGTCGACGGCGGCATGAGCGACAACATCCGCACGTCGCTGTACGCCGCGCAGTACGACGCCCGGTTGGTGTCACGCGTCAGCGACGCTCCGCCCGCACTGGCGCGGATCGTCGGAAAACACTGTGAGAGTGGCGATATCGTCGTCCGCGACACCTGGGTGTCCGACGACATCGCGCCCGGCGACCTGATCGGTGTCGCCGCGACCGGCGCGTACTGCTACTCGATGTCGAGTCGATACAACCTGCTGTGCCGCCCCGCTGTGGTGGCCGTCGCCGACGGCCAGGCACGTCTGGTGCTGCGACGGGAGACCGTCGAGGATCTTCTGAGCCTGGAGGTGAAGGGTCAATGAGTAAGAAGCCCATCGGGGTAGCGGTACTGGGCCTGGGGAACGTCGGCAGCGAGGTCGTGCGCATCATCGCCGACAGCGCCGATGATCTCGCGGCGCGCATCGGTGCGCCGCTGGAACTGCGCGGCGTCGGCGTGCGCCGTGTGGCCGACGACCGCGGCGTGCCCACGGAACTGCTCACCGACGACATCGACGCGCTGGTGTCGCGTGACGACGTCGACATCGTCGTCGAGGTCATGGGCCCCGTCGAACCGGCACGCAAGGCCATCCTGTCGGCGCTGGAGCAGGGCAAGTCGGTGGTCACCGCCAACAAGGCGCTGATGGCCATGTCCACCGGCGAGCTCGCCCAGGCCGCCGAGAAGGCCCATGTGGACCTGTATTTCGAGGCCGCGGTGGCCGGCGCCATCCCGGTGATCCGCCCGCTGACCCAGTCGCTGGCCGGTGACACGGTGCGCCGCGTGGCCGGCATCGTCAACGGCACCACCAACTACATCCTGTCCGAGATGGACAGCACCGGCGCCGATTACACCAGCGCGCTGGCCGATGCGAGCGCCCTCGGTTACGCAGAGGCCGATCCCACCGCCGACGTCGAGGGCTACGACGCCGCGGCCAAGGCCGCGATCCTCGCCTCGATCGCGTTCCACACCCGTGTGACCGCCGACGACGTGTACCGCGAGGGCATCACCACGGTCAGCGCCGAGGACTTCGCGTCGGCACGCGCGCTGGGCTGCACCATCAAACTGCTCGCGATCTGCGAGCGGCTCACCTCCGACGAGGGCAAGGACCGGGTCTCGGCCCGCGTCTACCCGGCGCTCGTCCCGCTGACCCACCCGCTGGCCGCGGTCAACGGTGCGTTCAACGCGGTGGTGGTGGAAGCCGAGGCGGCCGGGCGGCTCATGTTCTACGGTCAAGGCGCCGGCGGTGCCCCCACCGCCTCTGCGGTGATGGGAGACGTGGTCATGGCGGCGCGCAACCGTGTCCAGGGCGGCCGTGGCCCACGCGAATCGAAGTACGCCAAGCTGCCGATCGCGCCCATCGGGTTCATCCCGACGCGCTATTACGTCAACATGAACGTGGCCGACCGGCCCGGCGTGTTGTCCGCTGTGGCAGCCGAATTCGCCAAGCGCGAGGTCAGCATCTCCGAGGTGCGCCAGGAGGGCATGGTCGACGAGGTGGGCAAGCCGTGCGGCGCCCGCATCGTCGTGGTCACCCACTCGGCCACCGACGCCGCGCTGTCGGAAACCGTCGAGGCGCTGGCCGATCTCGACGTCGTGCAGAACATCAACAGCGTTCTGCGACTGGAAGGAACGAACTCATGAGTGCAGCAAAGGCTGCGGTGCACCAGCCCTGGCCGGGCCTGATCGAGGCCTACCGGGACCGGCTGCCGATCGGTGACGACTGGACCACCGTGACGCTGTTGGAGGGCGGTACCCCGCTGATCCACGCCAAGCGGATCAGTGAACTCACCGGCTGCACAGTGCATCTCAAGGTCGAGGGGCTCAACCCCACCGGCTCCTTCAAGGACCGCGGCATGACCGTGGCCGTCACCGAGTCGCTGGCCCGCGGCCAGCAGGCCGTGCTGTGCGCGTCGACCGGCAACACCTCCGCGTCGGCGGCGGCCTACGCCGCACGCGCAGGCATCACGTGTGCGGTGCTGATCCCGCAGGGCAAGATCGCCATGGGCAAGCTGGCGCAGGCAGTCATGCACGGCGCCAAGATCATCCAGGTCGACGGCAACTTCGACGACTGCCTCGAGCTGGCCCGCAAGCTCACCGCCGACTTCCCGACCATCGCGCTGGTGAACTCGGTCAACCCGTACCGCATCGAGGGGCAGAAGACCGCGGCGTTCGAGATCGTCGACGCGCTGGGCACCGCTCCCGACGTGCACGCGCTGCCGGTCGGCAACGCGGGCAACATCACCGCGTACTGGAAGGGCTACTCCGAGTACCACCGTGACGGCGTCTCCGACCGGTTGCCGCGCATGCTCGGCACGCAGGCCGCCGGCGCGGCGCCGCTGGTGACCGGCGCGCCGGTCAAGGATCCCGAGACCATCGCCACCGCGATCCGCATCGGCTCGCCCGCGTCGTGGAACTCGGCCGTGGAGGCCCAGCAGCAGTCCGACGGCCGGTTCCTTGCCGCCACCGACGAGGAGATCCTGGCCGCCTACCACCTGGTCGCCCGCACCGAGGGTGTGTTCGTCGAACCGGCGTCTGCCGCGAGCATCGCGGGCCTGCTCAAGTCGGTCGAAGACGGTTGGGTCAAGCCCGGTTCCACCGTGGTGTGCACCGTGACCGGCAACGGTCTCAAGGATCCCGACACCGCGCTCAAGGGCATGCCCCAGGTCACCCCCGTTCCCGTCGACCCGTCCGCGGTGGTCGCCGAGCTGGGTCTGAGCTAGCGGGGATCATTCGGTGACTCAGACTCTGCCGGTCGGACTTTCGGCCACCTCCGTCGTCGCGGCCTCCAGCGCAAACCTCGGCCCGGGCTTCGACAGCCTCGGCATCGCGCTGAGCCTGTACGACGAAATCGTCGTCGAGACAGTCGAATCCGGACTCACCGTGCACGTCGAGGGTGAGGGCGCCGGACAGGTCCCGCTCGACCAGACGCATCTGGTGGTCCGTGCGATCAACAAGGGCCTGCAGGCCGCAGGCTTCTCGGCGCCGGGTCTGGTGGTGCGCTGCCGCAACGACATTCCGCACTCGCGCGGCCTCGGCTCGTCGGCGGCCGCCGTGGTCGGTGGCCTCGCCGCGGTCAATGGCCTTGTGACACAGGCCGGTTCCGAACCGATGGACGACGCGCGGTTGATCCAGCTGTCCAGCGAGTTCGAGGGACACCCGGACAACGCCGCTGCCGCGGTGCTCGGCGGTGCGGTGGTCTCCTGGACCGAACAGGCCGGGGCCTTTGGTGGCGAGCCGCGCTACTCGGCGGTGCCCGTACGGCTGCACCCCGACATCCGGCTGTTCCCCGCGGTGCCGCAGCAGCGGTCGTCGACCGCCGAGACCCGCGTGCTGCTGCCCGAGCAGGTCAGCCACGTCGACGCCCGGTTCAACCTGAGCCGCGCGGCGCTGCTCGTGGTGGCGCTGTCCGAGCGGCCCGACCTGCTGATGGCAGCGACGGAGGACGTCCTGCACCAGCCGCAGCGCGCGGCGGCGATGCCCGCCTCGGCGGAATATCTCGCGATCCTGCGGCGTTGTGGCATCGCAGCGGTGCTGTCGGGCGCGGGTCCCTCGGTTCTGGGTCTGAGCGCCCAGTCCGGTTTACCCGCCGAAGCTCTCGAGTACGGCACCGCCCACGGGTTCACCGTGACGGAGATGTCGGTCGGCGCCGGAGTGCGCTGGACGGCCGGCGCGGTCGTCCGCAACTGAGCGGACACGCGGAGCACCACTTTTCTTGATTCCTGCTCCGAAGAGGGCTATTCTCGCTCTCGTCCAGCACTCGCAGGGTTCTCGCCTGCGTCGACACCAGGACGACCACCCAATCTTCTCGTGTTCTACTCGTGGACTGATGGTTCGCCGCATCGCGGCGCGGATCGTGGCGATCGCCGTTGCACAGGCGACGGTGTGAGTCACGCATTCAGCGGACGTGCTGAATGCGCATCGACCTTTGGGGAGCCCTCGCCCGACGAAATCAGCGGGGGAAAGAAAGGAAATCCGTGACTGAAACGGACCTCTTCACAGCTGACAATGCCAGCGACACTGGCGATTTGTCGGGTGCTGTGAAATCGAACACCGCGCCGCGCGCCCGGTCCGCGTCGCTTTCGACGATGGTGTTGCCGGAGCTGCGCGCACTCGCCAAGGAAATCGGTGTTGAAGGTGCGTCCGGTCTGCGCAAGAGTGAGCTGATCGCCGCCATTCGCGCCCACCGAGGCGAATCCAACGGCCGGACCGCTGAGGCCAGCAGCCCGGCGACCGCCGACGCCCAGACCGGCGAGCAGGCCGCCGAGGCGCCCGCCCCGCGTCGCCGCGAACGTCGTGCTTCCACCCGCCAGGCCGGCGCTCCTGTCGCCGAGAAGGGTGAGGCCGGCGAAAAGGCTGAGGCCAAGTCTGAGGCCAAGACCGAGGCGCAGCCCGAGGCCAAGACCGAGGCGCAGCCCGAAGCCAAGGCCGAAGCTCCTGCCGAAGCCAAGACCGAACGCGCCGAAAAGGCCGACAAGCCCGCCAAAGAAGCCCAGACCAAGGCTGCCGAGGCACCCGAGGCCGGCGAGTCCCAGGAGTCCCAGCCCCGTCAGCGCCGTGAGCGTTCCGGCAGGCAGGACCGCTCCGACCGTGGCGAGAAGGACGGCCAGGACGGCAAGCAGGACCAGGGCAAGCAGGACCGTTCCGAGCGTGACCAGGACCAGCAGGGCGGCGGCCAGCAGAACCGCGGTGGCGGTTCGGGCAACAACGCCGATTCCGACGACGACGGCGAGGGCCGCCAGGGCCGTCGCGGCCGCCGGTTCCGTGACCGCCGCAGGCGCGGTGAGCGCGGCGGCGAGGGTGGCAACGACACCGAACTGCGCGAGGACGACGTCGTGCAGCCCGTCGCGGGCATCCTCGACGTCCTGGACAACTACGCGTTCGTGCGGACCTCGGGCTACCTGGCCGGGCCGAACGACGTGTACGTCTCGATGAACATGGTGCGCAAGAACGGCCTGCGCCGCGGCGACGCCGTGACCGGTGCCGTGCGCGTGCCGCGTGAAGGCGACAGCGGCGGCCAGAACCAGCGCCAGAAGTTCAACCCGCTGGTGCGTCTGGACACCGTCAACGGCGGCTCGGTCGAGGACGCCAAGAAGCGCCCCGAGTTCGGCAAGCTCACGCCGCTGTACCCGAACGAGCGGCTGCGGCTGGAGACCAGCCCCGAGCGCCTCTCGACGCGTGTGATCGACCTGATCATGCCGATCGGCAAGGGGCAGCGCGCCCTGATCGTGTCGCCGCCCAAGGCCGGTAAGACCACGATCCTGCAGGACATCGCCAACGCGATCACCCGCAACAATCCCGAATGCCACCTGATGGTCGTGCTCGTCGACGAGCGGCCCGAAGAGGTGACCGACATGCAGCGGTCGGTGAAGGGCGAGGTCATCGCCTCGACGTTCGACCGCCCGCCGTCAGATCACACGCAGGCCGCCGAGCTGGCCATCGAGCGCGCCAAGCGCCTCGTGGAGCAGGGCAAGGACGTCGTGGTGCTGCTGGACTCGATCACCCGCCTGGGCCGTGCGTACAACAACGCCTCGCCCGCGTCGGGCCGCATCCTGTCCGGTGGTGTCGACTCCACCGCGCTGTACCCGCCCAAGCGCTTCCTCGGCGCCGCCCGCAACATCGAGCACGGCGGCTCGTTGACCATCATCGCGACCGCCATGGTCGAGACCGGGTCGACCGGTGACACCGTCATCTTCGAGGAGTTCAAGGGCACCGGTAACGCCGAGCTCAAGCTGGACCGCAAGATCGCCGAGCGCCGGGTGTTCCCGGCCGTCGACGTCAACCCGTCCGGCACCCGCAAGGACGAGCTGCTGCTGTCCCCGGACGAGTTCGCGATCGTGCACAAGCTGCGTCGCGTGTTGAGCGGGCTGGATTCCCACCAGGCCATCGACCTGCTGATCAGCCAGCTGCGCAAGACCAAGACCAACTACGAGTTCCTGGTCCAGGTGTCCAAGACGGCCCCCGGCTCGATGGACGTCGACTGATCCGACGGCTCACACGAAACCCCCGCTTCGGCGGGGGTTTCGTGCTTTTGAGGATCAGCTCGCCGGTTCGGCGCGCAGCCCCGGCATGACGTAGCGGCGCAGGTGGGTCAGCACGGCGCCGGTATCACTCGCGTCGAGCTGCTCGCCGGGCACCGTCGCGAAGGAGATGACCACGCGCGCAACCCATTCCGCAGCCTCGGCGATATCGGTGTTCGGATGGATCTCGCCGGTGTCGCGCGCGGCGAGCAGATACCGCGTCCAGAACGCCGCCAGATCGGGGACCAGGCCCTGCACGCCCGCGCCCGCGCACGCCGCGAACTCCTCGGGTTCGTCGAGGCGCAGTTTCATCAGGAGCGCGCCCGGATCGTCGTAGGCCGTCCTGCCGTACCGGATCCCTGCGGCGATCTTCTCGTCGAGGCCGTCGTACGCCGCGAGAAACGCGTGCGCGTCCGACCAGTACGCATCGTTGAGACGCACGATCGCCGCGCCGAGCAGCGAGACCTTGTCGGGAAAATGCCGGTAGAGCCACCCGCGTGACACCCCGGCGGCCTCGGCCACCTCGGAAACCGTGGTCGCGCGAATTCCTTTGGCCCGCAGACAGGTCTCAGCCGCGTCGATGAGTCGATCACGGACGCTGCGCGGTGCGGTGGCGTTGGTCAAGTGCGGCGACCTCGGTGTCGTGGGGCTCGGGCAGTGTTCGGCGATGCCCCACCGATTCTGCCAAGGTCAAACGCCAACGGGCGGCGACATAACCGTGCTAGACAGATTTCGCAATCTGTCCACTAGCTCCTGGGGTTACACCGGATGGCCGATACGCTGCAGCAATTGCTCCGCTCACGCGCCGAGCAGGACACCGTCGCGGTGAAGTACGGCGATCGCACGTGGACGTGGCGCGAGCACATCGCCGAAGCCGCGGCGCAGGCCCGCTTCCTGATCTCCCGTGCCGATCACGGCCGTCCGCTGCACGTGGGGGTGCTGCTGGGCAACACCCCGCAGATGCTCACCGCGCTGGCCGCGGCCGCACTCGGCGGCTACGTGCTGTGCGGCATCAACACCACCCGCCGCGGCGAGGGCCTGGCACGTGACATCGCCCGCGTCGACTGCCAGTTGCTGATCACCGACGCCGAACACCGCGGCCTGATCGACGGACTCGAACTGCCCGGCGTCACCGTGCTGGACGCCTCCGACATCTGCCCCGAAGCGGGGGAACTGACCCCGTACCGCGAGGCAGGCCCCGACGACACGTTCATGATGATCTTCACCTCCGGCACCAGCGGCGACCCCAAGGCCGTCGAGGTGCCGCACGCCATGGTGCTGTTCGCGGGCAGCGCACTCGTCGAGAGATACGGTCTGACCTGCGAAGACGTGTGCTATCTGGCGATGCCGCTGTTCCACTCCAACGCCGTGTACGCGGGATGGAGCGTGGCCGTGGGCGCGGGTGCGGCCATGGCGCCCGCGACGTTCTCGGCGTCGGGCTTCCTGCCCGACATCCGGCGGTACGGCGCGACGTACATGAACTACGTCGGCAAGCCGCTGGCCTACATCCTGGCGACGCCCGAAAAGCCCGACGACCACGACAACCCGCTGCGCATCGCATTCGGCAACGAGGCCGCCGACCGCGACATCGCGGCCTTCAGCAGGCGGTTCGGCTGCACGGTGTGGGACGGGTTCGGCTCGACCGAGACCGCGGTGATCATCACGCGGCCCGACGACTGCCCGCCCGGATCGATCGGCAAGGGGTTCCCCGGCGTCGCGATCTACGACCCGCAGACCGTGACCGAATGCGCGGTCGCCGAATTCGACGCCACCGGGGCCCTGGCCAACCCCGACGCGGCGATCGGGGAGCTGGTCAACACCGCGGGCGGCGGCCTGTTCCGCGGCTACTACAACGATCAGGGCGCCACCGACCAGCGCATGCGCCACGGCATGTACTGGTCGGGCGACCTCGCGTACCGCGACGCCGACGGCTGGATCTACCTGGCCGGCCGCACCGCCGACTGGATGCGCGTCGACGGCGAGAACCTCACGGCCGCGCCCATCGAGCGGATCCTGCTGCGCCTGGACGCCGTCAACCGCGTCGCGGTGTACCCGGTGCCCGACGAGTACGTCGGCGACCAGGTCATGGCCGCGATCGTGCTGCAGGACGGCGCGACGCTCACGCCGGGGGAGTTCGAGGAGTTCCTGGCCGCCCAGCGCGACCTGTCGCCCAAGGCGTGGCCGCGGTATGTCTGGATCGCCGAGGACCTGCCCACCACCGCCACCAACAAGATCCTCAAACGCGAGCTCGTCGCCATGGGTACCGACCCGGCCGGACGCGTACTGTGGCACCGCGACGGCACCCGGTTCACCGACCTCTCCGCCGCCTCGGCCCCCGGCGCGGCGCCAGGAATATCCCCTGCATAGCCCGCGTTTAGGGGATTGGCGGTTGCCCTGGCATAATGGACCGCTGACCCTCGGTCCCGGTTCACGTCCGGTACAGCATTTGGGCGACCCGGGTCCACGATTGAAGAGGAACCATGAAAACAGGCATTCATCCTGAGTACGTCGACACGACCGTGCAGTGCGGTTGTGGCCACAGCTTCACCACCCGTAGCACCAAGCAGAGCGGCACCATCGTCGTCGAGGTCTGCTCGCAGTGCCACCCGTTCTACACCGGCAAGCAGAAGATCCTCGACAGCGGCGGCCGCGTGGCGCGCTTCGAGAAGCGCTACGGCAAGCGCAACAAGGCTGCTGCGGACAAGTAGCTACCTCAACGGCGCCCGATCTGTCGCATATGCGTCAGATTTGGGCGCTGTTGCTGTTTCAGCAGGTATTTCATTCATCAGTAGAGGAGTAGGCGGTGAGCGGCACGGATACCGCACCGGCAATTGAGGCGCTGTTGGCCGAACACGCCGACCTCGAGCGCCAGCTGGCTGATCCGGCCCTGCACGCCGACGCCGGGGCTGCCCGCAAGGTGGGCCGCCGGTTCGCGCAGGTGTCGCCGATCGTCGCCTGCTACCGCAAGCTCGAGGCCGCCCGCGGCGATCTGGAGGCGGCCCGCGAGCTCGCGGCCGACGACGCCAGCTTCGCCGACGAGGTCGAAGAACTCACCGCGAAGGTCGCCGAACTGGACAACCAGCTGACCGACCTGCTGGCACCGCGTGATCCGCACGACGCCGACGACATCGTGCTGGAGGTGAAGTCCGGCGAGGGTGGCGAGGAATCGGCCCTGTTCGCCGCCGACCTGGCGCGCATGTACATCCGCTACGCCGAGCGGCACGGGTGGACCGTGACCATGCTCGACGAGACCACGTCCGACCTGGGCGGCTACAAGGACGCGACGCTGTCGATCCGCAGCAAGGGCGACTCCGCCGACGGTGTGTGGGCGCGGCTGAAGTTCGAGGGCGGCGTGCACCGCGTGCAGCGCGTCCCCGTCACCGAATCGCAGGGCCGCGTGCACACCTCGGCCGCGGGTGTCCTGGTCTATCCCGAACCCGAAGAGGTCGAGGAAGTCCAGATCGACGAATCCGATCTGCGCATCGACGTCTACCGCTCCTCGGGCAAGGGCGGTCAGGGCGTCAACACCACCGACTCCGCGGTGCGCATCACCCACCTGCCCACGGACATCGTCGTGACGTGCCAGAACGAGCGGTCGCAGCTGCAGAACAAGGCCCGCGCCATGCAGGTGCTCGCCGCGCGGTTGCAGGCCCTGGCCGAGGAGCAGGCCGAGGCCGACGCGTCGGCCGACCGCGCCAGCCAGATCCGCACGGTCGACCGCAGCGAGCGGATCCGCACCTACAACTTCCCCGAGAACCGCATCGCCGATCACCGCATCAACTTCAAGGCGCACAACCTCGACCAGGTGCTCGACGGCGATATGGACGCGCTGCTCGACGCGCTGGCCGCGGCCGACAAACAGTCGCGCCTGCAGCAGGCCTGATCCGGCTTCCATGACGCGCCTGCGCACCGCGATCGAGGCCGCGACGGCCACGCTCGCCGCCGCGGGCGTGGCGACCCCGCGCATCGACGCCGAACTGCTGGCCGCCCACTCCCTGGGCGTCGATCGCGGCAGGCTGATGTTCGTCGACGACCCAGATCCCGAGGCGCTCGCGGCGTTCGAGCACCTGGTCGCCGCGCGCGCCAAACGGATCCCGCTGCAGCACCTCGTCGGCACCGCGGCGTTCGGGCCGCTGACGCTCGAGGTGGGTCCCGGCGTCTTCATCCCGCGCCCGGAGACTGAGTCGCTACTGGAATGGGCCGTGGCACAACAACTTCCCCGCGACGCGGTGATCGTCGATCTGTGCACCGGAACCGGGGCGCTCGCGCTGGCGCTGGCCCAGCACCGCCCGCAGGCCCGCGTCATCGCCGTCGAGGATTCGCCCGCCGCGCTCGAATACGCGCGCTGCAACACCGCGGGCACCTCGGTCGAGGTGCTGGCCGCCGACGTCACGGCCCCCGACCTGCTGCCCGACCTCGACGGCGGTGTGGATCTCGTGGTGTCCAACCCGCCCTACATCCCCGAAGGCGCCGAACTGGACCCCGAGGTCGCCGAGCACGACCCGGCACACGCGCTGTTCGGCGGGCCCGACGGCATGGCCGTCATCCGGCCCATCGTGGCGCTGGCTGCCCGCTGGCTGCGCGACGGCGGCAAATGCGCCGTCGAACACGACGACACCACGTCGGCCCGCACGGTCCAGGCGTTCACGCACGACGGCAATTTCACCGACGTCACCGCCCGCCACGACCTGACAGGTCGCCCCCGCTTTGTCACCGCGACCCGGATTGCGCGAAGCTGATGGGTATGACCGACGAGCGCTCGCGCGAGGAGTCGATGTGACCCAGCTGTTCGACTGTGCCGACGCCGAACAACGCGCCATCGGTATCGCCTCGGCGGTCAGCGCGGTCAAGGGCGGCCGGCTGGTGGTGATGCCCACCGACACCGTCTACGGCATCGGCGCCGACGCATTCGACTCCGGCGCGGTCGGGGCACTGCTGGCGGCCAAGGGCCGCGGCCGCGACATGCCCGTCGGCGTGCTGGTCGGCTCGTGGACCACGATCGACGGCCTGGTGTACTCGGTTCCCCGCGCCGCCCGCGAGCTGATCAGGGCGTTCTGGCCGGGCGCGCTGAGCCTTGTCGTCCACCAGGCGCCGTCACTGCAGTGGGACCTGGGGGACACCCGGGGCAGCGTGATGCTGCGGATGCCGCTGCACCCCGTCGCCATCGAACTGTTGCGCGAGGTGGGCCCCATGGCGGTGTCCAGCGCGAACATCTCGGGCCGCCCCGCGGCGGGCACGGCCGCCGAGGCGCGCGAACAACTCGGCGATCTGGTCGAGGTGTACCTCGACGGCGGGCCCGCCGAACAGCAGGCCGCGTCCACGATCGTCGACCTGACCGGATCCGATCCGCGCATCCTGCGAACGGGACCGATCAGCGCCGAGGACGTCGCACGCGTGCTGGACGTGGAAGTCGCGACACTCACCACGTCGCTCACGGAGTGATCTCAACTTGCTGCAGTACGGTGCTCCGGTGATCACGGCCACCCGCGAGACCGGCATGGACAGTCAGGTGGTCCTCGCGCTGTCGGACACTGGCGCAGGCGTTCCGCTGCGTGAGCTGGCGCTTGTGGGCCTCACCGCCGCGATCATCACCTACTTCGCGACGGGGTGGGTGCGGGTGCTCGCGATCCGCTTCGGCGCCGTGGCCTACCCGCGCGAACGCGACGTGCACGTGCAGCCCACACCCCGCATGGGCGGGCTCGCGATGTACATCGGCGTCGCATCGGCGGTGCTGCTGGCATCCCAACTGCCCGCGCTGACACGCGGATTCGTGTACTCGACCGGTATGCCCGCGGTCGTGGTGGCGGGCGGGCTCATCATGGCGATCGGCCTGATCGACGACCGGTGGGGCCTGGACGCGCTGACCAAGTTCGCAGGCCAGATCACCGCCGCGAGCGTGCTGGTCACCATGGGCGTGGCGTGGAGCGTGCTCTACATCCCGATCGGGGGAGTGGGCACGATCGTGCTCGACCAGGTCTCCTCGATCCTGCTGACGCTCGCGCTGACCGTGTCGATCATCAACGCGATGAACTTCGTCGACGGCCTCGACGGGCTCGCGGCCGGCCTCGGGCTCATCACGGCACTGGCCATCTGCGTGTTCTCGGTGGGTCTGCTGCGCGACCACGGTGGCGACGTGCTGTTCTACCCGCCCGCGGTGATCTCCGTGGTGCTCGCGGGCGCATGTCTGGGGTTCCTGCCGCACAACTTCCACCGCGCCAAGATCTTCATGGGCGACTCGGGTTCGATGCTGATCGGGCTGATGCTCGGCGCGGCCTCGACCACCGCCGCGGGCCCCATATCGCAGAACGCCTACGGCGCGCGCGACGTGTTCGCACTGTTGTCACCGTTCCTGCTGGTGGTCGCCGTCATGCTGGTGCCCGCGCTGGACACCCTGCTCGCGATCGTGCGGCGCACCCGCGCGGGCCGCAGCCCGCTGAGTCCCGACAAGATGCACCTGCACCACAGGTTGCTGCAGATCGGTCATTCCCACCGTCGCGCGGTGTTGCTGATCTACCTGTGGGTCGGGATCATCGCGTTCGGCGCGGCAAGCACGATCTTCTTCGATCCGGGCCAGACCGCGATGGTCATGGGAGTGGCCATCGTCGTGGCGATCGTGGTCACGCTGATCCCGCTGTTGCGCCGCGGTCCAGACGGTGCGCAGGAGCCGTGAACGGATTCAGTACGACGGAAAGTAGTAGGGGCGGTTTTAGGGTCCCTACCATGTGGTACCGTGCTCGCAGAACCCGAAAAACCTCGCGGGTTGCCGGCCCGGCCCATCGGATTTCGTAGAGCCGATCGGCGCCGAAAAACGACCGACAAAGGGAGCTAACCCCTTGGGTGATTCCAGCGCGCCCAACGCCCTCCGATACGCTCGTCGGGCACGCACAGGGTTTTACCAGGCAGCCATGCCCCAGCAAGGGTTCTGCGTCCGTAACAGCGGGATTGAGGTGAATCAGTGACGACACCAGCGCACGATGCGCCGTTGGTGTTCCCGTCGGTGGCGTTCCGGCCACTGCGCTTGCTGGTCGTTTGCGTCGCACTCACCGCCATTGCGTTGCTTGCTGCCGGATTCACCGGGCACGTCCTCTTCGGCATGTTCTTCGGCATCGGACTGGGACTGGGCTTGATCAACGCCCTCCTCGTGCGTCGCGCCGTCGAATCGATCACGGCCGAGGAGCACCCGCTCAAGAAGAAGATGGCCGTCAACTCGGCCACCCGTCTTCTCGTCATCACCGCGATCGCACTCGCGATCGCGTTTGTCTTCAAGAGTTCGGGCGGCATCGCGGTGCTGTTCGGGCTGGCGGTGTTCCAGGCACTGCTGGTGATGAGCACCAGCATCCCCGTCCTGCGGAAGATCCGCTCGACCGGCCTGGACGTCTTGGATACGGAATCGAAGGGTTGAGCTGACCTCCATGACTCAGACAACGACCGTGCTGGCCGCTGAAGAGGGTGGCGCAGCCATCCACGTCGGCCATCACACGCTCGTGTTCGAGCTGTTCGGCATGACGTTCAATGGCGACACCATTCTCGCCACTGCCGTCACCGCCGTGATCGTGATCGCGCTGGCCTTCTACCTGCGGGCCAAGGTCACCTCCACCGGGGTGCCCAGCGGTGTGCAGCTGTTCTGGGAGGCGCTGACGATCCAGATGCGTCAGCAGATCGAGGGCTCGATCGGCATGAAGATCGCCCCGTTCGTGCTGCCGCTGTCGGTGACGATCTTCGTGTTCATCCTGATCTCCAACTGGCTCGCGGTGCTCCCGCTGCAGTACGGCGGAGCCGACGGCGCCGCGGCCGAGTTGTACAAGGCACCCGCCTCCGACATCAACTTCGTGCTGGCGCTCGCGCTGTTCGTGTTCGTCTGCTACCACGCGGCAGGCATCTGGCGTCGCGGCATCGTCGGCCACCCGATCAAGGTTGTCAAGGGCCACGTCGCGTTCCTCGCGCCGATCAACATCGTCGAAGAACTCGCCAAGCCGATCTCGCTGGCCCTCCGTCTTTTCGGCAACATCTTCGCCGGCGGCATCCTGGTCGCGCTGATCGCCATGTTCCCCTGGTACATCCAGTGGTTCCCCAACGCCGTGTGGAAGACCTTCGACCTGTTCGTCGGCCTCATCCAGGCCTTCATCTTCTCGCTGCTGACGATCCTGTACTTCAGCCAGTCGATGGAACTGGACCACGAGGACCACTGACGAGCAACCCTGCTGGACCGAACAAATCCCTACGACCCGATCGACACGAACTCTGACGGCAACATTTACTGAGCCGCCAGTTACCAAGGAGGAATAAAGGAATGGATCTCGATCCCAACGCCATCATCACGGCCGGCGCCCTGATCGGCGGTGGATTGATCATGGGTGGCGGCGCCATCGGTGCCGGTATCGGCGACGGTATCGCGGGTAACGCGCTGATCTCGGGTATCGCCCGTCAGCCCGAGGCCCAGGGCCGGCTGTTCACCCCGTTCTTCATCACCGTCGGTCTGGTGGAAGCCGCGTACTTCATCAACCTGGCCTTCATGGCGCTGTTCGTCTTCGCCACTCCTGGCCTTCAGTAATCCGCCGGCATGGGTGAATTCAGCGCAACGATCCTGGCGGCCAGCCAGGCAGCCGAGGAAGGCGGGGGCGGAAGCAACTTCCTGATCCCCAACGGCACCTTCTTCGCCGTGCTGATCATTTTCTTGATCGTGCTCGGCGTGATCTCGAAATGGGTTGTGCCACCGATCAGCAAGGTGCTGGCCGAGCGGGAAGCGATGCTGGCCAAGACCGCAGCCGACAACCGCAAGTCCGCCGAGCAGGTCGCTGCGGCACAGGCGGACTACGAGAAGGAAATGGCCGAGGCGCGTGCCCAGGCCTCGGCGCTTCGCGACGAGGCCCGCGCGGCCGGTCGCTCGGTGGTCGACGAGAAGCGTGCACAAGCCAGTGGTGAGGTGGCCCAGACCCTGACCCAGGCGGACCAGCAGTTGTCCGCCCAGGGTGATCAGGTGCGCAGTGGCCTCGAGTCGTCGGTGGACGGGCTGTCAGCCAAGCTGGCCAGCAGGATCCTCGGCGTCGACGTGAATTCAGGTGGGACACAGTAGATGTCGATTTTCATCGGACAGCTGATCGGCTTTGCCGTCATCGCGTTCATCATCGTCAAGTGGGTGGTGCCACCCGTACGGACCCTGATGCGTAACCAGCAGGAGGCCGTGCGTGCGGCGCTCGCCGAGAGTGCCGAGGCAGCCAAGAAGCTCGCTGATGCCGACGCGATGCACGCCAAGGCGCTTGCCGACGCCAAGGCCGAGTCGGAGAAGGTCACCGAGGAGGCCAAGCAGGACTCCGAGCGCATCGCCGCGCAGCTGTCCGAACAGGCCGGCTCCGAGGCGGAGCGGATCAAGGCCCAAGGCGCACAGCAGATCCAGTTGATGCGCCAGCAGCTCATCCGTCAGCTGCGCACCGGGCTCGGCGCGGAGGCCGTGAACAAGGCCGCCGAGATCGTCCGGGCGCACGTCGCCGATCCGCAGGCACAGTCGGCCACCGTCGACCGCTTCCTGAGCGAACTCGAGCAGATGGCGCCGTCGAGCGTCGTCATCGACACCGCCGCGACGAGCCGGCTGCGTGCCGCGAGCCGCCAATCGCTCGCGGCGCTGGTCGAGAAGTTCGACTCGGTCGCGGGCGGCCTCGACGCCGACGGGCTCACCAACCTCGCCGACGAACTGGCCTCGGTCGCGAAGCTGCTGCTGAGCGAGACCGCGCTCAACAAGCACCTGGCCGAGCCCACCGACGACAGCGCTCCCAAGGTGCGCCTGCTCGAGCGTCTGCTGTCGGACAAGGTCAGCGCCACCACGCTGGACCTGCTGCGCACCGCGGTGTCGAACCGCTGGTCGACCGAGTCGAACCTGATCGACGCCGTCGAGCACACCGCACGCCTGGCCCTGCTCAAGCGCGCCGAGATCGCCGGTGAGGTCGACGAGGTCGAGGAGCAGCTGTTCCGCTTCGGCCGGGTCCTCGACGCCGAGCCGCGCCTGTCGGCACTGCTGAGCGACTACACCACCCCCGCGGAAGGTCGTGTCGCGCTGCTGGACAAGGCGCTCACCGGTCGCCCCGGCGTGAACCAGACGGCAGCGGCCCTGCTGTCGCAGACCGTCGGACTGCTCCGCGGCGAGCGCGCCGACGAGGCCGTCATCGATCTCGCCGAACTCGCGGTGTCCCGGCGAGGCGAGGTTGTGGCGCATGTGTCGGCCGCGGCCGAACTCAGCGACGCACAGCGCACGCGTCTGACCGAGGTGCTCTCCCGCATCTACGGCCGTCCGGTGTCCGTGCAACTCCACGTCGACCCGGAACTCCTCGGTGGCCTGTCGATCACGGTCGGTGACGAAGTGATCGACGGTTCCATCGCCTCCCGTTTGGCCGCCGCGCAGACCGGCTTGCCGGACTGACTTGATCCACGAACCACCCAAGAACTAGGTAGGAAGACGAAAAACCATGGCAGAGTTGACAATCTCGGCTGCTGATATCGAAGGTGCCATCGAGGACTACGTATCCTCGTTTTCCGCCGACACCGAGCGTGAAGAGATCGGCACCGTCATCGACGCCGGTGACGGCATCGCCCACGTCGAGGGTCTGCCCTCGGTCATGACGCAGGAACTGCTCGAGTTCCCCGGCGGGGTCCTCGGCGTGGCACTGAACCTCGACGAGCACAGCGTCGGCGCCGTCATCCTGGGTGAGTTCGAGAAGATCGAAGAGGGCCAGCAGGTCAAGCGGACCGGCGAGGTGCTCTCGGTCCCGGTCGGCGACGCCTTCCTGGGCCGCGTCGTCAACCCGCTGGGCCAGCCGATCGACGGCCAGGGCGACATCGCCGCCGAGACCCGCCGCGCCCTCGAGCTGCAGGCGCCTTCGGTGGTGCAGCGCCAGAGCGTGTCCGAGCCGCTGCAGACCGGCATCAAGGCCATCGACGCCATGACCCCGATCGGCCGCGGTCAGCGCCAGCTGATCATCGGCGACCGCAAGACCGGCAAGACCGCCGTCTGCGTCGACACCATCCTCAACCAGCGTGAGGCCTGGCTGACCGGCGACCCCAAGCAGCAGGTCCGCTGCGTCTACGTCGCCATCGGCCAGAAGGGCACCACCATCGCCAGCGTGAAGCGCGCGCTGGAAGAGGGCGGCGCCATGGAGTACACGACCATCGTCGCCGCCCCGGCTTCTGACGCCGCAGGCTTCAAGTGGCTGGCCCCCTACACCGGCTCGGCCATCGGCCAGCACTGGATGTACAACGGCAAGCACGTCCTGATCGTGTTCGACGACCTGTCCAAGCAGGCCGACGCCTACCGCGCGATCTCGCTGCTGCTGCGCCGCCCGCCGGGCCGCGAGGCGTTCCCCGGTGACGTGTTCTACCTGCACTCGCGCCTGCTGGAGCGCTGCGCGAAGCTGTCGGACGAACTCGGCGGCGGTTCGATGACGGGTCTGCCGATCATCGAGACCAAGGCCAACGACATCTCGGCGTTCATCCCGACCAACGTCATCTCGATCACCGACGGCCAGTGCTTCCTGGAGTCCGACCTGTTCAACCAGGGTGTGCGGCCGGCCATCAACGTCGGTGTGTCGGTGTCCCGCGTCGGTGGCGCCGCCCAGATCAAGGCCATGAAAGAGGTCGCAGGCTCGCTGCGTCTGGACCTGTCGCAGTACCGCGAGCTGGAGGCCTTCGCGGCCTTCGCCTCGGACCTCGACGCCGCGTCGAAGGCCCAGCTGGACCGCGGTGCCCGCCTGGTCGAGCTGCTCAAGCAGCCGCAGTACAGCCCGCTGGCCGTCGAGGAGCAGGTCGTCGCGATCTTCCTCGGCACCCAGGGCCACCTGGATTCCGTTCCGGTCGAAGACGTTCAGCGCTTCGAGTCCGAGCTGCTGGAGCACGTGAAGGCCAGCCACTCCGACATCTTCGACGGCATCCGTGAGACCAAGAAGCTCTCCGAGGAAGCCGAGGAGAAGCTGGTCTCGGTCATCAACGAATTCAAGAAGGGCTTCCAGGCCTCTGACGGCAGCTCGGTGGTCGTCTCCGAGAACGCCGAGGCCCTCGATCCCGAGGACCTGGAGAAGGAATCCGTCAAGGTCCGCAAGCCGGCACCCAAGAAGGCCTAGGTAACAGATGGCAGCCACACTGCGCGAACTACGCGGGCGCATCCGCTCCGCCGGGTCGATCAAGAAGATCACCAAGGCCCAGGAGCTGATCGCGACCTCGCGGATCGCCAAGGCGCAGGCACGGGTCGAAGCAGCCCGTCCCTATGCCGCCGAGATCACCAACATGCTCACCGAACTTGCGGGTGCCAGTGCGCTGGACCACCCGCTGCTCGTGGAGCGCAAGCAGCCCAAGCGGGCCGGCGTGCTGGTGGTGTCGTCGGACCGCGGCCTGTGCGGTGCCTACAACGCCAACGTGCTGCGCCGCGCCGAGGAGCTGTTCTCGCTGCTGCGCGACGAGGGCAAGGACCCGGTGCTGTACGTGGTCGGCCGTAAGGCGTTGGGCTACTTCAGCTTCCGGCAGCGCACCGTGGTCGAGTCGTGGACCGGCTTCTCCGAGCGCCCGACCTACGAGAACGCCAGGGAGATCGCCGACACCTTGGTGAACGCCTTCATGGCGGGCGCCGACGACGAGGGTGACGACGCGGGCGCCGACGGCATCCTCGGGGTCGACGAACTGCACATCGTGTTCACCGAGTTCCGGTCGATGCTCTCGCAGACCGCGGTCGCCCGTCGTGCCGCGCCGATGGAGGTCGAGTACGTCGGCGAGGTCGAGACCGGGCCGCGCACGCTCTACTCGTTCGAACCGGATCCGGAGACGCTGTTCGACGCGTTGTTGCCGCGCTACATCGCGACCCGCGTGTACGCCGCACTTCTCGAGGCCGCAGCGTCCGAGTCGGCCTCGCGCCGGCGCGCCATGAAGTCGGCCACCGACAACGCCGACGACCTCATCAAGGCGCTGACGCTGGCGGCGAACCGCGAGCGCCAGGCACAGATCACCCAGGAAATCAGCGAGATCGTCGGCGGCGCCAACGCGCTGGCCGGCTCGAAATAGGCTGAGAAGCAAGCCCCTTTCAGGAAGCGAAGAGAGAATGACTGCTACTGCAGAAAAGACCGCGGGTCGCGTAGTCCGCATCACCGGCCCGGTGGTGGACGTCGAATTCCCGCGTGGCTCTGTGCCCGAGCTGTTCAACGCGCTGCACGCCGAGATCACGTTCGGTGCGCTCGCCAAGACCCTGACCCTCGAGGTCGCCCAGCACCTCGGTGACAGCCTGGTGCGCTGCATCTCCATGCAGCCCACCGACGGCCTGGTGCGTGGCGTCGAGGTCACCGACACCGGCGCCTCGATCTCCGTCCCGGTCGGCGACGGCGTCAAGGGCCACGTGTTCAACGCCCTCGGCGACTGCCTCGACGATCCGGGCTACGGCAAGGACTTCGAGCACTGGTCGATCCACCGCAAGCCGCCGGCCTTCTCTGACCTGGAGCCCCGCACCGAGATGCTGGAGACCGGTCTGAAGGTCGTCGACCTGCTCACCCCGTACGTGCGTGGCGGCAAGATCGCCCTGTTCGGCGGCGCGGGCGTGGGCAAGACGGTTCTGATCCAGGAGATGATCAACCGTATCGCCCGCAACTTCGGTGGTACCTCGGTGTTCGCCGGCGTGGGTGAGCGCACCCGTGAGGGCAACGACCTGTGGGTCGAGCTCGCCGACGCCAACGTGCTCAAGGACACCGCGTTGGTGTTCGGTCAGATGGACGAGCCGCCGGGCACCCGTATGCGCGTCGCCCTGTCGGCCCTGACCATGGCCGAGTTCTTCCGCGACGAGCAGGGCCAGGACGTGCTGCTGTTCATCGACAACATCTTCCGGTTCACCCAGGCCGGTTCCGAGGTGTCGACCCTGCTGGGTCGTATGCCTTCGGCCGTGGGTTACCAGCCGACGCTGGCCGACGAGATGGGTGAGCTGCAGGAGCGCATCACCTCGACCCGTGGTCGCTCCATCACCTCGATGCAGGCCGTGTACGTGCCCGCCGACGACTACACCGACCCGGCCCCGGCGACGACGTTCGCCCACCTGGACGCCACCACCGAGCTCTCGCGTGCGGTGTTCTCGAAGGGCATCTTCCCGGCGGTGGATCCGCTGGCGTCGTCCTCGACCATCCTGGACCCGGCGATCGTCGGTGACGAGCACTACCGCGTCGCCCAGGAAGTCATCCGGATCCTGCAGCGCTACAAGGATCTCCAGGACATCATCGCGATCCTCGGTATCGACGAGCTGTCCGAAGAGGACAAGCAGCTGGTGAACCGGGCGCGTCGTATCGAGCGCTTCCTGAGCCAGAACATGATGGCCGCCGAGCAGTTCACCGGTCAGCCGGGCTCGACCGTGCCGCTCAAGGAGACCATCGAGGCGTTCGACAAGCTCACCAAGGGCGAGTTCGATCACCTGCCCGAGCAGGCGTTCTTCCTGATCGGTGGTCTGGACGACCTGGCGAAGAAGGCCGAGAGCCTCGGCGCCAAGCTGTGATTGCCATGTCCTTGAGCGTCCGAAAGGTGGTGTGGTGTGGCTGATCTGAACGTCGAGATCGTCGCCGTCGAGCGTGAGCTCTGGTCCGGACCCGCTACGTTCGTGTTCACCCGCACCACCGCCGGTGAGATCGGCATCCTGCCGCGGCACATCCCGCTCGTGGCGCAGCTGGTCGACGACGCGATGGTTCGGGTCGAGCGCGAGGGCGAGGACGATCTGCGGATCGCGGTCGACGGCGGTTTCCTGTCGGTGACCGAGGAGACCGTCCGGATCCTCGTGGAGAACGCACAATTCGAGTCCGAGATCGACGCGGATGCTGCCAAGGAAGACGCAGCATCCGACGACGAGCGGACCGCGGCATGGGGCCGGGCGCGGCTGCGCGCCCTCGGCCAGATCGACTAGTCACATCGATGAGCGCGTCCATGATCGGCATGGTCGCGCTCATCGCTGTGCTCCTGGTACTGGTCATCGCACTGTGTTACCGGCTGTGGAAGTTGCGCCAGGTGGGCGGAACGGCGGCGATCCTGCGGGACTATCCCGCGGTCGGCGGCCACGGCTGGCGGCACGGTGTGATGCGTTATCGCGGAGGGGAAGCCGGTTTCTACCGGCTTTCCAGCATCCGCTGGTGGCCTGATCGCCGGCTCAGCAGGCGAGGCCTCGAAGTCGTCTCGCGCCGCTCGCCCCGCGGCGACGAGTACGACATCATGACCGATCAGATCGTGATCCTGGAACTGCGCGACACCAGCCCCGAGCGCAAGCGGGGCTACGAGATCGCGCTGGACCGAGGCGCGCTGACGGCATTCACCTCCTGGCTGGAATCCCGGCCGTCACCGCGCGCGCGGCGCCGCACCTACTGATTTGCACCCGGCTTCCACAGCACATCACCCTCGGGGTTGGCGACCCGCGACAGGATGAACAGCAGGTCCGACAGCCGGTTGAGGTACTTCGCAGGCAACACACTCACCGAGTCCCCGAACTCGTTCACCGCGATCCATGCCGACCGCTCGGCGCGCCGCGCCACGGTCCTGGCCACATGCAGCAGCGCCGACAACGGGGTTCCGCCGGGCAGGATGAACGAGTTGAGCGCGGGCAGAGCCTCGTTGAACTCATCGCACCACTTCTCCAGGCGGTCGATGTAGTCCTGCGAGATGCGCAGCGGCGGGTACTTCGGATCTTCGACGAGCGGGGTGGACAGATCCGCGCCGGCGTCGAACAGGTCGTTCTGAATCTGCTGCAATACCGCCCGGATTTGCTGATCGGGATTGCCGAGCGCGATCGCGACGCCGATCGCGGCGTTGGTCTCGTCGCAGTCGGCATATGCCGTCAAGCGGGCGTCGTTCTTGGGCACGCGGCTGAAATCGCTCAGCCCCGTGGTCCCGTCGTCGCCGGTCCTGGTGTAGATGCGAGTGAGATGAACGGCCATGACACGCACGCTACCGGGGCAGCGGTGAGGCAGAACGGTCATGCCGTGTTATGGCGAGGTTTCTCGATCCGATCTGCGGCCTGTCTAGACTTACCTGCGTGAGCGAGCGTTTCGTGGTGACCGGTGGCAACCGGTTATCAGGCGAAGTTGCTGTGGGGGGCGCGAAAAACAGCGTCTTGAAACTCATGGCAGCCGCGCTGTTGGCAGAGGGCACCAGCACGATCACCAATTGCCCCGACATCCTCGACGTACCGCTGATGGCCGAGGTGTTGCGGGGGCTGGGGGCGACCGTCGAACTCGACGGTGCGACCGTGCGGATCACCTCGCCCGACGAACCCAAGTACGACGCCGACTTTGCGGCAGTACGGCAGTTCCGGGCCTCGGTATGTGTGCTCGGCCCGCTCGTGGGGCGGTGCAAGAAGGCCAGGGTCGCGTTGCCCGGTGGGGATGCGATCGGGTCGCGGCCGCTGGACATGCACCAGGCCGGTCTGCGGCAACTGGGTGCGACGTGCAACATCGAGCACGGTTGCGTGGTGGCCGAGGCCGACCATCTGCACGGCGCCGAGATCCAGTTGGAGTTCCCGTCGGTGGGGGCGACCGAGAACATCCTGATGGCCGCCGTGGTGGCCGAGGGTGTGACCACCATCCACAACGCGGCGCGTGAACCCGACGTCGTCGACCTGTGCGCGATGCTCAACGAGATGGGCGCGCAGATCAGCGGCGCGGGAACCTCGACCCTGACGATCACCGGCGTGGACCGGCTGTATCCGACCGAGCACCGCGTGATCGGCGACCGGATCGTCGCCGCGACGTGGGGGATCGCCGCGGCGATGACGAGGGGTGACATCACGGTCACCGGCGTCGACCCGCAGCACCTGCAGTTGGTCCTGCACAAACTGCACGATGCCGGCGCGACCGTCACGCAGAACGACAACGGCTTCCGCGTCGTGCAGTACGAGCGCCCCAAGGCCGTGAATGTCGCGACCCTGCCGTTCCCGGGATTCCCGACCGACCTGCAGCCGATGGCCATCGGCCTCGCGGCGATCGCCGACGGGACGTCGATGATCACCGAGAACGTGTTCGAGGCGCGCTTCCGGTTCGTCGAGGAGATGATCCGGCTCGGCGCCGACGCCCGTACCGACGGACACCACGCCGTGGTGCGGGGGATCCCGCAGTTGTCGAGCGCACCCGTGTGGTCGTCGGACATCCGGGCCGGTGCCGGCCTGGTGCTCGCCGGCCTGGTCGCCGACGGAGAGACCGAGGTCCACGACGTGTTCCACATCGATCGCGGCTATCCGTTGTTCGTGGAAAACCTGGTCAGCCTCGGAGCCGAGATCGAGAGAGTAAGCTCGTAGGAAGCAAGACCCGTGACGGTCAGGCTTGGTCCCATCCGTCACAAACCGCCTCTGACCAGGCGATTTGCAATCGCGACGAACCTCGTATTATCTTTATGAAGTCGCCGCGGAGCGGAGAGAACAACCCGGTCCAGAGCGACTTGACAAGCCAGACAAAGCAGTATTAAGCTGGCAGGGTTGCCCCAAAACGGGGCGGCTAACAATCTGGGCGTGTTGTTTGAGAACTCAATAGTGTGTTTGGTGGTTTTTGTTTGTTGTTTTTTGTCCGCCTCTTTTTCCCGTTTAGGGGTGGATGTTTTTGATGCCAGTTTTGGTGTCTTTTTGTTAGGTCAGATTTTCTCTGATTGTGAATTCACCTGTCTTTGGATGGGTTGTTTTTGTTTGGAGAGTTTGATCCTGGCTCAGGACGAACGCTGGCGGCGTGCTTAACACATGCAAGTCGAACGGAAAGGCCCTTTCGGGGGTACTCGAGTGGCGAACGGGTGAGTAACACGTGGGTGATCTGCCCTGCACTTTGGGATAAGCCTGGGAAACTGGGTCTAATACCGAATACACCCTGCTGGTCGCATGGCCTGGTAGGGGAAAGCTTTTGCGGTGTGGGATGGGCCCGCGGCCTATCAGCTTGTTGGTGGGGTGATGGCCTACCAAGGCGACGACGGGTAGCCGGCCTGAGAGGGTGACCGGCCACACTGGGACTGAGATACGGCCCAGACTCCTACGGGAGGCAGCAGTGGGGAATATTGCACAATGGGCGCAAGCCTGATGCAGCGACGCCGCGTGAGGGATGACGGCCTTCGGGTTGTAAACCTCTTTCAGCACAGACGAAGCGCAAGTGACGGTATGTGCAGAAGAAGGACCGGCCAACTACGTGCCAGCAGCCGCGGTAATACGTAGGGTCCGAGCGTTGTCCGGAATTACTGGGCGTAAAGAGCTCGTAGGTGGTTTGTCGCGTTGTTCGTGAAAACTCACAGCTTAACTGTGGGCGTGCGGGCGATACGGGCAGACTAGAGTACTGCAGGGGAGACTGGAATTCCTGGTGTAGCGGTGGAATGCGCAGATATCAGGAGGAACACCGGTGGCGAAGGCGGGTCTCTGGGCAGTAACTGACGCTGAGGAGCGAAAGCGTGGGGAGCGAACAGGATTAGATACCCTGGTAGTCCACGCCGTAAACGGTGGGTACTAGGTGTGGGTTTCCTTCCTTGGGATCCGTGCCGTAGCTAACGCATTAAGTACCCCGCCTGGGGAGTACGGCCGCAAGGCTAAAACTCAAAGGAATTGACGGGGGCCCGCACAAGCGGCGGAGCATGTGGATTAATTCGATGCAACGCGAAGAACCTTACCTGGGTTTGACATGCACAGGACGCCGGCAGAGATGTCGGTTCCCTTGTGGCCTGTGTGCAGGTGGTGCATGGCTGTCGTCAGCTCGTGTCGTGAGATGTTGGGTTAAGTCCCGCAACGAGCGCAACCCTTGTCTCATGTTGCCAGCACGTTATGGTGGGGACTCGTGAGAGACTGCCGGGGTCAACTCGGAGGAAGGTGGGGATGACGTCAAGTCATCATGCCCCTTATGTCCAGGGCTTCACACATGCTACAATGGCCGGTACAAAGGGCTGCGATGCCGTGAGGTGGAGCGAATCCTTTCAAAGCCGGTCTCAGTTCGGATCGGGGTCTGCAACTCGACCCCGTGAAGTCGGAGTCGCTAGTAATCGCAGATCAGCAACGCTGCGGTGAATACGTTCCCGGGCCTTGTACACACCGCCCGTCACGTCATGAAAGTCGGTAACACCCGAAGCCGGTGGCCTAACCCTTGTGGAGGGAGCCGTCGAAGGTGGGATCGGCGATTGGGACGAAGTCGTAACAAGGTAGCCGTACCGGAAGGTGCGGCTGGATCACCTCCTTTCTAAGGAGCACCACGAGAGACACTCTCCGTTGGGGAGGGTGTGAGCCGTGAGGAGCTGGAGCGCTGTAGTGGCGCCGGCTTGGTGCACAGCAAACGTTGAGATGCGGTGTGGGAAACGCTGTTTCGATGGACTGCCAGACACACTATTGGGCCCTGAGACAACAGGCCCGTTGTTCCCTGGCCACTGTGTGTGGTGGGAGGCGTGTTGTTGCCCTGCTTTGGTGGTGGGGTGTGGTGTTTGATTTGTGGATAGTGGTTGCGAGCATCTAGTTCGTAAGAGTGTGGCTGCCGGCCTTTGAGGTTGGGTGGCGCATTGTTGCGGACAAATTGATGTGCAATTTTTCTTCTGATTATTGGTTTTTTGTGTTGTAAGTGTTTAAGGGCGCATGGTGGATGCCTTGGCACTGGGAGCCGATGAAGGACGTAGGAGGCTGCGATAAGCCTCGGGGAGCTGTCAACCGAGCGTTGATCCGAGGATGTCCGAATGGGGAAACCCGGCACGAGTGATGTCGTGTCACCAGGCGCTGAATATATAGGCGTCTGGGGGGAACGCGGGGAAGTGAAACATCTCAGTACCCGTAGGAAGAGAAAACAAAATGTGATTCCGTGAGTAGTGGCGAGCGAAAGCGGAGGATGGCTAAACCGTATGCATGTGATACCGGGTAGGGGTTGTGTGTGCGGGGTTGTGGGACCTATCTTTCCGGCTCTACCTGGCTGGAGGGCAGTGAGAAAATGTTGTGGTTAGCGGAAATGGCTTGGGATGGCCTGCCGTAGACGGTGAGAGCCCGGTACGTGAAAACCCGACGTCTGTCTTGATGGTGTTCCCGAGTAGCAGCGGGCCCGTGGAATCTGCTGTGAATCTGCCGGGACCACCCGGTAAGCCTGAATACTTCCCAGTGACCGATAGCGGATTAGTACCGTGAGGGAATGGTGAAAAGTACCCCGGGAGGGGAGTGAAAGAGTACCTGAAACCGTGCGCTTACAATCCGTCAGAGCCCTCGACGTGTCGTGGGGTGATGGCGTGCCTTTTGAAGAATGAGCCTGCGAGTCAGGGACATGTCGCGAGGTTAACCCGGGTGGGGTAGCCGCAGCGAAAGCGAGTCTGAATAGGGCGTATCCACACAAGAGTGTGTGGTGTAGTGGTGTGTTCTGGACCCGAAGCGGAGTGATCTACCCATGGCCAGGGTGAAGCGCGGGTAAGACCGCGTGGAGGCCCGAACCCACTTAGGTTGAAGACTGAGGGGATGAGCTGTGGGTAGGGGTGAAAGGCCAATCAAACTCCGTGATAGCTGGTTCTCCCCGAAATGCATTTAGGTGCAGCGTCGCATGTTTCTTGCCGGAGGTAGAGCTACTGGATGGCCGATGGGCCCCACAGGGTTACTGACGTCAGCCAAACTCCGAATGCCGGTAAGTCCAAGAGTGCGGCAGTGAGACGGCGGGGGATAAGCTCCGTGCGTCGAGAGGGAAACAGCCCAGATCGCCGGCTAAGGCCCCTAAGCGTGTGCTAAGTGGAAAAGGATGTGCAGTCGCGAAGACAACCAGGAGGTTGGCTTAGAAGCAGCCACCCTTGAAAGAGTGCGTAATAGCTCACTGGTCAAGTGATTGTGCGCCGATAATGTAGCGGGGCTCAAGCACACCGCCGAAGCCGCGGCAGCCAACGTGTTGGCTGGGTAGGGGAGCGTCCTGCATCCGGTGAAGCCGCCGAGTGATCGAGTGGTGGAGGGTGTGGGAGTGAGAATGCAGGCATGAGTAGCGATTAGGCAAGTGAGAACCTTGCCCGCCGAAAGACCAAGGGTTCCTGGGCCAGGCCAGTCCGCCCAGGGTGAGTCGGGACCTAAGGCGAGGCCGACAGGCGTAGTCGATGGACAACGGGTTGATATTCCCGTACCCGTGTATGTGCGTCCATGATGAATCAGCGGTACTAACCATCCAAAACCACCGTGATCACACCTTTCGGGGTGTGGCGTTGGTGGGGCTGCATGGGACCTTCGTTGGTAGTAGTCAAGCGATGGGGTGACGCAGGAAGGTAGCCGTACCGGTCAGTGGTAATACCGGGGTAAGCCTGTAGGGAGTCAGATAGGTAAATCCGTCTGGCGTATATCCTGAGAGGTGATGCATAGCCGAGTGAGGCGAATTCGGTGATCCTATGCTGCCGAGAAAAGCCTCTAGCGAGGACATACACGGCCCGTACCCCAAACCAACACAGGTGGTCAGGTAGAGAATACTAAGGCGTACGAGTGAACTATGGTTAAGGAACTCGGCAAAATGCCCCCGTAACTTCGGGAGAAGGGGGACCCACATGGCGTGTAAGCCTTTACGGCCCAAGCGTGAGTGGGTGGCACAAACCAGTGAGAAGCGACTGTTTACTAAAAACACAGGTCCGTGCGAAGTCGCAAGACGATGTATACGGACTGACGCCTGCCCGGTGCTGGAAGGTTAAGAGGACCCGTTAACTCCCTTTGGGGGTGAAGCGGAGAATTTAAGCCCCAGTAAACGGCGGTGGTAACTATAACCATCCTAAGGTAGCGAAATTCCTTGTCGGGTAAGTTCCGACCTGCACGAATGGCGTAACGACTTCTCAACTGTCTCAACCATAGACTCGGCGAAATTGCACTACGAGTAAAGATGCTCGTTACGCGCGGCAGGACGAAAAGACCCCGGGACCTTCACTACAACTTGGTATTGGTGCTCGATACGGTTTGTGTAGGATAGGTGGGAGACTGTGAAGCTCACACGCCAGTGTGGGTGGAGTCGTTGTTGAAATACCACTCTGATCGTATTGGGCCTCTAACCTCGGACCGTATATCCGGTTCAGGGACAGTGCCTGGTGGGTAGTTTAACTGGGGCGGTTGCCTCCTAAAATGTAACGGAGGCGCCCAAAGGTTCCCTCAACCTGGACGGCAATCAGGTGTTGAGTGTAAGTGCACAAGGGAGCTTGACTGCGAGACGGACATGTCGAGCAGGGACGAAAGTCGGGACTAGTGATCCGGCACCTCTGAGTGGAAGGGGTGTCGCTCAACGGATAAAAGGTACCCCGGGGATAACAGGCTGATCTTCCCCAAGAGTCCATATCGACGGGATGGTTTGGCACCTCGATGTCGGCTCGTCGCATCCTGGGGCTGGAGCAGGTCCCAAGGGTTGGGCTGTTCGCCCATTAAAGCGGCACGCGAGCTGGGTTTAGAACGTCGTGAGACAGTTCGGTCTCTATCCGCCGCGCGCGTCAGAAGCTTGAGGAAACCTGTCCCTAGTACGAGAGGACCGGGACGGACGAACCTCTGGTATACCAGTTGTCCCACCAGGGGCACGGCTGGATAGCCACGTTCGGACAGGATAACCGCTGAAAGCATCTAAGCGGGAAACCTCTTCCAAGACCAGGCTTCTCACCCTCTAGGAGGGATAAGGCCCCCCGCAGACCACGGGATTGATAGACCAGACCTGGAAGCCTAGTAATAGGTGCAGGGAACTGGCACTAACCGGCCGAAAACTTACAACACCCCATAATCGTTGTAAGAAGAAACATTGACGCACCGCGCTCGCAACCACACTCCACGGATGATCAAACCGATCACCCCACCACCAAAACAAACCCACAAGTTTGCTCTCATGTGGGTCACCACATAAGAGAATAGAGTTACGGCGGTCCATAGCGGCAGGGAAACGCCCGGTCCCATCCCGAACCCGGAAGCTAAGCCTGCCAGCGCCGATGATACTACCCTTCCGGGTGGAAAAGTAGGACACCGCCGAACACAAATTGACCTGAGCCCCCCAATTCCGATTGGGGGGCTCAGGCACCTGTATATGTATTTGTAATTCGCGAATTCAGAAAAGCGCCGGCGCCATTCGGCTTTTCTCCAAGTCGAGCAGCATTCGCTTGCGTTCGAGGCCGCCCCCATAACCCGTGAGACTTCCGTTCGCGCCGATCACGCGATGGCACGGCACGATGATGCCGATGGGATTGTGGCCGTTGGCCAGTCCGACGGCCCGCGAAGCGCCCGGTGAGCCGATCTTTCGCGCGATCTCGCCGTACGAACACGTCTGTCCGTACGGGATCTCCCGCAGTGCGGTCCACACCGTGCGCTGGAACGCCGTGCCGACCAGGTCGAGGGACAACTCGAAATCAGTGCGCTCGCCGGCGAAGTACTCGGCCAGCTGTTCGACAACTTCAGGAAATGCGCTGTCATCGACCTCCCAACCGTCACGGCTGGGCTCATAGGTCTGGTCCTCCATACGAAGGTGCATCAGGTGTCCGTCGCGGCCCGCGAGGGTCAACGGACCGACCGGGCTGTCGACTGTGCGGCATTTCAGTGTCACGGTGCAATCCCTTCACGTGGCCAGCGGCACGGGCCACTGGTTGACGTCGTGTTCGAGTGTGGTCCACAGATGTTGCGTCGCGTACGCGCGCCACGGCCGCCACCGGCTGCTGTAGGCCGTCAGGGCCCGGGTATCGGCCGGCAGTCCCAACTGTTCCGCGGCCAGGCGCACACCGAGATCGCTCGCGGGGAACGCGTCGGGATCACCCAGGCCCCGCATGGCGATCACCTCGGCCGTCCACGGGCCCACTCCGGGCAGCGCGAGCAGTTGTTCGCGTGCCAGCCCCCAGTCACAGCCGGGATCGACGACCAGCGTGCCGTCGGCAAGGGCACGAACCATGCTCAGCACGGTCCGCTTGCGTGAGGCCGGCATCGCCAGATCATCCGGGCTCATCTCGGCGAGCTGATCGACGCTGGGGAACACGTGCGTGAGCCCGCCACCCTCGTCGTCGATCCTCGAGCCGTACCGTGCGACGAGCCGGCCCACATGCGTGCGGGCCGCCTTGATCGAGACCTGCTGACCGATCACCACCCGCAACGCGAGTTCGGCCTCGTCAACCGTGCGCGGGATCCGCTGTCCTGGCGCCTTGGCGACCACCGCTTTCAGGTCTGCGTCGGCTCCGAGAAACTCCACCACCGCTTCGGGATCGGCGTCGAGGTCGAGCAGGCGGCGGCACCGGGCGATCGCCGCAGCCAGGTCGCGGAAGTCGTCGAGCACCAGTTCGCAGCGCACGTGGTCCGGATACGGTCGCAGCCCGACGATGCCGTGTCCGTGGGGCAGACGCAGGGTGCGGCGGTAGGTGTCGCCGCGAACCTCTTCGATACCCGGTGCGGCACTCGCCGCCAGATGTCCGAACAGCCCCTCGTAGGCGAACGGGGCCCGCACCGGCAGCCGCAGCGTCAACGCGCCGGGAGCCGCCGATACCGGTCCGAACCGGCTGCGGGCCTTGTGCCGCAGTTCGGTCGGGGTGAGATCGCACACCGCCCGCACGGTGTCGTTGAACTGGCGGATGGAGGCGAACCCGGAGGCGAATGCCACGTCGCTGAACGGCAATTCGGTGGTCTCGATGAGCACGCGGGCGGTCTGGGCGCGTTGTGCGCGGGCGAGTGCGAGGGGACCGGCACCGAGTTCGGCCTGCGTGATGCGCTGCAACTGGCGTGTGGTGTAGCCCAGCCGGGCAGCCAGACCCGTGACGCCCTCGCGATCGACCGTGCCGTCGGCGATCAACCGCATGCACCGGGCGACGACGTCACCACGCACATTCCATTCGGGTGACCCTGGGGAGGCGTCCGGGCGGCACCGCTTGCACGCCCGGAAACCCGCGGCCTGTGCGGCCGCCGCCGTCGGATAGAACCGCAGATTGCGCGCGAGCGGCGGGCGTACGGGGCAACTGGGCCTGCAGTAGATCCCGGTGGTGAGCACGGCGGTGACGAACCAGCCGTCGAACCGCGCGTCCTTGGACTGCACGGCCCGGTAACAGCGGTCGAAATCCTCGTGCATGTCGTCCACGATGGCATGCGCGCCACCGCACCACTGGCGGAAAAGCGACATCGAAGTGGTGCCGCTGTGGCGACGTCGTCAGACCGGGACGGCGAGCCGGGTGGGCTCGTCGAGGCCGCGCAGCGTGACCGATTCGCCCAACGACCAGCGCGCCCTTTCGTTTTCGGACGCGTTGGCCAGGGTGTCCGACGACGCCACCACGTGGCCGGGCACCGATTTGGCGAACTCGCACAGACGCGCGGCCTCGTTGACGGGTTCACCGATGACGGTGTACTCGAAGCGCTGTTTGGCCCCGACGTTGCCTGCCACCACCTGGCCCGCGGCCACGCCGATGCCCGCGTCGAGTTCGGGCACCTCCTCGCGCAGGCGCCGTGCGATGCCGCGTGCGGCCCCGAGCGCCTCGTCCTCGGCGTTGTCGAGCGCCACCGGGGCGCCGAACACCGCGAGCACCGCGTCACCCTCGAACTTGTTCACCAGACCGCGATGTGCGTCCACCTCGTCGACGATCACCGCGAAGAACCGGTTGAGCAGTTCGACCACCTCGACGGCGGGGCGGCTGGTGACCAGCTGCGTCGAACCGATGACATCGACGAAAACCACTGCGGCGTGGCGTTCCTCGCCTCCCAGCGTGAACTTCTGCTGCTCGGCGAGCACGGCGACCTCGCGGCCGACGTGCCTGCCGAACAGGTCGCGTACACGCTCGCGCTCGCGCAGTCCGTGCACCATCGAGTTGAAACCCCGCTGCAGCTGGCCGAGTTCGGTGCCGTCGAACACCACGAGGTTGGTGTCGAGGTCGCCCTGCTCGACGCGGTTGAGCGCGGCGCGCACGACGCGGATCGGAGTTGCGGTGAGCCAGGACAGGATCCACATCAAGATGAAGCCGAACACCAGCGCGAACACCGCGAGTCCCATGACCGCGTAGGCGAACTGCGTCGGCGTCAGGTTCTCCAGCGTCACCGCGAACACGCCGGCCAGCAGGATGCCCAGAATCGGCACGCCCGATCCGAGCGCCCACACCACCATCGTGCGGCCCATGATGCCCGGTGCCAGTCGCACCGGGGGTGGCCCGGCCTCGAGGGCCTGCGCGGCCACGGGCCGCAACGCGAACTCGGTGAACAGATGGCAGCTGACCGACACCACGATGCCCGGAAAGCTGATTCCCAGCAGGACTTTCGGGATGAAGTTGGTGTCCACCATGCCGTACAACGTCGTCAGCAACGCGGTACCCGCCGCCCACAGGATGAGCAGGACACGCGTCAGCCGGAACGGCGCGAAGAACGTGTTGCGCTGATCCTGCGGCGTCGGGGGCCGCTCTTCGAGCGCCCAGCGCACGTTGCCGATCACGCGGTTGGTGGCCCAGATGACCCCGACGACGAGCGCGCCCACGACGTAGGCGGGCGCGACGATGTAGGTGTACGGCGCGACGCGCGCGTCGAACACGCTGGGGGACGGGAAGAGCACCGTGAGCACCAGGAACGACACCGCGATACCCAGCAGGTTGGCGATGACGACGAACGTCGTCAGGATCAGCTGGATGCGGATGCGGCGTCTGCTCTGGCTCTCGGTGACGCGGCCGAGGATCCACGAGCCGTACTCCGGCGTGCCCGACGGGAGCCTGCTGTTCTGCCGTGTGACGGTTTCCAGCACCCGGCCCAGCTGCCGCGCCAGCGAATTGTCGGCGTTCATTGTGGCGCCAGCCTAGTTCGTCGGCGGTGCCTTTAAGGTGGATCGGGTGCGCCTCGTGATAGCCCAGTGCACCGTCGACTACGTCGGCCGGCTCACCGCTCATCTGCCCTCTGCCCGCCGGTTGCTGCTGTTCAAGGCCGACGGGTCCGTCAGCGTGCACGCCGACGACCGCGCCTACAAGCCGTTGAACTGGATGAGCCCGCCGTGCTGGGTCACCGAACAGGACACCGAAACCGGTGTGGCGCTGTGGGTCGTGGAGAACAAGACCGGCGAGCAACTGCGCATCACGGTCGAGGACATCGAGCATGATTCGCACCACGAGCTCGGCGTGGATCCGGGCCTGGTGAAGGACGGCGTCGAGGCCCATCTGCAGGCGTTGCTGGCCGAACACGTCGAGCTGCTCGGCGCCGGTTACACACTCGTGCGCCGCGAGTATCCGACCCCGATCGGGCCCGTCGACCTGTTGTGCCGCGACGAGCTGGGCCGTTCGGTCGCCGTGGAGATCAAGCGCCGCGGCGAGATCGACGGCGTCGAACAGCTGACGCGCTACCTGGAACTGCTCAACCGCGACTCGTTGCTCGCGCCGGTGGCAGGTGTGTTCGCCGCGCAGCAGATCAAACCGCAGGCCCGCACGCTCGCCACTGACCGTGGAATCCGTTGTGTGACACTCGATTACGACCAGATGCGCGGAATGGACAGCGACGAGTACCGGCTCTTCTGATGGCGCGCCGGCGTAGGGACAAATGGCGGCAGACGCCACCACCGCTGCCGCCGTCGCTGACGTCGCGCCGTGTGGAGACCGGACCGGACGGCTACGACTACGAGGTGCGACAGGTCACTGCGTCGCGTGCGACCAAGACCTACCGGTGCCCGGGGTGTGATCACGAGATCCGGTCGGGCACGGCCCATGTCGTGGTGTGGCCGACGGGATCCGCCTCAGGTGTGGAGGACCGCAGGCACTGGCATACGCCGTGCTGGGCCAATCGGGACAACCGCGGGCCGACCCGCAGGTGGTCCTGACCACCTGCGGATGTTCGTCAGTGCTCTTCGGGGCTGGGCTCGACCAGCTCGATCAGCACACCACCGGCATCCTTGGGGTGGATGAAGTTGATGCGCGAGTTCGCGGTGCCACGCTTGGGTGCGTCGTACAGCAGACGCACGCCGTCGGCGCGCAGGCGGTCGGACAGGGCGTCGATGTCGCTGGTGCGGTAGGCGAGCTGCTGCAGGCCCGGGCCGCGGGTGTCGATGAACTTGGCGATCGTCGATTTCTCGTCGATCGGGGCGAGCAACTGGATCTGCGCGCTGCCCTTGGGCGCGCCGCGGACCGACAGCATGGCCTCACGCACGCCCTGCTCCTCGTTGATCTCCTCGTGCAGCACGATCATGCCGAGGTGATCGTGGTACCACTTGGCCGCTGCGTCGAGGTCCGGCACCGCGATGCCGACATGGTCGATTGCGGTCACCAGTGCGCTGGCCAGCGCCGGACGGGCGTCAACGTGCTCCGTGGTCATAACGTAAAGGTAACCTGAAGGCATACTTTTTACTCCTGTGTGATTTCCCACAGCACCTTCCGTGAGACAGCTGTGCCGGTTAATCATCGTTAACACAGCTATTTGGGGAGGTTCGAATATGACCACGTCGGTGATCGTTGCTGGAGCGCGTACACCAGTCGGTAAGTTGATGGGTTCGCTCAAGGATTTCTCCGGCACCGATCTTGGCGCCATCGCGATCCGCGCGGCTCTCGAAAAGGCCAACGTACCTGCATCGATGGTGGAGTACGTGATCATGGGTCAGGTGCTCACGGCGGGCGCGGGCCAGATGCCCGCGCGTCAGGCCGCGGTGGCCGCCGGTATCCCGTGGGATGTCGCTGCGCTGAGCATCAACAAGATGTGCCTGTCGGGCATCGACGCGATCGCACTCGCCGACCAGTTGATCCGCGCTGGTGAATTCGACGTCATCGTCGCAGGTGGCCAGGAATCGATGAGCCAGGCCCCGCACCTGTTGCCCAAGAGCCGCGAGGGCTACAAGTACGGCGACGCCACCCTGGTCGATCACCTCGCCTACGACGGTCTGCACGACGTGTTCACCGATCAGCCCATGGGTGCGCTCACCGAGCAGCGCAACGATGTCGACAAGTTCACGCGCGCCGAGCAGGACGAGTACGCCGCGCAGTCGCACCAGAAGGCCGCCGCGGCGTGGAAGGACGGCGTCTTCGCCGACGAGGTCGTTCCGGTGTCCATCCCGCAGCGCAAGGGTGACCCGATCGAGTTCGCCGAGGACGAGGGCATCCGCGCCAACACCACCGCCGAGTCGCTCGCGGGGCTGAAGCCCGCGTTCCGCAAGGACGGCACCATCACGGCCGGTTCGGCGTCGCAGATCTCCGACGGGGCTGCCGCCGTGATCGTGATGAACAAGGCCAAGGCCGAGGAGCTGGGTCTGACCTGGCTCGCCGAGATCGGCGCGCACGGCGTCGTCGCCGGCCCCGACTCGACGCTGCAGTCGCAGCCGGCCAACGCGATCAAGAAGGCCATCACGCGCGAGGGCATCACGGTCGATCAGCTCGATGTCATCGAGATCAACGAGGCGTTCGCGGCCGTCGCGCTCGCCTCGACCAAGGAACTCGGCGTCGACCCGGCCAAGGTGAACGTCAACGGTGGCGCCATCGCCATCGGCCACCCGATCGGCATGTCCGGTGCGCGCATCGCGCTGCACGCCGCGCTCGAGCTCGCGCGCCGCGGTTCCGGGTACGCGGTCGCGGCCCTGTGCGGTGCCGGCGGTCAGGGCGACGCCCTGGTCCTGCGTCGCTGAGAGAGCCCGGACACAATCAACGACACGTTGTAGTAGCTGGCCGGCGGGTCGGGCACAATGGCGCTCATGACGAGTTCTTTCGACTTGCGCTCGATCCCCGGCTGGTTTCGTCTCATCGGCCTCGCCGAGGCCGTCAGCTGGGCAGGCCTGCTGGTCGGGATGTATTTCAAGTACCTGGGCTCACCGCGCACCGAGATCGGGGTGAAGGTTTTCGGCCCCGTCCACGGCGGTGTGTTCGTGGCTTTCCTGGCTGTCGCGGTCCTCGTCGGCCTCGCTTTCAAATGGTCGGTCGTCACGTGGGGTCTGGCGTTGCTGGCGAGCATCGTGCCACTGGGCAGTGTGATCTTCATCATGTGGGCCGACCGCACCGGCAAGATCGGAACCCCCGCGGCCGCGGCGATCGGTGTGCAACCGGGCGGCCCCGCACCGGAAACGACGTGACAGACTTGGAGGCGTGACTCGTCCACGTCCTTCCATCGGTCCGGCGCTGGCCGGTGCTGTTGACCTCTCGGCACTCAAGCGGCCTGCCGCGAGCGGCGAGGCGGCTCCCGCCCCCGGCGGCCCGAACGTCACAGAGGTCACCGAAGCGAATTTCGAAGCAGAAGTCCTCGTCCGCTCCGGGCAGGTCCCGGTCGTGGTGGTGCTGTGGTCGCCGCGCAGTGACGCCAGTGCCCAGCTCACCGAGACCTTCGCGGATCTGGCATCCGCCGACGGCGGCAAGTGGTCGCTGGCCGCGGTGAACGTCGACACCACGCCGCGCATCGCGCAGATGTTCGGTATCCAGGCAGTGCCGACGGTCGTCGCGCTCGCCGGTGGCCAGCCCATCGCGAGCTTCCAGGGCCCGCAACCGCCCGAACAGCTCCGCCGCTGGGTCGACTCGCTGCTCGAGGCGACGGCAGGCAAGCTGTCCGGCAGCGGAGAAGAGGCCGAGCAGGTCGATCCCGCGCTCGCCCAGGCGCGTGCCCACCTCGACCAGGGCAACTTCGACGAGGCGCTCAAGGCCTACGAGGCGATCCTCGAAGCCCAGCCCAATCACCCCGAGGCCAAGGGCGCCGTCCGCCAGATCGGTTTCCTGCAGCGCGCCACCGCGCAGCGGCCCGACGCGGTCGAGGTGGCCGACGCGGCACCCGACGACATCGAGGCGGCTTTCGCGGCGGCCGACGTCGAGATCCTCGCGCAGCAGGTCAGTGCGGCCTTCGACCGGCTCATCGCGCTCATCAAGCGCACGGCGGGCGATGACCGCACCAAGGTGCGCACGCGGCTCATCGAGCTCTTCGAGCTGTTCGACCCGGCAGATCCCGAGGTGATCGCCGGGCGCCGCAATCTCGCCAACGCCCTGTACTAAGCCGGCTCGAACCAGAGCATCGACAGCGGCGGCAGCACCATGACGGCCGAGGCCGGCCTGCCGTGCCAGGGTTCGTCGGTGGCCTCGACGGCACCGTAGTTGCCGATGCCCGAGCCGTTGTAGATGTCGGCGTCGGTGTTGAGCACCTCACGCCACGTGCCGGCGTGGGGCAGGCCCAGCCGGTACTGGCTGTGCTCGGAGCCCGCGAAGTTGATGACGCACGCGAGCATCGAACCGTCGTTGCCGAAGCGCAAAAAGCTCAGCACGTTGTTGGCCGAGTCGTTGGCGTCGATCCACGAGTAGCCCTCGGGGCTGGTGTCGCGGCTCCACAGGGCGGGTCGGCTGCGGTAGATGGCGTTGAGGTCGCGCACCAGGTTCTGCACGCCGGTGGAGAAGCTCTGCTCGTCGAGTTGGTACCAGTCCAGCCCGCGTTCCTCGGACCACTCGGCGCGCTGGCCGAACTCCTGGCCCATGAACAGCAGTTGCTTGCCGGGATGCGCCCACTGGTAGGCCAGCAGGCTGCGCAGGCCCGCGGCCTTCTCGTGGTCGCCGCCGGGCATGCGGCTCCACAGCGTGCCCTTGCCGTGCACCACCTCGTCGTGGCTGATGGGCAGCACGTAGTTCTCGCTGTAGGCGTACAGCATCGAGAACGTCATCTCGTGGTGGTGGTAGCTGCGGTAGATGGGGTCACGGCTGATGTAGGCCAGCGTGTCGTTCATCCAGCCCATGTTCCACTTCATCGAGAAGCCAAGGCCGCCAAGGTTGGTCGGCCTGGTGACGCCGGGCCACGACGTGGACTCCTCGGCCACGGTCACGATGCCGGGCGCCACCTTGTGCACCGTGGCGTTCATCTCCTGCAGGAACTGCACGGCCTCGAGGTTCTCGCGGCCGCCGTACTGGTTGGGTGTCCACCCGCCTTCGGGGCGTGAATAGTCCAGGTACAGCATGGATGCCACGGCGTCGACCCGCAGGCCGTCGATGTGGAACTCCTGCAGCCAGTACAGTGCGTTGGCCACCAGGAAGTTGCGGACCTCGGGCCTGCCGAAGTCGAAAACGTAGGTGCCCCAGTCGAGTTGCTCGCCGCGGCGCGGGTCGGAATGCTCGTAGAGCGCGGTCCCGTCGAACCGTCCGAGCGCCCAGGCGTCCTTGGGGAAGTGCGCGGGCACCCAGTCGACGATGACGCCGATCCCCGCCTGGTGCAGCGCGTCGACCAGATACCGGAAATCGTCGGGCGTCCCCAGGCGCGACGTGGGGGCGTAGTACGACGTGACCTGGTAGCCCCACGACCCGCCGAACGGATGCTCGGCGACCGGCAGCATCTCGACGTGCGTGAAACCCTGTTCCACAACGTATTCGGTGAGCTCGGTGGCGAGTTGGCGGTAGGTGAGCCCGGGCCGCCACGACAGCAGGTGCACCTCGAGGGTGCTCATCGGCTCGAAGACTGGGTTGAGGCTCGCGCGGCGCGTCATCCAGTCCTCGTCGTGCCACTCGTAGGTGCTCTCGGTGACCCGCGATGCGGTGTGCGGCGGGACCTCGGTGGCGAACGCCATCGGGTCGGCACGGTCGGTCACCGAACCGTCGGCGCCGTGCACGCGGAACTTGTACAGCCCGTCGGGCGGGAAGCCCGGCCAGAACAGCTCCCAGACACCCGAGGACCCGAGCACGCGCATGGGGGCGTCGTTGCCGCCCCAGTGGTTGAACTCGCCGATCAGGCTGACGCCCTTGGCGTTGGGCGCCCACACCGCGAACGACACCCCCGACACCGGGCCGTCGGCCGTGGTGAAGGTGCGCCGGTGCGCGCCGAGGATCTCCCACAGCCGCTCGTGGCGGCCCTCGGCGAACAGGTGCAGGTCGAGCTCGCCCAGCGTCGGCAGGAACCGGTAGGCGTCGGCCGTGGTGTGTGTGACGACGGCGTCGCCGACGCCGGGGTAGTCGATCTCCAGGCGGTAGTCGATGAGGTTGGTGAACGGCACCGCGACCGCGAACAACCCGGATTCCAGATGCTGCATCACGTGGCGCTCACCGCCGATGACCGCGGTGACCTTGACCGCGTGCGGACGGAAGGCACGGATCACGGTGTGGCCGGGGTACTCGTGCGCACCGAGCACGGAATGCGGGTCGTGGTGCTCACCGGCCAGCAGGCGATGGATGTCGGACGGGTCCGGCCGCAGATGTGCGTCGGTGAGTTGATTGCTGCTTCTCGTCATCTCGCCCTCATTCCCTGCGTAGCAAGTCGAGTCGTTTCTCGTACGGTATGAGTGGCATGTTCAGCACATGCGCCACCGCCTTGGCGGGTTCGATGCGCACGTAATTGGACTGTCCCCACTGATATTCCTCACCCGTGATCTCGTCGCGGACCCAGAACCGGTCATAGGGCTCCATACCCAGTGCCTCCATGTCCAACCACAAAGTGGACTCCTCGGGCCCGAACGGGTTGAGCGTCACAACCACCAGCACGGTGTCACCGGTGACCGGGTCGAACTTGCTGTAGGCCAGCAGCGCGTCGTTGTCGAGGTGGTGGAACTTGATGGTGCGCAACTGGCGCAGCGCGGGGTGCAGCCGCCGGATCTCGTTGAGCCGGGTGAGGAACGGCTCAAGGGATTCGCCTCTGGCGAGCGCGCCGTCGAAGTCGCGCGGCCGCAGTTCGTACTTCTCCGAATCCAGGTACTCCTCGCTGCCCTCGCGCACGGACCGGTGCTCGAACAGTTCGTAGCCGGAGTACACGCCCCACGACGAGCTCATGGTCGACGCGAGCACAGCGCGGATCGCGAACATGCCCGGCCCGCCGTGCTGCAGCGACTCGTGCAGGATGTCGGGGGTGTTGACCCACAGGTTGGGGCGTGCGTGGTCGGCGTACTTGGCGATCTCCTCGCCGAACTCGGTGAGCTCCCACTTGGCGGTGCGCCACGTGAAGTACGTATAGGACTGCGTGAAGCCGAGTTTCGCCAAGCCGTACAACCGCGCGGGCCGTGTGAACGCCTCGGACAGGAACAGGATGTCAGGGTCTTCGTTCTTGACCTCGGCGATCAGCCACGCCCAGAAGTTCGGCGGCTTGGTGTGCGGATTGTCGACGCGGAACACCTTGACCCCGTGGGAGATCCAGAACTTGACCACCCGCAGCACCTCGTGGAACAGACCGTCGGGGTCGTTGTCGAAGTTCAGCGGATAGATGTCCTGGTACTTCTTGGGCGGGTTCTCGGCGTAGGCGATGGTGCCGTCGGGCAGCACCGTGAACCACTCGGGATGCTCCTTGGCCCACGGATGATCCGGCGCGCACTGCAGCGCGAGGTCCAGTGCCACCTCGAGCCCGGCGTCGCGCGCGGCCGCCACGAACGCGTCGAAATCGTCGATCGTGCCCAGGTCGGGGTGCACGGCGTCGTGACCGCCCTCGTCGCTGCCGATCGCCCACGGCGACCCGACGTCGCCGGGCGCGGCCGTCACCGAGTTGTTGCGGCCCTTGCGGTGCACCTTGCCGATGGGGTGGATGGGCGGCAGGTAGACGACGTTGAAACCCATACGGGCGATGCGGGGGAGCGCCGCGGCAGCGGTCGCGAACGTGCCGTGCACGGGGTGGCCGTTCTCGTCCCACCCGCCGGTCGAACGCGGGAACATCTCGTACCACGAACTGAACCGCGCGAGCGGACGGTCCACCCACACGCCGTGCACCTCGCCGCGCGTGACGAACTCACGCAGCGGGTACTGCAGCAGCAGGTCGGCGACCTCGGGCGACAGTGCCCCACCGGCCCGCTGGTAGGGGTCCCCGGGGGTGCGCAACTGCTGCGCGGCCTCCAGCAGGGGGTCGCGCAGTTTGCGCGGCACGCCCTCGGCCGCGCGCATCAGCAGACGCGCGCCCACCAGCAGATCGTTGTTCAGCTCGGTCTCGCTCTGGCCGGCCTCGAGCTTGGCCTCCACGGCATGGCGCCACGTCGCGATGGGATCGCCCCAGCCGTCCACCCGGAAGGTCCACAACCCGACGGCGTCGGGGGTGAACTCGCCGTGGAACACATCAGGCGTGCGCCCCTTCGACATCTGCAGGATCTGTGGTTTGACCCGTTTGCCGGGCTGGACCACGGTGCCCAGCGGAACCGCGGGAGGCGTCGTGCCCGGGCCGGAGGCCAGGCGCGGGAACTCGGTGCCCAGGTAGCGCACCACCAGGGTTGCCGAGACCGCGTCGTGCCCCTCGCGCCACACCGTGGCGCGCACCGGCACGACCTCACCGACGACGGCTTTGGCGGGGTAACGCCCGCACGACACCACAGGTGCGACGTCGTCGATTCCGATACGACCGGCCACCCAACCACTCCTCACGTCGTCGCGGTCTCGCCCGACCGCTCTTGGAAGTTCACCGCCTTGTCGCGTCTCATACCCACCGTAGTGTCCTGGCCAATCACGCGTGGGTGAAGCCGGAGCTCGTGGCGGTCGCGTTCTCTGCGGATGCGGGATTTGTCAGTAAGGTTGTGTCGCGTGAAAGCCCTTCGCAGGTTCACCGTCCGCACGCATCTCCCGGAGCGGCTGGCAGCCCTTGAGCGCCTGTCGATCAACCTCCGCTGGTCGTGGCACAAACCGACCCAGGATCTGTTTGCGACGATCGATCCGGAACAGTGGGCGCGCAACGACGGGGATCCGGTCGCACTGCTCGGATCGGTCAGCCCCAAGCGGCTCGACGAGCTCGCGGCCGACCACTCGTTCCTGGACCGGCTCGACGAGCTGGCCGCCGATCTGGACAACTACCTCACCCGCCCGCTGTGGTACCAGCAGCAGCTCGACACCGGCGTGGCCATGCCCAAGGGCATCGCGTACTTCTCGATGGAATTCGGCGTCGCGAGCGTGCTGCCGAACTACTCCGGTGGCCTCGGCATCCTGGCCGGTGACCACCTCAAGTCCGCATCGGATCTGGGCCTGCCGTTGATCGCGGTGGGCCTGTACTACCGGTCCGGCTACTTCCGGCAGTCGCTGACCGCCGACGGCTGGCAGCACGAGAACTACCCGTCGCTGGATCCGCAGGGCCTGCCGCTGCGGCTGCTGACCGCCGCCGACGGCGACCCGGTGCTCATCGAGCTCGCCCTGCCCGAGGGCCGCGATCTGCGCGCGCGGGTGTGGATCGCGCAGGTGGGCCGGATTCCGTTGCTGCTGCTCGATTCCGACATCCCCGAGAACGAGCACGATCTGCGTGGCACCACCGACCGCCTGTACGGCGGTGACCAGGAGCACCGCATCAAGCAGGAGATCCTCGCCGGTATCGGCGGGGTCCGGGCGATCCGCGCGTTCACCGAGATCGAGGGCCTGCCCGCGCCCGAGGTGTTCCACATGAACGAGGGGCACGCCGGGTTCCTGGGCGCCGAGCGCATCCGTGAACTCGTGGCCGCCGGGCTGGATTTCGACACCGCGCTCGCGGTCGTGCGGTCCTCGACGGTGTTCACGACGCACACGCCGGTGCCCGCGGGCATCGACCGGTTCCCGGTCGACATGGTCAAGCGCTACTTCGGCAGCCCGCCGGGCGGGCCCGCCGATTCCCGGTTGCTGCCCGGCGTACCGCTGGACCGCGTGATCGCGTTCGGCGCCGAGGACGATCCGTCGAAGTTCAACATGGCGCACATGGGGCTGCGGCTCGCGCAGCGCGCCAACGGTGTGTCGCTGCTGCACGGCCGGGTCAGCCGGTCGATGTTCAACGAGCTGTGGCCGGGGTTCGACGCCGACGAGGTGCCGATCGGCTCGATCACCAACGGCGTGCACGCGCCCACGTGGGCCGCACCGCAGTGGCTGCGGCTGGGCCGCGAACTGATCGGTGGCGAACTCGCCGAATCGGCCCTGGAGTCCGAGGTGTGGGAACGCCTGCAGCAGGTCGAGCCCGGCCATCTGTGGTGGATCCGCTCGCAGCTGCGCGAGACGCTGATCGCCGACGTGCGCGCCCGGCTGCGTCGGTCCTGCCTCGAGCGCGGTGCCGCCGAGGCCGAACTGGGTTGGATCGCAACGGCGTTCGACCCTTCGGTGCTGACCATCGGGTTCGCGCGGCGTGTCCCGACCTACAAGCGGCTCACGCTCATGCTGCGCGACCCCGAGCGCTTGGAGAGGCTGCTGCTCGACCCCGACCGTCCGGTGCAGTTGATCGTGGCGGGCAAGTCGCACCCGGCCGACGACGGTGGTAAGGCGCTGATCCAGCAGGTGGTGCGGTTCGCCGACCGGCCCGAGGTGCGCCACCGCATCGCGTTCCTGCCTGACTACGACATGTCGATGGCGCGGCTTCTGTACTGGGGCTGCGACGTGTGGCTCAACAACCCGCTGCGCCCGCTCGAGGCGTGCGGTACGTCGGGCATGAAGAGCGCGCTCAACGGCGGGCTCAACCTGTCGATCCGCGACGGCTGGTGGGACGAGTGGTTCGACGGCGAGAACGGGTGGGAGATCCCCACCGCCGACGGACTCGACGACGCCCGCCGCGACGACCTGGAGGCAGCTGCGCTCTACGACCTGCTGGAGAACGCCGTCGCACCCAAGTTCTACGAACGCGACGAGCACGGTGTGCCGACCCGCTGGGTCGAGATGGTGCGCCACACCCTGCAGGTGCTCGGGCCCAAGGTGCTCGCGTCGCGCATGGTGCGCGACTACACCGAGAAGTACTACCTGCCCGCAGCGGAATCGTTGCGCAGGACCGTCGAGGCCGCCTCGGGTGAACCGTTCGGCGCCGCACGCGAACTCGCTGAGTTCCGCAAGCGCGTCGAGGAGGCGTGGCCCAAGGTCCAGATCACCGACGTCGACAGCTACGGGCTGCCCGACACCCCGCTGCTCGGCTGCGAGCTGACCCTGACCGCCACCGTGCAGCTCGCGGGCCTGCGACCGGACGAGGTGGTGGTGCAGGCCGTGCTGGGCCGCGTCGACGACACCGACGCGATCGTGGACCCGGTGAAGGTGCCCATGGCCCACAAGGGCCCGGACGGCAATGGGACCGACGTGTTCTCGGCCTGCACGCCGCTGCCCGTGGCCGGCCCCGTCGGCTACACCGTGCGCGTGCTGCCGCACCACCGGCTGCTGGCCGGTGACAACGAGCTGGGACTGGTGACGCTGGCGTGAGCAAGGCGCTCAAGGTGGGGCTCGACGGCGGGCCCTACGCGCTCGCGGCGGGTCCCGACGGGGCGATGTGGGTGACGCTGGCGCACAGCGGCGAGATCGCGCGCGTCACCGAAACCGGCGAGGTCGCGGTGTATCCGGTTGCGCCGCAGGCACGCCCGTCGATCATCGCGGCAGGCCCAGACGGCGCGATGTGGTTCACGCGCGCAGGCGACGACCGGATCGGCCGGATCACCGTCGACGGTGAGCTTGCTGAATTCGAATTGGCCGAGGGCAGCGCGCCGTTCGGCATCGCCGCGGGCCCCGACGACGCGCTGTGGTTCACCGCGATGACCTCGGGCGAGGTGTGCCGGATCAGCACCGACGGCGAGGTGACCAGTGTGGCCGTGGTCGGCGGCATGCCGTCGATGATCACCGCGGGCCCCGACGGGGCCATGTGGTTCACGATCAACCAGGGCAACGCGATCGGCAGGCTGGAGACCGACGGAACCCTGACGGTGCGCGAACTGCCCACGCCCGCAGCGGGTCCCGTGGGCATCACCGCGACGCACGACGACGCGGTGTGGTTCACCGAGATCGGCGCCGACCAACTCGGGCGTATCCCGCTCGACGAGGCGATCCAGGAACTCGAACTGCCGGGCAAGCCGCACGCGGTCGTCGCCGATCCGGACGACGGCGTGTGGGTGAGCCTGTGGGGCGCCGACCAGCTGGCCCGGGTCAGCGGAGACGGTGAGGTGGTGACGATCGACCTGCCGTCGGGCAGCGAACCGCACGGCCTCGCGATCGGGCCAGACGGCGCGGCCTGGGTGGCGCTGGAATGCGGCTTCGTCCTGCGGATGCCGAACTGAGCGTGCCGAACTGACCGTCAGGAGAACCGTTTGAGGCAGCGGGCCTCGTCGCCCAGGATGCCCACGCGGAACGCGTCGATGCGCGAGAACCCCGACGGCACCGAATCGCCGTTCACATCGCCGGCCACCAGCCCGGTGGTGAGGATGCCCGACACCGCCTCGTCGACATCGCCTGCCGTCAGCACGATGGTGTTGCCGTCCGGTGTGGTCACCGGCTGACTGAGCTTGGCGGTGGCCACGCCCGTCAGACATGCCGTGCGCAGGGCGGCCTGCGCGTTGTCGAGCACCAGTCCGCGCTCGTGCTGCCGCGCCACCATGTACCGCGAGATCAGCAGTGAGTAGGCGCTGTTGTCCCCGAGCGCCAGGGCACCCACCTGACCGTCCACGGGTTTGAACCCGACGGTCTCCAACTCGTCGAGGTCGACGACGATCGTGTTGGTGGCGGGGCAGTACGACGTGGGCGGGCTCGGCCGAGCGTCCGGACAGTCGTCGGCGTCGCGGGCGGCAAAGCTCAAGCGCGGCGGGTTCTTCGGCTTGAACACGACGTTGAGCGCGTCGACCATGGCGCGCACCGATTCCTCGGTGATGGGCAGTTCGCCGGTCTGGTCCTCGGGCAGCAGCACCGGGAGGTCACCGCGGCGCTGGCTGATCTCCTTGACGTCGATTGCCTTGCACGCCGCGGCACCGTCGGTGAAGCCGAACTGGAACGCCGAGACCCGCTCGAACGCCGAACCGTGCTCGTCCACGCCGAGGTACATATCGCTCTCGGTGAGCAGCGGATCGCGGAACGCGATCACCGCCGCCAGCAGACTGTTCAGGCCGTCGCCGGTGCCGAGCGTGAAACGCGGGGAATTGCCCTCGGCGACCCAGCGCATGTACGTCCCGGCCAGGCAGTCGGCCTGCTGCTCGGACACCAGGGTCGGGGTGTTACGGCGAACGAGCTTGGCCTGCTGCTGGATCGCGTGGCCGTATTCGTGGGCGAGCACCATCACCACGCCCATGTCGCCGTTCTGCTTGCGCAGCGACGGCAGCAGCACACCGCGGTCCCAGCCGATCGTGCGGTCCGGTTTGCAGTACGCGGCGTTGACCAGCGCGAAGGTGTTCAGCCCGCAGAACTCCCCGTCGAAACTCTCGGAGTCCCAGGAGATCAGCTCCCGCACCGGTGTGAAATCACCCTCGAACACCTCGCCGTAGGTCGCCGACCAGAACTCTTCGATGTCGCTGACCGCGCTCGCCGCCAGTTCGTCGATCTTGCCGCCGTCGGAGTCGGTGACCTCGCGCGTCGGTGCGGCCGCGTCGGGCCGCAAACCGCTGGGGCCGTCGGTGGCGGGCATGCCGGCAACCGAGAACGGGTCGGCGAACACCGACACCGCGCTGCCCTCGACGATCGTCGAGCACGCGGCGAGCGGCACCACGACACAGGTTGCGATCACCGCACCGAGCAGGTGACGTCGGCTCATACGTGGCGCCTTCCGGTGCACTCGTGAGCGGCCAGATGGCGCGCCTTGACTGCAGCCAGGATAGTGAACTGTCGCTGCTCCCAGCGCGCAATCAGCGTGCGCCGCGTAATCTCCGCAGCGCCTGGCGGACCCGCTCGGGGTCGGTCGTGGCCCAGAACGGCGGCAGCGAGGCCCGCAGATAACCGCCGTAGCGCGCGGTCGCCAGGCGTGAATCGAGCACCGCGACCACGCCTCGGTCGTCGGTGTGGCGCAGCAACCGGCCCGCGCCCTGGGCGAGCAACAGCGCGGCATGGTTGGCCGCCACGGCCATGAACCCGTTGCCGCCGTGCGCGGTGATGGCCCGCTGGCGCGCCGTGAGCAGTGGGTCGTCGGGCCGTGGGAACGGGATGCGGTCGATGATCACCAACTGCAGCGACGGTCCCGGGACGTCGACGCCCTGCCACAGCGACAACGTGCCGAACAGCGATGTCTGCGGATCGGCGGAAAACTGTTGTACGAGAGCAGACGTGGTGTCCTCACCCTGGCACAGCACGGGCGTGTCGAGCCGCTCGCGCATCACCTCGGCGGCGGCCTTGGCCGCGCGCATCGACGAGAACAGCCCCAGCGTGCGTCCGCCCGCGGCGGTGACGAGTGCCTCGATCTCGTCGAGCGCGGCCGGGCTGGTGCCCTCGCGTCCCGGCGCGGGCAGGTGCTTGGCGACGTAGAGGATCGCCGACTTGGCGTGTTCGAACGGAGAGCCGACGTCGATGCCGTGCCACCCCGGCTTGGCGGACTTGGCCTTGCCTGCGGGTTTCTCGCCGCTGTCCTCGTCGTCGGCGCGGGCCGCCAGCCCCCAGTTGCGGGCCATGGCGTCGAAGTTGCCGCCGAGACACAGTGTGGCCGAGGTCAGTACGGCCGTGGTGTGCGCGAACAGCCGCGTACGCAGCAGCCCCGACACCGACATCGGGGCGACGCGCAGCACCGACCGCACCGCGGCCCCGCCCGCGCGTGGCGGCCCTTCGTCGTGCTCGAGCCACACCACGTCGACACGGTCGGGGATGGGCGGCACGAACGACGTGAGGATCCGGGTGGCGGTGTCGGCGACCTCGTTGAGCGCGGTCACGGCCTCGGTGCGCGCCGCGGCGGCCTGCGGGTCGCTCGGCGTGGTGTCGATGGCCATGCGCACGGTGTTGGCGGAGTCGCGCACGGCGGTCAGATACGTCGCGAGTTCCTCGTCGAGCACATCGAGGCGGCCCGCCGGGACGTCGTAGACCATCGACGACAGGGTCGCGATCGACGCCTCGAGACGTTCGGCGAGTTCGGCGTCGACCAGCCGGGCCGCGCGCCGGTGGGCCACACCCATCGACGTGGGGGACAGCTCGCCGGTCGCCACACCGGTCACCCGGTCGGCCAGCTCGTGCGCCTCGTCGACCACCAGCAGCTCGTACTCGGGCAGCACGGAATAGTCCGACAGCGCGTCGATCGCCAGCAGCGCGTGGTTGGTCACCACGATGTCGGCGTTGCCCGCCTTGTCGCGGGCGCGCTCGGCGAAGCAGTCGGTGCCGAACGGGCACCGCGACACCCCGATGCATTCGCGGGCCGACACGCTGACCTGGCTCCACGACCGGTCGGGCACACCGGGCGTGAGCTCGTCGCGGTCACCGGTCTCGGTGTCCGACGACCATTCGATGAGCCGCTGGACGTCACGGCCCAGCGCCGTCATCGCGACGGGGTTGAACAGTTCGTCCTGTGGCCGGTCGTCCGGTTCGGCCGCCGCGCCGTTGTGAATCTTGTTGAGGCACAGGTAATTTCCGCGTCCCTTGAGCAGCGCGAAACGCGGGCGGCGGGGCAGCACGTCGGTCAGCGAGTCCGCCAGCCGCGGCAGGTCGCGGTCGACGAGCTGGCGTTGCAGCGCGATGGTCGCCGTCGACACCACGACGGTCTGCTCGGTCTCCATCGCCCGGGCGATCGACGGCACGAGGTAGGCCAGCGACTTGCCCGTGCCGGTGCCTGCCTGCACGGCCAGGTGCTCGCCGGTCTCGAACGCGTCGGCGACGGCCTGGGCCATGCGGACCTGGCCCGGGCGGGTGGCGCCGCCCAGGCCTTCGACGGCGACGTTGAGCAGCTTGGTGACCAGATTGATGTGAGCGGGGGCGGACGTGGCCAACTCCTAACGCTCGTCCGCGGTCATCCGCGTCGGGATCGCCGGTTCGCCGCGGGACAGCTTGAGGCCGTCCCACGGCAGGCTGTGCAGCCCGGCGCGGACGCGCTCGCGCGCAGCGGACAGGTCGTCGGAGTACCCCTCGACGGGTTTGCCGCCCGCCACCAGCGGCACGGTGAGCTTCCTTGCGGTGAGCGGGGATTCGATCTGCGGCGGTTTGCCGTACGGGTACACCACCTCTTCGACGATGGTGCCGGAGGCCTTCGCGACCCGCAGCGCCTCCTTGCGGCCGCCGTGGGATTCCTTGCTGCTGCTGCGTTTGGCCACCGGCATGCCGTCGACCTCGACCAGCTTGTAGACCATGCTCGCGGTCGGGGCGCCGGAACCGGTGACCACAGACGTGCCCACGCCGTAGCTGTCGACGGGTTCGGCGCGCAGCGCCGCGATCGCGTACTCGTCGAGGTCACCGGACACCACGATCTTCGTCTCGGTGGCACCCAGATCGTCCAGCTGGGCACGCACCTGCCGTGCCAGCACCCCCAGATCGCCCGAGTCGATCCGCACCGCGCCGAGCTTCGGGCCTGCCGCGGCGATCGCGTTGGCGACGCCTGCGGTGATGTCGTAGGTGTCGACCAGCAGCGTGGTGTCGGTGCCGAGCGCGGCGACCTGGCCGCGGAACGCGGCCTGCTCGTCGGGGCCCGAGGCGGTGGTGTGCAGCAACGTGTAGGCGTGCGCGGCGGTGCCCAGCGCGGGCACGCCGTAGCGGCGCTGGGCCTCAAGGTTCGACGATCCGGCGAAGCCCGCCAGATACGCCGCGCGGGCCGCGGCGACGGCGGCGTGCTCGTGGGTGCGGCGCGAGCCCATCTCGATCAGCGGGCGGCCCTGCGCGGCGCTGGCCATGCGTGCGGCCGCCGATGCGATCGCGGTGTCGTGGTTGAAGATTGACAGCACCAGCGTCTCCAGCAGCACGCACTCGGCGAACGTGCCGTGCACCGACAGGATCGGGGAGCCCGGGAAGTACAGCTCGCCCTCGGGGTAGCCGTCGATGTCGCCGCCGAACCGGTAGCCCGCCAGGTAGTCGAGCGTGTCGGCGTCGAGAAAGCCGCGCAGCAGGCCCAGGTCGGCCGGGTCGAACCGGTACTGCGTCAGGGCTTCGAGGAACCGCGCGGTCCCGGCCACGACGCCGTAGCGGCGGCCCTCGGGCAGGCGGCGGGCGAACACCTCGAAGGTGGTCCTGCGGTGCGCGGTGCCGTCACGCAGCGCGGCGGCAAGCATGGTCAGCTCGTATTTGTCGGTGAGCAGCGCGACCGTCACATCTGCAACCGTAGAGCAACGACGGCGCGTTGAAGATCACCGCACCCCGATGGGTATTGTGGCGACATGGTTACACCGGCGAAGGCGCGACCGGGAACCCGAGAAGAAGTCGATGTCGCCTCGGTCGAGTCCACCGAAGCTCCGTGGGTGACCATCGTCTGGGACGATCCGGTCAACCTGATGAGCTACGTCACCTACGTATTCCAGAAGCTGTTCGGGTACAGCGAACCGCATGCCACGAAGCTCATGCTTCAGGTGCACAACGAGGGCAAGGCCGTGGTGTCGGCCGGCAGCCGTGAGTCGATGGAGGTCGACGTGTCCAAACTGCACGCCGCGGGGCTGTGGGCCACCATGCAACAGGACCGCTGATCGACGGTGCGCAAGTGGAAGCGGGTCGAGGCCGCTGACGGGCCGCGGTTCCGGTCGGCTCTCGAGGGGCACGAGGCCGCGTTGCTGTCCAGCCTGGTCGGTTCGATGCTCGGAATGCTCGACGAACGCGAATCGTCAGCTCCCGCAGACGAACTCGAAGCGATAACCGGCATCAAGACCGGGCATTCCCGGCCGCCCGAGGATGCCACCATGAAGCGTCTGCTGCCGGATTTCTTCCGGCCGCAGACCGATCACCCGGCCGGATCGGGCACCGCGGAGAGCCTCAACAGCGCGCTGCGCGGTCTGCACGAGCCCCAGATCATCGACGCCAAACGTCAAGCAGCGCAACGTTTGTTGGACACCATGCCCGACGGCGGCGGCAAGTTCGAGCTCACCGAGGACGATGCGCACGCGTGGGCGGCCGCGGTCAACGACGTGCGGCTGGCGCTCGGCACGCTGCTGGAGATCGGCCCCGACGGGCCCGACCGGCTGCCTCCCGAGCACCCGATGGCCGGTCACCTCGACGTCTACCAGTGGCTGACGGTGCTGCAGGAGTACCTGGTGCTCGAACTGGTGGGGAAGTAGGGACTCATGGGCTCGATCACCGACGTCGCGGGGATCCTGGTCGGCCACCATCACCGTCTCGACCCGGATGCAGTCCTCGGCTCGGGGTGGGCCTCGGGAACCACCGTGGTGCTCACACCGCCGGGCACCGTCGGCGCCGTCGACGGCCGTGGCGGGGCGCCCGGCACCCGCGAGACCGACCTGCTCGACCCGTGCAACACCGTCCGCCACGTCGACGCGGTGGTCCTCACCGGCGGCAGCGCCTACGGCCTGGCCGCGGCCGACGGCGTCATGACCTGGCTGGAGGAGCAGGGCCGCGGCGTGGCGATGGAGGGCGGCGTGGTGCCCATCGTGCCCGCCGCGGTGATCTTCGACCTGCCGGTCGGCGCGTGGGGTGCCCGCCCGACCGCCCAGTTCGGTTACGAGGCCGCCGCCTCGGCGGGCACCGAGTTCGCGCTCGGCACCGTCGGCGCGGGCGTCGGCGCGCGTGTCGGGGTGCTCAAGGGCGGTGTCGGAACCGCGTCGATGACGTTGGAGAACGGCGTCACCGTGGGCGCGGTGGTGGTGGTCAACGCCGCTGGCGACGCGGTCGACCCGGCCACGGGCCTGCCGTGGATGGCCGAGTACGTCGAGGAGTTCGGCCTGATCCCGCCGCCGGCCGACCGGCTGACCGGCTACGCCGATCTGCGCACCGAACTCAGCCCGCTCAACACCACCATCGCGGTCGTCGCGACCGACGCCGAACTGAGCCCGGCCGCGTGCAAACGCGTCGCGGTCGCGTCGCACGACGGTCTCGCGCGCACCCTCCGGCCGTGTCACACCCCGCTCGATGGCGATACGGTGTTCGCGCTGGCGACCGGCCGGGTGGCGGTGCCGCCCGACCCGAAGACGCCGACGGCGATGTCGCCGGAGACCAGGCTGGTGACGCAGGTCGGGGCGGCCGCCGCGGACTGTCTGGCCCGCGCGGTGCTGGTCGGGGTGCTGGCCGCCGAATCGGTGGCCGGAATACCGACCTACCGTGACATGTTGCCGGGAGCGTTCGAGTGACGGTCGGCGTGACCGTGAGGAAGGGTGAGTAGGCAGTGTTGGTGATACGTCGCGACCTGGTCGACGCCATGGTGGCGCACGCACGTGCCGACCACCCCGACGAGGCGTGCGGGGTCATCGCCGGGCCCGAGGGGTCCGACCGGCCCGAGCGGTTCATCGCGATGACCAACGCCGAGCGTTCGCCGACCTTCTACCGGTTCGACTCCATGGAGCAGCTGCGGGTGTGGCGCGAGATGGACGACAACGACGAGGTGCCCGTCGTCATCTACCACTCGCACACCGGCACCGAGGCCTACCCAAGCCGCACCGACGTGGCGATCGCCGCCGAGCCCGACGCGCACTACGTCCTGATCTCCACCCGCGACCCCGACGAGCACGAGTTCCGCAGCTACCGCATCGTCGACGGCGTCGTGACCGAGGAACCCGTCGATATCGTTGAGCAGTACAGCTAAGGAGCAATCGTGACAGTGAATGTGTCGATCCCCACGATCCTGCGCCCCCACACCGGTGGGCAGAAGCGGGTCACGGCGTCGGGGTCCACCCTCAAGGAGGTCATCACCGACCTCGAGAACAACTACTCGGGCATCTCCGAGCGGATCGTCGACGCGGCGAACCCCGGCAAGTTGCACCGGTTCGTCAACATCTACGTCAACGACGAGGACGTGCGGTTCTCGGGCGGTCTGGAGACCGCGATCTCCGACGGCGACTCGGTGACGATCCTCCCCGCCGTCGCAGGAGGGTAGCGGGCGGGTGACGCGCTACGACTCCCTGCTGCAGGCCCTGGGCAACACCCCGCTGGTGGGCCTGCAGAACCTGTCGCCCCGGTGGGACGACGAGGACGGGAAACCCCACGTGCGGCTGTGGGCCAAGCTCGAGGACCGCAACCCGACCGGTTCCATCAAGGACCGCCCCGCGCTGCGGATGATCGAACAGGCCGAGCGCGACGGGCTGCTGCAGCCCGGCGCCACGATCCTGGAACCCACCAGCGGCAACACCGGCATCTCGCTGGCCATGGCGGCCCTGCTCAAGGGCTACAACATGATCTGCGTGATGCCGGAGAACACGTCGATCGAACGGCGCCAGATCCTCGAGCTCTACGGCGCGCGCATCATCTTCAGCCCCGCCGAGGGCGGCTCCAACACCGCGGTCGCGACCGCGAAAGAGCTTGCCGCGCAGAACCCGTCGTGGGTCATGCTGTATCAGTACGGCAACCCGGCCAACAGCGATGCGCACTACTTCGGCACCGGCCCCGAACTGCTCGCGGACCTGCCCGAGATCACCCACTTCGTCGCGGGGCTCGGCACCACCGGGACCCTGATGGGCACCGGACGTTTCCTGCGCGAGCACGTTCCCGGCGTGCAGATCGTGGCGGCCGAACCGCGTTACGGCGAGGGCGTGTACGCACTGCGCAACATCGACGAGGGCTTCATCCCCGAGTTGTACGACGCCGACGTGCTCACCACCCGGTTCTCGGTGGGCTCGTTCGACGCCGTGCGCCGCACCCGTGAACTCGTCACGCGCGAGGGCATATTCGCGGGCATCTCGACCGGCGCGGTGTTGCACGCCGCGCTGGGGATGGCCGCCAAGGCCGTCAAGGCCGGTGAGCGTGCCGACATCGCGTTCGTCGTCGCCGACGCCGGATGGAAGTATCTGTCGACCGGCGCGTACGCCGGTAGCCTGGATGACGCCGAGGACGCGCTGGAAGGGCAGCTATGGGCATGATCGGGCACCTGGTTTCGCACGTGGTCGTGGAACCGGCATGACCCTGCCCACCGGCCCCGCACCGAAGAAGAACAAGTCGCCGGCGTGGAAGACCGGCGGCATCACGATCCTGACCTTCGTCGCACTGCTCTACGTCGTCGAACTCGCCGATCAATTGTCCGGCGGGCGCCTGGACCGCAACGGCATCCGGCCACTGGAGACCGACGGGCTGTGGGGTGTGCTGTTCGCGCCGCTGTTGCACGCCAACTGGGAACACCTGATGGCCAACACCGTGCCCGCGCTGGTGCTGGGCTTCTTGGTGACGCTGGCCGGGCTGGCGCGGTTCGTGTGGGCCACCGCGATCATCTGGATCCTTGGCGGCATCGGCACGTGGCTGATCGGCGACGTCGGCGGTTGCCCGTTGCCCACCAACCACATCGGCGCGTCGGGGCTGATCTTCGGCTGGCTCACGTTCCTGCTGGTGTTCGGCTGGTTCACGCGCAACGCCTGGCAGATCGTCGTCGGCATCCTCGTGCTGCTGGTGTACGGCGGCATCCTGTGGGGCGCCGTGCCGGTGCTCAACGGGTGCGGCGGGGTGTCGTGGCAGGGACATCTGTGCGGCGCGATCGCGGGCGTCGTCGCCGCGTACGTACTGGCCGGACCCGAACGCAAGGCACGGGATTCACGTAAACGGAGCCGGCCATATCTGACCTCATGAGCGATCGACTCGCGCCGATCGGGATCTTCGATTCCGGTGTCGGCGGCCTCACGGTGGCGCGCGCCATCATCGACCAACTGCCCGACGAGGACATCGTCTACGTCGGCGACACCGGCAACGGGCCGTACGGGCCGCTGACCATCCCGCAGATCCGCGCGCACTCCCTGGCGATCGGCGACGACCTCGTGTCGCGCGGCGTCAAGGCACTGGTGATCGCATGCAACACCGCGTCGTCGGCGTGCCTGCGCGACGCCAGGGAGCGCTACTCGCCGGTGCCCGTCGTCGAGGTGATCCTGCCCGCGGTGCGCCGCGCGGTCGCGGCCACCCGCAACGGGCGCATCGGGGTGATCGGCACCCAGGCGACGATCGCCTCGGGCGCCTACCAGGACGCGTTCGCCGCGGCCCGCGACACCGAGGTGTTCACGGTGGCGTGCCCGCGGTTCGTCGACTTCGTCGAGCGCGGCGTCACCAGCGGCCGCCAGGTGCTCGGCCTCGCCGAGGGCTACCTGGAACCCCTGCAACTCGCCGAGGTCGACACGCTGGTGCTCGGCTGCACCCACTACCCGATGCTGTCGGGGCTGATCCAGCTCGCGATGGGCGACAACGTCACGCTCGTGTCGTCGGCCGAGGAAACCGCCAAGGACCTGCTGCGGGTGCTGACCGAATTGGATTTGCTGCGACCGCATCCGGACGACCCGTCGGTGACCGCCGTGCGGCGCTTCGAGGCGACCGGCGATCCCGAGGCCTTCACGGCCCTGGCCGCGCGTTTCCTGGGCCCGACGTTGGACGGTGTGCGTCCGGTCCGACGTCACGCCGGCGCCGGAAGATGATCTGTGTCGCCAAACCGGGCATGTCTTGGCACCAGGGGTAGCGGGCATGGCAAGCTAGCAGTGTGCGTTTGACCATCCTGGGTTGCTCCGGCAGCGTTGTCGGCCCGGATTCGCCGGCCTCGGGCTACCTCGTCACCGCACCGGACACGGTCCCGATGGTCATCGACTTCGGCGGCGGAGTGCTCGGTGCGTTGCAGCGCTATGCCGACCCCAACACGGTCAACGTCCTGCTGTCGCATCTGCACGCCGACCACTGCCTCGATCTGCCCGGGCTGTTCGTGTGGCGCCGTTACCATCCGATGCCCGCCACCACGCGCGGTGTGCTGTACGGCCCGGCCCAGACGTGGACCCGGCTGGGCATGGCGTCCTCACCCGAGGGCGGCGAGGTCGACGACTTCTCCGACATCTTCGAGGTGCGCAACTGGGTGGACGGCCAGTCGGTCACGCTCGGCGCGCTCGACGTCACGCCGCGGCTGGTGTGCCACCCCACCGAGTCCTACGGCATGCGGTTCACCGATCCCTCGGGCGCCACACTGGTCTACAGCGGCGACACCGGCTACTGCGACGCACTCGTCGAACTGGCGCGCGGCGCCGACATCTTCCTGTGCGAGGCGTCGTGGACGCACGATCCGTCCCGCCCGCCGCGCCTGCACCTTTCGGGCACCGAGGCGGGCCGGGCCGCGGCCGAGGCCGGTGTCGGTGAGTTGCTGCTGACCCACATCCCGCCGTGGACCTCGCGTGAGGACGTCATCAGCGAGGCGAAGGCCGAGTTCGACGGCCCCGTGCACGCGGTGGTGTGCGGCGAGGCGTTCGACATCACCCGCGGCTGACCTGCGCGTCGGTGCCACCGGATAGGGTTGGCACGTGTCCAGACGAGAAGACGGGCGGCTTGACGACGAGCTGCGTCCAGTGGTGATCACCCGCGGCTTCACCTCGCATCCGGCGGGTTCGGTGCTCGTGGAGTTCGGCCAGACCCGGGTCATGTGTACGGCATCGGTGACCGAGGGGGTGCCGCGCTGGCGCAAGGGCTCCGGGCAGGGCTGGCTCACCGCGGAGTACGCGATGCTGCCCGCCGCCACGCACGACCGCTCGGACCGTGAGTCGGTCAAGGGCCGCATCGGCGGCCGCACGCAGGAGATCAGCCGGCTGATCGGCCGGTCGCTGCGCGCGTGCATCGACCTCGCGGCGCTGGGCGAGAACACCATCGCGATCGACTGCGATGTGCTGCAGGCCGACGGCGGCACGCGCACCGCGGCCATCACGGGCGCCTACGTGGCGCTGTCCGACGCGGTGACGTGGCTCGCCGCGGCGGGCCGGCTGTCGGATCCGCGGCCGCTTTCGTGCGCGATCGCCGCCGTGTCGGTCGGCGTGGTCGACGGACGCGTGCGGGTCGACCTGCCCTACTCCGAGGATTCGCGTGCCGAGGTCGACATGAACGTCGTCGCCACCGACACGGGAACGCTCGTCGAGATCCAGGGCACCGGCGAAGGGGCCACGTTCCCGCGCTCGACGCTCGACAAGATGCTCGACGCCGCGCTCGGGGCCACCGAGCAGTTGTTCGTGCTGCAGCGTGAGGCGCTCGACGCGCCGTACCCGGGTGTGCTTCCCGAGGGGCCGGCCCCGAAAAAGGCGTTCGGAAGCTGACTTTCGGTGACTGAACTGCTCGTGGCCAGCCGCAACAAGAAGAAGCTGGCCGAACTGAGGCGTGTGCTCGACGCGGCGGGCATATCGGGTCTGCGGCTGTTGTCCCTCGACGACGTCGCCCCGTACGACGAATCACCCGAGACCGGTGCGACTTTCGAGGAGAACGCGTTGGCCAAGGCCCGCGACGGGTTCGAGGCGACCGGGCTGGCGTGCGTGGCCGACGACTCGGGGATCACCGTCGCGGCGCTCAACGGCATGCCGGGAGTGCTGTCGGCACGCTGGTCCGGCACGCACGGCAACGACGCCGCCAACACCGAACTGCTGCTCGCGCAACTGGCCGATGTGCCCGACGAGCGCCGCGGCGCGGCGTTCGTGTCGGCGTGCGCGTTGGTGTCGGCCTCGGGATCGACTGTGGTGCGCGGCGAGTGGCCCGGCACGGTCACGCGTGAACCCCGCGGCGACGGCGGGTTCGGCTACGACCCGGTGTTCCTGCCCGAGGGGTCGGAGCGCACGGCCGCCGAGCTCACCCCGGCCGAGAAGGACGCGTCCTCACACCGCGGCCGCGCGTTGACGCTCCTGGTGCCCGCGCTGCGCGCGTTGGAGGGTTAGAGCTCGAAGCGCTTCTTGACGTCGCGGGTGTTGAAGTGCTCGACGATGATGCCGAGGAACGGGATGGTGCCTGCCAGCAGCACGCCGATGGTCTTGCCGATGGGCCAGCGGATCTTGACCGCCAGGTTGGCCGTGAACATCAGGTAGATGAAGTACACCCAGCCGTGCACGATGCCGATCCAGCCCGGCGGGTTGTCGACCTGGACGATGTACTTGAGCACCATCTCGTAGCACAGCGCGATCAGCCACAGGCCGGTCGCCCACGCGAAGATACGGTAGCCCACGAGCGCCTTGCGGATGGTCTCCCTGGGGGTGCTGACCTCGGCTGCCGGTTCGGTCATCTATCGGTCCTGCTCTTTCTTCTTTGCCAGTTCGGCGAGGTAGGCGTTGTACTCCGCGAGTGCCGGATCGTCGTCGTCGGCCGTGCGCTCCCTGGCCACGTGCCTCGGCCGTTCGGGCAGCAGACCCTCGGGGATCTCGGTCACCGTGTCCTTGGGGCGCTCGGGAGGAGCTTCTTCGTAGCGCACGAACTTGTAGTACGCGTAGAAGCAGAACCCGGAGAACATGGGCCACTGCAACGCGTAGCCCAGGTTCTGGAAGGTGCCGGAGTTCGACTCGAATCGCGTCCACTGCCACCACGCCAATGCCATGCAGCCGGCAGCGGCGACGAACACCAGCAGGATGAGCGCCGGTCTCCTACGCCGTGTAGTGGACATGGTTCCACGGTACCGCGAGGTCATTCGGCCTGACCAAGGTGTCAAGCCGGGCGGTGACCACGAGTGGTCGGCACGAGGCGGTACGATCGGCACGCTGCGGGCGTGGCGAAATCGGTATACGCGCGGGTTTTAGGTGCCCGTGTTCGAGAGAACGTGTGGGTTCGAGTCCCACCGCCCGCACCATCACGCCGGTTGCGGCGCAGTTTTCGCGACCGGGTCGTACTTGCCCGCCAGATATTCCGCGCGGCACGCGCTGCGCGCGAGCTTGCCGCTCGTCGTGCGAGGGATGACGCCCGCGGCGACCATCCGCACATCGGCCACCCGCACCTGATGCTGACGCGACACCGCGGCGCGCACGGCGTCGACGATCGGGCCGGGTTCGGCGCGGCCCGCACCCGCCGCGCGCTCGGCGACGATCGCCAGCTCCTCGCCGCGCTCGCCGGGGATCGAGAACGCCGCGACGTAACCGGACCGCACGGCCGGTGACGACAGGCTCACCGTGGTCTCGATGTCGGTGGGGTAGTGGTTGCGGCCGTCGATGACGATGAGGTCCTTGATCCGTCCGGTCAGGTACAGCTCACCGTCGACGTAGACACCGAGATCGCCTGTCGCGAGCCACGCGCCGTTGTCGGGTGCGCCGTCGGCGTGGCTGCCCGCGTCCAGGCGCGTCTGCAGCTTGTTGCCGAACACGCGCTCGGTCTCGTCGGCACGGCCGAAGTAGCCCTGCCCGATGTTGTTGCCGTGCAACCAGATCTCGCCCACCGCGCCGTCAGGTGCCTCGTTGCCGTCGGCGTCGGCGATCACGGCCCACTGGTTGGGGATCGGCTGACCGCACGACACGTGCGGCACGGCGCGGTCGGTGCCGTGCGCGACGGCCACGGCGCGGCCCGCGCTCAGCTCCTCGCGGTCGAAGTGGATGACGCTGGCCGCGGCCGACGGCGCGATGCTCGCGACCGACAGCGTCGCCTCGGCCATGCCGTAGGACGGTTTGACCGCGGTCGCGGGCAGTCCGTACGGCGCGAACGCCGTCGTGAACTTCTCGACCGCCGCCATGGTCACCGGTTCGGACCCGTTGAGCAGCGTCACGACGTTGCTCAGATCCAGCGCGTCGCCGCTCGGCGGGAGCCCGCGCTCGGCGGCCAGCTCGTAGGCGAAATTCGGTGCGGCCGCGAGTGTGCGCCCGTAGGCGGCCTCGATGCCGAGCTGCTTGATCCAGCGGTAGGGCCGCCGGACGAACGCCATGGGATCCATGAGCGTGATGTGGTTGCCGCACAACGCCGGGAACATGATCATGATCAGGCCCATGTCGTGGTAGAGCGGCAGCCAGCTGACGCTGCGGATGCCCATCTCCAGATCACCGGCGAGGATCATCTGCAGCACGTTGGTGCACACGTTGCGATGCGTGATCTCGACGCCTGCCGGCGTGCGCGTCGAACCCGACGTGTACTGCAGGTAGGCGACGTCGTCGGTGTCGACCTCGGGCGCGGTGAACATGTCGGCCAGCGTCGTGGGTACCGCGTCGACGGCGATCATGCGCGGCCGCTCGGCCGCGGGCAGCGTGCGCAGGAACTTGCGCACCGACTCCGAGGCCGCGGTGGTCGTCAGCACGACGGTGGGCCTTGCGTCGGCCAGCACGGCCGCGAGGCGCTCGGTGTGGCCCGCGAGACTCGGTGCGAACAGCGGCACCGCGACATTGCCCGCGTGGATCGCCGCGAAGAACGCCGCGACGTAGTCCACGCCCTGCGGGGTCAGGATCGCGACGCGGTCGCGCGGCCGGGTGACCTGCTGCAGGCGCGCGCCGACCGCGCACACCTGCGCCCACAGGGCATTCCAGCTGAGCTCGACGGCCTGACCGTCGGGATCGTGCGAATAGTCGATGAACCGGTACGACGGACGGTCCCCGTAGATCGCGCGATTGCGGTCGAGGAAAGACGTGAGTGTGACGCCGTCGGGCACCACGATGGTGCCGTCGGAGCGGAGGTAGTCCTCGATGGAGGAGGAATGGGCGACAGTGCTGCCCGACGAAACCCGACCCATTGCATTCACACTAATAGTCGGTCTAAATACCGACCGCGTCGAATGATCATGACAGTGATCACTGGACACGCGTCGATATGACGCAGCTCACTTCGCGGGCCCTCAGCGGGGGCCGTCGACGGCGTACGTGCCGTCGTCGTCGGTGAACTCGACCACCACCTGCCGCACGGTGCCGTTGATGTCGACCGCGCACATGAACGTCGAGCCGACCTCGACGCGGGGGTTCTTGCCGTTGTTGCACGCCACCGCGGCAACGTCGTTCGCGCCGTAGCCGTACACCGGATCGGACAGGATCTCGGCCACGCCGGCCTCGGCCTGGCGCACGTCGAGGCGCGGGCCGCCGGCCTCACCGCGCATCCACAGTCCCACGGCCACCGCGGCGATGACGACGACGGCCGCCGCGGCCATGGCGACGACCTGCCAGCGCGCCGGAGCCTTGTGCCTGCGGCGCGGCGGTGCCGACGACGGAGCTGACGGGCCGCCCTGGGCACGGGGCCGCGGCAGCGGGGCGTACGGGTTGGGGCGAGGTGCCGGCCGGGTCGCGCGCGGGGGAGGTGCACTGTGGCGGGGCGGTGCGGCGGGCGGTCGGAGCGGACCGGGTGGCGGGCCGGGTGGTGGGCCTGGGCGGGGCCCAGGCGCGGCAGGCCGGGGTGCGCCGGGTGGTGGCGGTGCACCACCGGGCCTCACCCACCAGGGCCGCTCGGGTCCGCTCATGACTTCTCCTGGCCTCTCACGGGAACCGTTGGTAGCACTGCGCATCGTCACCTTGCAGCCCGGATCGGTAGCCCAGGATGCGCGTGAACCCCGCGGGGAGCAACGCGCCGTTGACGTCGCTGGCCGCGAGCCCGTTGGTCAGCAACCCGCTGATCGCCTCGTCGGTGTCGCCCGCCGACAGGCGCACGGGCAGACCGGGTTCGGCCATCGCGGCCTGCGCGACGCCGGTGAGGCACGCCGTGCGCATGGCGGCCACGGGATTGTCGATCGCGTGGCCCTTCTCGCGGGCGACCGCGAGCGCGTAGCGCGATGTCAGCACCGAGATCGCGGAGTTGTCGCCCTGCAGCAGCTCCTGTTCCTCGTTCTCGGTCTTGGTCTCGCCCAGGGCCTGCAGGCCCGGCATGTCGACGACGATCGTGTTCGTGGCCGGGCAGTACGACGCAGGCGGTGTGGGTTGCGCGTCGGGGCATCCGGACGCGTCGCCGATGGTCAGGCTCGGCGGGTCGGCCGGCGCGAAGATCTGGCCCAGCGAGTCCATGACGTCGGTGAGCAGGTCCTCGGTGATCTCGTCGTTTCCGGCCGAGGGATCGGCGACGACGCCGTCGAGGAACTTGGGAAGGTCGCCGCGCCGCTTCTTGATGTCGTCCATGTCGATCGCAGCGCACTGGTCGACGTTGCCGCTGAAGCCGATCTGGAAGGCGCTCACGCGGTCGAGCGCCGAACCGTGTTCGTTGCCGGTGAGCGCGGCGTCGAGTTGTGTCATGAGCGGATCGCGGATGTAGATGATGCCCGCGAGGACATGGTTGAGACCGTCGCCTGTGCTCAGCGCGAAGCGCGGTGAATTGCCCGCCGCGACCCAGCGCAGGTAGACCCCGGCGAAGCAGTCGGCCTGTTGTTCGGCGATTAGCACGGGCGTCGACCGGGTGTCGATCAGCCCGGCCTGATGCTGCACGGCGTGGCCGTATTCGTGGGCCATCACGCCGACCACGCCCATCTGGCCGAAATACTGTGCGGCCACCGGGATCGCGACGCCGCGGTCCCAGGCCATGACGTCGTCGTTGAAGCAGTAGAACGCGTTGGTGAGGCCTTCGGTGTCCTCACCGCAGATCTCGATGCCGGGGGACTGGTCGGAGTTGTAGGACACCAGGCGGCGGATCGGCGTGAACGAACCGCGCAGCGATCCGCCCGAATAGTTCTGCGACCAGAAATCTTCGATGTCGTCGACCGCGAGCAGTGCCAGGTTGTCGATCTGGCCGCCGTCGGTGTTCTCGGCCTGGCGTCTGGGGGCGGGGGCGTCAGGCCGGGTGCCGCTCGGGCCCTCGGTCACCTGCAGCCCGCCGACGCGGTCGGGGACGAACAGCATCGACGTCGCCCGCCCGGCGATCACCGGGTCGCTGCTGCACCCGGCCAGCGTGATCGCACATACCGCAAGGAAGGCTCCCCAGCAAACCCTCGCCACCATCCGCCTTCCGACGTCCACATTCATGCAAGTATTACCTGCTCCGACGGGGTGCGCTCAAGACATCGCCGCACCGGGCGGTGCCGGGTCCAGGTGGTGGCGCCCGCAGGTGCCACGCCGTGAGTCCGCCGGCGGTCTCGCCGTGTGTGGGGCTGTGGTCAGGCCGAGGTGTCGCGGACCGGTCGGCCCGCGCAACCGCGCGGTTCCCCGCTTCTGGGGCGGTGTCGTGACTGGAATCGAACTCTTGTGTCCTGCAATTGGATTCCCGGGTCTGACGGCTCGGGTGGGGTTGGCCGGACACCCGGGTGCGCAGCGGTGCGCGGATGCGATTTGAATGTCCCGACGGCCGTCACGTACGGTTCTGCCGGACCTGTCGGCGCGTTCGTCTCCTCGGGGCGTCGGGGTCGGCAGACCGCATCCGCGGCGCGTTCGGTCGCCGCGTCCCGCGCGCGGGAGATCCGTGCGTTTCGGGATGTGATGCCCGTCGCACGACGTGAGCGGCGGTGTGGAGAATCACGGCTCAGCAAAGTTGCATTTGTAAGAGGGCGCGACCAGAATCGTGGTGTAAATCTGGAATCATTCCAGAAAACAAGAACACGTAGATGGGATGCTGTGAATGGCTCTTTTGACGATCGGTGACCAGTTTCCGGAGTACGACCTGACCGCTGTGGTTGGCGGCGATCTGTCCAAGGTTGACGCCAAGCAGCCCGATGACTACTTCACCCGCGTCACCAGCAAGGATTACGAGGGCAAGTGGCGCATCATCTTCTTCTGGCCCAAGGACTTCACGTTCGTGTGCCCGACGGAGATCGCGGCCTTCGGCAAGCTGAACGAGGACTTCGAGGACCGCGACGCCAAGGTGCTCGGTGTGTCGGTGGACAACGAGTTCGTCCACTTCCAGTGGCGTGCACAGCACGAGGACCTCAAGACCCTGCCCTTCCCGATGGTCTCGGATCTCAAGCGTGAGCTGACCGCCGCGTGCGGCGTGCTCAACGCCGACGGTGTCGCCGACCGCGCGACCTTCATCGTCGACCCCAACAACGAGGTCCAGTTCGTGTCGGTGACCGCGGGCTCGGTGGGCCGCAACGTCGACGAGGTGCTGCGCGTGCTCGACGCGCTGCAGTCCGACGAACTGTGCGCGTGCAACTGGAAGAAGGGCGATCCGACGATCAACGCAGGCGAGCTGCTGGCTGGGGCGGTGTGATCCATGAGCATCGACAACATCAAGTCGGCCCTGCCCGAGTACGCCAAGGATCTCAAGCTCAACCTGGGCAGCATCGCCAACACGACCGAGCTCACCGAGCAGCAGTTGTGGGGCGCGCTGGTCGCCACCGCGGCCGCCACCAAGAACGCGCGGCTGCTGCGTGAGATCTCGGAGGACGCGCTCGACATCCTCAGTGAAGAGGCCTACAACGCCGCTCTCGGCGCGGCCGCGATCATGGGGATGAACAACGTCTTCTACCGCACCAAGGGGCAGCTCGACGGCAAGTACGACGACCTTCGCGCCGGCCTGCGGATGAACATCATCGGCAACCCCGGTGTCGCCAAGGAGGACTTCGAGCTGTGGTCGCTGGCGGTTTCGGCGATCAACGGCTGTGGTCACTGCCTTGCCGCGCACGAGAAGACGCTGCGTGACGCGGATGTCGCGCGCACGACGATCTTCGAGGCGATCCGCCTCGCGTCGATCGTCTCCGGTGTCGCTCAGGCGCTGCTCACCGCGGACACCCTCGCCGCGGTCTAGTACGACCACTGCACAAGCGGCCGGATGCCCTCATGGCATCCGGCCGCTTGTGGTTTTCCGGCCGGTCTCGCCAACGCGCTCAAGCGCATAACCGTCAGCGGTAAACTCGCTTCTCGCATCAGGAGAGGCGGGTTTCCAATGGCAGTCACAGACCGTGAGACCGCAGTGCGCAGAGCCGTCATGGGCGCATCGATCGGCAACGCCGTGGAATGGTTCGACTTCGCCATCTACGGCTTCCTCGCGACCTCCATCGCCGCGAACTTCTTCCCGGCGGGCGACGAAACCGCCGCACTGCTCAACACTTTCGCGATCTTCGCCGCTGCGTTCTTCATGCGTCCCCTCGGCGGCTTTGTCTTCGGACCGCTGGGTGACCGCCTGGGACGCCAGCGGGTCCTCGCGATCGTGATCCTGCTGATGTCGGCCGCGACCCTCGGCATCGGCCTGCTGCCCACCTACAGCACGATCGGCGTCGTGGCGCCGCTGCTGCTGTTGCTGCTGCGCTGCCTGCAGGGATTCTCCGCCGGCGGTGAATACGGCGGCGGCGCGGTGTATCTCGCGGAATACGCGACACAACGCCGCCGTGGGCTGACCGTCACGTTCATCGCCTGGTCCGGCGTGCTCGGGTTCCTGCTCGGCTCGATCACCGTGACCGTGCTGGCCGCGCTGCTGCCACCGGAGGCCATGGACACCTACGGATGGCGCATCCCGTTCCTCATCGCCGCACCGCTGGGGCTGGTCGGCCTCTACATCCGGCTGCGTCTCGACGACACCCCCGAGTTCGAGAAGCTCGACGCGGCCGACCGCGTCGCCAAATCCCCGCTGCGCGAGGCGCTCCGCACCGCCCGGAAACCGATCCTGCAGGTCATCGGCATGTTCATCGTCTTCAACGTGGGCTACTACGTGGTGTTCACGTTCATCCCCACCTACTTCATCAAGACGCTGGAGTTCAGCAAGACCGAGTCGTTCGTGTCGATCACGCTCGCGAGCCTCACGGCCCTTGTACTGATCCTGCCGCTGGCCGCGCTGTCGGACCGGGTGGGGCGCAAACCGCTGCTGCTGGCCGGCTCGATCGGGTTCGTGGTGCTGGCATACCCGCTGTTCCTGCTCATGACATCCGGGTCGGTGGCCGCCGCGATCGTCGGGCACTGCCTGCTCGCGGCCATCGAATCGACGTACGTCGCAACCGCGGTCAGCGCCGGCGTCGAGCTGTTCACCACGCGCGTGCGCTACAGCGGCTTCTCGATCGGCTACAACATCTCGGTCGCGGTGTTCGGCGGGACGACGCCGTACGTCGTCACCTGGCTCACCGCGGCCACCGGCAACCACCACGCGCCCGCGCTGTATCTCATCGTCGCGGCCGTCGTCTCGGTCGCCGCGGTGCTCACCCTCACCGAGAACGCGGGACGTCCGCTGCCGACCGACCACGCAGACGACGCGCAGCGTGCCACGATGACATCGTGAGCCAAGGCAGACCGAGCCGACCTACCGTACGCCCGACCAAAGCCGACGTCGCCAGGCTCGCCAACGTCTCGACCGCCACGGTCAGTTATGTCCTCAACAACGTTCCGGGCCAGCGGATCTCGGAGCAGACGCAGGAGGCCGTGCGCCGTGCCGCGGCCGAACTCGGATACCGGCCCAACCTCGCGGCACGCAATCTCGCGTCCGGGGGCAGCGGCGTGGTGCTCTACATCGTCGGGCGGCTGTCGCTGGGCAACCTCCCCATCGAGGTCGGCAGCCGGCTCACCACCGCACTCGCCCGGCACGGCATCGTGTTGTCGCTGCAGTTCGAGACCGACGACGACCGCAACGTCGTCGACGCGATCGCCGACCTCAACCCGATGGCCATCACCAGCACGTTCCCCCTGACCGGCAACGCCCTGGCAGCCGCGACGGCGGCCGGCATACCCCAGATCCACCTGGGCAGTTCACAGTTGCACGCGATCGGTGCGCTCGACCGCAGCATCGGGGAGATGCGCGTCGAGCACCTGGCCTCGCGTGGGCACACACGGCTGGCGTTCGCCTACACCACCGACGAGCAACTGCGCCCGCTCGGCGACTACTGGCTCGCGGGTCTGCACGCGGCCGCGCAGAAGCGCGGGTTGCCCGAGATCGCGGTCGCGAGCGTCGCGTCCGACGGATCCAACGCGGCCGACGTCGTGACCCGGTGGGCCGACACGGGCGTCACGGCGATCTGCGCGCAGAGCGACGAGACGGCCTTCGTGGTGCTGCACGGTCTGCGCAACGCGGGCCTGCGCTGCCCGCGGGACATGGCGGTGATGGGGGTCAACGCGATCGAACTCGGCGCGGTGAGCGCGCCGCCGCTCACCTCGGTCTCGTTCGACGCCAAGGCGATCGTCGACGTCGCGGTCGCGGCGATGATGTCGGAGCTCGGCTACCCGACCGACTCGGATCCGAGCGACATCGACGTCGCGACGCTGATCGTGCGCGATTCAACCTGATCGGCGTCGCTTCAGGGGGCGTCCCGGCATCGATCTCGCCGTTCACTTACGCGCATAACCACCGCTGTGTAAACTCCGTTCTCGATCACAGAGAGGTGGGTTTCCGTGACAGCGAGCGCTACCCAGAACGTGTACTTCGATCCGTACGACGTCGCGATCAACGCCGACCCGTACCCGACGTTCGCCCGGCTGCGCGAAGAGGCGCCGCTGTACTACAACGAGCAGTTCGACTTCTACGCGCTGAGCCGGTTCAGCGACGTCAACAAGGCACTCATCGACCACGAGACCTTCAGCTCGGCACGTGGCGCGATCGTCGAGCTGATCAAGGCCAACATCGAGATACCCTCGGGCGCACTGATCTTCGAGGATCCACCGATCCACACCGCGCACCGCAAGCTGCTCTCACGCATGTTCACGCCCCGCAAGATCAACGCGCTCGAACCCAAGATCCGGGAGTTCTGCGCGCAGAGCCTCGACGCTGTCGCCGGCGCCGAGAGGTTCGACATCATCAAGGATTTCGGCGCGATCATGCCCATGCGGGTGATCAGCGCGCTGCTGGGGATCCCCGAGGAGGACCAGGAGAAGATCCGCGACCACGGCAACGCGCAGATGCGCACCGAGGCGGGCAAGCCCATGAAGGCCGCCGAGGAGGGTCTGGTCGACGGGTCGATCTTCGAGGCGTACATCGACTGGCGCAAGGACAACCCGTCCGACGACATCATGACCGAGTTGCTCAACGTCGAGTTCACCGATGAGCACGGTGTCACCCGCAACCTCACGCGCGAGGAACTGCTGATCTACATCAACGTCGTCGCCGGTGCGGGCAACGAGACCACCACGCGGCTGATCGGCTGGGCCGCAAAGACACTCGCCGAACACCCCGACCAGCGCCGTCAACTCGTCGAGAACCCCGCCCTGATCCCGCAGGCCATCGAAGAGATCCTGCGGTTCGAGCCGCCCGCCCCGCACGTGGCCCGGTACGTCACGCGCGACGTCGAGTACCACGGCCGGACGGTCCCCGAGGGCAGCGTGATGATGCTGCTGATCGGCGCGGCGGTGCGTGACAGTCGCCAGTTCCCGCCCGACGGCGAGGTTTTCGACATCAATCGCGCGCCGCGTCAGCACCTGGCGTTCAGCGTCGGCACCCACTTCTGCCTGGGCTCGGCGCTGGCCCGCCTCGAGGGCCGCGTCGCACTCGAGGAGATCCTCAAGCGATTCCCCGAGTGGGACGTCGACCTCGCGAGCGCCGAGCTCTCGCCCACCTCCACGGTGCGGGGCTGGGACTCGCTGCCGGTGATCGTCCGATGACCGCGGCGCTCACGGTTCCCCGGGACTGGACCGAGATCACCCCGCAGTGGCTCACGGCCGCGCTCGCAACGCACCATCCCGGCGCCGTGGTCGAGGGTGTCGGCGTCGACATGCGCGACGACGGCACGAACCGGCGGGCGCGACTCGCCGTGACGTACCGTCCCGGGCCTGCCGGGCCCGCCACGCTGTTCGTCAAGGCCGTGGACCCCGACCACAAGGCGATGATCAAGATGACCAGCGGCCTGCTGCACGAGCCGCGGCTGTTCAACTCGGATGTGGCGCTGCCGCTGGAACATCCGACGGTGTACGCGGCGGCGATCGACGAGGCCGACGAGGAGTTCGTGCTCGTCATGGAAGACCTCACCGCCCGCGGTGCGGACCCGCGCGACGCGACGCGGCCGCTGACCGTCGACCAGGCCGCCAACGGCGTGCGTGCGCTCGCGCGCCTGCACGGGCAGTTCTGGGGTGAGCGGCTTCGACACCCCACGCTGGCGTGGCTCGAACCGTTCGAACCGTGGGACGGGATGCAGTGGGCGCCGCTGCCGGCCGCGCTCGAGCGACTCGGTGACGACGCGCCGCCGTCGGTACAGGCGCTGACCATCGACCACCTCGTCGAGGGCGTCTGGAAGCCCTACATCCGCTGCCTCACCGCGTCGTCGGAACCGCAGACCCTGCTGCACGGCGACGCGCACATCGGCAACACCTACCTCACGCCCGACGGTGACGTCGGATTCCTCGACTGGCAGGTCGCGCGCCGCGGGAACTTCGCGGTGGATCTCGGGTACTTCCTGCAGGGCGCCCTGCGTACGGAGGACAGGCGCATCGCCGAGCGGGAGCTGTTGCAGGAATATTCTGACGCGCTCGAGTTACCCGACGCGGAAAAGCCCTCGCTGGAACAGATCTGGTTGCGGTACCGCGCGTCGGTCGCACATGGGCTCATGACGTGGCTCGCGACCGCGAGCGCGGGGGAGTTGTGGCAGCGTCCCGACATCGCGCTGGCGCTCGCGCAACGCTATTCGGCGGCGTACGAGGATCTGCAGACCGCCGAGGCGCTCGCGGATCTGACCGCCTAGCCCTTCACCACCGCGGCCTCTGGTGCGCTGCGGTCAGACGGCAGCAGCGTACCGGCGACCACCGAGATCGCCGACACGGCAACCAGATACCACGCGATCGAGTCACTGGATTGCGTCGCGGCGTACAGCGCTGCGGCGATCGTCGGCGCGAACGCCGACCCGACGACCTGTGACAGCGTGTAACCGATCGACACCCCGCTGTACCGGACGTCGGCGTCGAAGGCGAGGCTGAACAGCGCGCCTGTCACGCCGGCGGCCGGGGCCATCGCCAGGCCGAACACCAGGACCAGCGCGACGCCGAACAGCAGCGCGCTGCCGGTGTCGATCAGCGCGAAGACCGGGAACACCGAGGCCGCCATGAGGACCACGCCGACCAGGAACAGACGTTTGCGGCCCACCGCATCCGACCACGCGCCGAAGGCCGGGTAGGCCGCCACGGCCACCAGCGCGGCGACGAAGACAGCGAAAAGTGCGGCGGTGCGGTCGATCCCGGCGGCGGTGGTGGCATAGGACACCAGGTAGGCCACGCAGATGTAGGCGAACACCCCCTGGGACAGGTAGGCGCCCGCCACCAGCACGATCTGGCGCCAGTGCCTGCGGAACGCCTCGACGATCGGCATCCGCCGTACCGCCGAGTTCTGCACCACCGCGGAGAACTCGGGGCTCTCGGTCAGCTTGAGCCGGATCACCAGACCGATCACGATCAGCACGGCGCTGAACAGGAACGGCAGCCGCCACCCCCACGCGAGGAACTGCGCGTCGGGCAGTTGCGAGGCCAAAAAGAACGCCAGCGTCGCCGACGCCGTGCCTGCCGGGGCGCCCATCTGGGGGAAGGCGCCGTAGAAACCACGCCGGTCGGCGCTCGCGTGCTCGACGGCCATGAGCGTCGCGCCGCCCCATTCGCCGCCGACTGCGAAGCCCTGGCACAGGCGCAGCACGGTCAGCAGGACCGGGGCCGCCAGCCCGATCTGGGCGTAGGTGGGCAGCAGGCCGATCAGCACGGTCGAGACACCCATGCCGACAAGGGAGTACACGAGCATGCGCTTGCGGCCGATGCGGTCGCCGAAATGCCCGAACACGATGCCGCCGAGCGGTCGGGCGATGAACCCGACGCCGAATGTCGCGAACGACAGGAGAATGCCCGCCGCGGGCGAGGCCTGTGGGAAGAACAGCTTGGGGAAGACGAGCGCGGCCGCGGTCCCGTAGATCAGGAAGTCGTAGAACTCGACCGTGGTCCCGATGAAGCTCGCGACCGCGACGCGAAGCGGGGATACCCGCACCCCCGTCGACGTGGCCATGCCCGTGGCGCTAGTCGCTCGCGGGCAGCGGCTTGGCCTCCTTGAGGCCCAGCGGTGTGGTCCCGATCGACAGCGTCCCGGCGCCGGCCTTGGTGACCAGCACCTCGGCGCCGTTGTCGTCGACGTAGCGTTTGCCCATCAGGGTGCCGTCGGCGAATGCCGGGTCGAGCGTTGCGCCACTGTCCTTCTCGGCGTCCAGCGGGATCATCGGGACGCCTCCGGCGCGCAGGTCGTCGAGGCTGTCGGCGCTGCGGACGACGATCACCTGGGTGTCGCACACCTGGCTCTGCAGGCGCGTGCCGTTCTTGATCACTGATGACTCCTTCGATTCCTACGAGATGGGCTGGAGTTCGTCGACGAGTTGACGGCGCAGCACCTTGCCGGTGGCGTTGGTGGGCAGTTCGGCGCGGAAGACCACGCGGTCGGGGGTGCGGGATCCGCGCAGGTGTTTGCGGACGTGCTCGCGGAGTACGTCGGCGTCGGGTTCGGCGCCGTCGGCGGGCACCACGACCGCGACGATGATCTGGCCCCACTGGGGGTCCTCGGGGCCGACCACCGCGACGTCGCGCACGTCGGGATGTTCCACGAGAACGTCCTCGATCTCGGCGGGAGCGATGTTCTCGCCGCCGCGGATGATGGTGTCGTCCGACCGGCCGCCGATGAACAGATAGCCGTCCTGGTCAAGCATCGCAACGTCTTTGGTGGGGAACCAGCCGTCCTCGTCGAGCACCGACCCGATCTCGGTGTACCGGCCGGACACCTGCTCGCCGCGCACGAACAGCTCACCGGTCTCGCCGGGCCCCAGCACGGTGCCGTCCTCGCCGCGGATCTGCACCTCGATCCCGGGCACCACCTGTCCCACCGACCCGAGGCGGCGGGTCACACCGGGGTCGTCGGAGGCCAGCGCGGCCCGGTGGTCGTCGGGTCCGAGGACCGCGATGGTGGAGCTGGTTTCGGTGAGACCGTAGGCGTTGACGAATCCGACGTTCGGCATCAGCTCCAGCGCCTTGCGGACCAGGGGCAGCGCGACCTTGGATCCGCCGTAGGCGAGGTTGCGCAGGGTCGGCAGCTCGGCGCGCGTGGTCTCAAGTGCGGTGACGATACGGTCGAGCATGGTCGGCACCACGGTGGCAGACGTGACGCCCTCGGTGCGCACCAACTCGACCCAGCGGTGTGCGTCGAAGTTGCGCAGGTACACCATCTTCCGGCCGGCGTACAGGTTGGACATCGCCGCGCTGACACCCGCGATGTGGTACGGCGGCACACAGATCAGCGCGGCGTCCTCCGGTGCGGCCGAACCGAATTCGACGGTCCCGGTGATGTAGCTCGTGAGGTTGTTGTGGGTGAGTTCGACGGCCTTGGGGCGCGATGTGGTGCCCGAGGTGAACAGCACCACCGCGACCGCGTCGGGGTCGGCGAACTCTGCGGCCGGATCGGCCGTGCGGGCCTGGGACAGGAACTCCTCGGAGGTGAGCACCGGCCTGCCCGCTCCGGCGAGCATGCCGGCGTACTCGCCGTCGGCGATCACCAGCGGTGTGGGCAACCGGTCGACCAGCTCGCGCAGACCTTCGGCGCTGAGACGGTAGTTCAGGGGGGTGAAGGGGATCGCCGCGCGTGCCGAGGCGAACAGCAGCAGCGGCAGCAGCGCGCCACCGGTACCCACGTAGGCGACGTGTGCCGCGCCTGACCCGGCGATGACGCCTGCTGCCCCGTCGGCCAATGTGCTCAACTCGCCTGCGGTGAGCCGGGTGTCGTCGGAAACCACCGCGGTGCGGTCGGGATCTCCCGACGATGCCATCTCGAGCAGCAGCGATATGCTCATGCGCCCTGTCCCGGTGCGTCGATGAAGATGTCGATGATCGGACTGTCCCCGCCACCGTAACGGGACAGGTCGCTCACGCCTGCTGTGGTGAGAACTTCGGAGTCGACGAAGGTCTGGCCGTTGACCTCGCCGGCCGGCCGGGACAGGATCTCGACGGCGGCGTCGGCCATGATCTCGGGGCTGCGGGAGGATTTCAGCAGTTCGGCACCTCCTGCGCCGTTGGCCACGGCCGCCGTCGCGATGTACGTCTCGGGCCACAGGCAGCTGAAACCGATTCCGGAGTCGGCATACTCCGCGGCCCAGCCCTGCGACAGCAGGGTCATCCCGTACTTGGACAGCGTGTAGGACGGGTGTGCACCCAGCCAGTACGGGTTGAGGTTGAGCGGCGGGGCCAGGGTCAGCACATGGGCGGCGCGCCCGGCCTCCACGGACGTGCGCAGGTGCGGCAGGGCGGCCTTGGTCAGCAGGAACGTGCCGCGCACGTTGATGTCCATCATCAGGTCGAATTTCTTGACCGCAAGCGATTCGGTCGGTTCGGTCGCGATCGCGCTGGCGTTGTTGACCACGATGTCGACGCCGCCGAAGCGTTCCACCGCGGTGTCGACGGCGCGTGCGACGTCCTCATCCTTGCGAACGTCACCGACCACCGCGACGCCCTTGCCGCCGGCGGCCTCGACCTCGGCGACCGCGGTGTGCACGGTGCCGGGCAGTTTCGGATGCGGTTGCGCGGTCTTGGCGAGCAGCACCACGTTGGCGCCGCGTTTGGCCGCACCCAGTGCGATCGCCAGGCCGATACCCCGGCTGCCGCCCGACACGACCATCGTGCGATCGGCGAAAGACTCCTGCTGGCTGGACATGGGCCTCCTCGTCGGGGCGCGGCGGAGCTGACCGGCGCGTCGGATGCGAACGTTGCCGCGTACCCAGAAGGGTATTGGCATTCTCGGTTTTGGCAAGTGGCGTACTCATGCGGTGCGGCGACGGGTCGCACCCCGACTGCCTGAGCGTTCGGTGCGGCGCGAGGGTGCGCAGGTGAGGGTGTTCCCATGCTGCACACGCCACACATTACCGCCGTGCGGTATTGGCATTCTCATTTTTGGCAAGTACGTTATCGAGTGATGAGCGAGCAAGCCCAACCTCGGGTGGAGACCCCCTCCGGTATTCCGCTGGCACCGGTGTACGGACCCCAGGACCGCAGCGGCGAACCGCCGCCGCCGGGGACCTACCCGTTCACGCGCGGAAACTTCGCGTCCGGGTACCGCGGCAAGACCTGGACGTTTCGGCAGTACTCGGGTTTCGGCACGGCCGAGGAGTCCAACCGCCGGTACCGTTACCTGCTCGACCAGGGCGGCACCGGGCTTTCGGTCGCGCTGGACCTGCCCACGCAGTGCGGGTACGACTCCGATGATGACGAGTACGGCGAGGAGGTCGGCCGTGTCGGCGTGGCCGTCGACACCCTTGCCGACGCCGAGATCCTGTTCGACGGGATACCGCTGGAGGCGATCAGCACGAGTTTCACGATCAACGGCACCGCCGCGATCCTGCTGGCGTTCTACGTCGCGGCCGCCGAGAAGAAGGGCGTGCCGCGCGAGAAGCTCACCGGCACCATCCAGAACGACATCCTCAAGGAGTACGCGTCGCGCGGCACCTGGATCTGGCCGCCGGAACCGTCACTGCGGCTCATCGCCGACACCATCGAGTTCTGCGCGGCCGAGGTGCCCAAGTTCAACGCGATCTCGGTGGCGGGCGCGCACTTCCGCGACGCAGGCGCCAACGCGGTTCAGGAGATGGCGTTCACGCTCGCCGACGGGGTGACGTACTGCGACACGGTCATCGAACGCGGACGCATGACCATCGACAAGTTCGCGCCGCAGATCTCGTTCTTCTTCTACACACACGGCGACTTCTTCGAGGAGATCGCCAAATACCGTGCCGGACGGCGCCGCTGGGCCACGATAGTGCGGGAACGTTACGGCGCCACCACCGACAAGGCGTCGATGTTCCGGTTCGGCTGCGTATCCGGTGGGGCGTCGCTGTATGCGCCGCAGGCACAGAACAACCTGGTGCGCGTGGCGTACGAGGCGCTCGCGTCGGTGCTCGGCGGTGTGCAGTCGATGTTCACCGCGGCCTGGGACGAACCGTTCGCGCTGCCCAGCGAGGAATCGGCGACGCTCGCGCTGCGCACGCAGCAGATCCTGGCCTACGAAACCGGAGTCGCCAAGGTCGCCGATCCGCTCGGCGGGTCGTACTTCGTCGAAGCACTCACCGACGCCACCGAGGCCAAGATCGTCGAGATCATGAGCGATCTGGAAGCTCATGGCGGCATGGTGGCCTGCATCGAGGACGGTTACCTGCAGGGGCTGATCGCCGACGAGGCCTACAAGCTGCACCAGGAGATCGAGTCGGGCGAGCGGCCCGTGGTGGGCGTCAACAGGTTCGTCGTCGACGAGCCGCCGCCGGAGATCGCGACCTACGAACTCGACGCCGAGGGCCGCGACCTGCAACTCAAACGACTGTCGAAGGTCAAGGCCGAACGCGATTCCGCACAGGTGAAGGCCACGCTGGCGGCGCTGTCCGCGGCCGCCGAGGGAGATGACAATCTGATGCACAAGCTGATCGACTGCGCCAACGCCTACTGCACGGTGGGGGAGATGGTGTCGGCGCTCAAGGCGGTGTGGGGCGAGTTCCAGCAACCGGTGGTGTTCTGATGAGCGCTTGCGCGAAGAAGCGAGGATTCTGATGAGCGCTTGCGCGAAGAAGCGAGGATTCTGATGGCCACCCGGGTGCTGGTCGCCAAGCCGGGTCTGGACGGTCACGACCGCGGAGCCAAGATCGTCGCGCGCACGTTGCGCGACGCCGGTTTCGAGGTCATCTACACCGGCATCCGGCAGCGCATCGAGGACATCGTGTCCATCGCTTTGCAGGAAGACGTTGCGCTGGTCGGCCTTTCGATCCTGTCCGGGGCGCATGTCGCACTCACGGCGCGCACCGTCGAGGCACTGCGGGCCGCCGACGCCGGTGACATCGCCGTCGTCGTCGGCGGCACCATCCCGCAGGGCGACGTCCAGAAACTGCTCGACGTCGGGGCGGCCGCGGTGTTCCCCACGGGCACGCCGCTGGACACGCTGGTGACCGAGGTGCGGGCTCTCACGGAGAAGGTGGCCAAATGAGACTGGGCGTGATGATCGGGGCCGAACGCGGCGACATGACACGCAAGGTCAACAAGCTCGCGGCCGACATCCAGTGGGCCGAGGCCGCGGGCCTGGACAGCGCGTGGATGCCGCAGGTGCCCGACGATTTCGACTGCCTGTCCATGGTCGCGCTGATGGCCGCGCACACCTCGACCATCGAACTCGGCACGGCCGTCGTGCCGCTGCAGGCACAGCATCCGGTAGCCCTTGCGCGCCAGGCGCTCTCGGTGCACGCGATCGCCGAGGGTCGGTTGGCGCTCGGGGTGGGCCCGTCGCATCACTGGATCATCCGCGACATGCTGGGTCTGCCCTACGACAAGCCCGCCGCCTACACACGCGACTACCTCGAGGTGCTCAACGCTTCCCTGGCCGGGCCGGGACCCGTCGACGTCGAGAACGACACGTTCACGGTGCACAACCCCACCGCGCTGGCCGCCGAGACACCCCTGCCCGTGCTGGTCGCCGCGCTCGGTCCGGTGATGCTGCAGATCGCAGGCGAACTCGCCGACGGCACGGTGCTCTGGATGGCCGACGAACGCGCGATCGGTGACCACATCGCGCCGCGCATCAACAAGGCCGCCGACAACGCGGGAAGGCCCGCTCCTCGGATCGTGGCCGGAATCCCGGTGTGCCTGTGCGCCAACTCCGAGATCGACACCGCCAAGGAGCGGGCCAACCGGATCCTGGCCGAGGCCGAGACGTCGCCCAATTACCAGCGCCTGCTGGACCGCGGTGACGCGCGCAATGTCGGTGATCTGTGCGCGGCCGGTGACGAGGACGCGATCCTGGCCCGGTTCAAGCGGTTCGCCGATGCGGGCGTGACGGATCTGTCGGTGCGGCTGCTGCCCATCGGCGACAACCGTGACGAGTTGATCGCCTCGAAGTACCGCACGCGTGAGGTGATCGCCGAACTCGCCAAGGCGGTGCGATGAGCGCTTGCGCGAGCGCTCCGCTGGCCGGTATCCGCGTCATCGAGGTCGGCGTGATGCTCGCGGGCCCGTACGCCACCATGATGCTCGCGGATCTCGGCGCCGAGGTGATCAAGATCGAACCGCCGGGCGGCGAGATCTCGCGCCAGGTGGGGGACAGTTACTTCGCGAGCCTCAACCGCGGCAAGCGCAGCCTGTGCTTGGACCTCGCGTCGGCAAATGGGAAGGCGAGACTCGCTGAGCTGGTGGCGGATTCACACGCACTGCTGGTGAACATGAAGCCTTCGGTGATCCGCCGCCTCGGTCTGACCTACGACGCGCTCAAGGAGTTCAACCCCGAGATCGTGTGCGTCGCGATGACGGGGTTCGGGCTCGACGGCGGTGACGATCCCGCGTTCGACTACGTGATCCAGGCCGCGACGGGGGTCGCGGCGATGACGGGGGACCCGGATGGTCCGCCCACGCTGCCGGGGTATTCGTCGGCGGACAACTCGACGGGTCTCACCGCGGCGCTGGGTCTGCTGGCGATGATCGTGTCCGGGCGCGGAGGGCAGGTGGATGTGTCGCTGCGCGATGTCATGCTGTCGCAGTTGAACTACCGCGCGTCGGCGTATCTCAACGACGGTGCCGAACCGCGCCGCCACCCCAACGGCGCGCATTCCTATTACGTTCCGGCGCAGCTGTTTCCGACGGCGGACGGATACCTGGCGCTGTTCATCACGCACGACGGGTTCTGGAGGTCGTTCGCCGGCGAGGCCGGCATTTCGGGGTTCGAGACCATGGCCGAACGCGCGGCGCGCCGTGACGAGGTGCTGCATGTGGTGACTGCGACACTGGCGACCGACTCGGCCGCGAGTTGGGAGAAACGGCTCAAACCGCTGGGCATCCCGGTCGCCGCGGTGCGCACACTGCCCGAAGCGCTTTCGGAGACACCCGAGGCGCTCGTCACCGCAGGCGATTTCCGTCTGGTGGGCAGTTCGATCCGCATCGCCGGGTACCAACCGGATTATCGCCCGCCGCCGGCGTTCGACGAGTATGCGGGCGGGCAGGCGCAGGCTCGTTCTCAGTCGTCGTCGTAGGAGACCGTCACGGTGTCGCAGTCCGGAACCGCCTGGCACGTCAGCACGTAACCCTCGGCGACCTCGTCGTCGTCGAGGGCGTCGTTGACGCGCATCGTGGCGGTGCCCTCGAGGAGTTTGGCCATGCACGTGCCGCAGTTACCCGCCTCGCATGAGAACGGAGGTGTCATGCCCGCCCGTCGGGCGCTCTCCAGCAGCGTCTCGTTCGGCCTGCGCGGAACCGACACCCGCTCACGCTCGAACAGGATGGTCACCTTCCCGCCGGGCTCCGCGGTGGGTACTGGTTCTGCCGTCATCGAGCTCCCCTGCGCACTAGCATTCTGATGTAACGAGAATAGCATTCTCCGGAAATGATAGTATCTTCTCGCCGTCGCATCGCTGCGGCGGGTACGCGTCACGAGAGGTCAGCGCTGGTGGAAACGGCAGGTGAGGCTCATGGGTGAGTCCGCCGTGCTGGCGTTCGGCGACCGCGAGTACACCCTCACCGAACTCGACGCGCTCGCCGGCGGCATGGCCGCGACGTTGGCGCAGCGTGGCGTCGGACCGGGAGACCGGGTCGCGATGATGTCGTCGAACCGGCCCGAATTCGTCATCGCCCTACGCGCGATCTGGCGCCTCGGTGCCGCCGCGGTCCTCATCAGCCCGGCGTGGAAAACCACCGAGATCGCCCATGCACTGGAACTCACACGTGCAAACCACGCGGTCGGCGACCAACCGCTGCTCGCCGAACACCTGCCGATGGTGCACCTCGACGAGCCGATCACACCCGGCGAACGCCCCGGCCCCGCAGTGGCTCCCGATGCCGACGCGCTGTTCGTGTTCAGCTCCGGCACCACGGGCATGCCTAAAGCCGTGCGCCACAGCCACGCCGGGTTCGCCGCGGCCATCGAGCACTGGCGCGACGCGCTCGGCCTCACCGCGGCCGACCGCATGCAGATCATGACCCCGCCGTCGCACATCCTGGGCCTGCTCAACATCGCGATGGTGCTCGACACCGGCGCCTGGATGCGACTGCACCCCCGGTTCGACGTCGAAACCATGTTGCGTCACATCGAATCCGACGGCATCACGATCGAGATGGCCGTCGCGCCCATCGCTCTGGCGCTGGCCGCACATCCCGGCCTGGAGCGGTTCGACCTGTCGTCGCTGCGGTTCGTGATGTGGTGTGCGACGCCGGTCACGCGCAGCGTCGCCGAGGACATCACCGCGCGTGCCGGGATCCGGTGGCTCACCGCATACGGCACCACCGAACTGCCCGTGATCGCGTGTAACCCGCTGGACGACACCAGGATCGAGACCGTCGGCAAACCGGTGCGCGGCGTACGGGTGCGCATCGCGGATACCGGCGAGATCCAGGTGTGTTCACCATCGGCCATGTGCGGCTACCTACCCGAGTCCGCCACCGGGGGCGCCTTCGACGACGGCTGGTACCGCACAGGCGACATCGGATTCCTCGACGACGACGGGTATCTGCACGTCACCGACCGTGCCAAGGAGATGGTCAAGGTGCGCGGATTCCAGGTCGCCCCGGCCGAGGTGGAGGCCGTGCTGCACGGGCATCCCGCCGTCGCCGACTGCGCGGTGTTCGGCGAACCGCACGACACCGACGGAGAGGCCGTGGTCGCGGCCGTGGCCACGTGTGCCGAGGTGTCCGCCGAGGAACTCATCGACCTCGTCGGGTCGCGGCTCGCGTCGTACAAGCGGCCCCGCCGCGTCGAATTCGTAACCGAGATACCCCGCTTGCCTTCCGGAAAGGTATTGCGACGAGTGCTGAAGGAGCGGCATGGACGTCCGTCTGACGGCTGAACAGCAGCAGCTGCGAGAGGCCGCTGCCAAACTGGCCGACGACCTCGGACCGGGCTCGGTCCACGAACTGGAGGACCGCGGCCGCATCGCGCGGTTGGAGAACACGGTGGCCGCCACCGAGTGGCGCACGCTGCGATCCGACGGCGCGTCCGGTGTGGAGGTGGCGATCGTCGCGGAGGAATTCGCCCGCGGGCTCGTCGACGTGCCGTTCCTCGGGCCGATCCTCGCCGACGACCTCGCACAGCGGCTCGGCCGTGCGGTCGCGGTGCCCGACGCTGCCGCGGGCACCGCGGGTGTCGACCTCACCAACAGCGCTGCGGGCGTGCTCCAGTCGCCTGCCGAGCTCTCGGAGTTGCGTGCCGGCGACGCGGCCCGCTGGCATGCGCTGGCGCTCGCGGCGACGAGCGCGGATCTGGTCGGTGCCGCGCGCGGCGCCCACGCCCTTGCCGTCGACTACGCGAAGGTGCGGGAACAGTACGGCTCGACCATCGGCTCGTACCAGGCCGTCGCGCACCTGTTGGCCGAAGGTCTCGCGCTCATCGAGGGTTCGATCAGCGTGCTGCGCCACGCCGCGTGGGGTGTCGACGAACTCGAACCCGATGAGGCCGTGCGGGCCGGCCGGATCGCGAAGGTGTACTGCGCGCGTGCGGCGCGCACGGTGTGCGAGACCGCCATTCAGGTGCACGGCGGTATCGGCAACACGTGGGAATGCCTGGCACACGTGTATCTGCGCCGCGCGCTGACCTCGACTGAACTGTGGCCCGTCGGACTGGAGGACTTGGAGGTTTCGGATCTTGGATTTTCGTGATTCACCCGAGGAAGCGGCCTTCCGCGACCGGTTGCGGTCCTGGCTGGCCGACAACGCCGCGTCGTTCAAGGCCTCCGGCGACGACTACTGGGCCCGTCAGGGGGAGTGGCACCAGGCCCTGTACGGCGCAGGGTTTTTCGGCACGTCGTGGCCCAACGAGTTCGGCGGGCAGGATTTGCCGCCCGTCTACGACGTGATCGTCGACGAGGAACTCGCGCGCGCCGGTGCGCCGCCGCGGCCCAGCCTCGGCTATCTCGTCGTCGGCCTGGGACACCACGGCAGCAAGGAACTGCAGCAGCGGTTCCTGCCCGGCATGATCAACGGCACCGAGCGGTGGTGCCAGGGCTTCTCTGAGCCGGGTGCCGGGTCGGACCTGGCGTCGCTGATCACCACGGCCACGCGCGACGGCGACAACTACATCATCAACGGCCACAAGATCTGGACCAGCTACTCCGACGTCGCCGACTGGTGCCTGCTGCTGGCGCGCACCGACAAGGATGTGCCGCGCCACAAGGGCATCTCGGCGTTCATCATCTCGATGCACCAGGACGGCATCCAGCAGCGTCCGCTCAAGATGATCAACGGCGTCACCACCGAGTTCGGTCAGGTGACATTCGACAACGCGGTGGTGCCCGCGTCGCACATGGTGGGAGCGCCCGGTGAGGGCTGGGCGCTGGCGATGACCGTCGTCAGCCACGAACGCGAACCGTCGACGCTCGGCTACTCCGCACGCTACGGAAAGCTGGTGCGCGAGATGGCGTCCCGCGTCGAGGGACGTGCGCCCCAGGATCTGGCGTGGGCCGCGGTGCAGGCCGAGATGCTGCGCCTGCACGTGCGGCGCCGGTTGTCCGAACAACTCGACGGGCTCAAGCACGGTCCGCAAGGGTCGCTCGACAAACTGCTCATGACGTGGGTCGAACAGTCGGTCGGGCACGCCGCGCTCGCGGTCAGCGGGACCTCGGATCCCGAACTGCTCAGTGCCTACCTGTACAGCCGCGCCCAGAGCGTCATGGGCGGCACCTCGCAGATCCAGAAGAACATCATCGCCTCACGCATCCTCGGATTGGGAGTTTGACCGAATGTACGGAATGCCAGACGAAATCGAGGTGCGCGCCGAGGGGGACATCCGCGTCATCACCCTCAACCGGCCCGAGGCCCTCAACGCCGTCAACGACTCGTTGCACGAGGGCCTCGCGCACCTGTGGACGCGTTTGTCGGAGGACTACGACGCACGCGCGGCCGTGATCACGGGTGCGGGTCGCGCGTTCTCGGCAGGTGGTGATTTCGCGTACCTGCAGGAGCTCGGTGAGGATCCCAAACTACGGGCCAAGACCATCCTGCACGGGCGTGAGATCGTGCTGGGGATGACGCGCTGCCGCGTGCCCGTGGTCGCCGCGGTCAACGGGCCCGCGGTCGGATTGGGTTGCAGCCTCGTGGCATTGAGCGACATCGTCTACATCGCGCCGCAGGCCTACCTCGCCGACCCGCACGTGCAGGTGGGTCTGGTCGCCGCCGACGGCGGTCCCATCACGTGGCCGCTGCACATCAGCCTGCTGCTGGCCAAGGAGTACGCGCTGACCGGTGCGCGCATCCCGGCGCAGCGGGCCGTGGAACTGGGCCTGGCCAACCACCTTTCGGACGATCCGGTGGCCGAGGCCATCGAGGCCGCGCAGAAGATGGCCAAGCTGCCACGGCAGTCGCTGGAGGCCACCAAACGGCTGCTCAACCTGCACATGGAGCAGGCCGTGCTGGCGACGCTCGACTTCGGCAACACCGCCGAGGAGCAGTCGTTCCGAACCGAGGACTTCAAGGCCATCGTCGCGGGCCTCAACGCGCGTAAGAACTAGCGGTTCGTCAGAGCGTGAGCGCCTCGGAGCGCTGCACGGTGCCGGTCACGCCGGTGCCGTCCTGTTGCGCGAGCAGCACGGCCGCGCGCGCCATCGCCTCGGGCGGTTCGATCATCTCGGGCGGGATCTTGAGCCCGCCGCCGCCGGCCTGCCAGCCCTCGGTCAGCACGACGCGCGACGGGCTCAGGCAGTTGACCGCGATGTTGTCGTCACGCAGATCGGCTGCGAGACCCGTGTAGAGCCGTTCGGTGGCGGCCTTGGACACCCAGTAGGCGTTGGATCCGTGCTCGACCATGTCGACGCCCGTGGTGGTGATCGCGATGAGCGATCCGCCGCCGCGGGCGCGCACGTGGGGGATCACCGCTTTGGTCACCAGGAACACCCCGGTGAGGTTGACGTCGAGGCACAGCTGCCAGCGTTTGAGTGGGGTGTTCTCGATCGGTCCGAGCCACAGCACACCGGCGTTGGCGACCAGGATGTCGATGCCGCCGAGTTCGGAGACCGTCTGGGCGACAGCGCGTTCGACGGACTGCTCGTCGGTGACGTCGCATACGACCGGGAGGGCGTGGCCGCCTGCGTCGGTGATGGCCGACGCCACCGAGTCGATCGTGCCGGGCAGCTTGCCGGGACGCTCGGACCGGGCCGCGACCGAGACGGCCGCACCCTCGGCCGCGAGCGCGGTCGCGATGGTGGCCCCGATACCGCGGCTGGCACCTGCGACGAAGGCGACCTTCCCGGCCAGACTGCCGGGTGTTGACGGCTTAGGCGTTTCACGCACGTTCGTCATACACCGAAGGTGCGTGAAGTGCTGCTTGCGGGCGGCGTTTCGGCAGGCAGGCGCGCACGCTCGCGGTGCAAGAGGGTCACTTGGTCACTTGGGCGGGAAGCGGAGCGCGCCGTCGAGGCGGATCACCTCGCCGTTGAGATAGTCGTTCTCGACGATGCTCTGCGCGAGTTGGGCGTATTCGGTGGACCGGCCCATGCGCTTGGGGAAAGGCACCTGCGGGCCCCAGTACTGCTCGAGCTGATCGGCGGCCTGCCCGTAGGCGGGTGTGTTGATGGTGCCGGGGGCGATGGTGACGACGCGGATGCCGAGCGGCGACAGGTCGCGTGCGGCGACGAGCGTCATGCCCAGCACACCGCCCTTGGCGGCCGAGTACGGCAACTGGCCGATCTGGCCCTCGTAGCCCGCGATCGACGCCGTGTTGACGATGACGCCGCGGCCACCCTCTTCGAGGGGTTCGGTCCTGGCGATCGCGGCCGCCGTCAGGCGCATGACGTTGAACACCGCGGTGAGGTAGAACTCGATGGTCTTCTTGAACCCGTCGAGGTCCAGCGGGGAACCGTCCTTGCCCACCAGCCGGCCACCGCTGGCCGGGCCGCCGTGCGTGTCGACCGAGATGCGCAGCGGCGCGAGCGATTCCGCCTCGGCGATCGCGGCGAGCACGGATTCCTCCGAGGTCGCGTCGGTGCGCACGTATCGGATACCGAGTTCTTTCTCGAGCGCCGCGCCCTTGTCGTCGGCCACATCGGCGACGACGACCTTGGCGCCCGCGCCGTGCAATCGGCGCACGGTCGCCTCACCGAGGCCACCCGTGCCGCCCACGACGAGTGCGGAGGTACCGGCGATCTGCATGAATTGCCCTCCTTGCAACTATCACTCTCAGGAGGGGAGAATAACATTCTCGTACCCGGTGAACCAGGAGAAAGAATGCCCCACGGCGTCGTCGATGTACCCGAGCTCATCACCGCGGCCAGGGGCGGATCGATGCGCGCGGTGGGTCGGCTGCTCACGCTGGTCGAAAGCGACCGTCGCGGTGAGGTGCTCGCGGCGCTCGGGCCCGCGACGCCGCGCGTCATCGGTGTGACCGGACCGCCGGGAGCGGGCAAGTCGACCACGGTGGGCGCCATGGTGGGGGCCTATCGCGAACGCGGGCTGCGGGTCGCGGTCCTCGCGGTCGACCCCTCGTCGCCCTACAGCGGCGGGGCACTGCTCGGTGACCGCATCCGCATGGCCGCCCACATCAACGACCCCGACGTGCTGATCCGGTCGATGGCCGCACGCGGGCACCTCGGCGGGCTGGCCGCGGCCGTCCCGGCGGCGATCCGCCTGCTGGCCGCGCTGTCGTACGACCTGATCGTGCTGGAGACCGTGGGGGTGGGGCAGTCCGAGATCGAGATCGCCGCGATCGCCGACCCCACGGTGGTGATCCTCAACCCCGGCGCGGGCGATGCCGTGCAGGCCGCCAAGGCCGGTGTGCTCGAGGTGGCCGATCTGGTGGTGGTCAACAAGGCCGATCGTGACGGCGCCGACCAGACGGTCCGCGATCTGCGCGCCGAAACCGACGTCCCAGTGCTCAAACTCGTCGCCGCGCAGGGGGACGGCCTGCACGAACTCATCGAGGCCATCGAGGCGCACCAGCGCGCCGACACCCCCGAACGGCGCCGCGCGCGGGCGCGCAGCCAGATCCTGTCGCTCGCGCAGACCCTGCTGCGCAACCACGCCGACCTCGACCGGTTGTCGGCGGCCGTGGCCGACGGCAGCAGCGACGCCTACACCGCGGCCGAGCGGCTGTTCGCCGGATCAGTCGACTGATTTGCCCGTGGCCGCGGCATATCCGCTGCGGTAGCCGAACACCAGCGCCGGGCCGAGCGTGCCGCCCGCGCCGCCATAGGCCTTGCCCGTCACGCCGGCCATGGCGTTGCCCGCGGCGTACAGACCGGGGATCGGTGAGCCGTTGACGTGCAGCACGCGTCCGTCGCGGTCGGTGCGCGGGCCGCCCTTGGTGCCCATCGCGCCGACCTTCACCGGCACGGCGTAGAACGGGGCGGTGTCGAGCGGCCCGAGGGTCTGTCGCGCGGGGGTGTCGGCCGACGTGTCGCCCCAGTAGCCGTCGTAGGCGCTGGCGCCGCGGCCGAAATCGGGGTCGACGGGATCGGTGTCGCGGCCGACGTTGTCGTTCCACCGCCGCAACGTGGCCGCCAGACCCGCGGCGTCGATGCCGGTCCTGGCGCTCAACTCGTCCAGATCGGCCGACTCGCAGAACCAGTCCGGTGCCTGGCCGCCGGGCTCGACGCCGAGGAATCCGTAGCGCTGCAGATGGACCGAGTCGAACACGATCCAGGCCGGATCGTTGGCGTAACCGGCCTTGGGATCGAGGTACTGGAACGGGCCGGCCATCGAGTTGTACTCGCCGGCCTCGTTGACGAACCGGTTGCCCGCGCGGTTGACGATGACGCTGCGGGGCCGGGTGCGTTCGAGACGGATGCTGCGGCTGCGGGGGTGCCCGTCGATCGTGTCGCCCGGGATCTGGACCACCGGAACCCACCACGCCTCACCCATGTTCGCCAGATCGGCGCCGTGGGCCATCGCCATGCGCAGTCCGTCACCCGTGTTGTTCGGGGGTGACACCGGGCCGTGCATGGGTCCGCGCAGGAACGCCTCGACGAGCGTGGTGTCCCACTCGAACCCGCCCGTGGCCAGCACCACGCCGCCGCGTGCGCGTACCCGGATGTCGGTGCCGTCGAGGCGGATTCGCACGCCGGTGATGCCATCGGCCGATCCGAGCAGTTCGACCGCGCGTGCCGAGGTGACGGGCTTGACGCCCCGGTCGAGCAGACCGCGCAGCAGGCCCGCGACCAGCGCGGTGCCCGCGACGCACAGATCGGCGTCCGGATCGTCGTAGGCCGCGTGGATGCGCGCGCGGGTCTCGGCATCGATGCCGACATTGCTGAAATCGGCGGGGAACGAGGTGATCCGGTCTCGCCACTCGCCGAGGCGGGCCAGGTCGATCGGGCCCGCGCTCAGCGACCGCCCGCCGCCGGGCCGCCCGCCGGGCAGCTCGGGTTTGTAGTCGGGGAAGCCCTCGGCGACGGCGAACCGCAGTTCACTGTGGGCCTCGACGAAGTCGAGCATCACCGGACCGGTCCGCACGAACGTCTCGACGAGTGCGGTGTCCATGTACCCGAGGGACTGCGCCGCAAGGTACGCGAGCGCATCCTCGACGGGCAGCGGTTCGCCGGCCCGGTCGTGGGCCGGGATCCACACGATGCCACCGGACACCGCTGTGGTCCCGCCGATGGTGGCCGCCTTCTCGTACACCGCGACCGAGGCGCCGTTGACCGCGGCCGTCAGCGCCGCGGTGAGCCCGGCGCCGCCGGTTCCGAGCACCGCGACGTCGACCTCGTCGTCGAAGGAGTCGTGGAGGCCGTTCGAATCAGTCATGTGTGCAAGACCTTTCAGTGCAGGATTGCCGAGAGTTCGCGTGCGGCCCGCACCACCGCGTCCTTGCCCCCGAGGACGACGTCCTCGCGGTGCGAGATGAGGTTGATGCAGGTGGGTGGCGACGGCGGGCGCCGCCGCACCGGTACGGCCAGGCCGTAGGTGTTCGGTTCGATCTCGCCGTGGGTGATCACCCAGCCCTGTTCGCGGGTCTGCCGCACGAGGTCGCGTTCGCCGGGCCGCGGCGGCATGCTGGCCAGCAGCGCCACGCCTGCCGCACCTCGGTCGAGGGGGTGGCGACTGCCCTCGTGGAACGAGAGTTGGTAGTACACCTGCGAGGGCACGATCACCGCGATCGCGACCTGCTGATCACCCTCGGCAACGAGGAGCGACACCGTGGAGCCGAGTTCGTCGGCCAGCGTCCGCAGGGTCGGGATGGCCAGTTGGCGCACGTTGTTGTCGAACGACGATCCGAGGACCGCGAGCGCCGCCGCGGGCCGGTAGCGGCCGTCTTCTCCCTTTGCCACGTAACGAAATTGGCTCAGGGTGGCCAGCAACCGGTAGGCGATGGTCCGGTGCGCGCCGAGGTGGTCGGCGACCTGCTGGACGGTGAGCCCGCCCGGCGCGTCGGCGATGGCCTGCAGGGCGCTCAGGCCGCGCGCCAGGGTCTGTGAGCCGGGGGCGGCGCTGGGCGCGCCTTCGGCTCGTGTGCGTGCTGCCGACTGTGCTGCGTTGGCGGGCATCGCGTCCCTCCTTGACAGATAGAACCGCGAGAGTGATGCTCTGATAATAATGCACTCTGATGTGCGATAACTGAGCAAAGTGCTTACAGAAAAAGAGAATATGATTCTCCGGTCGTCAGGAGAGGGGACCATGACAAGCACTGCCGCGGCAGGCACCGCGTCGGCCGTCGAGTTCGAAAGCATCTGGAGCGATCTGCAAGGAGTCGCGTTCTCGCAGGGCTACCTCGATGTCCCCGTGGGCGACAGGAAGATCCGCACGCGGTACCTGCACGCCGGAAATTCGCAGGCACCCGCGCTGCTGTTCCTGCACGGCTCGGGCGGACACGCCGAGGCCTACGTCCGCAACCTCGCGGCCCACGCCGAGCACTTCTCGACGTGGTCCATCGACATGCTCGGGCACGGCTACACCGACAAACCCGGCCACCCGCTGGAGGTCGCCCACTACGTCGACCACGTCATCGCCTTCCTGGACACCATCGGTGCGCAGCGCGCGCACATCTCGGGGGAGTCGCTGGGCGGTTGGGTCGCGGCGCGCGTCGCGGTCGACCATCCCGACCGCGTCGAGAAGTTGGTACTCAACACCGCGGGCGGATCGCAGGCCGATCCCGAGGTGATGAAGCGCATCATCACGCTGTCGATGGCGGCCGCCGAGAACCCCACGTGGGACACCGTGCAGGCACGCATCAAGTGGCTCATGGCCGACAAGAGCAAGGATTACGACGACATCGTCGCGAGCCGCCAACGCGTGTACCGCCAGCCGGGTTTCGTCGCCGCGATGAGTGACATCATGGCGCTGCAGGATCCGCAGATCCGCGCGCGGAACCTGCTGGGACAGACCGAATACGGTTCGATCACCGCGCCGACGCTGGTCGTGTGGACCAGTGACGACCCGACGGCCGACGTCGCCGAGGGGCGGCGCATCGCGTCGATGATCCCCGGAGCCAGGTTCGAGGTGATGCCCGGGTGCGGGCACTGGCCACAGTACGAGGACCCGGCGACGTTCAACCAATTGCACCTCGACTTCCTGCTCGGGCGGTGAGGGCGTGACAACCAGCCCTGGTGCAGTCGACGTCGTGATCGTCGGGGCCGGGCCCGTCGGCCTGACCCTGGCGAACATCCTCGGCGCACAAGGCGTGCGGACGCTGATCATCGAGGAACGCGAAACCCTCATCGACTACCCGCGCGGTGTCGGTCTCGACGACGAGTCGCTGCGCACGTTCCAGTCGATCGGGCTGGTCGACGCGATCCTGCCGCACACCGTGCCCAACCAGATCCTGCGTTTCTACGACGCCAACCGCAGGCTGCTTGCCGAGATGGCGCCGCCGGACGCGCGGTTCGGCTGGCCCAAGCGAAACGGATTCGTCCAGCCCATGGTCGACGCCGAGCTGCTCGCGGGACTGGACCGGTTCGACCACGTCGAGGTGATGTGGGGCCGGCGCATGCAGACCATCGCCGAGGACGCCGACGGCGTCACCGTCGAGGTGTCGGGACCCGACGGGCCGGCGTCGGTGCACGCGCAGTACGTCGTCGGGTGCGACGGTGGTCGCAGCGCCACGCGCCACCTCATGGGTGTCTCGTTCGACGGCACCACGTCGTCCACCCGATGGGTGGTGATCGACCTGGCCAACGACCCGCTCGGGCATCCCAACAGCGAGGTCGGCGCCGATCCGCAACGCCCGTACGCGTCGATCTCGATCGCGCACGGCATCCGGCGTTTCGAGTTCATGATCCACGCCGACGAGACCGACGAGCAGGCCGAGGATCCCGAGTTCGTCGCCGAACTGCTCAGGCCGTTCGTACCGCATCCCGACAGGGTCGACGTCATCCGCAGGCGGGTCTACACCCACCACTCCCGGATCGCGGGATCCTTCCGCAAGGGCCGCATGCTGCTGGCGGGCGACGCCGCGCACCTCATGCCGGTGTGGCAGGGCCAGGGCTACAACAGCGGCATCCGCGATGCGTTCAACCTCGGGTGGAAGCTCGCCGCGGTGGTCAGGGGCCAGGCCGGCGACGCGCTACTGGACACCTACGACGCCGAGCGACGCAAGCACGCACGCGCCATGATCGACCTGTCCACCATGGTGGGCCGCGTCATCTCGCCGACCAACCGCAAGGTTGCGGCCCTGCGCGACAAGCTGATCCGCGGTGCCTCCATCGTCCCGACGCTCAAGCGCTACGTGCTGGAGATGCGCTTCAAACCCATGCCGCGCTACCACGAGGGCGCGGTGTACCACGCCAAACCGCCCACGCCCGCATCCCCGGTGGGCACGCTGTTCATCCAGCCCCGCGTCGACACCCGCGAACAGGACAACGTGCTGCTCGACGACGTCCTCGGCACCGGTTTCGCGGTGTTGTGCTGGAACAACAACCCGCGCACGTTGCTGGGGGAGGCGGCCTTCACCCGCTGGAAGGCGTTGGGCGCGGCGTTCATCGCCGCGCGGCCGTCCACGCAGCTGCACTGGACAAAAGACGACGATCCGGACGTCGTGATCGTCGGCGACCGTACCGGCGCACTCAAGGCCTTCTTCGACGCGCACACCGAGTCGGTCCTGGTGCTGCGCCCCGACCGCTGCATCGCAGGCGCCGACATCGCCCAGCGCGCACCCGAATTGAGCACCGCACTGTTCGGCATCCTGCATCTGAGACAGGGAGGTGAAAACGGTGCCAGTAGCCCTGTGCTGTATGTCCCACAGCCCACTGCTGAATCTTCCGGGACCGTCGGCCGAACTTCTTGACCAGATCACCGACGCGGTCGCCGACGCCAGGAGGTTCGTCGAACAGTTCGATCCCGAACTGGTCGTGACCTTCTCACCCGACCACTACAACGGGTTCTTCTACCGGCTCATGCCGCCGTTCTGCATCGGCACCGCGGCCGCGGGCGTCGGGGACTACGGCACGTACCAGGGGCCGCTGCCCGTCGATGCCGACATCGCCAACGCGTGTGCCCAATCGCTGTGGGAGTCCGGCGTCGACATCGCGATCTCGACGGCCATGGACGTCGACCACGGCACCGTGCAACCGTTGCAGGAACTGTTCGGCGACGCGACCGCGCGCCCGGTGGTGCCCATCTTCATCAACTCGGTGGCCACGCCGCTCGGACCGCTGTCGCGTTCACGCGCCCTCGGCGCGGCTGTGGGCACGTTCCTCGCGACGCTCGACAAACGCGTCCTCATCGTGGGATCCGGTGGGCTGTCACATGATCCGCCCGTACCGACGCTGGCCACCGCGCTGCCCGCGGCGCTCGACCGCATCGTGCACGGCGCGCCCATGACACCCGAACAGCGAATGGCCCGGCAGGAGGCGGTGATCAAGGCCGCGCACGACTTCGCCCACGGCCAGAGCCCGCTGCGCTCCCTCAACCCCGACTGGGACAGGAGCCTGCTGGAGATCTTCGACGAGGGCCGGCTGAGTGATCTCGACGGCTGGACCAACACGTTCATCGCGGGCGAGGGCGGCAACTCCGCGCACGAGATCCGCACGTGGGTCGCGGCGTTCGCGGCGCTGGCCGCCCATGGGGAGTATCAGACCGGCAACCACTTCTACCGGGCGGCACCGGAATTGATCGCAGGCTTCGCAATCAGGACGGCGGTACCGAGCACATGACATCGACCAACTCACCCACCGACGGTTTCGACCACACCGTCGACCTGCTCGTCATCGGGTCCGGTGGTGGCGGGATGACGGCCGCGCTGGCCGGCGTCGCATCGGGTCTCGACACCCTCGTGGTCGAGAAATCACCACAGTTCGGCGGTTCCACGGCTCTGTCCGGCGGCGGCATCTGGGTGCCGGGTGCACCCGCGCAGCGCCGCGAGGGCCACGTGCCCTCACCTGACGGGGTGTTCGAGTATCTCAAGCAGATCACCGGCGGCCTCGTCAGCGACGCACGGTTACGTCAGTACGTCGAGTCCGCGCCGGAGATGATGGATTTCCTCGAGCGCACGAGCAACTGGATGGAGTTCGTGTGGAAACCGGGCTACGCCGACTACTATCCCGAACTCCCCGGCGGCTCGGCGCTGGGCAGCACCATCAACGTGCCCGCGATCGACCTGCGCAAGCTCGGTGACGAGGAACGCAACCTGTTGACCCCACTGGCACTGGCGCCCAAAGGCATCTGGTTCGCACCGAAAGATCTGCGGCTCTTCTACCAGATCCGGCAGAACTGGCGCGGCAAAGCCGTCCTGCTCAAGCTGATCTGGCGGATGTTCCGGGCCCGGGTGTTCGGCGACCGGATGGCCGCCATCGGACAGTCACTGGCCGCGCGCCTGCGCCTGGCGCTCAAGGAGCAGGGCATCCCGCTGTGGCTGAACTCGCCGATGACCGAACTGATCACCGCCGACGACGGTGCGGTGATCGGCGCGGTCGTCGAGCGTGACGGCACGCCGATGCGGATCGGGGCGCGGCGCGGCGTGATCCTGGCCTCCGGAGGCTTCGACCACGACATGGCCTGGCGCAGGCAGTACCTGCCGATCCTGGAGAAGGACTGGAGCTTCGGCAATCCGGCGGCCACCGGCGACGGGATCCGCGCCGGCGAAAAAGTCGGCGGCGCCACCGAGCTGCTGGACGAGGCCTGGTGGTTCCCGGCGATCTGCTGGCCCGACGGACGGCTTCAGTTCATGCTCAACGAACGCATGATGCCGTCGCAGTTCGTGGTCAACGGCGAGGGGAAGCGCTTCATCAACGAGGCCGCGCCGTACATGGATTTCGCGCACGCCATGATCGAGGGACAACAGTCCGGCGTCACGCACATCCCGTGCTGGCTCATCACCGACATCGACTCGTTCCACCGCTACGTCGTGGCCGGGCACCTGCCGATCCCCAAGATCCCGTTCGCGCCCGTGCCCACCGGCCGCAAGGTGCCGCAGGCCTGGCTGGATTCCGGTGTGGTCCAGGAGGGCCGCACCATGGAGGAACTGGCGACGAAAATCGGTGTGCCGCCGCAGAATCTGCGCGCCACGGCCGAACGGTTCGACCAACTCGCGCGCGCCGGGCACGACGACGACTTCAACCGTGGCGACAGCGCCTATGACAACTACTACGGCGACCCGACGCTGCCGAACCCGAATCTCCGCCCACTCGGCAAGCCGCCGTACTACGCGTTCCAGATCATCCTCGGAGATCTGGGCACATCGGGAGGCCTGCGCACCGACGAGTTCGCCCGGGTCCTGCGCTCCGACGAGACCGTGGTGAGTGGTCTGTACGCGGTCGGCAACGCCTCCGCCGCGGTCATGGGGCGCAGCTACGCAGGGGCAGGAGCCACGATCGGCCCGGCCATGACCTTCGGTTACGTCGCGGCCAGACACGCAGCGGCGGGTGAGTCCGCCGGTGAAGTCGCCGGTGAAGCCGCAAAGCCCCACCTCGACAACGCACTTCAGCACCGGATTTCCTAGGAGGAAGCAAGAGTATGAAGATTTCGCTGTTCTACGAGTTCCCGCTGCCCCGGCCGTGGTCGGAGGACGACGAGCACCAGTTGTTCCAGCACGGCCTCGACGAGGTGGAACTCGCGGACAAGGCGGGGTTCTCCACGGTGTGGCTCACCGAGCACCACTTCCTCGAGGAGTACTGCCATTCCACGGCGCCCGAGATGTTCCTGGCCGCGGCCAGCCAGCGCACCGAGAACATCCGGCTGGGTTTCGGCGTCATGCACCTGCCGCCGCCGATCAACCATCCCGCGCGCATCGCCGAACGTGTCGCCACGCTCGACCACCTGTCCAACGGCCGTGTCGAATTCGGTACGGGTGAGGGATCGTCGGTCGCCGAGCTCGGCGGGTTCAACATCGACCCGGCCGACAAGCGCACGCAGTGGGAGGAATCGCTCGAGGTCGCGATCCGGTGCATGGTCGAGGAGCCGTTCAGCGGGTTCAAGGGCGAGCACGTCGAGATGCCCGCGCGCAACGTGGTTCCCAAGCCGTTGCAGAAGCCGCACCCGCCGGTGTGGGTGGCGTGCACGCGTCCGTCGTCGGTGCAGATGGCCGCCCAGAAAGCCATCGGCGCACTGAGTTTCGCCTACACGGGCCCCGAGGCACTCAAGGAACGTGTGGACGGCTACTACAAGGAATTCGAGGAGCAGGGCGCGCCCGTCACGCCTGCCATCAACCCCAACATCCTCGCGATCGGCGGCGACCTGTCGATGATGGTGGCCCGCACCGACGAGGAAGCGCTCAAGCGGCTCGGCATCGGCGGAGGCTTCTTCTCGTTCGGCATCATGCACTACTACCTGACCGGTATGCACACGCCCGGCCGCACCAAGGTGTGGGAGCGTTACGAGCAGGCGGTCGCCGACGATCCGACGCTCGCCTACGGACCCGGCCGCGGTGCGATCGGTTCACCCGAGACGGTGCGCGAGTTCCTGCGTGGTTACGAGGCCAGTGGGGTCGACGAGATCATCCTGCTGCTGAACCCGCGCAGCCACGAGGGCACCATGGAGTCCATCGAGATCATGGGCAAGGAGATCCTGCCGGAGTTCATCGAACGCGACGAAAAAGCGGTCAAGGACAAGGCCGAGCGCCTGGAGCCCGTGGTCGAGAAGGTCGAGTCGCGCAGGCAGGGTTCGGACGCACCGCTGTTCGACGAGACCTACGCGTTCGGCGGCCTGCCCACCGGGCGGGGTGGCAAGTTCACCGCGGGTGAGATCCCCGAGGCCATGGCCGAGATCAACGAGGGCCGCGTCAAGGCCGCGCAGGCCGAGAAGGCCGCGCGCGAAGCTGCCGGCTGAGCGGTGGCCGCACTCGACGCGCTGGTGCGCTACGACGGTAGGCACGTCGTCGTCACGGGCTGTTCCTCGGGGATCGGCGCGAAGGTGACCGATCAACTCCGCTGCCTCGGTGCGCGCGTCACCGGGCTGGACCTGCGCGCGCCGGATTCCGGCGCCGGGCCGGACGCGTTCTGCGAAATGGACCTCGCCGACCCGGACTCCGTGGACGCAGCCGCGGCCGCGATCGACGGGCCGGTGCACGCGCTGTTCAACGTGGCCGGGGTGTCCTCGGGCATCGGCAACCCGCTGCTCGTGGTCCGGATCAACTTCCTGGGCACCCGCCAGTTCACCGAGGCACTCGTGGACCGCATCGCCGTCGGCGGGTCGATCACGTCGGTGTCGTCGTTGGCCGCGTCGTCGTACCGCGAGAACCGCGCGGTGATAGCGGGTCTGGTCAGCACCGGGTCGGTGGACGAGGGACTGCGGTGGTGCGCCGAGAACCCCGACGCGCTCGCCGACGGCGGCTACCGGCTGTCGAAAGAGGCGATCATCCTCTACGGCATGTCGAAGGCCGTAGAACTCGGCGCCCGCGGGATCCGCGTCAACTGCACCGGGCCGGGGGTGACGGACACGCCGATCCTCGATCAGCTGCGCTCGGCGTACGGCCAGCAGTACCTCGACTCGTTCACCACGCCGCTCGGCCGCAACTCCGAGCCCGACGAACAGGCCGCGCTGCTGGTGTTTTTGGGCAGCGCGGCAGCCAGTTACGTGACCGGACAGGTGATCTGGGCCGACGGCGGCATCATCGCCCAGCGCGAGACCGCCCTGATCGAGTCCACCCGAGCCACACAGGAGAGCTGAATGCCCGCGAGTATGACGGACTTCCGCCGCGTCGCCCACGACGTCTGCAACTGGGGACGGTGGGGCGAGGCCGACGAACTGGGGACGCTGAACTTCATCACGGCCGACAAGGTCGCCGAGGCCGCGTCCCTGGTGAAACAGGGCAAGGTGTTCGCCCTCGGTGCCGACTTCGGCTCGGCGGGCCCGCAGGGCGCGTTCCAGTTCCGGCAGAACCCCACCCACGTGATGACCGTCGACGGCGGCGACGCCGCGACCCTGACCAAATACGGGCCGCAGTGGTTGCTGAACTCGGTGGCGCACCAGGTCAGTGAGTTCTTCGTGGACAACCCGTTCCGGTTCAACGACGACATGATCGTGATGCCGTTGCAGGCGGCCACGCAGTGGGATGCGCTGTCGCACGTCTACTACGAGGACCGGTTGTACAACGGCTTCCCGGCCGATTCGGTCACGAGTTTCGGCGCGTTCCACTGCAGCATCGACAAGGTCGACGTCAAGGGCATCACGAGCCGCGGTGTTCTGCTCGACGTCGTGCGCCACCGCGGCGCCGAGGTGTTCCTCGAACCCGGAAACCCCGTCACGCCACAGGAACTCGACGCCGTGGCCGCGGCACAGGGCGTGCAAATCAGGCGCGGGGACATCGTCGTCGTGCACACCGGATGGTGGACACGGTTCCTGTCCGCCGGCGACGGGGCCGAACCCGGATCCGGTCTGGACTGGCGGTGTGCCTCATGGCTGCACGATCACGAGGTCGCGGCCGTGGCCGCCGACAACCTCATGGTCGAGGATCCCGACCCGGCATCGGGTGTGGAGGGCACGTTCTTGCCGATGCACATGCTGTGCCTGCGCGACATGGGCCTGATGCTCGGCGAGTACTGGGATCTCACCGCGCTGTCGGCCGACTGCGCCGCCGACGGTGTGTACGAATTCCAGCTCATCGCACCGCCGTTGCGGGTCACCGGGGCCGTGGGGTCACCGGTCAACCCGATCGCGATCAAGTGAACGAGCCAGATGTGGCTGTGGACTTCGAACGTAAGACCATCGTCGTCGACGGGTTGACCACCGCCTACCTGGAGGCCGGGGACCCGGCACGTGATGCGGTGGTGCTGCTGCACGGCGGCGAGTTCGGGGTCAGCGCCGAGCTCGGCTGGGAACGCACCATCGGTGCGCTCGCTACCGACCACCACGTGCTGGCCCCGGACATGCTGGGGTTCGGCGGCAGCGCCAAGGTCGTCGACTTCACCGACGGCCGCGGCATGCGGATCCGGCACATCGCGCGGTTCTGTGCCCAAATGGGCGTGAAATCGGCGCATTTCGTGGGCAACTCGATGGGCGCGATCAACCTGCTGGTCGACACCACCTCGGATGCGCCACTGCTGCCGGTGCGCTCGCTCGTGGCGATCTGTGGTGGCGGCGAGATCCAGCGCAACGAGCACATGGCTGCGTTGTACGACTACGACGCGACCTTGGAGGGCATGCGGCGCATCGTGGCGGCGCTGTTCGCCGATCCGTCGTACCCGGCCGACGAGGACTACGTGCGCCGACGCTACGAGTCGAGCATCGCGCCGGGAGCGTGGGAGGCACTGGCTGCGGCCAGGTTCCGTCGGCCGGGTCTGGAACCGCCCGCCGCGCCGTCGAGTGCCCGCGCCTACGAGCGCATCGGCGTACCTGTGCTGATCGTCGAGGGGGAGCGGGACAAGCTGCTGCCGTCGGGGTGGGCCGCACAGATCGCGGCCCAGATCAGCGGAGCCACAAGCACCGTCGTCGCCGACGCGGGGCACTGCCCACAGATCGAGCAACCGGACACCGTGAACCGGTTGCTGTCGGACTTCCTGAAAGAGGTGTCATGAGCGAATTGGCCGGGCGGGTGGCGGTTGTCACCGGAGGCGCATCCGGGCTCGGTGAGGGACTGGTCCGCCGGTTCGTCGCCGAGGGAGCGCAGGTGATGATCGGCGACGTCGACAAGGACCGCGGCACCGCACTCGCCGAGGAACTCGGCGCGCACACCGAATTCCTCACGACCGACGTGGCAGACCAGGAGCAGGTCGCCGCGCTGGTGTCGGCCGGCGTCGAACGCTTCGGCGGACTGCACGTCATGGTCAACAACGCCGGCGTCTCGGGCACCATGCACCGGCGTTTCCTCGACGACGACCTGGCCGACTTCCACAAGGTCATGGGCGTCAACGTGCTGGGTGTCATGGCGGGCACGCGGGAGGCGGCCCGATACATGGCCGAGAACGGGGGCGGTTCGATCCTCAACCTCACCTCGATCGGCGGTATCCAGGCCGGCGGCGGCGTGATGACCTACCGCGCCTCCAAGGCCGCGGTCATCCAGTTCACCAAGTCGGCCGCGATCGAGCTCGCGCATCACGAGATCCGGGTCAACGCGATCGCACCCGGCAACATCCGCACGGCGATCGTGGCGAAATCCGCGTCGGAGGAGGACCGGCAACGCATCGAGGAGTTCGAGGCCAACATCCGGGCCCAGATGCGGGCCGACCGGCCGCTCAAACGCGAAGGCACGGTCGAGGATGTCGCCGAGGCCGCGCTGTACTTCGCCACCGACCGGTCGCGCTACGTCACCGGCACGGTCCTGCCCATCGACGGTGGGACGGTGGCGGGAAAGGTGATCGTCCGCAAAGAGAAGAACTGACCGCCGAGACTACGCATCTTGGCGCGCAAACGCCGTTTTGCCGCCAACAACCGTAGTGCCGGCGGGCTTGAAAGGGGGCTCAGATAATTCAATCGCTTGACTTAAAGCATGTGACCCGGTTCACTGGACTGGTGACCACAGCCAGCCGGACAGCGAGTCGGTCGGCTCGGGCCGACCGGGCCAGCAGCACACAAGAGGCCATCCTCAAGGCCGCCGAACGGCTCTATGCCGAACACGGCGTGTTCGCGGTGTCCAACCGCCAGGTCAGCGAGGCTGCCGGGCAGGGCAACAACGCCGCGGTGGGATACCACTTCGGCACCAAGACCGACCTGGTGCGCGCGATCGAGCACAAGCACCGCGGCCCGATCGAATACCTGCGTGAGCAGATGATCGACTCGGTGCAGGGCTCGACCGACCTGCGTGGCTGGGTCGGCTGCCTCGTACGCCCGCTGACCGATCACCTTGCCGCACTTGGCAACCCGACCTGGTACGCGCGGTTCGCGGCGCAGGTGATGACCGACCCGGCCTACCACGACATCGTGGTGCGTGACGCCCTCAGCTCGCCGTCGCTGGTGCAGGTCGTCGAGGGAATGAACAGCTGCCTGCCGGAGCTGCCCGCCGAGATCCGGGCCGAACGAAACATCATGGCGCGCAACCTGTTGATGCACAGCTGCGCCGACCGCGAACGCGCCCTCGCCCAGAGTGCACCCGTTGCGCGTTCGTCATGGCAGGGCGCGGCGTCGGGCCTGATCGACGCGATCGTGGGCCTGTGGTTGGCGCCGGTCACCGGAGGAGACGAGTAAGCAGTGAAGGTTTCCGTCGACCAGGACAGGTGCGTCTCGTCGGGACAGTGCGTGCTCAACGCGGGCGAGGTGTTCGACCAGCGCGACGACGACGGCGTCGTGGAGCTGCTCGACGACAGCCCCGACCCCGACCAGGAGGACAACGCGCGTCGCGCAGCGGCGGCCTGCCCGGCCCTGGCCATCGAGATCCACGACTGACACAGACCGATCCCAGAGGAACACACCGACACATGTCCGAGACCCTGACGCAGCCCAGCGCTACCGACATCCCCGGATACCCCATGGAGCGCGCGGCCGCGTGCCCGTTCGCGCCGCCGCCACAGATGCTGGACATGAACAAGGCCAAAGGCCTGTCCCGCGTGCGGATCTGGGACGGCAGCACGCCGTGGCTCATCACCGGCCACGAGGAGGCCCGGGCGTTGTTCGCCGACTCCCGGGTGAGCGTGGACGACCGTCGTCCGGGCTTCCCACACTGGAACGAGCACATGCTGGCCACGGTGCACAAGCGGCCGCGGTCGGTGTTCACCTCGGATGCCGAGGAGCACACCCGGTTTCGCCGGATGCTGTCCAAGCCGTTCACGTTCCGGCGCGTCGAGGGACTGCGTCCGGCCATCCAGAAGATCACCGACGAGTGCATCGACGCGATCCTCGCCGGACCGCAGCCGGCGGACATCGTCGACAAGCTCGCGCTGCCGGTGCCCACGGTCGTGATCAGCGAGATGCTCGGCGTCCCATACGAGGACCACGAGTTCTTCCAGGAGCACGCCAACGCAGGCCTGGCCCGCTACGCCGCCGCGGATGCCATGCAGAAGGGCGCGATGAGCCTGCACCAGTATCTGATCGACCTGATCGAGAAGAAGCAGGCCGAGCCCGCCGAGGACGCCGTATCCGATCTGGCCGAGCGCGTCACGGCCGGTGAACTCAGCGTCAAGGAGGCCGCCCAGCTGGGCACGGGCCTGCTGATCGCCGGGCACGAGACCACGGCCAACATGATCGGCATCGGCATCCTCGCGCTGCTGGAAAATCCCGAACAGGCCGACTTCCTGCGCAATGCCGAGGATCCGAAGGTGATCGCCAACGCGGTCGAGGAACTCATGCGCTACCTGTCGATCATCCAGACCGGGCAGCGCCGCGTGGCGGTCGAGGACATCGAGATCGGCGGCGAGACCATCAAGGCCGGCGAGGGCATCATCATCGACCTGGTGCCGGCCAACTGGGATGCCAAGGCGTTCCCCGAGCCCGACAAGCTGGACCTGACCCGCGACGCCGGGCAGCAGCTCGGCTTCGGTTACGGCAGGCACCAGTGCGTGGGCCAGCAGCTCGCGCGCGCCGAACTGCAGATCGTGTTCCACACCCTGCTGCGCCGCATCCCGACGCTGCGCCTGGCGATCCCGCTCGAGGAAGTGCCGTTCAAGCACGACCGGCTCGCCTACGGCGTGTACGAACTTCCCGTCGCCTGGTGATCCGCGACGCCTCCCACCAGTCAGATTGGAGTCACCCTGATGTCCGTCGCCACTCAAACCCTCTATCCGCCCGAAGGTTTCGGCGCTCCCAAACACCGCAGAGGCCACGCGTCGCCGGACGGACTGTCCAGCCTCCCCAAGGGCACCGAGGTCTTCTCGGCCGACAACCACATCTCGGTTGCCGACGACATCTTCTACGACCGGTTCCCCGAGGAACTCAAAGGCGCCGCGCCGCGCATCTGGTACGAGGACGGCGCGTACATGGTCGGCATGAAGGGCAAGGCGTGGACCGGAGGTGACTTCGGCCGCGTGCTCATGCAGTACGACGATCTGGCCGGCGCCGCGTCCAACAACATCAGCGCGCGCGTGCGGGAACTCAAAGAGGACGGCATCGACAAGGAACTCGCGTTCCCGAATGCTGTACTCGCCTTGTTCCATTACCCGGACAAGGCCATCCGCGAGCGCGTGTTCCGCATCTACAACGAGCACATCGCGGCCCTGCAGGAGGAGTCCAAGGGCCACTTCTACGGCGTCGGCCTGATCAACTGGTGGGATCCGTCGGGTACGCGCAGCACGCTCGAGCAGCTCAAATCCCTTGGCCTGCGGACGTTTTTGCTTCCGCTGAATCCCGGTAAGGACGACGAGGGCAACATCTACGACTACGGCAGCACCGCGATGGATGCCGTGTGGGACGAGATCGAGGCGTCGGGCATCCCGGTCAGCCATCACATCGGGGAGACCCCACCCAAAACGCCGTGTGAGAACAACAGCGTCGTGGTGGGCATGATGGTCAACGTCGACTCGTTCCGCGAGCAGTTCGCCAAGTACGTGTTCTCCGGCATCCTCGACCGCCATCCCGAGCTCAAGATCGGCTGGTTCGAAGGCGGCATCGCGTGGGTGCCCACGGCACTGCAGGACGCCGAGCACATGTTGGCCTCCTACCGGCACATGTTCAACCACGAACTGCAGCACGACATCCGGCACTACTGGGACAAGCACATGTGTGCGTCGTTCATGGTCGACCCGCTGGGCCTGCGGCTCATCGACGACATCGGCGTCGACAACGTCATGTGGTCAAGCGACTACCCGCACAACGAGTCCACGTTCGGATACTCGGAGAAGTCGCTGGCCACCGTGGTCGACGCGGTCGGCCCGGAGAACGCCGTGAAGATCGTGAGCACCAACATCCAGAAGTTCCTGGGGCTGCAGTGACTCCAGCGACGACATTCACCCACAGCGGCGTCACCCAGATCGCCCGCACCGGGCTGAGGTGGCTCGACATCCCGGCCGAACCGGACTTCGCGCGGTTGCGGCGGGACGTGTCGGCGCGGCTGCACACGGCGATGTCCGAGCAGGGTGTCGACGCGCTCGTCCTGCTGGGCAACAGCAACGTGATGTACGCGACCGGGATTAGCTGGCCGCTCGCCGACGCCGGACTGTCGCACGTCGAACGACCCGTGGCCGTCGTCCTCGCCGACGACGAGCACCCGCACCTGTACCTGCCGTTCCGCGAAGGTGCGGCCATGGAGTCAGGGGTGCCCGACGACCACCTGCACGGGCCCGTCTACCTCGAATTCGACGAGGGCGTCGAGCAGTTCGGCAAGATCCTGGCCGGCCTGGTGCGTGCCGGGGCCACCATCGCGGTCGACGAACTCACCGGCGCGATGCGCCGCGCGGGCACCGCGCTGTTCCCGCAGGCGCCCGTCGACGCGGCGGCGACCATCGGCGCGGCCAAGATCGTCAAGACCGTGGACCAGATCTCGGCGCTGCGCCGGGCCACCCAGATCACCGAGCAGGCCGTCGCCGACATCCAGAAGTCGGTGGCACCCGGCGTGCGCCAGATCGACCTGTCGGCCGAATTCGTCCGCCGTTCCTTCGAACTCGGCGCGACCACCAACATGTTCGACTCGATCTGGCAGGTCATGCCCGCCTCGCGCGCCGACGGCACGTGGACCACGCACGGTGATCTCGCGCTGCCGCTGCTGACCACCGAACGCGAACTGCGCCACGGCGACGTGTTGTGGACCGACGTGTCGATCGCCTACCACGGTTACTGCTCCGACCACGGCCGCACCTGGATAGTGGGGCAGGATCCCACGCCCGCGCAGCAGCGCCAGTTCGACAGGTGGCGTGAGATCGTCGACGCCGTGCTGTCGGTGACGAAGGCCGGTGCCACGTGCGGCGACCTGGGGCGTGCGGCCACGAAGGCCGCCGGTGGGCAGAAACCGTGGCTGCCGCACTTCTACCTGGGCCACGGCATCGGCACCAGCGCGGCCGAGATGCCCATGATCGGAACCGATCTGGGCCAGGAGTGGGACGACAACTTCGTGTTCCCCGACGGCATGCTGCTGGTGTTCGAACCCGTGGTGTGGGAGGACGGCACGGGTGGTTACCGCGGCGAGGAGATCGTGGTGGTCACCGAGGGTGGCTGGATGCCGTTGACCGCTTATCCGTACGACCCCTACGAGGTGTCCAGTGGGAATTGACATCGAGGCCGACAACCGGGCGCTGCGCGTGAGCCGGCGCGAACGCGCGCTGGCACAGATGGAGGCCTACGACCTCGATGTGCTGGTGCTCGGCAGGCAGGCCAACGTCCGCTACATCTCGGGCGCACCGCAACTGTGGGTTGTCGGAACCCGTCCGTTCGGGCCCATCTGCACCTACGTACGCGAGACGGGTGAGATCCACCTCAACAGCACATGGGACGAGGGCATCCCCGAGGAGATCCCGCACGAGAACCTCTACGGCCTGGCCTGGAACCCCATGACGCTCATCGGGGTGCTGCAGAACATCAAGGGCACCGCGACCGCGCGCCGCGTCGGAACCGACGCCCTGACACCGACATTCGCCAAGCTGCTGCCCATGGCGTTCCCGCAGGCCGAACTCGTCGACGGCGAGCAGGCCATGCGCGATGCCCGCCGCATCAAGACGCCCGAGGAGATCGAGGCGCTGCGGTGGGCGCTGTCGATCGCCGAGAAGGGACTGGCTGCCGGTGTCGCAGGTGTCCACGCGGGTACCAGCGAGCAGGCGCTCTCCGGCGCGATCCTCGAAGCCGAGGCCGCAGGCGGCGTCAGCACACCGGCGACGCAGGACGCGGCGTGGGTCACCTCCAAGGAGCATCCGTGGCGCCGCGCCGGGGGCGACGGCCGGGTGCGTGACGGGGACCTGGTGGCGCTCTCGGCCGGTGTGCTGGCCGACGGCTACGTCGCCGAGGTCGCGCGCACGCTGTACGCGGGTGAGCCGAACGACGCCGTCCGGGCGCTGTACCGGCGACGGGATGACCTGTGGGACAGGCTCGCCGGCGCGTGCCGCCCCGGCAGGCCCACCAGCGCGCTGCTCGACGCCTACGAGCAGGCGGGTGAACCGCTGCCCGCGATGCCCGTCGCGCACGGCCTCGGGTTGGGTTTCGACCCGCCCGTGGTGTCACCGGCCCTGCGGGCCACGGCCGACGGCGAACGTTTCGAGGAGGGCATGGTGCTCGCCGTCACCAGTTACGTGTGGGAGGCCGGCATCGGTGCGGTGTTCACGCGCGACGCCGTCGTCATCGGCGCCGACGGTCCCGACGTGCTGACCACCGTCCCGGTATACGGAGAGGCTGTCCATGGCTGAGCGGCCGACGCCGGAGGAGATCATCCTCTACGACAAGGATCCCGAGACCAAGATCGCGACCATCACGTTCAACCGGCCCGAGTTCCTCAACGCGCCCACGTCGATGGCCCGGTTGCGGTACGCCGACGTGCTGCGCGCGGCCAACGCCGACAACGACGTCAAGGTCGTCGTCATCCGCGGGGTGGGGGACAACCTGGGCAGCGGCGCCGATCTGCCGGAGTTCATGGAAGGCAATGACAATCCCGCGGTGCGCCTGGCCGAACTGCGCCTGGAGGACGACGGCGTAGGCGAGGTCACGTATCCGCCCCGGGGCACGTTCCGCAACGGCGCCACGATCTCGGCGTGGTACGCCAACTCGCAGGCCGGCAACCGCGCGCTGCAGGACTTCAAGAAGATCAGCATCGTCGAGGCCAAGGGCTACTGCTACGGCTGGCACTTCTACCAATGCGCCGACGCCGATCTCGTGATCTCCAGCGACGACGCGCTGTTCGGGCATCCGTCGTTCCGCTACCACGGCTGGGGTCCGCGCATGTGGACGTGGGTGCAGATGATGGGGCTGCGCAAGTTCCAGGAGATGGTCTTCACCGGCCGCCCGTTCACGGCCGCCGAGATGTACGACTGCAACTTCCTCAACAAGGTCGTGCCGCGCGACCGGCTCGAGGCCGAGGTGGACAAGTACGCCACGGCGTGTGCGCGGAACCGCCCCGTGGACACCGTGTTCCAGCAGAAGATGTTCTTCGAGATCTTCAAACAACAGCAGGGCGAGTACATGGGCAGCCTGCTGAGCGCGTTCTTCGAGTCCATGGGCAACGGCGTCGCCAACGACAGCGACGACGACCTCGACATGTTCGAGTCGATCGACTCGGGACTGTCTGCCGCGGTGAACGACAACGACAGCAGGTTCCCACCCGAGTTCCGCCTCTCCAAGAAGAACCGGGCGAAACCCTGACACCCATGACTGCACCGCTTGAGGGCTACACCGTCCTCGACCTCACGAGCGGCATCGCCGGGGGATATGCCACCAAGCTCATCGCCGACGGCGGCGCCGACGTCGTGAAGGTCGAGGCGCCCGACGGTGATCCGCTGCGGCGGTGGTCGGCCTCGGGCGCGGCGATCGAACCCGGCCGCCACGGTGCGCTGTTCAGCTTCCTGGCGGGTGGCAAGCGCAGCGTCGTAATCGGTCCCGACGACGGTCTCGACCTGCTGGACCGGCTGGCGGGTTCGGCCGACGCCGTGGTGTGGTCACCGGAATCGGCGTTGGCACAGAAGGTCTCGCCACGCGAACTGTACGAGCGGTATCCGCATCTGGTGGTCACCGCGATCACGCCGTTCGGTCTCGACGGGCCGTGGTGCGACCGGGCCGCCACCGAGTTCACGTTGCAGGCCTGGTCCGGCGGTGCCATCGGGATCGGCCGGGGTGTGCAGGACCGCGCGCCGGTCACGATCGGCGGGCAGGTCGGTGAATGGCTCACAGGTGCCTACGCCGCGGCGATGACGCTGTCGTTCCTCACCCGCAGGCACCGCGATGGCCACGGGGAACTGATCGACCTGTCGAAGCTCGAATCACAGATCCTGGGCCTCACGTACTATCCCGTGACCTACTTCGAGATGCTCGGCAGGCCGTGGCGCACCGAGCGCCGTCCCACCGTTCCCGGGGTCGCGCAGGCGGCCGACGGCCTGGTGGCACTGGGATGCGGTACCGCTCAGCAGTGGTGGGACCTGTGCGCGATGTCGGGCCACGACGAATGGATCGACGAGACCACCGAACTGACCATCACCGAGCAGGCCAACCTGCACGCCGAGGAACTCTACGCGTGGCTGCGCGAACAACGCGTCGACGACGTGCGTGACCTCGCGTCGGCGTTCCGCATCCCGAACTCACCCGTGGGCAACGGCGAGAACGTCACGCGCATGGACCATTTCGTCGAGCGTGGCAGCTTCGTGCACCACCCCGACGGTTTCACCGCGCCCAACCATCCCTACCGGCTCGATGGCGTGGCGCTGCGGCCGCCCACGGCCGCACCGAAACTCGGCGCGCACACCGACGCGGTCCGTGCCGCGACACGCGCGCCGCGCCCGGCCCCGGCCGGTCCGCCCGCACGTGACCGCCTGCCGTTCTCGGGTCTGCGCGTGCTGGACATGACGACGTTCTGGGCCGGGCCGTCCTGCACGCACATCCTCGGGATGCTCGGGGCCGAGGTCATCCACGTCGAATCCACGGTGCGCCCGGACGGAACCCGCCTGATCGCGGGCATCCCCGCCTCTGAGGAGCAGTGGTGGGAGCGCTCACCGATCTTCAGCGCGCTCAACACCAACAAGCTGGGCATCACCCTCGACTTCCAGACCGAGCCGGGCCGGGACCTGTTGCGCCGCGTGATCGCGACGTCGGATGTGGTGGTGGAGAACTTCACGCCGCGCGTCATCGACCAGATCGGGCTCGACTACGACGCGGTGCGTGCCCTGCGTGACGACATCATCATGCTGCGCATGCCGGGCTTCGGGCTCGACGGGCCGTGGCGCGACAATCCCGCGTTCGCCTACATCATCGAAGACGCCTCGGGCCTGAGCTGGCTCACCGGGTTCAGCGACCGCACACCGTTCGAGCCCTATTCGGTGGGCGACCCCAACGCGGGCATCCACGCGCTCACCGCGCTGCTGCTCGCACTCGAACACCGGCGGCGCACCGGGCAGGGAACGCTCATCGAGGCCGCCATGGTCGACGCGGCGCTGCACATCGCCGCCGAGCAGGTGATCGAGTTCTCCGCTCACGGTGCGTTGTTGCAGCGCGACGGCAACCGCGGGCCCACCGCGGCCCCGCAGGGGTTGTACCGCACGGTCGACATCGACGAGTTCGGCCGGCCCGACAGCTGGGTCGCGATCGCGGTGGGTACCGACGCGCAATGGGAGGCTCTGCGTCGTGTGATCGGCGACCCGGAGTGGGCGTCGGATCCCGAGCTGTCCACCCACACGGGTCGCCGAACCCACCACGACCGCATCGACAAGGAGCTCGCCACCTGGTGCGCACCACGTAGCGGTGACGAGATCGTCGAGACCCTGTGGCCCGCCGGTGTACCCGTGGCCAAGGTCATGCAGCCGCACCGCCAGCTCGAGCTGGAGCAGTTGCGACACCGGCGGTTCTTCGAGTTCGTCGGGCACCCGGTGAACCCGGCCGCCGCGCACAGCACCCTGCCCGTCTCACTGGCCAACGGACCCAAGGAGTTCCATCGCAGGCCCGCGCCGCTGCTGGGGGAGCACAACCACGAGTTGCTCGCCAAACTCGGCCTCGGTGACGACGAGATCACGGCGCTGGCCGAGCACGGGGTCATCGGGACCGAACCGGGTGCCGCCAAACGCGTGACGCGCTGAGTCAGGGCGTGCGATGCTCGAAAGCCATGGCCATCAATCCATCTGACATCCTGCTGACCGGTCGTGTGGCGGTGGTGACCGGCGGTGGGGCCGGGATCGGCCGTGGCATCGCCGAGGGTTTGGCGGCCTTCGGCGCCCGCGTCGCGATCTGGGAGCGCGATCCTGAGACCTGCGAGGCTGCAGCGCGGGCCGTCGGGGGTGTGGGGATCGTGACCGACGTGCGGGATGCGGATCAGGTGGACGCCGCGCTGGCGCAGACCACCTCGGAACTCGGGACCGTGAGCATCCTGGTGAACAACGCAGGCGGTGTGTTCGCGTCACCGCTGTTGGAGACGACCGAGAACGGTTGGGATGCCCTGTACAAGGCGAATCTGCGCCATGTGCTGCTGTGCACGCAGCGCGTGGCCCGCGATATGGTGGCGGCCGAGATGCCTGGCAGCATCATCAATCTCACGTCGATCGAAGGTGTTCGCGCGGCGCCGCGTTACGCCGCGTACTCGGCGGCCAAGGCCGGCGTGATCAACTACACGCTCACCGCGGCGTTCGAGCTCGCGCCGTACGGCATCCGCGTCAACGCGCTCGCGCCCGATCTCACCGTCACCGACGGTCTGCTGGCGCTGTCCGGTGGGCGACAGCCCGGCGGGGATGCGATACCCATGAAACGCCCCGGCCATGTCGATGAGATGGCCGGGGCGGCAGTGTTTCTGGCGTCGGGTATGTCGAGTTACATCACCGGCCAGACCCTTCATGTCGATGGCGGCACCCAGGCTGCGGGCGGCTGGTATCACCACCCGCAGACCGGTGCCCCCACGCTCGGGCCGGGCTAGGGACCGGCCCTACTTGAGGCAGCTTCCCGCGTCGACCGGCAACGTCACGCCCGTGATGTAACGGGCCTCGTCGGAGGCCAGGAACAGCACGGCGTTGCTGATGTCGATGGGCTCGACCCACGGGATGGGCAACGTGTGGAACATCTGGCAGATGGGGGCCATGTCGTCGGGGCCCGGGTTCTCCAGGTCGGGACGGAACATCTTGAAGGTGCCCTCGTTGTGCAGCATCGGGGTGGCGACGTGCGTCGGGTGCACGGTGTTGACGCGGATGTTGTGCTGCCCGAGTTCCACTGCGAAGCCCCGCATGAGGCCCACCACGCCGTGCTTGGCGGCCACGTAGTTGCCGCAGTGCGGATAGGCCTTCAGCCCGCCTACCGAACTGGTCAGGACGATCGACCCGCCGCGTCCGCCCGCGACGATATGGGGGACACCGGCTTTCACAGACTTCCAGACACCGGACAGATTGATGTCGATCATCTCGTCCCAGTCCTCCTCGGAGGTCTGGTCGAGGGTGTCGCCGCCGTTGCCGATGCCGGCGTTGGCGACGATGATGTCGAGCCTGCCGAGCTGCTCGACACCGCTGTCGACAGCGGCCTTGATGGCCGCGGCGTCGCGCACGTCCACCTCCGCGGTGACGACGCGGCGGTCGAGTCCCTTCACCAGGTTCGCGGTCTCGGCAAGGTCATCGGATGTCGATGCCGGGATGGCGGTTTCGGCGCCGGGGCGAATGGGGCCGCAGATGTCGATGGCGATGATGTCGGCGCCTTCCTGCGCCAACCGCAGTGCGTGACTACGGCCCTGGCCGCGGGCCGCGCCGGTGACGAATGCGACCTTGCCTTCCACCCGTCCAGACATTGGTTACCTCTGTTCTGTAGCTCGGTATGCCGGTGCCGATCGACGAAACTGTGCACCTGCTCAGCACTCTGTCACCGGCGTACCCACGGTGTCAACGACAGACTCGTTTTCGGCATCATTGCTCTCTCACAGCAAGAATCAGGTTCTCATGCATCGCTGTCCAGAGCAGCGAAACGGACGCTTCACAACACATGCTCAGCAATGCTGAGCGACTGCACAACAGAAAAGAATGGCAACATGCGTTGTCGAAATTGTGCGGGCGGCGGAAAGGGATCGGTCGGAGAAACCATTCCCGTGACCGGCATCACGCCCAAGGAGTAATGGCTTCTGACGCGCGGAGAACGTGGTTCTCAGGCGGGCGGATCGGCTGAGAAGCCGTGCGCGACGAAGTCCCAGACCTCGTCGGCCGTGATGGGATTGGGCGTGGACTCGTCGGCCCCGCCACTCGACTGCGCGACGAACATGACGGTCTGCATCGTCATCGCGGCCATGCGCTTCGGGTTGATGCCCTCGCGGAGGAGGCCGGCCTCGCCCGCCTCTTCCATCAACTCGGTGAGCAGGGCCAGCAGCGGCGCGTGCGCGACTTTGACCTCGGACGGATGGGACACCAGAAGGCGCGGTGCGAAGTCGGTGAACAGCGGCCGCTTGGCGGCCGGATCCGGCCGGGACGACTCGAACAGCAGCTGGATGGCCACTTTGAGACGTTCCAATGGGTCCGAATGGCTCGCGGTCGCGGCGCGGATCTGGTCGGCAGAGCGGCTCAGCGCGTCCTCGAAGAGTGCGAGCAGCAGTTCGTGCTTACCGTCGAACTGCAGGTAGAAGCTGCGCAGTGACTGCCGGGAGCGGTCGACGACCTCCTGCACCGTGAAGTCGGTGCTGCCTTTTTCGATGATGATCGCCTGGGCGGCGTCCAGGAAGCGCTGTACTCGCTGGGCGGCGCGCAACTTCGCGGTTTTGATCGACCGCTCGACCGCCCGCTGCTTCCATGCGGGTTCTTCGCCGGCGCTGGTCACGGACGGCTCAGATGCTTGTCGAGTCGGGAGAGCATGGATCGACTGTACCGGAGAACGCCTTGCCATAGTGGTCCCAGACCCCCTCGCGGCCAACGTGTCGGAGATTGTAACTTTCGTATACCGAGAATAGTATTCTCGGCACGGGAATCCTAGAAGGTCTTCGAGAAGAAGGCCCTCTCATGCACCCGTCCTGCATCCGGCGCCCCGAAGGGACCCACGTGTACATCGACTACGGCGTCGCCGACTCGATCGCGACCATCACGCTCAACCGCCCCGAGGCCGCCAACGCGCAGAACCCCGAACTGCTCGACGAACTCGACGCGGCCTGGACCAGGGCCGCCGAGGACAACGAGGTCAAGGTCATCATTCTGCGGGCCAACGGAAAGCACTTCTCCGCCGGGCACGATCTGCGTGGCGGTGGTGAAGTGCCCGAGAAGATCTCACTGGAATTCATCATCCAGCACGAGGCCAGGCGCTATCTCGACTACACGCTGCGCTGGCGCAACGTGCCCAAGCCGTCGATCGCGGCCGTCCAGGGGCGCTGCATCTCGGGTGGTCTGCTGCTGTGCTGGCCGTGTGATCTGATCCTGGCGTCCGACGACGCGCTGTTCTCCGACCCGGTGGCGCTCATGGGCATCGGTGGCGTCGAATACCACGGTCACACGTGGGAACTCGGCCCGCGCAAGGCCAAGGAGATTTTGTTCACCGGGCGCGCGCTGACGGCGGAGGAGGCCGAGCGCACCGGCATGGTCAACCGCGTCGTCGCGCGTGACGAACTCGACGCGCAGACCCGCGAGCTGGCCGAACAGATCGCCACGATGCCGCCGTTCGCACTGCGCCAGGCCAAGCGGGCCGTGAACCAGACACTCGACGTGCAGGGCTTCTACGCGGCCATCCAATCGGTCTTCGACATCCACCAGACCGGGCACGGCAACGCGCTGAGCGTCAGCGGTTGGCCGGTGCTGGTCGACATCGAGGAAATGAAGGCCAACATCAAGTAGGGCGCCATGCCCCGGCGCCTGCGGCGTGAAGCTAGACCTGCGCCATGCGCGGCGCGGTGCCCCTGGCGCGCATACCCGATCCGGCCTTGCGCGTGAGTTCGCGTGCGTTGCCCAGCAATCCGTCGAGCACCAGCACCCGCTCGACGTGGGTGTGCAACTCGTGTTCTGCGGTGAAACCGATGCCGCCCAGCACCTGCTGGCAGTGCCTGGCCGCGGTCAGCGCGGCCTTGCCCGCGGCGGCCTTGGCCAAAAGCGAGGTGAGGTCGACGTTGTCGGCGTTGGGCTGGCTCAGGGTCGCCTCGGCGCCCTCGATGGCCACGAGCGTCTCGGCGAGCCGGTGACGCACGGCCTGGAACGTCGCGATCGGCGCGCCGAACTGCACGCGGTCCATCGCGTGCTGACGCGCCAGCGCCAGCATCGCGCGTGCCGAGCCGACGAGCCACCAGCCCAGGGCCCTGCGGGCCTCCGAGATCCGCAGCAGTTGCCCGTCAGGCACCTTGCGCAGCGGCAGCCCGCCCAACGTGGGGTTGGCGCTGTCTGCGCTGTCCGTGCTGTCTCTGCGCTCCCACACGACCCAGCCACCACCCGCATACGGCATCGGCGGAGTGCCGCCCGGCAGCCCGCCGATGGTCTCCAGCAGCACGTCGTTGAGAACCGAGGCGTGTGAACCGGTTTCGCCCAGCAGCCGGAACACCAGCGGCATGGCGACCTCGGGCATGTCGCTGAGCATCTCGGCCCAGCCCAGTTCGGCCAGCGCGGCGTCGAGCTTCGCGCCGGACGCCGACAGCATGGTCTTGCGCAGCGTCTCTTCCAGCAGGCCTAGCGATTCGGCGTCCATGTCCGTCATCCCTTCGGGAGGTCCAGTAGGCGGTGCGCGATGATGTTGCGCTGCACCTCGGCGGTACCGCCGTAGATCGTGGCCGCGCGCGAGTACAGGTACTCGGTGCGCCATTCGGAATCCTCGAGTTCGATCACGCCGGGCAACAGATTGCGGGCCGTGTCGTAGAGCAGTTGTTCGGCGTTGGCCAGCAGCACCTTGTCGATCGAGGTGTCCGGACCCAGCTTGTGCCCCTCGGCGAGTCTGCGCTGTGTGGCCGCCGACCGGCAGCGCACGGTGTGCAGGGCCAGGTAGACCTCGCCCAGATCCGAATCGACGACCTGGCCCTGGCGTTTGACGGCCTCGATGAGCGCGTCGAACCGCGAGTACAGGTACGCGATGCGCTGCCAGAAGCATGTCGAGCGCTCGTACGGCAGCAGGGCCATCGCGAGTTGCCAACCCTGGCCGGGGTTTCCGAGCATGCGGCCCGCGTCGACCTCGACGTCGTCGAAGTACACCTCGCAGAATTCGTCGACGTCGTGCATGGTGCGCAACGGCCGCACGGTGATGCCGGGTGTGTCGAGGTCGACGAAGAACGCCGTGATCGCCTGGTGGTTCGGGGTGCCTGCGTCCCCGGTGCGGGTCAGCAGGATGCACCGTTGCGAGAACTGCGCGAAGCTCGTCCACACCTTCTGGCCGTTGATGATCCACTTGTCACCCTTCTGGGTGGCGCGCGTGGTGATCGAGGCGAGGTCGCTGCCCGCTCCGGGTTCGGAAAACCCTTGGCACCACTGTTCGTCGCCGCGCAGCAGCTTCGGCACCATCTCGGCGGCGAGTTCGGGGTGGGCGTAGTCGATCATGGTCGGCGCGAGCACCTCCAGCATCGACCACGGACCGGGTTCGGCCAATCGCCGGCCCACGATCTCTTCGCCGACGATGGCGCGCAGCACGTCCGGGCCACCCAGCCCACCGGCGGTCTCGGGCCAGCCGTAGCGACCGAAGTCTGCGTCGTACAGCGCGCGCTGTACCCGGCGGAACTGGGTCATGTGCGCTTCGAGCGAATGGTCCTCGGGTGGCGTGAGGTCGGTCCGGCCCAGCCAGTCCTGCAGCGCCGTGCGGAATGCGGTGGGGTCGTGGAGTTCGGTCATCTAAGCTTCCGGCCTGCCGATGGCGTGCGGACGGCCGTGGTCGTGGTCGCCGTTACGCCGGATGAACGTCATGGAACGGGTTTTCAGGCGCCAGCCGTCGGCCGTGCGCTCATACGTGTCGCGGTAGTAGCCGATGCGCATGTCGTGCGTGGAGTGCTCGATGAAGCACAGTGGCTGGGTCCCGGTGGCGGTATCAGCGCCCTGCACCAGGTCCACGAGCGCCGTGCCGGTCATGAACAGGCCCTTGGGCGCTGCGTCGACGAGCACCGGGAACCGGTTGAGGGTGTACGTCTCGCCGAACGCGCTGTAGGTGCCGTCGGGCGTGAAAACGCTTATCAGACCGTCGATGTCGCCCTGGGTGATGGTGACCGCATACTTCGCGAGCAACTGCTGGATCTCGACGAGATCCTCGGTGCGTGTCGGGGCGTCAGTTGGCTTTGTCATTGCGGAAGACCTTACCGCCTTTCATTACAAAGTCTACGTTTTGTGTAACGCTGATGTCTTCCAGCGGGTTGCCCGGCACCGCGATGATGTCGGCCAGCAGGCCTTCGGCGAGGCGGCCGCGGTCGGTCACGTTGATCAACTCGGCCGCGGTCACGGTGGCCGCTTTCAGCACGGCCGCAGGCGGCAGGCCCCACTGCACCAGCGTGACCAGTTCGTCGGCGTTGCGGCCGTGGGGGATGGCCGGGGCGTCGGTGCCGATAGCGATCTTGACGCCGGCCTCGTACGCGGCCTTGATCGACGTGCGCGCCTTGGGGAACATCTCGGCGGCCTTGGCCTGAAGCTCCGGTGGCGCCTTGGAGACGTCCATGTACTCGGCGAGCCGACGCGTCGACACCAGGAACCGGTCGTGCGCCACCATCATCTCGATGGCCTCGTCGTCCATGAGGAAGCCGTGTTCGATGCAGTCGATGCCGCAGTCGATCGCGTGTTTGACGGCCTCGGCGCCGTGCGTGTGTGCGGCGACCCGCAACCCGCGCCGGTGTGCCTCGTCGACGATGACACGCAGCTCTTCGTCCGAATAGTGTTGTGCCCCGGCCTCTCCGGTCAGTGACATCACACCGCCCGAACAGCACACCTTGATCAGCTGTGCGCCGTGCTTGATCTGGTAGCGCACGGCCTTGCGGATCTCGTCGACGCCGTTGGCGATGCCCTCCTCGACGGTCAGTTCCAGCACGCCGGGCATGAACGCGGCGAACATCGTGGGATCCAGGTGTCCACCGGTCGGGGTGATCGCGTGGCCTGCCGGGATCACGCGCGGTCCGTCGATCCACCCCGCGTCGATCGCCTTGCCCAGCGCGACATCCAGCAGGTAACCGCCGGTCTTGACGAACAGGCCGAGGTTGCGCACGGTGGTGAAACCGGCCCGCAGCGTGCGGCGCGCGTTGCCCACGGCGCGCAGCACACGGGTGGGGGGATCGTCCTGTACCTGCGACAGCCCGGGATTCTCACCGCGCCCGCCCATGAGGAGGTTGACCTCCATGTCCATCAGGCCGGGCAGCAGGATGGCATCCCCGAGGTCGATGACCTCGCCTTCGGCCGGGCCGCCGATGCCGACTATGCGGTCGCCCTCGACGCGCACGACACCGGGGCGGATGAGTTCCCCGGTGTCGACGTCGACGAGACCCGCAGCTTTGAGGGTCAGCACCCTTACACCACCGGCTCCCTGACGATCTCGACCCACGCGGCCCCGCTGTCGAGGACACGCGGCTGCTTCCACACCTCGACCGGGAAGCTCACCATCACCACCGACTGCATGAGGTGCATGAGGCGCTTGGCGTCATCGGGCATGCCGTGCAACGGGAATCGCGCGTCGAGGTAGGTCATGACCTCCTCGAGGCGGGCCATCCCGACGTCGTAGAGCTCCTGCATCTCCTCCATCGACGACGACAGCCGCTTGGCGTAGCGCTCGGGTTCGGTCGGCAGGATCCAGTCGGAGAACCGCTCGAGGTAGGCGAACTCCTCGGGCAGCAGGCGTTCTGTGGTGGTGTCAGACATGCGCGGCGTCCTTCTCGCTCGTGACGGCCGACCCGTTGGACTCGGCCTTCTGGGTTTTCTCCGCCAGTTCGGCCTTGTAGGCATCGACGTACTTGTGCGCCGTGTGGTGCAGGTGGCGCAGCAGCACCTCCTGGTCGCACAGCGGGAACTCGGTCACCGCGCGCGTGTTGATCTGCGTCTGCGTGGCCTCCAGCGTGTTTGCGTCCTGCAGCGCGTACTCCTTGAACGTCACGGCCGCGAGTTCCTGCGCGAGCCGCTGACGGGTGTTCTTCGGCGGGACGAAGTACAGGTTGCACTCGAAGATGTGCTTGTCGACGTCGGTCGGCCAGTAGTTGTAGGTCAGATACCAGCCCGGAACCCACAGCAGCAGAGTGAAGTTGGGGAAGAACTCGAAGCTGTCCTGGCCCCACGTGGGCTGACGGGCCGGGTTGACCGCGGGCGGCAACTCGTCGGGCAGGATGCCCTTGATGTCGGGACGGTCCCACGGGCCGAACAGACCGCTGTGCAGGATGCGCTCGATCGGCTTGACCATGTTGAGGTCCTTCGGCGGGCTCATGCCGCCCCAGGACGAGATCATCGAGTGGTCGCCCTTGATGTCGTAGTGCAGCGCCTCGAAGCCGATCTTGGCCAGCTTGGCGGCCTCTTCGGGCGTCGCCTGCTTCATGTGCAGGATCGGGGCGTGGTAGAACTCGACGAACGCGTCGATGAAGAGCTTCCAGTTCGAGTTGATCTCGGCGCGGTAGCTGTACACCTCGGTCATCTCGTGGAACGGATAACCTTTGAGGCCCTGCCCGAACTCGCCGAGGTACTCCTCGAGCGGCATGGCGTCGTCGTCGAAGTTGACGAAGATGAACCCTTCCCAGATCTCGCACCGCACGGGCTTGAGCGGGTAGTCGGCCTTGTCGACGTCGAAGAACTCGTCCTCCTGCTGGATGAACGTCAGGTCACCGTTGAGCGCGTAGCGCCACGCGTGGTACTTGCACGTGAACTGCCTGCACGTACCGGAGACCTCTTCGCCGGGGTAGTCGTTCCACACGAGCTTGTTGCCGCGGTGCCGGCACATGTTGTAGAACGCCCGCACGGCACCGTCTTTGTCCTTGACGACGATGATCGACGTGCCCTTGCCCACCGATGGCATCTCGCGGGTGAAGTAGCTCCCGGTCTTGGGCAGGCGCTCCACACGACCCACATGCAGCCAGGTCCTGCGGAAGATGGCCTGCTGCTCCAGTTTCCACTGCTCCGGGTCGATGGAGTCGGTGTAATCCACAGGGGCGGTGCCCAGTTCGGGCCAGTTCTCGGTCCAGCTGCCGACAGCTGGTTTCGGGAAATGCGCCACTTTCTACCTACTTTCTCTGTCGAGCCGTTCAGGGCTCAGTGGCCGGATTCCGGTTCGATGCCAAAGGTGTTGTAGGCCATGGCCATGAGGCCGTAGCCGCCGACGGTGAAGACCAGGTCCATGCGCTGGCGGTCGTCGAGTTTCTCGCCGAGCGCGGCCCACGTGGGGTCCGAGATCGTGGACAGTTCGTCGAGTTCGTCGACGGCGTCGATCACGACCTGGTCGAAGGGGTCGGACACCACGCCACGGCCGATGCCGTCGATGTCGTCGTCGGTGAGGCCCTCGGCCTTGCCGATGAACGCGTGGTGGGCCCACTCGTACTCGCAGTTGCGCCTGCGCGCGATACGCAGGATCGCGAGCTCGCGCAGGCGTGGGTCGAGGGTGGAGCGGAACAGCAGGTGGTTGCTGAACCGCAGGAACGCCTTGGTGAGCCGCGGATGGCGGGCCAGCGTGGACAACGCGGTGCCCGCGCCCTCGGGGTTCAGTCGCTCCTCGGGCAGCATCACCGACAGCGCCAGTCGTACCTCGTCGTCCCACTCGTCGGCGGGCAATGGGGTCAGGCGCACGGACGGCTCTCCTCTCGGCGCTCACGCTGCTGCTGTCAGCTTCAACTCTCGTCCATGAGAATCAGGTTCTCATTTACGACTAACAGGTTTCCATCTTTTCGGCCGATGGTCAATGGCAACTGCTCGCGTGTGCGCGTGACCAGGCTGAAGATGCTCGTCAGCGACATCAGACATTGATTCTCGTCTATGGAGAAGATAGTTTCCTGACAGAGAGAAGCGTGTGCGGTGCGCCGTGCCGCATGGTCGAAGTCCGCAACCCTTCGCCGGAACGGAGAGCAGTCATGAACAAAGACGACATGATCCTCATCAGCGTGGACGACCACATCATCGAGCCACCGGACATGTTCAAGAATCATCTGCCCGCCAAGTACCGCGACGAGGCACCGCGGTTGGTACACAACCCCGACGGCTCGGATACCTGGCAGTTCCGCGACACCGTGATCCCCAACGTCGCGCTCAACGCCGTCGCGGGCCGGCCGAAGGAGGAGTACGGCCTCGAACCGCAGGGCCTCGACGAGATCCGCAAGGGCTGCTACGACCCGAACGAGCGGGTCAAGGACATGAACGCCGGTGGCGTGCTGGCGACCATGAACTTCCCGTCGTTCCCCGGTTTCGCCGCGCGCCTGTTCGCCACCGACGACGAGGAGTTCTCGCTGGCCCTGGTCCAGGCGTACAACGACTGGCACATCGACGAGTGGTGCGCCTCGAATCCGGGCCGGTTCATCCCGATGGCGATCCCGGCGATCTGGAATCCTGGATTGGCCGCCGCCGAGGTGCGCCGGGTGGCCGAAAAAGGTGTGCACTCACTGACTTTCACCGAGAATCCCTCGACGCTGGGTTATCCGTCGTTCCACGACCTGGAGTACTGGCGCCCGTTGTGGCAGGCGCTCGTGGACACCGAGACCGTGATGAACGTGCACATCGGGTCGTCGGGCAAGCTGGCGATCACCGCACCCGACGCGCCGATGGACGTCATGATCACGCTGCAGCCCATGAACATCGTGCAGGCCGCGGCCGACCTGCTGTGGTCGGCGCCCATCAAGGAGTTCCCGACGCTGAAGATCGCACTGTCCGAGGGCGGCACCGGGTGGATCCCGTACTTCCTGGACCGCGTGGACCGCACCTTCGAGATGCACTCGACGTGGACCCACCAGAACTTCGGCGGCAAGCTGCCCAGCGAGGTGTTCCGCGAGCACTTCATGACGTGCTTCATCTCCGACCCGGTCGGGGTGAAGAACCGCCACATGATCGGCATCGACAACATCTGCTGGGAAATGGACTACCCGCACAGCGATTCCATGTGGCCGGGCGCGCCCGAGGAACTGTCGGCGGTGTTCGACACCTACGACGTGCCCGACGACGAGATCAACAAGATCACCCACGAGAACGCCATGCGGCTCTACCACTTCGACCCGTTCGCCCACGTGCCCAAGGAGCAGGCCAACGTCGGTGCGCTGCGCAAAGCCGCCGAGGGCCACGACGTCTCGATCCGGGCGCTCAGCAAGAAGGACAAGACCGGCGCCAGCTTCGCCGACTTCCAGACCAACGCCAAAGCGGTCTCGGGCGCACGGGACTGAATCGACAAGAGAACCAGGAGCACATGTACGTGTCGGGCGGGATGAACTTCGAGCTCACCGAGGATCAGCAACTGATCCGCAGTTCCGTTGCGGAACTGGCGGCCAAGTTCGACGACCACTACTGGATGACGAAGGATCAGGCGCACGAGTTCCCACAGGAGTTCTACGACGCCATCGCCGGCGGCGGCTGGCTCGGGATGACCATCCCCGAGCAGTACGGCGGGCACGGTCTCGGCATCACCGAGGCGACGATTCTCGCCGAGGAGGTGGCACGGTCCGGAGGTGGCATGAACGCCGCGAGCGCGATCCACATGTCGATCTTCGGCATGCAACCGGTGGTGGTCTACGGGTCCGACGAGATGAAGGCCGAGACCCTGCCGCGGATCGTCGACGGTGATCTGCACGTGTGCTTCGGCGTCACCGAACCCGGTGCCGGCCTGGACACCTCACGTATCACCACGTTCGCGCGGCGTGACGGCGACCACCCCGACGCGGATTATGTGATCAACGGCCGCAAGGTGTGGATCTCCAAGGCCCTCGAATCCGAGAAGATCCTGCTGCTGACGCGCACCGAGAGCCGCGAGGACGTCGAGAAGCGGGGCGGCAAGCCCACCGAAGGGTTGTCGCTGTTCCTCACCGATCTCGACCGCGACCACGTCGACATCCGGCCCATCAACAAGATGGGCCGCAACGCCGTGAGCTCCAACGAGTTGTTCATCGACGATCTGCGGGTTCCTGTCGAACACCGGATCGGCGAGGAGGGCAAGGGGTTCGGCTACATCCTGCACGGACTCAACCCCGAGCGCATGCTGATCGCGGCCGAGGCACTCGGTATCGGCCGGGTCGCGCTCGACCGTGCGGTGAAGTACGCCAACGATCGTGTCGTGTTCGACCGTCCCATCGGCATGAACCAGGGAATTCAGTTCCCCCTTGCCGATTCGCTCGCGCGCCTCGACGCCGCCGAACTCGTCCTGCGCAAGGCCACGTGGCTCTACGACAACGGCAAACCGTGCGGGCGTGAGGCGAACATGGCCAAATACCTGTGCGCCGACGCGGGATTCGCCGCGGCCGACCGTGCTCTGCAGACCCATGGCGGGATGGGCTATTCCGAGGAGTACAACATCTCACGGTTCTTCCGGGAGTCGCGTCTCATGAAGATCGCGCCCGTGAGCCAGGAGATGATCCTGAACTTCCTCGGCGCCAACGTGCTGGGTCTGCCCAAGAGCTACTGAGGAGATCTTCGCTTCGATGAGAACCTATTTCGACCTCACCGGACGTTCGGCGCTGGTGACCGGTGCCGGTTGCGGCATCGGCGCCGCGGTGTCCGAGGCCCTGGCCGCCGCGGGTGCGGCGGTGCTCGTGACCGACATCGACGGTGAGGCCGCCCGCACCGTGGCCGAGCGGATAAATGCCGCAGGCGGCAAGGCCGACAGCGCAGCGCTCGACGTCGGCGACCGCGACGCCGCGGTCGCGGCCGCCGAACGCGCCGCCGCCCTGGGGCAGGGCACGCTGCACATCCTGGTGAACAACGCAGGCGTCACCGCACCGGCGATGTTCCCCAAACTCACCGACGAGACGTTCCGGCGGACGTTCGACGTCCACGTCATGGGCTCGTTCCACGTCACGCAGTCCGCGCTGCCGCACCTGGCCACCGACGGCACCGGGCGCATCATCAACGTCACGTCGTCGGCGGGCATCACCGGCACGCTGGGGCAGGTCAACTACTCGGCGGCCAAGGCCGGCCTCATCGGCTTCACCAAATCGCTCGCACGTGAACTGGCGCCCAGGAACATCATGGTCAACGCGCTGGCGCCGCTGGCCGCGACACCCATGACCGAGACCATCCGCACCAACGAGAAGTTCGCGGCCAACATGATGAACCGCATCCTGCTCAAGCGCTGGGCCGACGCCGAGGAGGTGGCCGGGGCGTTCGTGTTCCTGGCGTCGGATGCCGCGTCGTACATCACCGGCCAGGTACTGCCGGTCGACGGCGGCATGGTTATGTGACGGGTATGCCGAAGGACACCCCGGAGAAGTCGGGGCCACTCGCCGGGTTCACGGTCGTCGCGCTCGAACAGGCGGTGTCGGCGCCCATGTGCACCCGTGTGCTCGCCGACTTCGGTGCGCGCGTGATCAAGGTGGAGAACCCCAAGGGCGGGGACTTCGCGCGTGACTACGACGACGTGGTCCTCGGGCCCGGCGGCCTTGCCGCGCACTTCGTTTGGGCCAACCGCGGCAAGGAGTCCATCACGCTGGACCTCAAGACCCCCGGCGGCATGGACGTGCTGCACAAGCTGCTGGACACCGCCGATGCCCTGGTGTCCAACCTCGCGCCGGGCGCGATGGCCCGTATGGGCCTGGCACCGGCCGATCTCGCCGAGCGACACCCGCAGGTGATCCCGGTCGAGATCGACGGATACGGCAGCGGGGGACCGCTGTCCCACAAACGGGCGTACGACCTGCTGGTGCAGGCCGAGTCCGGCGCGTGCGCCGTCACGGGCCACCCGGACATGCCTGCCAAGCCGGGGCCGCCGGTCGCCGACATCTCCACGGGCCTGTATGCCGCGCTTTCGATCATGGCGCTGCTCATCGGGAGGCTGCGCCGGCCGGAGAACGGCGCCGCGCCCGCGGTCGCGGTCAGCCTGTTCGACACCATGACCGACATCATGGGCTACCCACTGACCTACACGCAGCACTCGGGCGTCGACCAGCAGCCGCTGGGCATGAGCTCGCCGGCTGTCGCTCCGTACGGCGCGTTCAGCACGCGGGACGATCAGACCGTCGTCCTCGGCACCACCAACGACCGGGAGTGGCAGCGGCTGGCACGCGAGATCATCGACCGCCCCGATCTCGCCGACGATCCGCGTTTCGCCACCAACTCCGACCGCTGCGCGCACCGCGACGTGCTCAACGAGGCCATCGGAACCTGGTGCGCGCAGCACGATCTCGCCGAGATCCAGCAGATCGCCGACGAGGCGGGCATCGGCAACTCGCGGTTCAACCGGCCCAGCGAGGTCATCGCACACCAGCACCTCAAGGACCGTGACCGCTGGCGCCAGGTCGCCACGCCCAAGGGCGAGATCGCCGCGCTGCTGCCGCCGCCCGTGATCGCCGGCTACGAGATGCCGATGGGTGCGGTACCCGGCCTGGGCGAGCACACTGATCACATCCTGGCCGACATCGGCCTGTCCGCCGAGGAGATCGCCTCGCTGCGCGAACAGGGCGCGGTCGGCCCCGCGATGCAAACAAGATCGGAGCAGTCCCATGCGTGAAACCGTCATCGTCGAAGCCGTGCGCACGCCCGTCGGCAAGCGCAACGGCGGCCTGTCCGGCATGCATGCCGCCGATCTGTCGGGACTGGTCCTCAATGCGCTCGTGGAGAAGGCCGGCATCGGCCCCGACATCATCGACGACGTCATCTGGGGCTGCGTATCGCAGGTGGGCGACCAGTCGAGCAACATCGGCCGGTTCGCGGTGCTGGCCGCGGGGTGGCCCGAACACATACCCGGAACCACCGTCAACCGGGCCTGCGGATCGAGCCAGCAGGCGCTGGACTTCGCGGTGCAGGCCGTGATGTCGGGCCAGCAGGACGTCGTGGTCGCCGGTGGTGTCGAGGTGATGAGCCGCGTACCGCTCGGCGCCGCCCGCGCCACCGGGATGCCATACGGGCCCAAGGTGATCGACCGGTATCGCGACTTCTCGTTCAACCAGGGCATCTCGGCCGAGATGATCGCGCAGAAGTGGGGCTTCACCCGCACGCAACTCGACGAATACTCGGTGGCGTCGCACGAACGCGCCGCGGCCGCGCAGGACAGCGGCGCCTTCGAGACCCAGATGATCACGGTGTTCCCCGACGACGGCGACCCCGTGGTCGCCGACGAGGGCGTGCGCCGGGGGACCACGGTCGACAAACTCGCCAACCTCAAGCCCGCGTTCAAAGACGACGGCGTCATCCACGCGGGCAATTCGTCACAGATCTCCGACGGCGCGGCCGCCCTGCTGGTGATGACCGCGGAAAATGCCGTCGCGATGGGTCTTTCACCCATCGTGCGGTACCGCGCGGGCGCGGTCGCGGGCGCCGACCCGGTGCTCATGCTCACCGGCCCCATCCCGGCCACCGAGAAGGTGCTGCACAAGGCCGGGGTCCGGCTCGACGAGATCGGCGTCTTCGAGGTCAACGAGGCGTTCGCGCCCGTGCCGCTGGCATGGCAGGCCGAGACCGGCGCCGACCCGGCCAAGCTCAACCCGCTCGGCGGCGCCATCGCGCTCGGGCACCCGTTGGGCGCATCCGGCGCGGTGCTGCTGACCCGCATGATCAACCACATGCGCGACAACGGGATTCAGTACGGCTTACAGACCATGTGCGAGGGCGGTGGCACCGCCAACGCCACGATCGTCGAACTTCTCGGCTAGGAGGGCCGGCTGATGCAGCGGAATCTGTTCACCGAGGATCACGAGGCATTCCGCACGCTGGCGCGGGATTTCATCGAGAAGGAAGTCGTCCCGGCCTATCCCGAATGGGAGAAGGCCGGACGCATGCCGCGCGACGTGTTCAAGCAGATGGGTGAACTGGGCATGCTCGGCATGGCCATCCCCGAGGAGTACGGCGGCGCAGGCATTCCCGACTACCGCTACAACGTCGTGCTTCAGGAGGAGGCCGCCAGGGCCCTGGTCACGCTGTCCACGGTCCGCACCCAGCTCGAGGTGATCCTGCCGTACTTCCTGCACTACGCCAACACCGAGCAGCGGCAGCGGTGGTTCCCCGGTCTGGCGGCGGGCACACTGCTGACCGCGATCGCGATGACCGAGCCGGGGACCGGATCGGATCTCGCGGGCGTGCGCACCACCGCGGTGCGGGACGGGGACCACTACGTCCTCAACGGCGCCAAGACCTTCATCACCGGTGGTATCCAGGCGGATCTGGTTGTCGTGGTGGCCCGTACGTCGACCGATCCGGATAACCGCCGAAAGGGGCTGACGCTGCTGGTGGTCGAGGACGGCATGGCGGGCTTCAGCCGCGGCCGTGAACTGGAGAAGATGGGCTGCAAGGTGCAGGACACCGCGGAGCTGTCGTTCACCGACGTGCGGGTGCCGGTGGCCAACGTGCTGGGGGAGGAGGGCGAGGCGTTCAGCTACCTCGGCCACAACCTGGCCCAGGAGCGCCTCACGGTCGCCGTCGGTTCGGTGGCCCAGGCCCGCTCGGCGATCGACGCGGCGATCGATTACACCAAGACCCGCAAGGCATTCGGCACACCCGTGGCGTCCTTCCAGAACACCAAGTTCGAGCTGGCGGCGTGTTCGGCGGAGGTCGAGGCAGCCCAGGCCATGCTCGACCGCGCGGTGGCGCTGCACGTCGACGGCGAGCTGTCGGGGGCCGACGCGGCGCGCGTCAAACTGTTCTGCACCGAGATGCAGGCGCGCGTGGTCGATCGTTGCCTGCAGTTGTTCGGCGGGTACGGCTACATGATGGAGTACCCCATCGCCAGGCTGTACACCGACGCCCGCGTCGCCCGGATCTACGCGGGTACCAGCGAGGTCATGAAAGTCATCATCGCGAAGTCGCTGGGCCTGTAGCCTGCGGGTGTGCGTTATGTGACACAGGCCCGAATTTATTCCCGTTGAGACCCTTGTCACACCGTGCAAACCAACCTACTGTGTGTTCACTAGGTTGGTTTGGACGAAGGAGTTCAGTGACGCCACCCCAGGGGCAGGCCGAGGCTGCCAGACCCTACGAGACCCTGCTCGCCAAGGGCGAAGACCGCAGGCAGCGCATCCTTTCGGTCGCCGAGAGGCTGCTGGCCCGCAACGGGTGGCGCAACACCTCACTCGCTCAGATCGCCAAGGAGGCCGGGGTCACCACGGCCGGTCTGCTGCATCATTTCGAATCCAAGGAGCACCTCCTCAACGCGGTGCTCGACGCCAGGGATCTCGACGACGATGCACACGCCGACCGGTCCGGTGACCTTGCCGACGAGATCAAGCGGGTGGCCGAACGGTTCGTCCGGGCACCCGAGTTGGTCGGTACGTTCACGGTGCTGCTGGTGGAGAACATCCAGCCGGATGCACCACTGCACGATCGTTTGCTGAAACGTCAGCAGGATGCGCGCGACATCGTCGCGGACATCATTCGCCGCGGCCAGCACAGTGGCCGCTATCGCCCGGACTTCGACCCGGTCATCAAGGCCGTGGAAATTCTCGCCTTCGTCAACGGAATGGAGACCTCATGGTTACTCGATCCCTCACTGCCGCTGCAGGACGTATTCAAGGGATACGCCGAGATGTTGGCCCGCGAGATCGAGCTGACATGAGGTATCGACTCGATGTGGTCGCCCCGTGCGTGATCGACGCGGTGCGGTACGCGGGAGGCTGGCTCGTCGACCGGGTGATGGCCGGCTGGGACGTCACGGTGCTGATCGACCGCGACGAGAACGTGCGCCCCTTGGAGATCCTCGGTGTCGAGGCCATGGACCTCGAGAGCGTGCTCAGGTCGTGGCAGGACCGTCCGCACCCGCAGACCGTCGCGGTCGCGGCCGATCTGTTCAACACCGACAAGCGTGTGCGCCACGGTGTGCTCGGCGCGCTGGAGCAGGGCCTCACCGAGGTCACGCTGTGGGGCGACGAGTGTCCGTCAGACCTGCGCGTCTGTCCCGCCCATCACGAACTGTCCGCTGCCGCACGCGCGTTCAAGGCCCAGGCGCTCACCGCGGCCAATCACCCCGACGCCGGCTCCGTCGGCAGCACCGAGGCGTTCCGCACCGGCACCATGCTCAGCCGCTCGGTGCCCGCCGACCTGATCACCGCCAGCTGACGCGACAGGGCGGTCAGCGCACGAACGTTGGCATGGCCGCCCAGCCGCGTACCGCGGCGGTCTCCGAGGGCCTGGCGTTGTCCCAGTCGACCTCCCACTCGGGGAAGCGCTTGAGTATTTCCTCGAGTGCGACACGCAGTTCGAGCCGGGCCAGCGCGTTGCCCATGCAGAAGTGCGTGCCCGCACCAAAAGTCATGTGCGAGAACTGCTCCCGGTGGATATCGAACACGTCGCCGTTCGGCGGGAAACGCCTGTGGTCGCGGTTGGCCGCCCCGACCAGCATGAGCATCGCCGACCCCGCGGGCACGGTCTTGCCGTAGTACTCGACGTCGCGCGTGACGTAGCGGGCGATCTGCAGGGCAGGCGGTTCCCAGCGCAGCAGTTCCTCGATGGCCTGCGGGATCAGCGCCGGGTTCTCGACGAGGTCGCGGCGCTGATCGGGGTGGTCGGCCAGCGTCTTGCCCGCCCAGCCCAGCGCGCGCGTCGTGGTTTCCGAACCCGCGGTGGCGATCACGGTCAGGTACAGCAGCAACTCGTCTCGGCGCAGCTTGCGCACCGTGCCGGTCTCGTCCTCGAACTCGGCGTTGAGCAGGTCGGTCATGATGTCGTCCGACGGGTTCTCGGCGCGCCAGTCGATGAATTCCGCGAACACCTCACCGGTGGCCAGGGAATCGACTGTCGTGCCCTGCAGCGTCTGCTCGCCGTGGTCGGTGATGGCGCGCTGGCGGTCCTCGGGGATGCCCAGCAGCATGCCGATGACGCGCATGGGCATCTGCTCGCCGAGATCGTTGACGAAGTCGAACGTGTCCGAGCCGGCCACCGCGTCCAGGCAGCGGGTGGTGAATTCGCGGATCTGGGGCTCGAGCGCGAGCACCTTGCGCGGCGTGAACATCCGCGACAGCAGGTTGCGGTGGATGTTGTGGATCGGCGGATCCTCGAAAATCAGGGTGCCGGGCGGAATCTCCATGCCGCTCTTGATGAGCTCGAGCAGCGCGCCGCGGCCCGAGATGAACGTCTCGTGGTCGATCACGGCCTTGTTGACGTCGTGGTACCGGCTCAGCGCGTAGAAGTCGTGCTGCTCGTTGTAGTACAGCGGCGCCTCTTCGCGGATCCGCGCGAACACCTCGTGCGGTTCCATGTTGAGCTGCACGCTGTACGGGTCGTAGTACAGGTCTGGTGTGGCACTGGTGCTGGGCTTGGCCATCGGGACTCCGTCGTCGAAGGGCGGCATTTTCTGAACTGACCGTCTTGTTCTGAGCACTTGCTTAGCAGGTCTGGTGACGCAGATCAAGGATGCGTGAGTTTACGCTCACTGCGACGACTGTAAACCTCATCGGACGCCAGAGACGTCCAGGACCACCTTGCCCACGGCGCGTCCCTCGGCGACATGCCGCAGCGCGGCAGCGACCTCGGCGAGGGGATAGACCGCACCGATGTGCGGCGTCACGGCGCCGGACGCCAGCAGTTCGCCGAGCTCGGATTCGTTGCGCGCGAATTCCTCCGGCGGCACGTCCTGGAACGCGAAGCCCAGGATCTGCACGCCCTTCACCAGCACGAGGTTCAGTGGTATCCGGGGGATGGCGCCTGACGCGAAGCCGATGGTGACGAACCGCCCGCCGCGGCGCAACGCGCGCAACGCGGGTTCGGAGAGATCGCCGCCGACCGGGTCGAGCACCGCGTCGGCCCCTCCGGGAACGGCGTCGCGCAGTGCCGCGCGGAGTGAACCGGCTGTGTGGTCGACGAGGTGGTGTGCACCGTATCGTGCTGCGGCATCGAGTTTTTCGGTTGACGACGCCACCGCGGTCACCCGGGCGCCGAGTGCCGCGGCGAGCTGCACCGCGGCCAGGCCGACGCCGCCGCCCGCGCCAAGCACGACAACGTCGTCGCCCGTGGAGACCCGGGCGACCGACCGCAGCGCGTGGAACGCGGTGCGGTGCGCGACGCCGGACGCGGCGGCGCCACGGTCGCCGAGGCGCTCGACGGCGCGCTGCAGACAGGATGCGTCGACACACACCTCCTCGGCGAACGCGCCGTGCATTGCGGTACCGACCACCCGGTCGCCGACTACGAAATCCGTGACACCGTCGGCGATCTCGGTCACCACCCCGGAGAATTCACTGCCAGGGACGAACGGCACGGGCACGGTCACCTGGTACCTGTCGGCCACGAGCAACACGTCGGGAAAGTTCACCGCGGCAGCACCGACACGCACCCGCACCTGATCGGGCCCGAGTTCAGGCGCAGGCAACTCCTCGACGCGGACTACCTCGGGTGGCCCGTACCGGGGGCAGACGGCTGCGCGCACGTCAGCCCCGGTAGTCGGTCGATTCGGCCAGTTCGGCCGCCGAGGCCATCAGGCCTGTCACCACCGGTCCGAACGCAAGAAGCTTCTCGTCGTCGCCCGCACGCTGGAAACCCTGCTCCAGCACGATCGCGAGCTTCCACTTGGCCAACACCAGGTAGTAGTCCAGATCGTCGACCTGACGGCCCGACACCTCGGCGTAGTGGGCGACGACGTCGTCACGTGCGGGCATGCCACGCATGTCGACGTAATCCATTCCGCCGGTGTCTTCGCCGGTCGGCCAACTCTGCACCATCCAGGCGAGGTCGAGTTTGGGGTCACCGACGGTGCCCATCTCCCAGTCGACGATGGCGGCCAGTGTGGCGGGGGCGCCGTGCCGGTACATCACGTTGGCGAACTGGTAGTCGCCGTGCATGAGGCCGGGGATGTAGTCGAGCGGTTTGTGCGCCCGCAGCCAGTCGGTGGCGACCTTCAAGCCGGGTAGCTCGCGGCGTTTTATCCGTTCGAGGAATGCGATCCAGCGATCGACCTGCCGGTCGTGAAAACCTTCGGGGCGTCCCAGGTCGGCCAGCCCCCGCTCGCGCCAGTCGACCTTGGACAGCAGCGCGATGCCCTCGGCCAGTTGATAACTCAGGCCGGGGCGGGTACCCAGGTCGCTGTTGAAAGGTTCGGGCCACACACCGTGCCGATCCATGGGGGACCACCCCTCGACAAACCCCATCAGGTAGAACGGCCGACCGAGCACGCTCGGGTCCTCGCACATGGCGACGGCCTCGGTGTGCGGCACGTCGGTGCCGTCGAGCGCGGCGATGATGCGCCACTCGCGCAGGATGCCCTTGTCGCGGTCGGGCGGCGCGCCCGGGGGTGGCATGCGCAGCACGCAGCGCTCGTCGCCGCGGCGCAGTTCGTAGATGACGTTCTGCGTACCGCCGGACAGGAAGCGCGCGGTCAGCGGCTCACCCTTGCCCGGCAGCCCCGCGCCGTCCATCCACTCGGCGAGGCGCGGGGTGTCGATGTCCGGTGCGCTCACAGATTGCCCACCTCGTTGTCCAGGTAGTCGGCGAGTTTGGCCCGCGCCTCCTCGCGCTTGCGGGGTATCCATTCGGTCGGCCAGGTGTCCTCGGTGGCCTCGTGGTCGCGCAGCACCTGCTTGGCCACGGTGGTCTTGTGCACTTCGGTGGGGCCGTCGGCCAGGCCCATGACGGCCGCGCCTGTGACCATCCCGAGAAACGGCATTTCGTTGGTGACACCGAGGGCGCCGTGCACCTGCATCGCGCGCCATGCGATGTCGTGCAGGACTGTCGGCATGACGACCTTGACCGCGGCGATGTCCTTGCGGACCAACTTGTAGTCGTTGTACTTGTCGATCTCCCACGCGGTGTAGAGCACCATCAGCCGGAACTGCAGCAGTTGCGCATACGAGTCGGCGATGTAGCCCTGCACGAACTGCTTGTCGGACAGACGGCTTCCCTGTGTCTTGCGGCTCAGCGCGCGTTCGCACATCATGTCGAGCGCCTTGCGTGCGAGGCCGATCGTGCGCATGGCGTGGTGGATTCGCCCGCCGCCCAAGCGGGTCTGGGCGATGACGAACGCCTGCCCCTCACCGCCCAGCAGAGCTTCGGCGGGTACCCGCACGTTGTCGTAGTGGATCAGCGCGTGCGATCCCTCGTTGTCGCGCTCGCCGTACAGGCCGACGTTGCGCACGATCTCGACGCCGGGGGTGTCGGTGGGCACCAGGAACATCGACATGCCCTGATAGGCGCTGACATCGGGGTTGGTGACGACCATGACGATGAGGAACGACGCGGTGGCGGCGTTGGAGGAGAAGAACTTCCAGCCGTTGATCACCCAGTCGTCCCCGTCGCGGACGGCGCGCGTGGTGAACAGCGTCGGGTCCGCGCCCGCGTGCGGCTCGGTCATCGAATAACAGGAGAACACCTCACCGTCGAGCAGGGGCCGCAGATAGCGTTGCTTCTGCTCCTCGGTGCCGTAGTGCGCGATGATCTCGGCGTTGCCGGTATCGGGTGCCTGGCAGCCGAACACGATGGGCGCCCACTGCGACCGGCCCAGGATCTCGTTGAGCAGCGCCAATTTCAGCTGCCCGTATCCCTGACCACCGAGTTCGGGGCCGAGATGGGTGGCCCACAGGCCTTTTCGGCGCACCTGCTCCTTGAGCGGGTCCACCACCTGCCGGCGTACCTCGTTCAGAGGCGTGAACTGCAGATGCGGCCACACCAGGTCCAGCGGCTCGACTTCGTCGCGGACGAAGGTGTCCACCCAGTCCAGGAGTTCGGCGAACTCCGGGTCGGTCTCGAAATCCCATGCCATCACGGTCTCCTTCGTCCGGTGCTGCCTGCGATCAGGGTGGCGATGTCGGAGGCGACGACGTCGGCGAAGGAACGGGCGCCGAAAGCGCCTGCGGCCCAATGCCGGGCGCCCTCGCTGACCATCATCATGGCCAGATGGACCAGGCGGTCGGTGTCGGTGCCGGCGGGAAGTTTGCCGTCGGCCACCGCGCGGGCGAACAGGGTGGTGAACATGCCGCCGTCCAGATCGGGACGGTTCTCTCCCGTGGCCAGCAGTCGGTGCTCGTGCCGGTACCCCTCCAGGATGGTCTCGATGACCAACTCGCGCGGATTGCTGCTCATCGAGCGTTCCAGGGCGGTCAGTGCGGCGCCGACGACGGTCATGACGTCGTAGTCGTCGGCCAGCAGCTTCGCGATGGTGCGCTGGGCTGAGCGGGTGGACATCACGCCCACCTCGAAGAGCACGTCTTCCTTACGCGGGAAGTAGAAGTAGAACAACGCCTTGGAGACCCCGGCGCCCCGGCAGATCTCGGCCACCGTGGTGTTGGCGTAGCCGTTGGTCCGCCACAACGCCATGGCCGCATGGACCAGCATCTGCTTGGTGGTGTGGGAGTTGGCGCGCTGGAAGGTCGCCCGGCGCTGACCCCGGTCAGCTTCGGTGTTGCGCGGTGATGCGACCACCTGCGCACCGTACCGCGCATCGGCACAGCTGACCAGTGTCCAACCAAGCCGCCGCTGTCGGTCTGTGTGAGCTACCCCGGTGTGAGCTACCGAGGGCCTGCCCGGCGGCTGAGATGGTCGATCTGGCGATACATCGCGATCAGGGCGAAGAACGGCAGGATCATGAACGGCACGTTCTCGGCGATGAATTTGAACCAGAGCCCGAAGGCCCCCTGACCGATGTCGTCGAACCCGGCGCGCACCTCGGACAGGAAGTACACCGCGGTGCTGCTGATCAGCATCGCGCATCCGGTGAAGGCGAGCCACAGGCTCTTGATCCGGGACTCGACCGGTAAATCGCTGCGCATCAAGCGGATCCACACGATGAACAGCAGCGTGCCGGTCACCACGCCGACCAGTTCCAGCCCGAAGATCCAGGCGTTGCCACTGGTGTAGCGGGTGTCGGCCAGGCCGTACTGCCACCAGAGCCACTTCCAGCCCGGGTCGGTGGTCGGTGTCCACCAGTTCATCGGATGGCCGATCAGAAAGATGGTCTCGTAGCCGAGTTGGCTGCCCGCGGTGTAGGGCAGGTAGATCATCGTCAGCTCCGAGGCGCGTTGCAGACGCGAGCGCTGCTCACCCCGGCCGGTCCAGAAGTAGACCAGCGGCAGCACGATCACCGGCAGGCCGAACGCCAGGTTGGCGATGACGTCGACGGTGAAGGTGGGCGGCAGCAGACCGGTGCCGACCCCGACGACCGCGATCGTGAAGGCGAAACCGGTCATCGCAGTGAGGGCGACGTAGGCCTTGCGGCGGTGCGGTGCCCAGGGACGGGCCAGGTCGGGTTCGCCGGCGGTCGGGGCCGGTGTCGCGATGTCGGATGTCATGGCGTGTCCTGTCCGTGCCGCGGCGGCAACTGAGCTGACGATATGCGTTCGACCAGCCAATGTTGAGCGAATGCACAACATTGGAGAATCCCGTTTCCGAATGTGGCATGTTGAGCGGAACGATCAGGCGTTTGCCCTCGTTGACGGCGAAGCGGCGCTGTGGAAATGTAATACTCAACAATGAGAGGCACGTTCTCATACGTCTGAGTCCGTCAGGAAACGGAGTGACACATATGGCGATCGATCCCGCCGGTATCGACTGGTTCAAGGACCCCCGGCTGGTCGACGACCCGTACCCGTATTTCAACGCGTTGCGGGACAAGTGCCCCGTGCAGTCCGAGGATCACTACGGGGTGACCATGGTGACCGGCTGGGAGGAGGCTGTCTCGGTCTACAACGACGAGAAGAGCTTCTCCTCATGCACCTCGGTCACCGGGCCGTTCCCCGGCTTCCCGGTGCCGCTGGAGGGCCGCGACGACGTCGCCGAACTCATCGAGAAGCACCGCGACGAGCTGCCGTTCAGCGATCAGCTGCCCACCCTGGACCCGCCGGTGCACACCAACCACCGCTCGCTGATGATGCGGCTGATCACGCCCAAGCGCCTCAAGGAGAACGAGGACGCGATGTGGCAGCTGGCCGACGAGGTGCTCGACGATTTCCTGGCGCCGGGCAAGGGCGAGTTCATCAAGGGCTTCGCCAGCCCGTTCACCCTGCTGGTGATCGCGGACCTGCTGGGCATCCCCGCCGAGGACCGCAACGCGTTCGTCGACGGCATCTCGCAGAACTCCGGCGGCGGCGTGGGCAGCACCGGTGACGAGTCGCTGTCGCACAGCCCGCTGGAATTCCTCTACGGCCAGTTCGAGGCGTACATCGAGGACCGGCGCAGTAACCCTCGCGAGGACATCCTCACGGGGATGGCCACCGCACTGTTCCCAGACGGCACCACCCCGAGCCCCGGCGACGTCGCACGGGTGGCCACCAATGTCTTCTCGGCGGGTCAGGAGACCACGGTCCGACTGCTCGGCACCGCGCTCAAGGTACTGGGAGACCGGCCGGACGTGCAGAAGATGGTGCGCGAGGACCGCAGCCTGTTGCCGAACTTCATCGAAGAGGCGCTGCGCCACGAGAGTCCGGTCAAGGGCGATTTCCGGCTCTCCCGTTGCCCGGTCACGGTGGGGGACAAGGACTTGCCCTCGGGCCGTACCGTCATGGTGGTCAACGGCGCGGCCAACCGGGACCCGCGCCGGTTCGAGAACCCCGACGATTTCGACCCGGCCCGCAAGAACGCCCGCCAGCATCTGGCGTTCGGCCGTGGCATCCACAGCTGCCCGGGCGCGCCGCTGGCCCGTGCCGAGACCCGCGTCGGACTGGAGCGACTGCTCGACCGCACCACCGACATCCGGATCTCCGAGGAACACCACGGTCCGGCGGCCAATCGGGACTACAAGTACATCCCGACGTTCATCCTGCGTGGGCTCACCCACCTGCACCTGGAGTTCGATGTGAAATGAAGGTCGCCGTCGACGAGGACCGGTGCGCAGGCCACGGCATGTGCCTGACACTGTGCCCGGAGGTCTTCGAACTGTCCGACGATGGCTGGGCGGTGGCCGCTGCCGGGGAGGTCCCCGCCGAGCACGAGGCCGCAGTCCGGGAAGCCATCGACTGCTGTCCCGAGAGCGCGATCCACAAACTCTGATCCACCACCTCAATCCGCTTCACCGACAAGGAGACTCGAACTGTGCCCAAGGGCTATGTGATCATCACCGAGGACATCAAGGACCCGGCAGGCATGGCCGAGTACGCGAAGGCCGCGGGTCCCACCATGGGAGGCGCGACGATCCTCGCCGTCGACCAGAAGGCCGAGGTGGTCGAGGGCACCTGGCACGGCACCCAGACCGTGGTGCTGGAGTTCCCGTCGGTCGAGGCCGCCCGCGAGTGGTACTTCTCCGACGCCTACCAGGCCGCCGCCAAGATCCGGCAGAGTGTCGCCGACTGCAACGGGGTCATCCTCTCGGGCTTTTCGTCCTGAGCCAGGGGCCCGGCCGTGCGCTACAGCATCACACACCCGATGCACAGCCACCCCTACCACCCGGACCTCGTCAGCGGGTCCGGCGTGGCGGCGGTGGCAGCAGCGGCCGAGGCCGCCGGTTTCGACGGGTTCGGCTTCACCGATCACCCGGCGCCGTCACAACGTTGGCTCGATGCCGGTGGGCACGACGCCGTCGACCCGTTCGTGGCGATGGCGTACGCCGCCGCGCAGACCACCACCCTGCGGCTGGTACCCAACATCGTGGTGCTGCCGTACCGCAACCCGTTCGTGGTGGCCAAATCCGGTGCGACACTCGACCTGCTCTCGGGCGGGCGGTTCACGCTCGCGGTCGGGGTGGGTTACCTCAAACGCGAGTTCGCCGCACTCGGGGTGACGTTCGACGAACGCACCGAGTTGTTCGATGAATCCCTCGAGGTCATCCGCGGCATCTGGACCACCGATGACTTCACCTACCAGGGAAAGCATTTCAGTGCCAGGGGCGTCACCGCGCACCCCCGCCCGGTGAACCCGCCACCGATCTGGATCGGCGGCAACACCGCGGCCGCCAGGGCGCGCGTCGCCAGGCACGGCGACGGCTGGTGCCCGTTCGCCGCACCGCCCGGGCTTGCGCAGACCGCGGGTACCGCCGCGATCGACTCGATCGAGAGGCTCACAGCCGGGATCGCTGATCTGCGGACCAAACTCGATGCCGCCCAACGCGACCCGTCGACGGTGGACATCGTGTTCACCAACTTCGACGGCGGCAACCCCGGTGACGACGATTTCGACGCCGACGCCTACCTCGCGGGCGTCGACCAACTCGCCGCGCTCGGCGTGACCTGGCTGCACGTCACGATCCCGGGGGACAGCCTGGCGCACGCGCTCGAGACCATCGAGGGTTTCGGCAAAACGGTGATCGCGCGTTAGCGCGGGATCACTCTTCGTCGATCGAGATGGCCTGGCGCGGGCACTGCCGCACGGCGTCGCGCACGCGGGCCTCGTTTTCCGGGGTCACCTCGTCGGAGAGCACGTGCAGGTAGTCCTCCTCGTCGAGGTCGAACACCTCGGGGATGACGCCCATGCAGACGCCGTTGCTCTCACACAGCCCCAAGTCGACGTGAATCTTCTTGGTCATCAACGCAACACCTTCACCGGCACATGGGAGTAGCCTGCGACGTTCTGCATGTGGACGCGCTGCAGGCCGTCCCATTTGACCTCGTAGCGCGGCATGAAGTCGAGCAGCCGCTCCAGGGCGATCGTGCTCTCCAGACGCGCGAGTGCGGCGCCGAGGCAGCTGTGGATGCCGTAACCGAGGCCGAGGTTCTGCGCCTCGGTGCGGTCGCGGTCGATGTCGAAGACGTCGGGATCGGTCCACGCCCGCTCGTCGCGGTTGGCTGACGCCTTGAGCAGGAACACCGGCTTGCCTGCCGGGATGGTGCCGCTGGGCACGCGCGCCTCCTTGAGCGTGTAGCGCACGTTGTACTGCACGGGTCCCTCGTACCTCAGGAGTTCCTCGACCGCCGCGGGCACCTTGCTGCGGTCGTCGAGCAGCTTCTGCCACTGGTCGGGGAACTTCGCGAACGTCACCATTGCCGTGCCGATCAGCTTGGTGACGGTCTCGGCGCCCGCGCCACCCAGAAGGGTTGCGAAGCCGGTGATCTCGACGTCGTCGAGACGGCGCATCTCCCCGTTCTCACCGGGGATCTCGGCGGCGATCAACCGGCTGATCATGTCGTCCTGCGGGTTCTCGCGGCGCTTCTGCACCAGCGAGTAGTAGTACATCGCGGTGTCGATGTTGGCCTTCATCCCGGCCTCGGAGTATGCGACCTGGCCGGGTTCGCGCGAAAGGCTCGTGTCGATCCAGTGCCGCACCTGCTGGCGGTATTCCGGCTCGACGCCGGCCATGCGGGTGATCACCTCGACCGGGAACGGGCCCGAGAAATCCTGCACGACGTCGAACTCGTCGGAGTCGATCTGCCCGAGATAGTGCTCGACCTGTTCGACGACGGTGTCGCGTTGCGCCTGCACCGCGCGCGGTGTGAACGCCTTGTTGAGCAGGCTGCGCATGTGCCGGTGCTCGGGCGGATCCATGAAGATGATCGACTTCTGCGGCGGTTCGTCGCCCTTCACCATCGCCAGGTCGCATCCCCGTGACGACGAGAACGCCTCGTGGTCCTTCAGCGCGGCCGCGACGTCCTCGTGGCGGGACAGTGCGTAGAAGTCCTGCTCGGAGTCGTAGTACAGCGGGGCGTCGTCGCGCATCTGACGGTAGATGTCGAAGGGGTTCTCGAAGTACTCCTCGGAGAACGGATCGAAGATCATCTGGGGCGTGGTCATATGCTCCTCCTCCGCGGCGGGGCCGGTGCCCGAAGTGCTGTGCGAGGCGTTACGTGAACCGAATGAACTGTAACGCTAACAGTAATGCGTCCGGCAGTGGTCGAAAAGCACGAAATGCCGGGTCACGGACAGGAATCAGATCACCGCAGTGCCGCGTCGACGGCATGGTCAAGGAGCCCGAGGTCGGCGCCGAGATCCGCGGCTGTCGCGCGGACCACCGCGACGTCCTTGCCGATGAACTCACCGACCCTGACCTTGAAGTCCTCGGCCGATCCGGTCGCCGCGATCCCGCTCAGCGCACGGCTCGCGGCGCTGCCGTGCGTGAGGGCTGACAGCACCGTCGGCTCATCGACACCGAGTTCACGGGCCAGTCGCACGCCTTCGGCCACCACACCGATCTGGGCCGCGAACATCGTGTTGTTGACGAGCTTGACGCGCTGGCCCGAGCCGAGCGGCCCGACGTGCAGGAGCGGTTCGGCATAGGCGACCAGTGCGGGGCGGACGCGCTCGACGACGTCGGCGTCGCCGCCGGCGAACACCGTCACCGACCCGGCCGCGATGTCGTGCGGCCCTCCGCTGACCGGCGCATCGACGACCGCGACGCCGCGGTCCACAGCGCGTGCGGCGATGTCCTCGGCCGTGCGCGGGCTTCCCGTCGTGTGCAGCACCAGCGCCGCACCCGGCGCCATGGCGTCGAGCAGAGTATCCGTGCAGAGAGTGCGCACCTGCTCGTCGGTGAACACGCATACGATCACGACGTCCGCGTCGCGCACGGCGTCCGCGGCGGCGGCCACGGGTGTGGCTCCCAATCCGGCTACCGCGGTTCGTTTCTCGTCCGTGCGCCCGAGTGCGTGGACATCGTGTCCTGCCGCGGTGAGCCGCTGCACCATGGGGGCGCCCATGCGCCCGGCACCGAGGAAACCGATACGCATCAGCGCGGGACGTCCATGAGGCGGAGGGCCTCGTCGGCCGCGTCGAACACCGCGCCCTGGGATGCCGACGCGGCGTCGGCCAGGCTTGCGGCGTGCCTGCAGTCCTTCTGCAGCAACGCACCGGCGATGGGTGCGAGATTGTCGAGCGTGCCGCCGAACATCGCGATGCTGCCCAGTGCCTTGCTGTTGGCCGAGCCGCGCGTGATCACCTCACACAGCGCGTTGCGAGGGACACCGAGGGCCTCACCGAGTTCGAGCGCGCTCATCGCGGCCCCGAGATTGGCGCTGAAGAGCAGGTTGTTGAGGATTTTCGCGACCTGACCGCTGCCGACGCCGCCGAGACGGACGATGGGATCGGCGTAGGTGGCGAAGACGGGACGGACCTTGTCCACGATGTCCTCGTCACCGCCGACCATCACCAGCAGTGTGCCTGCCTTGGCGGCGGGCTCACCGCCGCTGACCGGGGCGTCGATGAGCGAAATACCCTTTTCGGCAACCTGTTTCGCGAGTTCGGTGCACGTGTCGGGGTGCACGGTCGAGTGGATCGCGATGATCCCGCCCGGTGCCAGGCCGGCCAACACACCCGTCTCACCACCCAGGACCTCTCTGACGTCGTCGTCGCCCACCACACACAGGCACACCAGATCGCTGGCCGCCGCGAGTTCGGCCGGGGTGCCCGCCACCTTGGCGGCCGTGTCGGCGAACGGCTCGAGCGATGCGGGCCTGCGCGCCCACAGTGTCGTCTCGAATCCGCCTTCGACGATCCTGCGGGCCATCGGCGCCCCCTGACTGCCCAGACCGATGAATCCGACTCGCATCAACCTGCCTCCACTTCCACATCGGTGCCGGCGCGGGTGGCCCGAACATCCAGGCACTCGGCGGCGAATGACAAGACCCGCTGGTGATATTCGGCCGCGGTGTGGCCCACGCTGAGGTTGTGGCCGGACTCGGGCAGCACCTCGACGTCCACGCGCGGCGACGCGGTGAACATCGCACCGATGGCCGCCAACGCGTCGGTGCCGGCCTCCCACACGTTCTCGTGGTCACCGGCGATGAACTGGGCGGGAACCTTCACGAGCGCGGCGAGTTGCGGAAAGTCCTGCCAGGACCAGGTTTTGACCACATCACCCTCGTACGCGGCGCCGCCCGAGGACAATCCGCTGCCGAGCACGTCGGGCGGATACAGCCGGGCCGGCTCCCACAGCAGCTCCCGCAGACCACGCGGACGGTGGTCGGACGACGCGTTTTTGAGGATGTCGCGCCCCGCGGACTGATACCGGCGCCCGGTTCCTGCCAGCGAGATACCCACGACGCGGGCACCGGAGATGGCCATCCGCACGGCGAGCTCACAACCCACCGAGTGCCCCAACAGGAACAGGTCCTGCGTGCCCACGATCCGTTCGAGTGCACCGAACACCAGCGCCAGGCGTTGTTCGGGACGCGCCATGGCCTCCGGGTACGGTGCGGACGCGCCGTATCCCGGGCGGTCGAGGGCGACGACCGTGAAACCGGCCGCCACACCCGCGTGCAGCAGTGAGAGTTCCGGGTGGCCAGGGCAATCGAAGTACGCCGACGTGGTCGCCCCGCCGTGCAGCGCCACGACCACCGCACGCGGTTCGGGCGCCTTGGCGACCAGGGCCGACATCGGGACGCCGTCGGCGAGGACGACGCGGGGATGCGGCGCCGATCGGTCGGTCCCGTCCGAACTCGCCACGGTCAGTCGTCTCTCCGCAGCAACAGGACACCGCTGGGGGTCAGTCCGCCGCTGCTGGCGACCGCCACCCGAGCATCCTCGACCTGCCGTTCGCCCGCCTCACCGCGCAACTGCGTGACGGCCTCGTGGATGAGCCCCATGCCGTGGGTGCGGCCGTGCGAGAGCTGCCCGCCGTGGGTGTTGAGCGGGATGATCCCGTCACGCGCGATGTTCCTGCCGCCGTCGAGGAAGTCCTTGGCCTCGCCGATACCGCAGAACCCCAGGCCCTCGAGCCAGGACAGGCAGTTGAACGTGAAACCGTCGTACAGCTCGGCCACGTCGACATCGCTGGGCCGCAACGAGGTTCGCGACCACATGTGGGCACTCTGACCGAGCACCTGAGGCTCGTGGGTGAGTGTGGTCTGGTCCCAGTCGAGGCGCTCGATGATCTGGGTGCCCACGGCCTCGAACCTGATGGGCGGTTTGGGCAGATCGCGCGCGGCGTCGACGGCCGAGACGATCACCGCGACCGCACCGTCGCACGGGACGTCGCAGTCGTAGAGACCGAACGGCGTGGTGATGGTGCGTGCCGAGAGGTAGTCCTCCATGGTCAGCGGTTCGCGGTAGATCGCGGTGGGATTCAGCGCGGCGTTGGCCCGCTGGTTGAGCGCGATCCAGCCCAGCGTCTCGCGCGTGGTGCCGTACCGGTGGAAGTGGCGTCCGGCGTTCTGCGCCAACGTGTGAGCGGCCGACGTGGCACCGTAAGGCTGCTGCCAGCTGTTGGTACGCGCGCTCATCGGAGGGGACATCTTGCCCTCCTTGACCAGTTGGCCGAAGGTGGCCTCCCACAGCGTGCGGAAGCACAGCACATGGCGCGCGAGCCCGGCCGAGATCGCCATCATCGCCGCGATCACCGATCCGCCGGGGCCGAAGGTGTCCATACCGCCGTTGATCCACGTGGGGCGCAACCCGAGGGCTCCTTCGAGGACCGAGACGCCGCCCTCGCCCATGCCGGCGATGTCGAGGCCCGGGTACGTGGACAGCCCGTCGATGTCGTCGAGCGTCAGACCGGCGTCGGCGACGGCCCGTTCGGCCGCCTCGATGGTCAGCGACAGCGGCGGCACCATGAGTCGCCTGCCGATCCTCGACATGCCGATGCCAGTGATCGCGGAATGATCCTCGAACTTGTCCTCGGTGAGCATCGGGCGGACGAACTTGCCGATGTCCTGCGGTGCGATGTCCTCGACCGGAGCCGGGGTGGGCGTGGTGTCCGCCGACGGGGTGAACACCGGAAGCCACACGTCATCGATGTGCTGGAAGGACACCTCCACCGGTTGTCCGAGCTCGAGTGACTGCGGGTCGCAGTCGACGATGTTGGTGGTCAACCGGACCCGCGGATCCTCGACGATCGCAACCTCGGCCACCACGTACGGCGGTGGCATATCGGGGAATCCGAACCGCTCGTTGACCGTGAAACCCGCGAGCGTCGCGCGCCCGGACACGTCGCGGACGCCGAGATCGTGGCTGCGGCAGTAGCGGCAGATCGGCTGCGGGGGATGGATCAGCGCGCCGCACGACCGGCATTCCTGGATGCGCAGCACGCCGTCACGGCCCGCGGTCCAGAAGTACTCGTTGAGCGCGGTGACCGTCGGCAGGGGACGCCCGGGGATCTGTGACAAGTCGGCTCCGGTGGTAAGCGGGTTATCGTCTGCAGAGAATCACGTTATCAGCTGGTGGTTTCGCCGGCGGGCGTTGCCTGCTTCTCGCGCAACTCGATGATCGCGTGCACGGGGCAATCGAGCAGGGCGCGCTTGACCGCGGGCTCGTCGGCCTCGGCGACGTTGCCGTCACCGTGCAGCGACGCATAACCCCAGTCGTCGAGCGGGAAGTACTCGGGTGCGTGCCTGGCGCACAGGCCGAACCCGTCGCACATCGTGCGGTCCAGTTTGACTCTCATACGGCCACCACCGATTCCAGTTGTTCCACCTCGTACGGGCGTGTCGCGGTGAACGGGCCGGACCGGCACACCGGGCAGTTGTTGTCGAGGTGGCGCCGCACCACATCGTCGAAACCGGAGAGCAGGCTCGCCGCCACATTGCACGCACCGTCGAGCGTCGCGCAGGCCCCGCGCCCGCGCAGCACCACCGACCAGCGCTTGAGCCTGGCCACGTCGTCGTCGGTCGCGGTGCCGTCACGCAGTGCGGTGGCCACCGCGGCCATGGCCGCGGTCCCGTTGAAACACGAACCGCACTGCCCGGCGTTCTCGCGGTCGAAGTAGCTCAGCACCGCCGCGGCGACGGCCACCGGGCAGTCGTCGGTGAGGACGCTGATCGCACCGCAGCCCAGGCCGCTGCCCAGCCCCCGGATGGTCTCGTGATCCAAGGTGGCGCCGACGATCTCGCGGCCCAGCAGCCCCGCGAAGTATCCCCCCATGAGCGCACCGGTGACCGTGTCGGGCGAGACGCCGTGCAGTGCCAGCACATCGGTGAACGCCACGCCGTGGGGCAGTTCGTAGAGCGCGGGCGCACGACCGGCACCGGTGATGGTGGCCAGAAACGTGCCCGGCGATCCTTCGGTGCCGTACTCGCGGAAGTCCGCCGCGCCGTGCAGGTTGAGGTACGCCAGGTGCGCCAGCGTCTCGACGTTGCTGATCAGCGTGGGGTAGCCGCCCACGCCCTCCTCGAACGGGCGTGGCGGTTTGTCGGTGGGTTTGGCCGGGCCGCCGTCGACCACGCGTACCGCCGCGGATTCCTCGCCCGCGACGTAACCCGTTGTGACGGTGATCAGTTCGACTGCGACGCCGCCTGAACTGCCGCCGGTCTCGGCCAGGGCGTGCTCGACGCTGCGGGCCGACTGCGCATCCGAGGTGTACAGCACGGCGCGATGCGCACCGACCATCAGGGCCGCGAGCCGCAGGCCGTCGAGCACCGCGTGCGGACGGTTGCGCAGCAGCCAACGATCCTTGATCGACGCGGGTTCGCCCTCCTCGCCGTTGGCGATCACCACGGCGCCGCCTGCCGCGCGGCCGTTGTCGCGCACGGTGCGCAGTTTCACCGCGAGCGGGAACGCCGCGCCGCCGCGGCCGAGCAGTCCAGAGGCCTCGACGGCGTCGAGCAAACCCTGTGGATCGTCAAGGGCGCGATAGCCTCCCGCTGCGAGATACGTGGTCGCGGTTTCGGGTTCGTCGCGCAGCAGGCGCGGTGTGATGCCCGACCAGGCCGCAACAGTCAGATCGGCTGCCATGGTCATATCCCGTCCCCGGTTAGTCTTGGCGGCATGAGAACTGCGGTGGTGCGTGTCGGCGTGGACCCCAGCGGCGAACTCGGGCCACCGCAGTTAGCCGCAGGCATGGCCACGCTCCGTGAACTGCTTGCCGACGCCTGCGCCGAGGTGCTCGCGGGCGACCAGTTGGCGGAGTTGCCCGCGCACCGGCGCGAAGTCGAGGTGCTGATCGCCGGGAGCGACGCAGAGCAACTGCAGCAGATGGTCCTGCCGTTGTGCGCCAAGGCGTTCGGAACGTCCCCGACCGCGGGCGTGGTGACGTTCGTCAGCCGGGGCACCGACGACGACGCGCACGGCGTCCTCGCCGGGTTCGGCCTCACCGGCGAGGTCGAGCGCGTGCTCGGCGACGAGGGCTGGGACATCGTGACGGTGACCTTGCGCAAGGCCGACCTGCAGCGCGTGCCGGAGAGCCGGATCCACACCGCGCTGGAGGCCTCGCTCAACTGCGAGGTGCACATCCGGACCGAGTGAGCTCACTTGAGGAACTCCAGGATGGCGGGCGCGGCCTGCACCCACGTGTCGAACAGGCAGAACTTCTTGCCCCCGCTCCTGGCGAACTTCTCGCCGGCGCGCTCCCAGGCGTCCTCGGGCCAGGGCGGATCGATCAGCGTGGACCCCTTGATCAGGCAGTTGACCTCCAGGGACGTGCGTTTGGGGTGATCCCAGTCGTTCTCGCCGCCCCGGATGATCAGCGTGGGCACCGTGATGTTGTCGAACATCTCGTCGGGCACACCGGGGATCGTCTGGCCCGGTTTGGACACGAACGCATTCAGCCACCGCAGCATCACCTTGAGGAACTCGTCGGCGTCGAGGTCGAGGAACCGCTGCCGGTTGGCCGGGTTCTGCTCGATGCGCTCGCGCCACTCGGGAACGTGCAGCAGGCCTTCGATGCCGAGTCCGCGCACGGCCAGGATGCTCGGGGTGATGTAGTGCCCGCCCAGCACGAACGAGCCGTACACACCGCCGACGATGTTCCACACCACGAGCTTGGTCACGATCTCGGGATAGAGCATGGCGGTGATCATCGAATCCCTGGCCCCGCCCGAGCCGCCCGCGATGATGCACGGCCCCACACCGAGTTTCGAGATCAGCGTGTACAGCGTCTCGGCGCGCATGTGGGATTCGCTCTGCCCGTGGAACTGCACATCGGAGCGACCGCAGTTGGGCCGGTCCCACAGCAGCACCCGGTAGCCGCCCTTGACCAGTTCCCTGGCCAGTGGCCGCAGGCCCGGGATGTCCTTGCTGAACCGTCCGCCGGGCGTCAGCGCGATGACATCGCCTTCCTTGCCGAGCATTTCGTACACGACGTTGCCGCCGTTGATCTCGATGGTCTTCTCGCCGCGCTTGAGCGTGGGCCCGCCGACCGTGCTACCTGTTGCCGTCATGCCGTCACCAACACCTCGTCACCAACGACCCGCACCGGATAGGTGCGGATACTCCACTCCGGCTTGACCGCGGTGGTGCCGGTCGCCAGTTCGAAACCCCACTGATGCCAGGGGCAGTAGATGTACTCCATGTCGCGCACCATCACCGCGTCACCCGGCGCGGACTCGTCGACCACGGTCCGCCCGCGGGCCCGGCCGGAACACAGCGGACCGCCCTCATGCGGACAGTAGTTCGCGATTGCATAGAACGTGCCGTTCACGTTGTAGACGCCGACGCCGTGACGGCCGATCGGCACCAGTTTGTGTGTGCCGGGCGGGATCTCGTCGACCGTGGCGACGACGTGCTCGCGCCCCTGCGCGAGCCTGGGGCGCTTCTCGATGTCGCTCATCAGAACACCCGTACCTGTCCCTCGAGCACCGGCACGGTGTCCGGCAGCTTGTAGGTCTTCAGGCCATTGCGGAACATGATCGCCTCGCGGGCATGTTCGGGCAGGTGCTTGACCAGCCAGCGTGGATCGTCGAACGTCCAGTGCGGGTAGTCCGAGGAGAACAGCAGGATCTTCTCGCACTCCATCCACTCGAAGGCCCGTGACAGTTCGGTCTTGTCCTCGGGGTAGTCCAGCGGTTGCGTCGTGAACTTGATGTGGTCTTTGACGTACTCGCTGGGTTTGCGCTTGATGTTCAGCCACGACTTGCGGCGTTCGTAGATCGCGTCCATGCGCCACATGAGCGGCAGGATCCAGGTGAACGCGTGCTCGACGAACACGATGCGCAGCGTCGGGAACCGGTCGAACACGCCGTCGAAGATCAGGCTCATCACCTGATTGGCCGCCAGCAGCGAGTACGTGACCATGAAATCGTGGTTGTAGCTGGGCAATCCGACCGGAGGCAGCGGCAACGTCTCGAACTCACCGCGTGACAGGTGGCAGCTGACCACGATGTCGTGTTTGGTGGCCGCGGCCCAGATCGGGTCGTACTTCGGGTCGCCCCAGGACGGGCGCGGTTCGGCCTTGATGAGGATCTGCGCCATGTAGGGGTGGCCGGCCCACTTCTCGATCTCGGCCACGGCCGACTGTGGCTCCTCGATCGCCGCGCAGATCGAGCCGCGCCAGCGCTGGTGCCAGTTGTTGTGGCTGTCGAGCCAGTTGTCGGCCAGCCACTCGTTGACCGCGGTGCAGTACGCCGCGGTCGCCTCGCCGAGCCGGTGCTCGGAATGGGTGGGCTCCAGGATCGCGATGTCCGACCCGGCCTCCATGATGAGCTGGCGCAGCGCCATATCGGGGTCGCTGCAGGCGAATTCGCCGTCGGGTGGGAACGCGTCGACGCGCATCGCGTAGGCATGCGCGTAATCGGGTGCGTCGTAGTAGATCTGTTCACCCACGCGGTGGCTCAGGAAGTACTTGCTGCGCCACGGTTCGGGGATGTACTCGACGAGTTCACCGCGCCGCGGCATCGGGTGGACGTCGGAATCGACACACCGCACAGCGATGCGTTCGGTGGCCGGTACCCGTGGTCTTGTCGTCGCTGACATGTTGGCTCCCTCGGCTACCTTCACCGTGCCGCGCCGGCGGTCGACGTGAGCGCGCTCTGCAACCCGTACAGTTCTGCGGCGTTGCGCCACAGCAGTTTGTCGCGCTGTTCGGGCGTGAACGCCGTGGGCACCTCCGGTTCGTTGAGCTGCCAGTGCGGGTAACTCGACCCGAACATCACCATGTTCTCCTTACCCGTGAAACCGAACCATTCACCGGCGAATTCGACGTCACCGGGCCCGTCCAGCGCGCCCTGGACGAAGTACACGTGTCCGGGCAGGTAGTCGCTGGGCATCTTCGGCGCCCACGGTGTCTGCTCCAGATGAGGACGACCGAAGCAGTCCATACGCCAGATGAATGGCGTCAACAGGTCGGCCGCACCGTCGGCCCAGACGAACTTGAGCGCCGGCATCCGCTCGAACACGCCCTCGGCGATCATGTTCATCAGGTGGTACAGGTAGTTGAGCGCCATGAACCCGAGGTACTGCTCGTAGGTCCTGGTCTTGCCGGACGGTGTCGGCGCGAACTGCACACCGGCCCCGACCTCGATGTGCACGGCCACCGGGAGACCCGCGTCGGACGCGGCCTCCCACAGCGGCCAGTACTGCGGTTTTCCGTAGAGTTCGCGCGACTGCAGCGGCACCCCGATCTGCACGACGCGCGGATGGTCCTTGAACCGCTCGATCTCCCGTAGTGCACCGGCGATGTCGTCGGGGTTGACGCGGATGGTTCCGCGGAACCGCTCGCCGTACCTCTCGTGGTCGAGCCAGCGCGTCACCATCATCTCGTTGTGTGCGTTGGCCAGTGCCGTGCCCAGGTGACGGTCGGGCATGATGCCGCGCGTCATCGGATGCAGGATCGCGATGTCGACGCCGCGCTCGGTGAACAGGTGCTGCGCCGCGACGTCCGGATCCGAACCCGGGTACTGCCGGTCGGGACCCTTGGTGTTCTTGGCGTACTCACCGCCCGGCGCGCCGTACCAGTTCATCTCGTAGTCGGGAAAACCCCGGCTGGCGAACGGTTCTCGCAGAAAGTTCTGGCGCAGGTCCTTGTTCGAGCCGAAGAAGATGTGCACGCTCGCGTCGATGAGAGGTGTGCTGGTCCCCTCGGGTCCCGGGCTGTCTGGTTGGTGCAGGGCCAAGGCTGTCCTCCGATGCTCGTCCGTTCTGCGGCGTGCGCGCGCTTCGGTGTGCACGCCACACCGGACCCTTGCCAGTTTAGATCGATATTCTTCAATAGCAAGAACATTGTTCTCAGTCCAGTTCGGCGCCTTGTCGCAGGTGAACGCCACTGCCGGTCGCTCGCTCGGTGGGAGGGCCGACAGAACCGGTGCTTGCGGGATGAGAGCGAATACTCGTCAGAAGAGAATGTTATTCTCGCCAGAACGTGACAGCGCATCAGGAGGCGGCGGGTGCTACTCGAGTTCGATGCCGATCAACGGCTATGGCAGGAAACCGTACGCGATGCGGTGACCAAACAGTGTCCGGCGACGCTGGTCCGCGAGGTCGCCGAGCAGGGTGTCGACCCGGCGCCGCTGTGGAAGAACTACATCGAGCAGGGCTGGACCGAGCTCACCGAGCCGGAGAACGCCGTCGAGCTCGCGACCGTGCTCGAAGAACTGGGCCGGGCCACCGATCTCACGCCGTACCTGGCGACCATGACGCAGTTCGCGCCGCTGGCCGGGGACCGGTTCGACGCCGCGAGCGCGGGGGCAGCGGTGTACGGCGGGGTGACCGCGCGTCGCGACGAGACCGGGTGGGTGCTCAGCGGTACGGGACGCCACGTGCTCGACGGCGACCGGGCCGAGACGCTGGCCGTGGTCACCGAGGCAGGCGTGTTCCTCGTCGACGCGGGCACGGCCGCCATCCGGCGCAGTCCGGTGTTCGATCCGGTGCTGCACGTGGCCGAGGTGTCGTTCGACGGCGTCGCGGTTGCCGACACCGACCGCGTGCCCGTCGATATCGAGAAGGCGCACCACCTGGCGCTCACCGGTATGGCGGTCCACATGGTCGGTGCCTGCCGGCGCGTGCTCGATCTCGTGCTCGAGCACGCCAAGCAGCGGCAGCAGTTCGGTGTGCCGATCGGATCGTTGCAGGCCGTGCAGCACAAGGCCGTCGACATGCACGTCGCGATCGAACGCGCCCGCGCCCTGGCGTATTTCGCGGCTCTGACGATCGCCGAGAACGATCCGCGCCGGCGCCTGGCGTCGCGGATGGCCAAGGCGTCGGCGGGGGAGTGCCAGGCCGTGGTGTTCCGGCACGGGCTGCAGTTGTTCGGGGCCATGGGCTTCACATGGGAGAACGACGTGCAGTTCGCGTTGAAGCGCGCCAAGGCCGGTGAACTGCTGTTGGGTGGCGCGGCCGAGCACCGCGCGGTGATCGCCGCCGAGTACCGCACGACCTACAGGGGGCTCTAGACATGCAGCTGACATTCGATTCCGACGTCGAGAAGTTCCGCGCAGAGTTCGTGGCGTTCCTCGACGCGAACCTCCCGTCCGAGGCCGCGACGCTGGAGCGTCCCCGGTCGGTCTCGCACATGCCGCAGTGGGCCCGCGACTGGCAGCGCCTGCTGTTCGACAACGGCTGGCTGCTGCCCGCCCAGCCGCCGGAGTTCGGCGGTCGCAACGCAAACGTCGTGCAGCAGTTCGTCCATCTCGACGAGCTGTGCCGCCGCCGGATCTACCACAGCTTCAACCCCCAGGGCGTCAACATCATCGCGGCGTCGCTCTTGACATTCGGCACCGAGGAGCAGAAGCACCGCTGGGCCGTGCCGGTGCTGCGTGGCGAGAAGACCGCGTCGCTGGGTATGAGTGAGCCGAGCGCGGGTTCGGACCTCGCATCGCTGCGCACCCGCGCGGTGCGCGACGGGGATGAGTTCGTGGTCAACGGTCAGAAGGTCTGGACGTCGGGGGCGCACGACGCCGACTGGCTGCTGACGTTCGTACGCACCGATCCGGATGCGCCCAAGCACAAGGGCATCAGCGTGCTGATCGTCCCGACCGACACCCCCGGCGTGGTGTGCAGGCCGTTCGCGGACATGACCGGCCAGGAGAACCTCGACTTCAACGAGGTGTTCTTCACCGATGCGCGCGTGCCCGCGGAGAACCTCGTGGGCCCGCTGAACCAGGGCTGGAAGGTGGCCAACGGCTCACTGGGCCACGAGCGCACCATGATGTGGCTCGGCTTCGCCGACCGCATCGACAACATGCTCGCCGACTTCAACCCCCGCACCGAACTCGAGCGCGACCAGTACGCCACGACCATCATGGACTACCAGGCGTTGCGCGCCTTGGGTTCTGCCGCGCTCGCACGCGCCGCGCGCGGCGAGCAGGACACCGCGTCGGTGTCGGTGCTCAAACTGCTGGGGTCCGAGGCCGAGCGCAACGCCTTCGAAAACGCGCTCGCCGCAGCGGGTCCCGAAGGCCTGATCCATCCGTCGACCAGCGGGCCCTACGCGCACATGAACCTCGACCACTACTTCGCGAGCTGGTTCGAGCGCTACGCCAGGAGCTTCGGCGGAACCATCGCAGGCGGCACGTCGGAGATCCAGCGCAACATCATCGCCACTCAGGTGCTCGGGCTGCCCCGCGGCTGAAGCGGGAGTAAGAACTCAGTACCGGCTGCAGCTGCTGGCGATCGAGGAGATGGTGCCGAAGTACTGCTGGGCCATGGGATTGGTCTGCAGCTGGTTGACGGTCTGCTGACGCTCGGCAGGCGCTGCGGCCAGGAAGTTGCGCAGCATGCCCTGCGCCATGGGTGAGGTGTTGAACTGGGCCGCCAGATCCGGCTGCTGAGCATTGAGCGCAGCCATCACCTGCTCGTAGCTGCAGGTTGTGTTGACGACCGCACTGAAGTCCGGCTGCGCGGATGCGATACCGGCCGACAACGGCAACGCAGCCGCCAACCCGGCCGCTGCGATCGCCAGTTTTGTGCGCGAGAACGTGAACACGTGCGCCACCCCCATCCTGCTCAGCCGTATTGCTGAGATATCGAAACCCGACTTGTGATCGAGATTAACAGGCGCGCGGGACACGCAGTGTTCCCGAGTTTGCCGACGGGTTTGCCCGCAGCGCGGTGTCAGTCGATGACCGCGCGTTCCTTGCGCTCGGTGATGGGGCGGGCGAGTTCCTCCTCGTTGCAGATGCGCTGCAGTTTCTCCAGCGTCTCGTCCAGGCCGGGGCCCAGCGGCCTGCTCGGGGTGAACGTGGCGGGGAGGTTGCGCATGCCCTGGATGACGCCGATGGTGTCGTAGTGCACGGTGCCCTCGGGGTCGCACACGTAGTCGGGCATGCGGTCCAGCACCGCGGTGAGCATCGACTTGAACACCGTGCGCGCCACGTTGGAGCCCACGCACCGGTGGACGCCGATGCCGAAGCTGAAGTGACGGTTGCCCTTGCGGTCCAGGATCACCTCGTTGGGCTTGTCGAACACCGACGGATCGCGGTTGGCCATCGCCCACGACAGCCACAGGCGTTCGTACTGCTTGAACTTGTACCCGGCCACCTCGGCGTCCTCGGCGAACGTACGGCCGTCGCCGGGTGCGGGTGTGAAGAACCGCAGGAACTCCTCGGTCGCGGGGTTCAGCAGCGTGTCGCGCTCCCGGCTGAGCCGCTCGCGCTCGTCGGGATGTTCGCCGAGCCACTCCAGCGCGTGCGCTGTGAGGGCCGTCGTGGTGTCGAAGCCGCCACCGATGATCAGGCCCAGGTTGCCCAGGATCTCCATGTCCGGCGCGGGTTCGCCGTCTATGCGCAGTTGCAGCAGGGCGTTGACCAGGCCGGGCCGCGGGTTCTGGCGGATCTCCATCATGTTGTTGATGAGATCGATGCCCATCTCGCGGTGCTGCTCGTTGATCTTCTCGCGCTCGGGGGCGTGCTCGGGGGTGTACACCGAGGCGTGGGTGGGCTCACTGTAGACGTTCCACTTCTTCAGTTCGATGCCCATCATCGCGAGCGTGAACACCGCGGGCACCACGTTGGCGAGATGCTCGACGAAGTCGATGCGGCCCGAGGAGATGTGCTCGTCGATCGCGGCGCGTGTGATCTCGTCGACGAACGGTTCCCACCGCTTGATCGCCGCGGGCGACAGGTAGGGGTTGAGCGCACCGCGGTACGCACTGTGCTCGGGTTCGTCCATCTCGAGGATGCCGCCGCGAACCACCGTGGCACGGCTGGCCTTCGGGATCGTGATGCCCTGGAACGGAGTCTCACCGCTGATGTCGTGGTGATTGGACACCACAGGGCAGCGCGCGAGTTCGAAGACCTCGTTGCTGCCCGCGGCCACCCAGTGGCCGTCGTAGGTCTCGGTCCACGCCACGGGGCACCGGGAGTGCATCTCCTCGGTGATCTTCTCGAACTGCAGCCGGTACTCCGGCGTGTGCCGATCGAAGTGGTAGGTGATCTTCTCACGGTCGTCGTCGGTCGTGACATCCTGGATGCTCACGGCTTGTCTCCCTTGGCTTTTGGTCTGGGTCAGACGGCGATCTGGATATGGCGTGGTGGCCGGGGACCGTATCGGTGTTATTCGATGACGATGGCTTGTTCTGGGCAGGAATGCGCGGCCTCGGCGACCGCGGCCTCCTGATCGGGCGGCACGATCTCCGACACCGGCGACGCGTGGCCGTCGACGTCGTCGAGTCGGAACGCCTCGGGTGCGATCATCGAGCACAGGGTGTGGCCCTGGCAGCGCTGCCCGTCAACTGACACCTTCACTGTTGTGCACTCCTCTCGGGCCGGTGAATTCTGTTGGGGGACATCACACGTGGTAGTCGTACCACTTGAGATAGCCGCCGGCGTCGACACGCAACTGCATGCCGGTGACGAAGCGGGACTCGTCCGACGCCAGCCACAGCACGGCATTGCTGATGTCGGACGGTTCCACCCACGGCACCTTCATGGCCTGCTGGACGTAGAACACCGGTTCGGCGTCGGCGCGCGTGGGGTGCTCCAGATCGGGGCGGAACGAGCGGTACATCGGCTCGCTCTGCAGCATGTCGGTGTTGCAGTTGGTCGGGTGGATCACGTTGGCGCGGATGCCCAGCGGGGTCAGTTCGGTCGCGAGGTAGTGCACATACTCCGAGATCATCCGCTTGGACACCATGTAGCCCATGCCGCCCGGATCGGCTCCCGGGTTGGGTTTGTTGTGGGCGTCCATCAACGCCGCGGCCGACGCGGTCGCGACGATCGACGCTCCCTCGCTCAGGTGGGGGAGTGCGACCTGGATGGCGTTGATGGTGCCGACCAGGTTGGTGTTGATCCCGTCGGTCCAGGCCTGAAGCGGCGGATTGCCTTTCATGGCAGCGATTCCGGCCTGCGCGACGACGATGTCGAGCTTGCCGAGCTCGGAGACGCCGCGCTCCAGCGCCTCCTTGAGTTGGGCGGCGTCGCGCACGTCTGCCTGCGCGGTCACGATGCGGCGGCCTGCCTTCTCGACGTAGCGCGCGGTCTCCTCGAGATCCTCCGGCGTGGCCAGCGAGTAGCCGATCGAGTCGATGTCCTGGCACAGGTCGACGGCGATGATGTCGGCGCCCTCTTCGGCGAGCCGAACAGCGTGGCTGCGGCCCTGGCCCCGTGCGGCACCGGTGATGAACGCGACCTTCCCGGCTACCCGGCCTTCTGCGCTTCCCATCCTTGTCCTTTCAGATGTGTGCCGAAAATTGGTGTGCTGGCGAACTTTCAGGTGTTCCGGCCGCCGTTGACGCCGAGAATCTGGCCCGTGATGTAGCCGGCCTCTTCGGAGATCAGGAAGGCGCAGGCCGCGGCGATGTCCCCGGGGCGGCCCATCCGGCGCACCGGGGTCGCCGCGATCTGCCGCTCGGTGTCACCGAGGAAGCCCTTGTCCTCGGCCTTGCGCAGCATCGGGGTGTCGATGAACCCGGGCGGCACGGCGTTGACCGTGATGCCGTTGGGGCCGTATTCCAGTGCCAGGCTTTTCGTCAGGCCGTTCACCGCCGACTTCGCCGCGACGTACGGCGCCATGTAGGGCTGCCCCGAGTGCGTGCTGGACGACGAGATGTTCACGATGCGTCCCCAGCCGGCCTCGATCATGTCGGGCAGCACGGCCTGGACGCAGTGGAAGACGCCGTTGAGGTTGACATCGATGACCTGCTGCCATTTCTCGAACGAGATGTCGGTGAAGCGCTTGAAGCAGTCGAGGCCGGCTGCGTTGACCAGAACGGAGACCGGACCGAGCTGTGCGCGGACCGCGTTCATCGCCGCGTCGACCGCGACGCGGTCGGTGACATCGGCGACGTGGGAGAACTCGTCATCCGACGGCTGCAGATCCAGTGAGGCGACATTGAGGCCGTCGGCACGCAGCCGGGCCACGATCGCCGCTCCGATCCCGGAGCCGCCTCCGGTTACCACCGCGTTCTTCACGACAAACCTCCGGGTTCAGTGCCGGACCCGGCTCTATCAACCTTCAAGAATCATCCTTCCGATTATGAGAACCGTACTCTCGCGTATGAGGAGTTCGCAAGATCTGGGTGTGGCGTGGATACCGCCTGCTCGCGGGCGTCGGTGCCGCGAGACCACTCATGACTAGCTCATCTGGGTTTCCCTTGAGTTCTCATCGAGCGAATGTATGATTCGCCGGTGATGAGAATGAAATTTCCATCACATACCGAGCAGGCCGCCGAGGAGGATGATGCAGGAGACGTCGACGATCGCCGCAGGACAGCGTGCTGACCGGAAGTTGTTGATCGGCGGAGAGCTGCGCGAGACGTCGCGGACGTTTCCTTCCGTCAACCCCGCGACCGCCGAGGTGCTGGGTTACGCGCCCGACGCCACGGTCGCCGACGCCGAGGCCGCCGTCGCAGCCGCGCGCACGGCGTTCGACACCACGAGCTGGTCCACCGACACCGAGTTCCGCGTGCACTGCCTCGAGCAGTTCCACCGGGCCCTTCTCGAGCACCGCGACGAGCTGGCAGCGCTGACCACCGCCGAGGTGGGTGCCACGGCCGCACTGTGTGCAGGCGCGCAACTGGACCAGCCGATCGACATCGTGCGGTACTACGCCGAACTGCTGGCGACCTATCCGCTCACCGAGGACCTCGGGAACATCGAGAGCCGCGGTATGCAGCACCACCGGTGGGTCGAGAAAGAGGCCGCAGGCGTCGTCGCCGCGATCATCGCCTACAACTATCCGAATCAGCTCGCGCTGGCCAAGCTCGCGCCCGCGCTGGCCGCGGGCTGCACGGTGGTGCTCAAGGCGGCCCCGGACACGCCGCTGATCACCCTCGCGCTCGGTGAGCTGATCGCCCACCACACCGACATCCCGCCCGGCGTCGTCAACGTGATCTCGGGCGCCGATCCGGAGGTCGGCGCCGTGCTGACCACGAGTCCCGACGTCGACATGGTGACCTTCACCGGTTCCACCCCGACCGGGCGGCGCATCATGGCCGCCGCGAGCGAAACGCTCAAGAAGGTGTTCCTCGAGCTCGGCGGCAAGTCCGCGGCGATCATCCTCGACGATGCCGACTTCAACACGGCCGCACTGTTCTCGGCGTTCTCGATGGTGACGCACGCCGGGCAGGGCTGCGCGCTGACGTCGCGCCTGCTGGTGCCCGCGGCGCACAAGGACGAGATCGTCGAGCTGATCAAGAACAACTTCGCGATGGTGCGCTACGGCGACCCGGCCGACCCCAAGACCTACATGGGTCCGCTGATCAGTGAGAAGCAGCGCGACAAGGTCGACGGCATGGTCAAGCGGGCCGTCGCGGCCGGCGCGACGCTGGTGACCGGAGGCGAGAAGGTCGACCCCGGCTACTTCTACACGCCGACGCTGCTGGCCGACGTCGATCCCGACAGCGAGATCGCGCAGGATGAGGTCTTCGGACCGGTCCTCGCGGTCATCTCCTACACCGATGACGACGACGCCGTGCGCATCGCCAACAACTCGATCTACGGGTTGTCCGGCGCGGTGTTCGGAAGCCAGGAGCGGGCGCTGGCCGTCTCGCGCAGGATCCGCACCGGCACGTTCTCGATCAACGGCGGCAACTACTTCAGCCCCGACAGCCCGTTCGGCGGCTACAAGCAGTCGGGCATCGGCCGCGAGATGGGCACCGCGGGACTCGAAGAGTTCCTGGAGTCCAAGACGTTCGCCACGGTGGTGGCCTAGCGATGGAAGCCGATACGAGAGGGCACGAATGAGCGGACCGCTGGAAGGAATTCGAATCCTCGAGGTCGCCATGTACGGGTTCGTCCCGTCCGCGGGCGCCGTGCTGGGGGAGTGGGGCGCCGACGTCATCAAGGTCGAGCACGCGGTCACGGGCGATCCGCAGCGCGGTCTGCGCCAGACCGGACCTCTGCGGGTCGACGGTGATCCGAACCCGAACATCGAACACGCCAACCGCGGAAAGCGCAGCATCGGCCTGGACATGTCGGTGCCCGCTGGGCGGGAGGTCCTGCTCGAACTCGCACGACGTGCCGATGTGTTCCTCACCAGCTTCCTGCCCGGGCACCGCGAGAAGTTCGGCATCGACGTCGACGACATCCGCGCGGTCAACCCGAAGATCATCTACGCGCGCGGCAGCGCGCTCGGGCCGCGCGGCGAGGAGTCGGTCAAGGGCGGTTACGACATGACCGCGTTCTGGTGCCGCGCCGGCGCCGCCGCGACCATCACGCCGCCGGGCATCGAGGGCATGATCGGCCCGCCGGGACCGGCGTACGGCGACACCATCTCCGGAACCAACCTCGCCGGCGGCATCGCGGCGGCGCTGTTCAAGCGCGAACGCACGGGCGAACCCTCGGTCGTGGACGTCTCGCTGCTGGGCAGCGGTCTGTGGGCCATGGGGCACACCATCGCCCTGACCAGCCACCTCAACGAGTTGATGGTGCAACCGCCGCCGGGCGTGCACGGTTCGCCGATCAATCCGCTCGTGGGTCTCTACGGCACGGCCGACGGCCGCTACATCTCGTTCGTGATGATGCAGCCCACCAAGTTCTGGGCCGACGTGTGCCGCCACATGGATCTCGAGCACTACATCGACGACCCGAGGTTCGCGACGGCCGAGTCCATCGCCGAGAACACCGCGGCCGCGGTCGACATCCTGACCGAGGCGATGAAGAAGCGCACGCTGCCCGAGTGGAGCGAGCGGTTCGCGACGCTCGCCGGGCCCTGGGCGCCCGTGCAGGACACCCTGCAGGCCGCGCAGGACGCCCAGATCCGGGCCAACGAATATCTCGTGCAGGCCGGCGAGCTCGAGCTCGTCACCAACCCGGTGCAGTTCGACGTGTCCGCACCGAGTCCTGGGCCCGCGCCGGGTTTTGCCGAACAGACCGACGACATCCTCGCCGAACTCGGGCTCGACTGGGATCGCATCATCGAACTCAAGACCGCCGGCGCAGTCACCTAGATCCCCATGAGCGCGACATCCGGAACGGACCTGCCCTGTCGGTACACCCGGCAGGCAGGTTTGCCCATTGCGGCCGCGGCAAAAGGCTGCCGAACCAGGCCTGGGGTGGCTGTCGCCGTCGACGGTAGGGTGCTTCGCCCGGAATCGACGGTGCCAGAAGAAATACCAACCACCCGAGCGGGTTCTGCTGAATTTGCCCTCGGAACAGTTCCCGAGTCCGATACGATCGGCGCCTTGGTTGCGGACGCGCGGACGTCACTTCCTTTGCGGATCAGCGCAATCGGCGCCCGCGTCGCGACCGGTTCGATCGTGTGCGTGCTGCGAGCCGGTGAATTGACCGCAGTGTCAACAGAAAACGACCTGGAGGGACCACAAGCCGATGGCCAATAGGTGGTCGCCCGGTGTGAATCTGGGCCGCAACCTGTCCGGGCCCATGCAGGCCGTCGGGGCGCTGTTCTCGATGTCGCTCGACGCGATCATGTTCGCGTTCCGCCGTCCGTTCCAGGGACGCGAATTCCTCGATCAGTGCTGGTTCATCGCGCGGGTGTCGATGGCGCCGACGCTGCTGGTGGCCATCCCGTTCACGGTGCTCGTGAGCTTCACGCTGAACATCCTGCTGCGCGAGTTGGGCGCCGCGGATCTCTCCGGAGCGGGTGCGGCGTTCGGCGCGGTGACCCAGCTGGGCCCGATGGTGACGGTGCTGATCGTCGCCGGGGCAGGTGCGACCGCGATGTGTGCCGACCTCGGCTCCCGCACCATCCGCGAGGAGATCGACGCCATGGAGGTGTTGGGGATCAACCCCATCCAGCGTCTCGTGACACCGCGGATCCTCGCCTCGGGTCTGGTGGCGCTGCTGCTCAACAGCCTCGTGGTGATCATCGGCATCCTGGGCGGCTACGTGTTCTCGGTGTTCATCCAGGACGTCAACCCCGGTGCCTTCGCCGCGGGCATCACCCTGCTGACCGGTGTGCCCGAGGTGATCATCTCGTGCATCAAGGCCGCGCTGTTCGGGCTCATCGCCGGCTTGGTGGCCTGTTACCGCGGGCTCACGATCGTCGGCGGCGGCGCCAAGGCCGTGGGCAACGCGGTCAACGAGACCGTGGTGTACGCCTTCATGGCGCTGTTCGTGATCAACGTGGTGGTGACCGCCATCGGCATCCGGATGACGACGGGATAGGCGCGCCGATGGGAACCATGACGATCCTGCGGTCGACCTACCCGCGCCTGACCCGGCAGTTCAACAAGCCGGTCGCGACGCTGAGCCGCGTGGGCGACCACACGCTGTTCTACCTGCGCGCGATCGCGGGCACGCCGCACGCGGCACTGCACTACCGCAAGGAACTCGTCCGGCTCATCGCCGAGATCTCCATGGGCGCGGGCACGCTCGCGATGATCGGCGGCACCGTCGTCATCGTCGGGTTCCTGACCCTGGCCACCGGCGGCGTGCTGGCGATCCAGGGGTACTCGTCGCTGGGCAACATCGGCATCGAGGCGCTCACCGGATTCCTCTCGGCGTTCATCAACGTGCGCATCGCCGCGCCGGTGGTCGCGGGCATCGGCCTGGCGGCCACGTTCGGCGCAGGCGTGACCGCCCAACTCGGCGCGATGCGCATCAACGAGGAGATCGACGCGCTCGAATCGATGGCGATCCGGCCCGTCGAGTACCTCGTGAGCACCCGCATCGTCGCCGGGATGATCGCCATCACGCCGCTGTACGCGATCGCGGTGATCCTGTCGTTCCTCGCGTCGCAGTTCACCACGGTGGTGCTGCTCGGCCAGTCCGGCGGGCTCTACAACCACTACTTCGACACGTTCCTCAACCCGATCGACCTGTTGTGGTCGTTCCTGCAGGCGATCCTGATGGCCATCACGATCCTGTTGATCCACACGTACTTCGGATACTTCGCGTCCGGCGGGCCGTCCGGTGTCGGCGTGGCGGTCGGCAATGCCGTGCGCACCTCGCTGATCGTCGTCGTCTCCGTGACGCTGCTGGTGTCGCTGGCGGTGTACGGATCCAACGGAAACTTCAACTTGTCGGGGTAGGAGCGAAAGTTGACACGAAACGTCGGCCCGGGGCCGGCCCACCGGTCCGAGACGGACAGTTCGGCCGCACCCGTCGCGGCCCGTCCGGGCCGCAGCTTCGGCGCGCGCGGTCACGCCCGTCCGCTCGCAGGCCTCGCCACCGTCGTCGTGGTCGGTCTGATCATCGCCCTCGCGGTGACGTTGTTCCGTGGTGATTTCACGAAAACCGAACCGGTGACCCTGATCTCCGACCGCGTCGGCCTGGTGATGAACCCCGACGCCAAGGTCAAGATGCGCGGCGTCCAGGTCGGCACGGTGGGCAGGATCGAGACGCTGCCCGACGGCCGGGCCGCGCTGCACCTCGACATGGATCCCGGCCAACTGCGCCTCATCCCCGGCAACGTGACGGCCGACATCGCGTCCTCGACGGTCTTCGGCGCGAAATTCGTCGACCTCGTCCCGCCTGGCAAGCCCGAGGGCACCCTGCAACCCGGGCAGGTCCTGCAGGGCGAGCACGTCACCGTCGAGGTCAACACGGTGTTCCAGCAACTCACGCGCGTGCTCGACAAGATCGATCCCGCCAAGCTGAACGAGACCCTCGGCGCGATCTCCGCGGCGTTCGGCGGACGCGGCGAGAAGATGGGGCAGACCGTCAGCGACTTCGAGGCTCTCCTGGAAAAGCTCGAACCGAGCCTGCCGAACCTGAACCGCGACATCGAATCGATGGCGGTGGTGTCAGGTGCATACGGCGACGCCGCGCCGGACCTGCTCAAGACCATCGAGAACACCAACCGCATCAGCGACAGCATCGTCGACGAGCAACAGAACCTCGATGCCTTCCTGGTCAGTTCGATCGGACTGGCCGACGTCGGCAACGACGTGATCGGCGGCAACCGTGAGGCGCTGAGCACCACACTGGACCTCCTGGCGCCCACCACCGATCTGCTCAACGAGTACGCACCGGGCCTCAACTGTGCGCTTGAGGGCATGGCATGGGTGAAAAACCAACCGCCGCAGAGTGACCCGGGCGTTCTGGTCAATGTCGCGTTCACGCTCGGCATCGAACGCTACCGTTACCCGCAGAACCTGCCCAAGGTGGCGGCCAAGGGCGGACCGCACTGCATGGGCCTGCCGCACATCGGTTTCGGGCAGCGCTCCAAGTACCTGGTCACCGACACCAACGCCAACCCGTGGCAGTACGGCAACCAGGGCATCCTGCTGAACTCCGACGGCCTCAAGCAGCTGTTGTTCGGCCCGCTGGACGGACCGCCACGTAACACCGCACAGATCGGAATGCCCGGATGAGGCGCGCATCGAGCACACTCGTCAAGTTCGGGGTGTTCGCCGTCGTGATGGCGGTTCTCACCGCGTTTTTGTTCATGACCTTCTCGGAATACCGCGGCGGCTCGTACGCGGGCTATTCCGCGGTGTTCGACGACGCGTCGCGACTGGAATCCGGAGACTCGGTGCGCGTCGCCGGTGTCCGGGTGGGCACGGTGAAAAACGTTTCACTGCAACCCGACCGGACCGTACTGGTCGATTTCGACACCGAACGCAACATCGCGCTCACCACCGGGACAAAGGCGGCCGTGCGCTACCTGAACCTCGTCGGTGACCGATACCTGGAGTTGATCGACAGCCCGGGTTCGACGCGACTGCTGCCGGCAGGCTCGCAGATCCCCAAGGAGCGCACCGCGAGTGCGCTGGACCTCGACCTGCTGCTCGGCGGTCTGAAACCGGTGATCCAGGGCCTGGATCCGCAGGATGTGAATGCGCTGACATCGTCGCTGATCCAGATCTTCCAGGGGCAGGGCGACACGCTCAGCTCGCTCATGAGCAAGACCTCGTCGTTCTCGAACACGTTGGCGGACAACGACCAGGTGATCGGCCAGTTGATCGAGAATCTCGACACCGTGGTGGACACCCTGAACCGCGACGGCGGAAAGTTCTCCGCCACGGTCGATCGTCTGGAGCAGTTGATCAGCGGCCTGTCGCAGGACCGTGACCCGATCGGCACGGCCGTCACGCAACTCGACAACGGCACCGCATCCATCGCGACCCTGCTGACGCAGGCCCGACCTCCTTTGGACGCCACCGTCGATCAGCTCAACCGGATGGCGCCGCTGCTCGACGACCACAAGGTGGTCCTCGACCGTGGTCTGCAGAAGGCGCCGGCCAACTACCGCAAGCTCGCACGCCTCGGGTCGTACGGCAGCTGGATCATGTACTACGTGTGCGGTATCTCGATCCGCGTCACCGACCTTCAGGGCAGGACTGCCGTCTTCCCGATGATCAAGCAAGAAGGCGGGAGGTGCGCGGAGCCCTGATGCTCAAATATCGCGAGTCAAATCTGGTGAAGGCCGGCCTGACCGGCACGGTGCTGATGATCCTCGTCGTCGCCGTGGGCCTGCAGCCCGAGCGGTTGTTGCAGTGGGCGTCGTCGGTGCGTCATCAGGCGTTGTTCACCGAGGCCGGCGGCATCGCCGTCGGCAACGACGTGACCCTCTCTGGCATCAAGGTCGGGTCTGTGACCGACATCCGGCTGCAGAACGGCGACGCGCTGGTGACCTTCACGACCGAGGGCAAGTATCCGCTCGGTTCGACGACAACTGCCCACATCCGCACGGGTTCTCTTCTGGGCGAGCGGGTTCTGACACTGGAACCGGCGGGCAGCGGCACACTGCGGTCCACCGACGTGATCCCGACGTCGCGCACGTCCTCGCCCTACTCCCTGACCGATGCCGTCGGTGAACTGGCCGAGAACACCAAAGGCACCGACACCGCGTCGCTCAACCAGTCGCTGGACACACTGTCGGCCACCATCGATCAGCTCGCGCCCCAGCTGGGTCCGACCTTCGACGGTCTGAGCCGGCTGTCACAGTCGATCAACGGCCGCAACGAGAGCCTCGCGAGCCTGCTCAAGAGCGCGAGCGAGGTCACAGGTGTGCTGTCGCAGCGCAGTCAGCAGCTGAACACGTTGATACTCAACGCCAATGACCTGCTGGGCGTGCTCAACGACCGCCGCGAGGCCATCGTCGACCTGATGGCCAACACATCCGCGGTCGCCGAACAACTCAGGGGCCTCGTCGCCGACAACGTGGCCGAACTGGCCCCGACACTGGAGCGGCTGAACCGGGTGACCGAGGTTTTGCAGAGCAACCGCGACAACATCAACAAGATGCTTCCCGACATGAAGAAGTTCATGCTGTCGCAGGGTGAGACGCTTGCCAACGGGCCGTACTACAACGCGTACGTGCCCAACCTCGCGGTCGCACAGTTCGCATTGCAGCCGTTCCTGGACTACGCGTTCGGCTTCCGTCGCGGCCAGAACGCGGGCCAGCCGCCCGACAACGTCGGCCCGCGCGCCGAGCTGCCGCTGCCGTACAACGGGATTCCGGGAGGTTCACGCTGATGAACCGCAAGCGGATTGCCAAGGGGCTCGCCGTCGGGCTGGTGGTACTGCTCGTCGCGGGCGCGGCCGTGTTGGTCCGGCAGGTGTTCTTCGCGCCCAGGACATTCCAGGCGCTGTTCACCTCGGCCACCGGCATCTACCCGGGTGACGACGTGCGGGTGTCCGGTGTCAAGGTCGGTACCATCGAGGCGATCACCCCCGAGGGGACCCAGACCAGGCTGACCCTCAAGGTCGACCGCGGTGTGCAGATCCCGGCGGACGCCAAGGCTGTCATCGTCGCGCAGAACCTCGTCGCGGCACGCTACGTGCAGCTGGCCCCGGCGTACCGCTCAGAGGGCCCCACGCTGCCCGACGACGCCGTGATCGGCCTGGACCGCACGGCCGTCCCGGTGGAGTGGGACGAGGTCAAGGAGCAACTCACCCGCCTGGCCACCGAACTCGGACCGCGAAGCGGCGTCGACGGCACCTCGATGTCACGGTTCATCGAGACGACCGCCGACGCGATGGAGGGCAACGGCGAGAAGCTGCGCAACACCATCTCCCAGTTGTCGGGTGTCGCACGCATTCTCGCCGAGGGCAGCGGCAACATCGTCGACATCATCAAGAACCTGCAGACGTTCGTCACCGCGTTGCGTGACAGCAATCAGCAGGTGGTGGCGTTCCAGAACCGCCTGGCCACGCTCACCAGCGTGGTCGACGGAAGCCGATCGGATCTCGATGCCGCGCTGAAGAACCTGTCGGTCGCGGTCGGTGAGGTGCAGCGCTTCGTGGCGGGCAGCCGCAACCAGACCTCGGAGCAGATTCAACGGCTCGCCGATGTCACCTCGAACCTCGTCGATCAGCGCCTGCAGGTCGAGAACTTGTTGCACATCGCGCCCAACGCGTTCGTCAACGGCTACAACATCTACAACCCGGATTCCGGAAGTCCGGTGGGACAGTTCGTGTTCCACAACATGAGCGAGCCGTTGCACTTCATCTGCGGGGCGATCGGGGCCGTCGAGAACGTCACCGCACCCGAGACCGCGAAGCTGTGTGCGCAGTACCTCGGTCCGGCGTTGCGCCTGCTGAACTTCAACAACGTGCCGTTCCCGGTCTCGCCGTACCTCATGCCGTCGGCGAACCCGGAGAACCTCATCTACTCCGAACCGAACCTGGCACCCGGTGCCGGCGGGGGATCTCCCCAACCGCCCGAGACACCGCCTGTGCTGTCGGCCTACAACCCGGGACCGCCCCCGCCGCCGCCGTTCACCGGGCGTCCTCCCGGCACGCCGCCGCCCGGCGCTGCGCAGTTGCTGCCGGGAGCACCGCCGATCGTGCCGCCGAACGTGCCGTCGTCGGTGCGCGACATGCTCGCCCCGGCGGGTCCGCCGCCCGGGCCCGTTCCGGAAACCGGTCCCGCACCTGGACCGTTACCGGCCGAAGCGCCCCTTGAGCCTGCGGAAGGGACACCACCGGCATGAGGATCCGAAAGCGGATACGGCTCGCCGTCGCGGCCGGTACATGTGTCGCGCTGACCGCGAGCGGGTGCGCCTTCCAGGGTGTCAACTCGCTGCCCCTGCCTGGCGCGGAGGGACGCGGGCCGATTCGGTCGTGTACCACGTCGAAATCGCCAATGTGGCAACGCTCGAACCGAATTCACCGGTGATGATGAACGACGTCGTCGTCGGCAGCGTGCGCAGGCTGGCCGTGCGCGACTGGCACGCCGACGTCGAGTTCTCGGTGGAACCGGGCGTGGTGGTGCCTGCCAACGCAGTCGCGACCATCGGACAGACCAGCCTGCTGGGCTCGATGCACCTGGCGCTCAACCCGCCGCTCGGCCAGGAGCCGCAGGGGCGTCTGACACCGGGTGGAACGATCCCGCTGAACAGCGCGTCGACGTATCCGACCACCGAGCAGACGCTCTCGTCGTTGGCGGCCGTGGTCAACGGCGGCGGCCTCGGACAGATCGGCGAGGTGATCCACAACTTCAGCGTTGCCCTCGACGGGCGGGAGGCGGACTTCCGCGACCTGCTCACACGTCTCGACAATTTCGTGGGCACGCTCGACGCCCAGCGCGACAACATCGTGTCGTCGATCGACTCGCTGAACCGGCTGGCCTCGACGTTCGCCGGCCAGAGTGAAGAGATCACCCGGGCCCTCAACAAGATTCCGCCTGCCATGGACGTGTTGATCCAGGAGCGGCCACGGTTCACCACGGCACTGCAGAAGCTGGGAACGTTCGGCAGTACCGCGCATCAGTTGGTCAACGAATCGCAGGACGACCTGGTGCGTAACCTGCGCAACCTGGAGCCCGCGATCAAGGCGCTCGCCGACGTCGGGCCCGACCTGGCGGGTGTGCTCGAATACGCCGGGCACTTCCCGTTCACGCAGAGCTTCATCGACCGCGCGATCCGTGGTGACTACTGGAACCTGTTCGCGACCATCGACCTGACCATCCCGCGGCTCAAGCGCAGCCTGATGCTCGGTACGCGATGGGAACAGGAAGGTGCGCAACTGGTTCCGGCGCCCGGCGATCCGTACTACCTCAACTACACGTACGACCCGCTCAAGGCCGGGGTCGAGACGCCCGGGCCCGCCTCTTTCCCGCCGCCTTTCGCGGACCCACCGGTACCCGCGGCGCCGGTCGACCAGACCACGCTCCCGTTGCCGGAAGCGCCGCCGGGGCCCCCGCCCGCCTACGCCGGCCCGGTGCTGCCGGTGGCTCCGCCTGCGCCGATGACGCTGCCAGGAGTGCCCGCGCCGGTGACGACACCCGGAGATCCCACGCAGATCTTCGCGGGACCGTATGGCGACCAACCGAATCCACCGACGGAAGCGCCGGCACCGGCCCAGCCCACGACAGGGGGTGGCGGGTAATGCTCACCCGTTTCATACGCACCCAGCTGATCATCTTCACGATCGCCTCGATCGTGGGTGTGGCGGTGATGTTGTTCGCCTACATGCAGGTGCCGACCCTGCTGGGGCTCGGACGCATCACGGTGACGCTGCAACTGCCGGCAACCGGTGGTCTCTACCAGTTCAGCAACGTCACTTATCGCGGGTCGCAGATCGGCAAGGTGACTGCGGTCGAGCTCACCGAGACCGGCGCCGAGGCCACGCTGTCGCTGGACCGCTCACCCAAGGTGCCCGCGGATCTGCAGGCGCAGGTGCGCAGCATGTCGGCAGTGGGCGAGCAGTACGTGGAACTGTTGCCGCGCAAGGACTCCGGGCCGTATCTGGAGAACGGATCGGTGATCCCGGCGTCCGAGACCACCATTCCGCAAGCGGTCGGCCCGATGCTCGATCAGCTCAGCGCGCTGGTGGACACCATCCCCAAGGACAAGTTGAGCCAGTTGCTCGACGAGTCCTACGACGCGTTCAACGGCACGGGGTTCGACTTCGGTTCGCTGCTGGATTCGGCGTCCACCATCACCACGGATGCCAGTGCGGTGTCCGACCAGACCCGTGCGCTGATCGACGACTCCGGACCGTTCCTCGACGCGCAGGCCCAGACCGCGGATTCGATCCGCACCTGGGCGCGCAGCCTCGCCGGCATCACCGGGACGGTGTCCGACGACGACGCACAGATCCGCACAGTTCTGCGCGAGGGGCCTGGTTTCGCGCAGGAGACCTCCCGCCTGCTCGATGGGATCAAACCGACACTGCCGGTGCTGCTGGCCAACCTGACCACCATCGGGCAGATCGCGGTGACCTACAACCCCTCGATCGAACAGTTGCTGGTCCTGTTGCCGCCGTATGTCGCCCAGATCCAGACGTACACGCCGACCAACAGCCCGGCCGGCCTTCCCAACGGTGAGTTCTCGCTGGGCCTCGGTGACCCGTCGTCGTGCACCGTGGGCTTCCTGCCTCCATCGGCATGGCGTTCACCGGCCGACGAGAGCGATATGGACACCCCCGACAACCTCTACTGCAAGCTGCCGCAGGATTCGCCGGTGGCGGTACGTGGTGCGCGCAACTATCCGTGCATGGCTCATCCCGGTAAGCGCGCGCCCACGGTCGAGCTGTGCAACGACCCCAACGGCTACCAGCCGCTGGCGCAACGCCAGCACACGCTCGGCCCGTACCCGTTCGACCCCAACCTCATAGCTCAAGGTGTCGCACCGGATTCGCGTGTGCGGCCCGACGACAAGATCTTCGGTCCGCTGCAGGGCAGCCCGCTGCCGCCTGGCGTGACGGCGCCTCCGCAGGGTCCGCCTCCTGCGCCGCAGCCACCACCGAATTTCGCGGGCACCAACCCTGGTCCGATGCTGCCGGGGCAGCCGATCTACGTCGATCCGCCGGTGCCGGGGCAGCCGCCGGCGCCGATCCGCAACCCAGAGATCGTGCCGCTGCCTCCCGCGCAACTGCCGCAGGCCACCGAAGTGCCTGTGCCGCACGGTCTCACAGCTCCGCCGCCGGCGACGGATCCAGGTGCACCCGTGGCCGCGCCGAGTGCGTTCGACGGTGGGAAATCGTCCGGGCCCGCGGTGACGGTGGCCAAGTACAACCCGCGCAACGGCGAGTACATGGGCGCCGACGGCAAGCTCTACCGCCAGGCCAACCTGGTGGGTAACGCCAAGTCGTGGCAGGATCTGATGCCGAGCTGAGGGCGGTTGGTCAGATCTTCTTCATGTAGAACGGCATCCGGATCGCGGGCCACTGATTGCGGCCGCAGGATCCACTGGGACCTGTCGTGGTGTCCTCGCCGGCATATTCGTCGGAATTGACGTCGACTTGCGCGTTTTCTCCGACCGGGTAGAACTTGTAGATCTGTAGACCCTCGATGGGGGTTCCGTCGGCGCAGTACCGCCATTGCGGCAGAACCCTTTTGACGTACCACAGGCCGCTGTTGGTGTAGATCGGCGCCGACCAGCCCTGATCGCTTGTCACCGTGCCCGTGCACTCGGTCGGTGACACGCACTGCGTGCTGACGGTCCACGTGCCGCGGGTCGACGGCTGCTTCTGGTAGCGCTCGTTGATCTTCGCCCACTCGCCGTTGGACGACATGGCGAACGTGCCGTTGATACCCCAGCCCTCGCCGGCCGACGCGGTCGGTGCGCCCAAGAGGCCCAGCGCGGTCGCCGAGGCCAAGATCGCCGCGCCCGCAATCATTTTGGTGGTCGACATGAGCCGCTCCTCAAGGGATCGAAAACGATCGGTACCGGCATTCTCGACTAGGAGGATAACAGTGCCGCACAGGCCGGTCACGGCCATCGTGCGGATTTGCCGGATGCGATCGAACGGCCTCCGGGCAATCTTCTCCGAAAGGAAGAATTTCGTTTTCCGATGTGGCACTCTGGCAGGGTGCGAGTGACGGTGATCGCGGCCGCGGCAACGGTTCTGGCCGGTCTGTTGACAGCACCACCGGCCGCTGCGGGCCCGCAGACCTGTAACGACGCGTTCTGCGTACCTGGCATCAATCCGCATGCCGTGCTGGGGGCGCCGTGCAGCAACACCACGTACTACGTGTTCGGCGTTGACGCCCGCAACAATTGGGGTCGTCTGGTGTTCTGCGGTTCGCCCCGCCGGTACGAGCCCAGGTGGTTCCGGTCGCCGCCGATGGCCGGCATCCGTGACGAGAACAGTTCGTGCCTGGGGGAGTTGAACATGGTCGCCCAGGCGCCCGACGGGTTGTTTTTGACGTGTGTGCCGATGAACGGCGAGACGCTCTGGCGGCGCGGGGACGCGTAACCGCTCAGGCGGGTGGGCCTCACCAGGCCCGGATGGAGCACAGCGCGCCTTTGGGCCCGCTGTCGGTCTTCACCACGACGCCGTCGACCGCGAGTTCGCAGTTGAAGCCCGGCGGTTCGAGATTCGGGGCCTCACCGCTCTGCACCACCACCATGGCCCACAGGTTGGGGTCGGCGAGCATCGTCTCGTGCACCCACGGCTTGTCGGGCGCGACATCTGCCTCGGCGCGCGGGCTGAAGACGTACGGATTGTGGCTGTAGTCGGAGAAGATCGCCGGCTGCGTGTCGCGGTAGTAGATGTGCGCCCAGAACGGCGCGTCCGCCGTCACGGTGTAGCGCACGTGGTGCAGCACCGGATCGTCGGCCGCGGCTGGTGCCGCGGCCACCAGCGCACCTCCCAGCAGTCCCAGTGTGGTGGCGAATGCCAGTGTCGACCGCATCGATCACATCCTCGTCAGGAAGAACGGATAGGTGAACGAACCGCCGGGGGCGCCATCGCACCCCACATCGAATGTGGACACCATCTGGCCGGCGAGTGTCGTTGCGTCCCAGGTGTACACGTCGTGGGTGGGAATCGTGGGGCCGTAGTAGATGTCACCGCACCGCAGGCCGAACGGATCGTCGATGACCATGGTGTAACGACCGTCGACGACGACTGCCTCGGTGTAGGTGTTGGCCGCCTTGGCAATGGGCTGCGGAATCGCCTGAACCTGTACGCAGTCGGTGCGACTCTTGTCGTCGGCATCCCGACACGGTGCCATCATCGAGAAGACATACGTGTGGAAGTCGCGGCGATCGGGCATGTGCAGGTTGTAGTTGCCCAGATACATCGCCGACGCCGGCGGCGCGAAACACGTTGCCGCGACGCCGAGCACGGCGCTTGCTGCACTGACCACGGCGCACATCACGGGCGATTTCACGAAGCACCTCCACGGCTCGCGGCACTGCACGGCTGACTATAGAACGAGATCGGGCTCCGCCGTGGCGAATCCGCAATCTCGTCCGTCCTCAGCGCACCGGTTCGAACTTGATGTGAAGGTCGGTCAGGCCGCGCAGGATGTACGTCGGCTCGTAGGTGTAGCGCCGGTTGTCGGCCGGACCGTGATGCTCCTCGTCGATCCTGATGTCGGCCATGCGGTCGAGGATGCGCTCCAGGGACACCCGGCCCTCGACGCGCGCCAGCGGGCCGCCCGGGCAGCTGTGCACGCCGCGGCCGAACGCGATGTGCTCGCGGACGTTCTTGCGGTCGAGGCTGAAGGTGTGCGGATCCTCGAAGCGGACCGGATCCCGGTTCACCGCTCCTGGGCACACCATGAGGGTGGTGCCTGCAGGCACGTCCACTCCGCCGAGTTGGGTGGTTTTCTTGGCAAGGCGGAACTGGCTTTTCACCGGGGCGTCCATCCGCAGGGCCTCCTCGACGAAGGTCGGGATGCGGCTGCGGTCTTCGCGCAGTGCCTGCTGGATGTCGGGCCGGTCGCCCAGCACCCGCAGGGACGCCGACAGGAGCTTGGTGGTGGTCTCCTGGCCCGCCGCGAAGAGGAACGTCGCCGAGCGCACGACGTCGATGACCTCGGGCGTCGAACCGTCCGGGTACTTCGCGGTGGCGAGCGCGGTGAGCACGTCGTCACGTGGTTCCTTGCGACGGTCCTCGAGGTAGCGGACGAATTTGTCGTCCAGCCAGGCCAGTGGGTTCATCGCGAGTTGGTCACCGTCGAGGGAGCCCACGATCGCGCCGGGCCGCGGAGCGCCCAGCACGTGCCGGAACTCGTCATGGTCCTCCTCGGGGACACCGAGCAGGTCGGCGATCACCAACAGCGAGAACGGCTTTGCGTACTGCTTGAGGAACTCGCAGCTGCCGTCGTCGATGAAGTCGTCGAGGCACTCGTCGGCCAGGCGCCACATGAAGTCCTCGTTCTCCTTGAGGCGCTTGGGCGTCAGTAGCCGGTTCAGCAGGGACCGTGCGTTGGTGTGCTCGGGCGGATCCATGGTGACCATGTGCTCGAACATCGGCAGTTGCGTGCGGTGCTGCTCGATCTGCCCGGTGATGTCGTCACCTTCTGGCGTGAACGGCAGCGGCGGGAACGGACCTCCGACCGCGATGCACGACGAGAACGTCTCGGTGTCCTTGAGGACGGTCGTGGCCTCTTCGAAACTCGTGATCGCGAGCACGCCGTAATGGGGCTCCCGGACCACGGGGCACTTGCTGCGCAGGTGATCGAAGTAGGGATGCGGGTCGGGGACCAGCGACTGATCGGTGAAGTAGTCGACGGTGTCGAAATCCGGTGTCGTGGCCGCAGGGTCGGTTGCCGTGGAATCGGTCATGTTGCGCTTCCTCCGAAATCGATGTGCGCTGCAGTGGTTTCGCGGCAGAGGGAATGGATGATCCGCAAAGTGCTGAGCACTTGCTTAGCATGGCGGTAGAGTCGTGGTCAAGATCACACGGAGCGCCGACGTTACGATTTGGTGGGAGTCGCGGGCGACGTGATGTGGCGCGTTTTCGGGAAGGGGTGCGGGTATGGCATCGGCGCGAAGGATCGGGGCGCCGGACGCGAAGAATCGCATCGTCCTGCTCGACGCAGCCGAGGCGCTCATGATCGACGAGGGCTACGCGGCCGTCACGTCCCGCCGGGTCGCGGAGCGGGCCGGCCTCAAGCCGCAACTGGTGCACTACTACTTCCGCACCATGGACGATCTGTTCCTCGCGGTGTTCCGCAGGCGCGCCGAGGAGGGCCTGGCGGCGCAGGCCCGTGCGCTCGACTCGCCGCAGCCGCTGTGGGCGTTGTGGCGCTTCGGCATCGACCCCAGTGCGACGCGGTTGACGATGGAGATCATGGGTGTGGCCAATCACCGCAAGGCCCTGCGCACGGAGATCGGCCGCTACGCCGAACGATTCCGTGACGAGCAGACCAAGGCGATGACAGCCGCGCTGGACCGCTACGGCGTCAACGCGGCCGACGTGCCCCCGATCGTGTGGACCTTCCTGGCGACCAGCGTGTCGCGCGTGATGGTGATGGAACAGGCGCTCGGGATGTCGGCCGGGCACGCCGAGGTGCTCGAGTTCTGCGAAGGCTGGCTGCGACGCATCGAAGGCGAACCGCTGCCGATCGAAGCAGCGGGCTGACCTTTCCCTCGCGAGCAGACATATAACTGCCTGAAAAGCGCTGAAAACAGGCAGTTCTGCGTCTGCTCGCGGGGAGAACACCTCAGAGGGAAAGGATCGTGGCGGATGCGGTGCCGGGTGCGCCGTAGACCTGCGCGAGCCCGACACGGGGGTTGCCGGGCACCTGGCGGTCGCCGGCCTCGCCGCGCAACTGGCGTACGAGTTCATGCATCTGGCGCAGACCCGAGGCCCCGATCGGCTCACCGTTGGCGATCAGGCCGCCGTCGGTGTTGACGGGGATCGAACCATCGATCTCGGTGGCGCCCTCGGCGATCAGCTTCTCCTGATCGCCGTCGGCGCACAGCCCGGTCTCGGCCATGTGGATCACCTCGGCACCGGCGTCGGTGTCCTGCAACTGCGCGATGTCGACGTCCTCGGGGCCGATGCCCGCGGCCTCGTAGGCCGCCCTGGCCGCGTACACCGTGGGCGCGGCGTCGGACTCGGGCGGCGCCGAGGTCGCGTGCACCTCGTAGGCGCCGAAGGTCCGCGTGCGGATCTCGCTGGCGCGCACGTACACCGGCTTGTCGGTGAACTTGTGCGCGATGTCGGCCCGGCACATGATCACCGCGGCCGCGCCCTCGTCGGGTGCGCAGAACATGTATTGCGTCAGCGGGTGGTTCAGCGTGGGTGAGGCGAGGATTTCCTCGACCGAGATCTCCTTGCGCCGGAACGCATTCGGGTTCAGTGCGCCGTTGCGGAAGTTCTTGTTGGCCACGCGCGCCAGCGTGTCCTGGCTGATGTTGTGGTCGTGGAGATACTTGTTGGCCTTCATTCCGAAGAACTTGGTGGTGACGAACTGCCCGTTCTGCGCGTACCACTGCGGCAGTGCGAGCTTGGCCGGATCGTCGGTGAACGCGCCGCGCGGATGCTTGTCCAGCCCGACGGCCACGCCGATGTCGTACTTGCCCAGCCGGATCGTGTCTGCGGTCTGCTGGATCGCGCTCGCCGAGGTGGCGCACGCGTTGAACACGTTGGTGAACGTGATGCCGGTCAGGCCCACCAGGCGGGTCACCGAGTCCGGGTTGGACACCTCGTAACTGCCGCCGAACCCGAACTGGATGTCCTTCCACTCGACCCCGGCGTCCTTCAGGGCCAGGCGGATGGCCTCGGCGCCCATCTGCACCGCGGGCTTGTCGAAGCGGCCGAACGGATGCAGTCCCACGCCGATGATGGCGACGTCATTGGTCATTGCTGAACCTCCTCAGACCGGCTGGAACGCGAACGTGACGACCTCGTTGCCCTCGTCGTCGGTGGTGAACGGAATCATCGTGAGCTCGACCTGCTGGCCGAATTCCAGCTTGTCCGGGTCGTTTTCGGTCAACCGGCCCTCGACGCGGATGACGGGGCCGGTCTCGTCGGCGAGTTCGACCAGGCCGACACCGAACGGCACGAAGTCCTTACCCGTGGGGCCCGCGTACGGGGCGCCGGGCGGGAAGCCCTGCGTGGTCCACGCGACGACGGTGCCGCGGCGGGGGAGCAGCACCTCTGAGGTGTCGGCGCTGCTGCACCTGGGGCAGTGGTCCTGCACGGGGAACACGTAGGACCCGCAGGTGTCGCATCTGCTGCCGATCAACTGCGGATTCTCATCGGGCCAGGTGGAGATCTCGGGCGCCAGGGCTTTCTGAGTGGACACGTGCTGACGATAACCGGAAATGTGATTCTCGTCCAGTGAGAACCGAGTACCTCACTAGGCTGGGGAGCAGGCTCTTTCACCCGCAGATTTCAGAGAGGATGCGATGAATCCGGTGCTGCCCGGTTCGATCTGCCAGATCGGCTACGTGGTGGCCGACCTCGACGACGCCATCTCACGGTGGCTGCAGATGGGCGTCGGTCCGTGGTTCGTCATCCGCGGGATGACGCAGCGGGTCCGGTTCCGCGGTGAGCCGTGTGAGGTGACGCTGTCGCTGGCGCTGTCCAACAGCGGCGACCTGCAGATCGAACTCATCCAGCAGCACGGCGACACCCACAGCGTGTTCACCGAATTCCTGGCCGCCACCGGCGGTGGCTTCCATCAGCTCGCTTACTGGGCAAGGGACTTCGACGCGGCCGTCGCCGACCTCGAAGACGCGGGCTGGCCCGAGGTGTGGTCGGGAGGGGAAGCCGAGGGCGTGCGCTTCGCGTACTACGAGCCACCCGCGGGGGCGACGGTCATCGAGATCATGGAACTCACCGACGCGTCAGCCGGTATGGCCACCTTCGTGCGGCAGGCCGTGAGGGCGTGGGACGGTTCGGACCCGGTGCGCGAACTCGGCGGCGCGTGATCGCCGGAGATCCCACCGGTTCACTTCTTCTTGTTCATCACCTTGTCGGCGGCCGCCCAGTGCTCTTCGGCGACCCACAGGCGCGCGAACGCCGCCACGGCCTCGGTGGCGGGGACGCCACCCATCACGCGTTTGATCTCGCCGGCCGGGCGCCCGGCGAGCGTGTGTGCCAGAGCCCGCCACCCGTCGGCGAATTCGGCGCGCGGCAGGACCTGATCGACGAGTCCGACGCGCTCGGCCTCGGCGGCGTCGAGCACGCGTCCGGTGCCCGCGAGCAACAGGGCCCGGCTGCGGCCGACGAGTGTCACCAGACGCTCGGCGCCGCCCCACGCGGGCATGATCTCAAGGGCGACCTGGTTGAATCCGATCTTGACGTCATCGGCCGCGATCCGGATGTCGGCCGATACGGCCACTTCGGCGCCGCCACCGAGGGCGTGTCCGTTGAGCGCGGCGATCACAGGGCCGGGAAACCCGGCGATGCGGTCGCAGATCGAGCGCATGCGCCATGCCATGGCCCCGGCCTCGCGTTCGGTGCGAAGTGCGGCAAGTTCTTTGAGGTCGCCCCCGGACACGAACGCGCGGTCGCCCGCGCCCGTGATGGCCAGTGCGCGCGAACCGGCCGCCCCGTCGAGCGCCTTGTCGAGCTCGTCCATGGTGTCGAGCGAGATGGCATTGCGGGCGTGCGGCCGGTCGATGGTGATGACCGCAAGTTCGCCGTCGAGTTCGAGGTCGACCAAATCGTTCTCCACTTCCGGTATTGGTATTCTCGTGGACTGAGAATAGCATCACCGGTGTGCGCGACATCCCCGCTGAGCTGACCAAACGGTACGTCGAGGAAGGGTGGTGGACGCCCGAGACGCTGGGTCAGATGCTGGCCGAAGGCCTCGCGGCCGGCCCGGACGTCGTGTTCTGCGTCCACTCGGAGGTGCGGCCCTACACGGGCACCTTCGGCGAGGTCGAGACGCTCGCGCGCCGGCTTGCCGCGGGTCTGCGTGCGCGTGGGGTGGGGCCCGGTGACGTGATCGCGTTCCAGCTGCCGAACTGGATGGAGGCCGCCGCGGCGTTCTGGGCCACGTCCTTCCTCGGTGCGGTGACCGTCCCGATCGTGCACTTCTACGGGCGCAAGGAACTCGCGCACATCCTGTCCACCGCCAAGCCCAAGGTGTTCCTCACGACAGAGCGCTTCGGGCGCATGAGCTTTCAGCCCGACCTGTGCGCCCAGGTCCCCATCGTGGGCCTGGTCGGCGAGTCGTCGTTCACCGATCTGCTCGCCGAGCGGCCGATGTCGGGGACGCTCGACACCGATCCGGCCGCGCCCGCGCTGATCGCGTTCACCTCGGGTACCACACGAGATCCCAAGGGCGTCATCCACAGTCATCAGACGCTGAGCTGCGAGACCCGTCAGCTGCTGGCGAACTACCCGCCCAACCGTGGCCGTCAGCTCACCGCGACCCCGGTCGGGCACTTCATCGGCATGGTGGGGGCGTTTCTGATCCCGGTGCTCGAAGGGGCGCCCGTCGACCTGTGCGACGTCTGGGACCCCGCGAAAGTTTTGCGGCTCATGGAGAGTGACGGTCTGTCGATCGGCGGTGGCCCACCGTATTTCGTCACGAGCCTGCTGGATCACCCCGACTTCGCCGACAGGCATCTGGCCCGCATCAGGACCGTCGGACTCGGCGGGTCCACGGTGCCCGCGGCGGTCACCCGCCGTCTGGCGGACCTCGGCATCTTCGTGTTCCGGTCCTACGGCAGCACCGAGCACCCGTCGATCACGGGATCATCGCCGTCGGCGCCGGAGGGCAAGCGGCTCTACACCGACGGCAATCCTCGCCCCGGGGTGGAGATCCGGCTCGGCCCCGACGGCGAGATCTTCAGCCGCGGTCCGGACCTGTGCCTGGGGTACACCGACGATGCGTTGACCGCCAAGGCATTCGACGACGACGGCTGGTACCGCACGGGCGACATCGGCTATCTCGACGATGACGGATACCTCACCATCACCGACCGCACGGCCGACCTCATCATCCGTGGCGGCGAGAACATCAGCGCGCTCGAGGTCGAGGAGGTGCTGCTCGGCATCCCCGAGGTGATCGAGGCCATCGTGGTGGCCGCCCCCGACGCGCGGCTGGGCGAGCGTGTCGCCGCGGTGCTGCGCACGCGCTCCGGGGCACCGCTGCCCACGCTCGACGACGTGCGGGCGCACTTCGAACGCGTCGGCGTCGCGCGCCAGAAGTGGCCCGAGGAACTGCACCACGTGCCGGACGGTCAGGACTTCCCGCGCACCGCGAGCGGCAAGGTGCAGAAATACCGCGTTCGCCAGGCTGTTCGGAACCCGGCGGCAGTGATGGACATTGCGACATCCGCAAACTGAGAATATGATTCTCGCGATAGGAAAAGGAGTGTTCCATGGGGCAACTGTCGCATCGAGTCGACATACCGTTTCCGCTGTTCGACGCGGACAACCACCTGTATGAGCCGCCGGAGGCGATGACCAAGTACCTCCCGAAGGACTACAAGGACATCGTCCAGTACGTCGAGGTCAACGGCCGCACGAAGATCGCCATCAAGGGCCAGATCAGCAACTACATCCCGAACCCGACGTTCTCGGTGGTCGCCAAGCCGGGCGCATGGGAGGAGTACTTCAAGTTCGGCAACCCCGACGGCAAGAGCAAGCGTGAGCTGTTCGGCGAGCCGATGCGTTCGATCCCGGCCTTCTTCGAGCCGGAACCGCGTCTTGAGCTCATGGACCAGCTGGGCGTCGACCGCTCGCTGATGTTCCCGACGCTGGCGAGCCTCATCGAGGAGCGGCTGCGCGACGATCCGGTCGCCATCCACGTCATCATCCACTCGCTGAACCTGTGGCTCGACGAGGTGTGGGGCTTCAACTACAAGAACCGGATCTTCACCACGCCCGTCATCACGCTGCCCATCGTCGAGAAGGCCATCGAGGAACTCGAGTGGGCCGTCAGCCGCGGCGCGCGCGCCATCCTCATCCGGCCCGCGCCGGTGCCCGGTTTCCGCGGTCCGCGCTCGTTCGCGCTTCCCGAGTTCGATCCCTTCTGGGAGCGGGTCGTGCACCACGACGTGTTCGTCGGCATGCACTCGTCGGACAGCGGCTACTCGCGCTACACCTCCGAGTGGGACGGTGCCGCGCAGGAGATGCTGCCGTTCCAGACCAACGCGATGTCGATCCTCAACGAGTGGCGCCCGATCCAGGATGCCGTGGCCTCGTGGGTGATCCACGGTGCGCTGTTCCGGCATCCCAAGCTCAAGGTCGGCATCGTCGAGGCCGGCTCGAAATGGATGTTCCCGCTTCTGGACTCCATGGCCGAGGTGTACAAGAAGGCTCCGGAGGCGTTCCTGGGTAACCCGATCGAGGAGATCAAGAACCGCATCTATGTCAGCCCGTTCTACGAGGAGGGCATCGACGACCTGATCAACCTCATCGGTGTGGATCAGGTGCTCTACGGTTCCGACTGGCCGCACCCCGAGGGCCTGGCCGAGCCGACGCACTACGTGACCGCACTCGAGCACCTGTCGGTCGAGGACCAGGCAAAGATCATGGGCGGCAACCTGGGACGTCTCGTCACCACGTGACCCACCCATCGTGGCAGACCATCCCCGAGATGGTCCTGAGCGCAGCGGACCGGTTCGGCGACGCCGAGGCTGTCGTCGACCATGGCGACAATCCAGCTGGGGCCGCCGGTCCGCTGCGCCTCACGTTCGTCGAACTCGCCGACCGGGTGCGCCGCGCCGCGGGCGCCTTTCTCGCACACGGGATCGGGCGAGGTGACCGGGTGGCCATCTGGGCACCCAATTCCGCCGAATGGATGATCGCGGCATTCGGCGCGCTCACCGCGGGCGGCGTGGTGGTCCCGGTCAACACGCGCTTCAAGGCCGAGGAGGCCGCCGACGTCATCCGCCGCAGCGGCGCGAAAGTCGTTCTGCGCCAGCAGGGTTTCCTGGGGCAGGATTTCGAGGTGCCTGCCGGGGTGCCCGCGATCGAGATCAAATCCGACTTCCTGGCCTCTGGCGAGCCGGCCGTGGTGGGCGGGCTGCGCGGCACCGACATCGCCGACATCGTCTACACCTCGGGCACCACCGGGCGTCCCAAGGGCGTCATGATGAATCACCTCCAAACCCTGCGGTTGTATGCGGAATGGTGCGACCTGGCCGATCTGCGCGAGGGCGACCGCTACCTGATAGTGAACCCCTTCTTCCACACGTTCGGTTACAAGGCCGGCTGTATCGCGAGCCTCATCCGGGGCGCCACCGTGCTGCCCGTGGCAGTGTTCGACGTCGACGCCATCGTGGAACTCATTGCGACGGAACGCGTCACGATGTTGCCGGGGCCGCCGACGCTGTACCACTCGCTGCTCGGGGTGCCGGACAAGGCCAAGCTGGCGACGCTGCGCGCGGGGGTGACCGGTGCGGCCGACATTCCCGTCGAACTCATCCGGCGCATCCACGAGGAGCTGCCGTTCGAGACCGTGGCCACCGGCTACGGTCTGACCGAGGCGGGCACCGCGACGCTCTCGCGCCCGGGCGACTCCTTCACCGACATCGCGACCACCGTGGGCACGGCGTGCGACGGGGTCGAGGTGAACCTCGCCGACGACGGCGAGGTGCTGGTCCGCGGCTACAGCGTCATGCAGGGTTACCTCGACGACCCGGCGGCCACCGCGGAGGCCATCGACGCCGACGGCTGGCTGCACACCGGTGACCTCGGCGAGTTCACCGAATCCGGCCGTCTGCGCATCATCGGGCGCAAGAAGGACATGTTCATCGTGGGCGGCTTCAACGCCTACCCGGCCGAGATCGAGGGATTCCTGCTGGAACACCCCGACGTCGCACAGGTTGCGGTGATCGGCGTCGACGACGACCGCATGGGCCAGGTGGGCAAGGCGTTCGTGGTGCTCAGGGAGCCACTGGATGGGACCCGGCAGTGCGTCACGGCCGAGGATCTGATTGCCTGGAGCCGTGAGCGCATGGCGGGATATAAGGTGCCCCGGTATGTGGAGTTTCTCGAAGAGCTACCCCTCAATGCCACGGGCAAGGTGATGAAGGACCACCTGAAAGCGCGTGAAGCACTCAGCAAACGCTGAGCCCACGCACAGCACGTAAATAACGTTTCCGCAGCAAAAGCGGTATTTTCCAGCCCCCGCTGCCGATGCAGGGTCGGGTCGCTATCAAAAACTGATAACGTGATTCTCATTGAGCAGGCTGCTGAACGGACAGGAGGTCCACATGCCGTCCCGCAAGCCTACGTTGCCCGTGATCAACGGATCCCATGGTGACGATCAGGACGCCGACCGCAGCGATTCCCCGGCCGGGGAACTCTCGGCCGACGACGCGCTTCTGCTCGCCGAGCAGGCCGAGGCCGAAGCCGCGGAAGCCGAGGCGATCGCCGCGGCCGCGCGTGCACGTGCGGAGGCCCTGCGGTTGCGGCGGCAGGCCGAGGAGGCCGCCAAGCGCAGCTCCGAAGCCGACGCCGAGAACGAGTCCGTGGACGAGTCCGAAACCGGCGAGCCGGAAGACGCCGAGAACGCCGAAGACACCGAAGACACCGAAGCCGCCGAGGACACCGAAGCAGCCGAGAAGGACAGCGCCGGAAAGCCGGAGGCGCAAGAGGCGCAAGAGTTGCCCGAGGCCAAGCTGACGACCCGCACCAACGCGCCGGTGTGGAAGTGGATCGCCGCGGGAGTGACGGTGGTGATCATCCTCGGTCTGCTGACCGTGAGCGGCCTCATGATGTACCACCACAAGCAGATGCAGGACGATCAGCGCCGTGCCGCCGAGTTCGCCGCGGCGGCCCGCCAAGGCGTCGTCACGTTGATGTCGCTCGATCACACCCACGCCAAGGAGGACGTGCAGCGGATCATCGACATGTCGACCGGCGACTTCCGCGCCGACTTCGAGGCGACCGCCGAGGACTTCGCCAAGGTGGCCGAGCAGGCCAAGGTCACCACCGAGGCCCAGGTGAACGCCACCGCGGTGGACTCCATGACCGATGACTCCGCGGTCGTGCTGGTCGCGGCTACCTCGCGGATCTCGAATTCCGCCGGGGCCGATCAAGATCCACGCAACTGGCGGCTGAGCGTGACCGTCAAGCAGGACGGCGACCAGATCAAGTTGGCGAAAGTCGAGTTCGTACCGTGAGCGCGCAAGACCAGACCTCCGACGCCGTCGAGGCACCCGAGACCGTCGACCAGGCCGTGACCGCCACCGAACCCGCGCCCGCACACGCACCAAGCCGAGGGGTGCTCAAGGCGATCAGGGCCAAGACCGTGCCGATCATGCTCGGAATCGCTCTGGTCGCGTCGGCCGCACTGGCGACGTTCGTGTACCTGACGCAATACCGGGTGGACAAGGAGACCGATCCGGCCGCGGCCGAGGTCGCGCTCAAGGCGGCCACCGACGGCACGGTCGCGCTGCTGTCCTACGCACCGGAAAGCCTCGACCAGGATTTCGCGACCGCCAAGACGCATCTGACGGGTGATTTCCTCTCGTACTACACCGACTTCACCACCAAGGTCGTCGCGCCCGCTGCGCAGCAGAAGAAGGTGAAGACCAAGGCGACCGTCGTCAACGGTGCGGTGTCGGAGATCAAGCCCGAGTCCGCGGTGGTGCTGCTGTTCATCAACCAGACCACCACCAGTCAGGAGATCCCCGACGGGTCGTTCGCGACCAGCAGCGTCAAGGTCGGCCTCACCAAGATCGACGGCAACTGGCTGATCTCCACCTTCGACCCGGTGTAGAGCCAGCCCGTCTCAATCCTGGGCGTGGCGATCGTAGGCCCAGCGCTCCAGACGCACCTGCAGGTCGTGCAACCCCCACGCGCCGAGCGGCAGGCCGACCGACATCAGCACGATCAGTCCTACGACGGGCGCGGTCACGGCCAACTCGGATCGGTCACCCGGTGCAGCAGATGGCTCCTGAAGCCGTGCTGCGGAAGCTGCCTGCGGTCCTGGTCGGTCGCGCCGGCGAGCACGTCCCGTCGCAGGTTGCGGAGCTGCTCACGTTCGCTGGCGCACCACGTGTCGGGCCAGCCCTCGAGCAGGTCGCCGTTGTGGAGCAGGGCCTTGAGTGCAGGATCGGCAACGCCTCCGCGGGCTGCGCGCACGCCGGTGAGCCGGATGATCTCGTGCCAGTCGACCCATACGTTCGCAGCGAGCGCGATCTCCTGGGGCGCCACCTCGAGCAGCGCATCCGCCCCCATCGGCCGCAACCGCCACAGTGCCGAGCGTAACGACGCGACAGCCCTGTTCGGCGGGCTTCCGGGCCACAGTGTCTCGCACACCCAGTTACGGTGCAGCGGCCGCTGCTTCAGCGCGGCCAGCGCGACCAGCCGCCGGCACGACGGCGGTAGCGCGAGCTGCTTCATATCCCGGTAAACGACGAACTCACCCAGAAGGTTCAGCGAAAACTGTCGATGCACGTACTCATCGTGACGCCGCGACGCACGTATGACACGAGTAGTGCACTACTGCATTTGCTGTGATTTCGGGCGAACATGTTTGCCGGCACCCGCGCGATGCGCGCCGACGCCGAGGGGGGAAGGATCCAGGACGTGGACGAGGGGGCACGCGAGCTACCTGTGCAGGCGCACCGGCTTTTCCGGATGAGCGGACGTGATCCGCATGAGCAGCACCGGGTGGCATCACCACTTGAGCTGTTGTTCGACCTCACGTTCGTGATCGCCTTCGGCGTCGCGGCCTCGCAGCTGGCGCACCTGATAGCCGAAGGGCACGTCGCGCACGGGCTGACGGCGTTCGGCTTCGCGACGTTCGCGATCTGGTGGGCGTGGATGAACTTCACGTGGTTCGCCTCGGCGTACGACACCGACGACTGGGTGTACCGCGCGATGACCATGTTGCAGATGGTCGGCGTCATCATCCTGGCCCTCGGGCTGCCGGCGACGTTCGCGTCGATCGACCACGGCGGACATGTCGACAACGCCGTGATGGTGGCCGGCTACGTGGTGATGCGCATCGCGCTGGTGGCGCAGTGGCTGCGGGCGGCCGCGCAGGACCGGCAGCACCGCACGGCGTGCCTCACCTATGCCGCCGCGCTCGTGCTGGCGCAGCTCGGCTGGATCGCCCAGATCTTCGTGCAGACCACGCCCATGGAGTTCTTCGCGACGGGTGCGGTGCTGGTCGCAGTCGAGATCTGCGGTCCGCTGGTGGCCGAACGCCGCATGGGCGGCACACCGTGGCACGCCCACCACATCGCCGAGCGGTACGGCCTGCTGGCGATCATCGCGCTCGGTGAGGGAGTGGTGGGCACCGCGGCATCGCTCACGGCCGCGGTCGGCGAGCAGGGCTGGTCAACGGACGCCGTGCTGCTCGCCATGGCGGGCACGGGTCTCACCTTCGGCTTGTGGTGGGTGTACTTTCTGGTTCCCGCCGCCGAACTGCTGCACGTGCATCGCAGGCTGTCGTTCCGGTACGGCTATCTCCACATCTTCGTGTTCGGGGCGATCGTGGCGACCGGGGCCGGGCTGCACCTGGCCGCCTACCACGTCGAAGGACACTCGCACCTCGATGCGGTCGCCACGGTGCTCGCCGTGGCGGTTCCGGTCGCGGTCTTCCTGGTGGGCATGTTCGTCATCTACGCGACCCTGGTCGGCACCGTCGACCGCTTCTACCTGGTGCTCCTCGTGGTCGCGGCCGCACCGCTGGTCGCCTCGGTCGGCCTGGCCGCGGCAGGAATCGACATGGCGTTGTGCCTGCTGCTCGTGACGGCCGCACCGATGATCGCCGTCGCAGGCCACGAGGCCGGGGGCCACCGCCGCATCGGTGCGAAAGTCGCCGAACGGATCGGCGGCGATCAGCGTGGCGGGTGAGCCTCGAACCCTTCGAGCAGCATGCGTTCCTGCTCGGCGGCCATCAACCGGCGGGTCTTGTGGCGGGTGATCAGGATGCCGATGGTCGCCAGGATCCAGATGGCGTACTGCACCGTCCAGGCCAGGCGGAACGACTCGAACGAGTAGCTACCGGCATGTGACAGCACGACGCCCATCGCCTGCATGACGATCAGGGACGCCAGGAATCCGCCCATGTTGACCATGCCCTGCGCGGTGCCGAGCGTCGCACTCGGATTGAACGTCCGGGCGAAGTCGAAGCCGACCATCGACCCCGGACCACCCACCGAGATGATCACGATGAGGACCACCAGCAGCCACGTCGGCGCGGGACCGGGCAACGCCAGCACGATGGTCCAGATCGACGCGTTGCTCGCGATGATCCAGAGCACCAGACGTGATCGGCGGTGCGGGTGCCGCCCGGTGAAGATGCCGATGGCGACACCGGCCGAGATCGCCGTCACCACCGAGACGGTGAGCAGGGCGCCGGCCGCCGCGGTCGAGAGACCCTGCGCCACCGTGAGATAGGGGACGCCCCACATCAGCGCGAACACCGTGACGGAGAACTGCGTGCCCATGTGGGTGAAGAACCCGAGCCGGTTGCCCGGGCGCAGCCAGACGGTCTTGACGCTGCCGGGGATGTCGCGCACCGAGGTGGTCTCGGTGGCCACGACGCGGCCGTGCGGCGTGTTCTTGACGACGGCGAGTACCAGCGCCATCACGAGCAGCCCGAACGCGCCGACCGACAGGTATGCCGGTGTCCAGCCGGCCGCGGTGAGCAGGGCCAGGAACGGAACCGCCGACAGGACCTGGCCGAGTTGGCCGCAGATGCCCGTCAGCTGGGTCAGCAACGGAACCTGCGAGGGTTTGAACCAGTGCGGCACCAGACGCAACACCGAGATGAAGGTGACCGCGTCGCCGAGGCCGACGATCGCGCGGGCGCCGATCGCGGCCGGTAGCGACTCGCTGAACGCCAGCACCAGTTGGCCGCCGGCCATGAGCGCTGCGCCGCACACGATGAGCACACGGGAGCCGAACCGGTCCAGCAGCACACCGGCGGGGACCTGCGCGCCGGCGTAGACGACGACCTGGAGCACGACGAACGTGGACAGGACGGTGGGAGTGGCGGAGAACCGGTCGGCGGCCTGCAGGCCCGAAACGCCGAGGGTGGTGCGGTCGAGGACGGCGATGATGTAGGCGAGGAGCCCGGTGGTCCACACGATCCAGGGACGCACCACGCTGCCTTTCTTCGAGCCCTCGTTGTTCTGATGTCCGGCTCCATGGTCGCGCAGCGCTGCCGGGGGATTCCATCTTTGCCGAGGTGAGTTCACTCACCGTGCGCCGGCCCGCCGTCGCGCAACGCGAGCCTGAGAGTTGGCTGAGATTGCATAGTCACGGAGTTTCTGCGGCTGATTTCTCGACATCGCTGCAGATAAGAGCGACTAAGTTCTTTGTTCTGTCGTTTGTGCGCCACGCTTGAAAAATTTGCTCGCTACGTTCGGCCGGAGGTAGGGTGGCGGCATGGGTGTCCGTTCAGGGCGACGCGGGGGACGTCGGGTTGGCTGAGTATCGATTGGACGAACTCGCCCAGCTCTCAGGTGTCAACGCGCGAAACATCCGCGCGTACCGCGAGCGCGGGCTCCTCGACCCGCCTCGCCGGGTGGGTCGCTCGGCGTACTACGACGATGCACACGTGGCCCAGCTCAGGCTGATCGCTTCGTTGCTGAACAAGGGTTTCAGTTCGGCACACATCGCCGAGTTCTTCAGCAGCGTCCGCCATGGGCAGGATCTCGCCGAGGCGCTGGGAATCGAGCGGGCCGAGTTGACCGCCCACCGCTCTCCCATCACCGCCGACGTGTCGGAGTCCGACGCACGCACCCTGGTCGAGGCAGGCCTCGCCGAGTTGGCCGACGGCGTCTTCGTGCTGACCGACCCCGCGCTCAGTGCCGCGGTTGCCGCCAGCGACGATCAGCCGGCGCTGATCGGGACCGCTGCGCGCGTCGCGCGCTTGACCGCGGATGCGGTCGACGACCTGGCCGAACAGGCTGCTGCGGTATCCACCTCCGATCCGGAGAGCGGGCAAGCCGTGGACATCACGCCGACGGTCGTGGCGCGGGCGTTCAACCATTCGTTCCACCGGGCCTTCCGGCGCGCGCTGCACCTTCGCGCGTCCTGAAGCAGGCGTCGAGACCCTGACTAGACCCGCGCTCCGGCGGGGTCACCCCCGAAACGCCCCGCGAGCCATACCGGGATGATCGCCAACACGGTCAGTGCCGCCGCCACGACGTTGATCACCGGCGCCTGATTGGGCCGGAAGAGGTTCGAGAAGATCCAGATCGGCAGTGTCTGCACCGTGGGTCCCGCGGTGAACGTCGTCACCACGATCTCGTCGAACGACAGCGCGAAGGCCAGGATCGCGCCGGCGAGCAACGCGCCGCGCATCATCGGGAACGTGACGAACCGGAACGTCTGCCACGACGACGCGCCGAGATCGGCCGACGCGTCCTGCAGGCTCGAACCCATCTGACGCAGCCGCGCCTGGGTGTTGTTGAAGACGATCACGATGCAGAACGTCGCGTGGCCGATGATCACCGTGGCCATCCCGAGCATCAGCCCGAGCGCCGAGGTGAACGTCGCGTTGAGCGCGATGCCGGTGACGATGCCCGGCAGCGTGATCGGCAGCACCACGAGGAAACTCACCGTGGTGCGCCCGAAGAACCGGTGCCGCTGCACGGCGAACGCGATCATGGTGCCCAGCACCAGGGCGATCGCGGTGGCCGCGAGACCGACCACCACGGAGTTGGCCAGCGCGTGCCACATGCCCGGGCTGCGGGCCGCGTCGGCCCACCAGGCCAGCGTGAAACCGGTCGGCGGGAACGCGAACGTGCGGGATGCGTTGAACGCGTTGATCAGGACCAGCAGCAGGGGGATGTACAGGAACACCAGAACCACGGCGGTCCAGATCCGTAACGCCCTGATCCCGTTGCGCGAGAACATCACACGTTCTCCAGTGCACCCGTGCGCCGCATCGCCAGCAGATAGGCGACGATCGCGGCGAGCGGGATGATCGACAGCGCGGCCGCAAGCGGCTGGTTGTTGGCGGTGACGAGCTGGCCGTAGATGATGTTGCCCAGCATCTGCGTCTTCCCTCCGACGATCGTCACGGCGATGTAGTCGCCGAGCGACAGTGAGAACGTGAAGATCGAGCCCGCCGCGATCCCCGGGAAGACCAACGGGGCCAGCACCATCCGCATGGTCGCGAAATCGGACGCGCCGAGGTCCGAACTGGCGTCGACCAGCGCGTCGGGGATCCGCTCGAACGCCGCGTAGACCGGGATCACCATGTACGGCAACCACAGATAGGTCAGGGTGGCCACGGTGGCGACGATGCCGTAGCCGGGCGTGAACCCCGTCGCCCACGACAACGGTCCCTCCGGGGAGAGCAGCATGCGCCACGCGTAGGCCTTGACCAGGTAACTGGCCCACAGCGGCGTGGTCACCGCGACCACCAGGATCAGCCGGGCACGCGGCGAGGCGATCTTGGCCATGTACAGCGCGATGGGCACGGCGAGTGCCGCGCAGATGACCGTGACGGTCAGCGCCACCCCGAGCGTGCGCAGCGTGGCCACGCGGAACACCTCGTCGGTGAGCACGCGCTCGATGTTGTGCAGCGTGAAGGCGCGCACCACCGCGCCGGTGAACTCGTTGGTCTGCCAGAAGGCCGAAACGAGAAGTACCGCAAGCGATCCCAGATAGGCGACGACCAGCCAGGCCAGCGGCGGCGTCAGCAGGAACGCCAGCCGAGCCCGGTCTGTCAGCCCTTGACCTGCTGCCACTTGTCGACCCACTCGCTGTAGGCCGTGCAGCCGTCGCCGCTTCCGTCGACGCACTTGGTCTGCGGTGTGGTCCAGTAGGCGATCTTGGCGGCGAAGTCGGCGTCGGTCGCGTGGTAGATGTCGCAGAAGTCCTTCTGGGTGGTGTGTTCGCACGCCTTCGTCTGGGCCGGCGCCTCGCCGAAGTACTCCGCGACCTGTGCGTTGACCTCGGGAGAGATGATCCAGTCCATCCACTTGTACATGCAGTTCGGGTGGGCGGCCTTCGACGACAGCATCCAGGTGTCCGACCAACCGGTCGACCCCTCCTTGGGCAGCACGGTGTTGACCTGGACCTTGTTGTCCGCGCCGATGGTGTTGGCGATGACCTGCCAGGTGGTGCCGATCACCGAGGTGCCCGACTCGAAGGCCTGCACCTCCTTGGTGTAGTCCGACCAGTACTCGCCGATGTTCTCGCGCTGGGTCTTGAGCAGTTCGGTTGCGGCGTCGAGTTGTTCGGGTGTCAGCGAGTACGGGTCCTCGATGCCGAGTTCCGGCTTGGACTTCGACAGGTACAGCGCCGCGTCGGCGATGTAGATGGGGGAGTCGTACGCGGTGACCTTGCCCCTGTACTTGGCGGCGTCGTCGAACACCGCGGCCCACGAATTGGGGGCGTCGCGCACCACGTTGACGTTGTACATCAACAGGTTTGCGCCCCAGCCGTGTGGAACCCCGTACATCTGGCCGTCGACGGAGTTCCACGGCTTGTCCTTGAGGAAGTCCGAGACCGTCGCGTAGTTGGGCACCAGATCGGTGTTCACCGGCGCGACGTCACCGGCGTAGATGAGCCGCAGCGTGGCGTCGCCGGATGCCGAGACACCGTCGTACTGGCCGCTTCTCATCAACTGCACCATCTCGTCGGAGGTGTTGCCCACCTTCACGTTCACCTGGCACCCGGTCTGCTGCTCGAACGGTGTCACCCAGTCGACCGCCGGATCGTTGGAGCCGTCCTCGGCGTAACCGGCCCACGCGACCAGGTTCAACTGGCCTTCGCCGTCGCCCACGGCGCTCAGCGGTTCCATCTGCGGTGGTGAGCCGCCCTCACCGCCGCCGTTCTGCTGCGAATCCGAGCAGGCGGCGACGAGCGTCGCACACGCGGCGAGCACGAACGCGGTACGCACGGCATTGCGCATGGCAGAGAACTTCATCGTCGGCCCCTTCGTGAGCATCAGTCGAGGTGGTGGACGGCGGACTCCGGCCACGTCAACGTGATCGGAGAACCGTGGGAGATATCTTGCGGCAGAGACGAACTCGATGTGAGCACGCTGGCGTTGACGGCGACCCCGCCCGCGGTGGTCGCGGCGATGCGGGTGAGCGGGCCCGCGTAGATGATCTCGGTGACCGTCGCCGCGATGCCGCGGTGCCCGGCTGCCGGTTCTGTTCCCGCGGGGGCGACGGCGATGCGCTCGGGCCGCACCGCGAGGGTGCCCGACCGGCCGAACACCGCCACGGCGTCCTCGCCGTCGAGAACGTTCGAGGTGCCGACGAAGTCGGCGACGAAGCGGTTGGCAGGGTGTTCGTAGACCTCGCGGGCCCCGCCCACCTGCTCGATGCGGCCGTTGTTGAACACCGCGAGCCGGTCACACAGCGTGAGGGCCTCGTCCTGGTCGTGGGTGACGATGACGAACGTGATCCCCACCTCGCGCTGGATCGCCTTGAGTTCGACCTGCATCTGCTCGCGCAGCTTGAGGTCGAGTGCGCCGAGGGGTTCGTCGAGCAGCAGTACACGCGGGCGGCCGACGAGTGCGCGTGCGAGCGCGACGCGCTGTCGCTGGCCGCCCGACAACTGGATGGGGCGCCTGCGCGCCTGATCGGTCAGCCGCACCATGTCGAGCGCGTCGGCCGCACGGCGGCGTCGTTCGGCTTTGCCGACGCCGCGCACCCGCAGGCCGTATTCGATGTTCTGCGCGACGGTCATGTGGGGGAACAACGCGTACTCCTGGAACACGGTGTTGACATCGCGGTGCCGCGCGGGCACCCCGGTGACGTCGGTCCCACCGAGCCGGATGGTCCCCGAGGTCGGGGTCTCGAAACCCGCGATCATCCGCAGCACCGTGGTCTTGCCCGACCCGGACGGTCCGAGGATCGCGAACAGTTCGCCGTCGGCGACCGTCAGATCGGCGTGGTCGACCGCCACGACCTCGCGGCGGCCGTCTCCGAACACCTTGCGGACCCCGACGAGTTCGATGCGGGGCGCCGCATCCGCAGAACCGACGGCGGTGGCTCCTGAGCCGTGTGGTGTGCCGGCCGTTTTCTGGACCCTCCCCGAAGGCATGGCTCATCGTAAGAATTCCGCGGTGTGTTCGCAGTCTCAATCTTGATTTCGTGTGATGAGCCTGTTCAGGCCACGGATTTCGTCTCGTCGGCAAACTGCGTCCCGAAGGCTTCGGCGGGCCCACCCGGCATGCTGCTCGGTCACTCGGCCGGCGCGCTCAAGGTTTCCGGCATCCGTGCCGCAGGAGCAATCGGCCCGATCCGCCACGTATCCGGACGCAGACCCGGCGGCGCGCGGCGGTTCGGTGCGCCCTCCGGCTCGAAGGAGGCACGCGATCTCTACCGGAACGGGCTCAAGATCGCGTCCTGCCGTCGGTTGGGAGAGTCGGACACCGCGGATCGGTTCGGTTCGCATGCCGCGGGTGCGCCGACCGAGCGCGGGCGGCGGTCACACGTTGCCGCGGGCGGCTCCTGCGGCGCGCGGCTCAAAACCTCGATCGACGACGATCCTGGGCTACGAGCAGTGCGAATGCCAGGTCGCTCCGTATCCGCGGGCCACCGGCGCGGTGCCCGCGAGCGGCGGGTCGCCGCGTGCGTCGACGCCAGGACCCTCGAGAAGGCTTTGCGGGATGGCCCCCGTTCCTGCCTTCGGCAGTGCAACCGGGGTTCGCCGAGAAGCTGACGCACCCTGCCGCGCGCCCGCACGAGGTGCAGATCGACAAGCGCACAGCTGGCGGGATCCGGGTCGGCATCAACCACGTCCGCACGCCGCGATAGGGACCGACCGACCGGCCGCAGGACCGCGGCGGCGGCAAAACCTTACTGACTAGTAATATTTTCAGCAAACTTTTTGAGCCAAGCCGTACGGCTCACTAGACAGTTTCGGTCGGATTGTCGACTCTCCGGCGGTTGAGCGAGACGCGTCTGCCGGCCCGTAAATTTAGATAACGATTAGATAACAATGCTGCCTTGATCTGCGGTGTTGTCCCTACTCGGCCGTAACCACCTGCCAACAGGACGTTTGTCCTGAACGCCTCGGGCCGCCCGTCGGCGGCGCGTAACGTTACCGACGGTTACCCGTGCGTAGAACTCATCAGTAACCGATCCGCGCCGAAAAGGCCGCTCTGTTCTTATGCCACTCTTATTAGGGCGCCGCCGCGAGCAGACCCACCCGGGACCGCTCCGCACGCCCCCAGGATTCGACGTCGAATCGCCGTTGGCCTGACGCACCGAGGCGCCCAGGTCGCGCCCACGAGACCGCCACAGACCACCACGAGATCCCGCAAGACCACCGAGCCGCCGCCCTGCGCGACAGGCCCACACGCGACAACGACAGCAGCAGACAGAGCAGCACGAGGAGATAGCGCCCAGTGACGATCTACGAACACGACCGGGTCCCCGCCGGTTGGAACGACGAGTCCGGATCTGACCGTACGGCCGACGGGAATGCTGCCGACACCGCCCACGCCCTGGTCGACCGGCTCAGTGCCGGCGAGCCCTACGCCGTCGCGTTCGGCGGCCAGGGCAGCGCGTGGCTGGAGACCCTCGAGGAACTGGTGTCCTCGGCCGGTATCGAGTCCGAGCTCGCGACGCTGGCCGGTGAGGCCGAGCTGCTGCTGGAGCCCGTCGCGTCCGAACTGGTCGTCGTCCGCCCGATCGGCTTCGAGCCCCTGCAGTGGGTGCGTGCACTGGCCGCCGAAGAGCCCGTGCCCTCCGACAAGCAGTTGACGTCCGCCGCCGTGTCGGTGCCGGGTGTCCTGCTCACCCAGATCGCCGCGGTACGCGCGCTGGCGCGTCAGGGCATGGATCTGACCGCCACCCCGCCGGTCGCCGTCGCAGGCCACTCTCAGGGTGTGCTGGCGGTGCAGGCGCTGGCCGCCAAGGGCGCCAAGGACGTCGAGCTGCTGGCCCTGGCGCAGCTGATCGGTGCCGCGGGCACCCTCGTCGCGCGTCGCCGCGGCATCACCGTGCTGGGGGACCGCCCGCCGATGGTGTCGGTCACCAACGCCGACCCCGAGCGCATCTACGAGCTGCTCGAGGAGTTCTCCTCCGACGTGCGCACCGTGCTGCCCCCCGTGCTGTCCATCCGCAACGGACGCCGCTCGGTCGTCATCACCGGAACCCCCGAGCAGCTGTCGCGCTTCGAGCTGTACTGCACCCAGATCGCCGAGAAGGAAGAGGCCGAGCGCAAGAACAAGCTGCGCGGTGGCGCGGTCTTCGCTCCCGTCTTCGACCCCGTGCAGGTCGAGGTCGGCTTCCACACCCCGCGCCTGTCCGACGGCATCGAGATCGTCGGCCGCTGGGCCGAGACCGTGGGCCTCGACGTCGAGCTCGCCAAGGAGCTCACCGAATCCATCCTGGTCCGCCAGGTCGACTGGGTCGACGAGATCACCGAACTGCACGAGGCAGGCGCGCGCTGGATCCTCGACCTGGGCCCCGGCGACATCCTGACGCGGCTGACCGCGCCCGTCATCCGCGGCCTCGGCATCGGCATCGTCCCGGCGGCCACCCGCGGCGGCCAGCGCAACCTGTTCACCGTCGGCGCGGTGCCCGAGGTGGCCCGCCCGTGGTCCAGCTACGCCCCGACCGTGGTGAAGCTGCCCGACGGCTCGGTCAAGCTCGAGACCAAGTTCACCCGGCTCACCGGGCGTTCCCCGATCCTGCTCGCGGGCATGACGCCCACGACCGTCGACGCCAAGATCGTCGCCGCGGCCGCCAACGCAGGCCACTGGGCCGAGCTCGCAGGCGGCGGGCAGGTCACCGAGCAGATCTTCAACGACCGCATCGCCGAGCTCGAGACCCTGCTGGAGCCCGGCCGCGCGATCCAGTTCAACACGCTGTTCCTCGACCCCTACCTGTGGAAGCTGCAGGTCGGCGGCAAGCGCCTCGTGCAGCGGGCCCGGCAGTCCGGCGCCCCGATCGACGGCCTCGTCGTCAGCGCGGGCATCCCGGACCTCGAAGAGGCCGTCGACATCATCGACGAACTCAACGAGGTCGGCATCAGCCACGTCGTGTTCAAACCGGGCACGGTCGAGCAGATCCGTTCGGTCATCCGCATCGCCGCCGAGGTCCCCACCAAGCCGGTGATCGTGCACATCGAGGGCGGCCGCGCCGGTGGCCACCACTCATGGGAGGACCTCGACGACCTGCTGCTGGCCACCTACTCCGAGCTGCGGTCGCGTTCCAACATCACGATCTGCGTCGGCGGCGGCATCGGCACGCCCGAGCGTTCGGCCGAGTACCTGTCGGGCCGCTGGGCCGAGGTGCACGGCTACCCGCTCATGCCGATCGACGGCATCCTGGTCGGCACCGCCGCGATGGCGACGCTGGAGGCGACCACCAGCCCGCAGGTCAAGCAGCTGCTGGTGGAGACCAAGGGCACCGAAGCGTGGGTGGGTGCGGGCAAGGCCGCCAACGGCATGGCCTCAGGTCGCAGCCAGCTCGGCGCCGACATCCACGAGATCGACAACGCCGCCTCACGCTGCGGGCGTCTGCTCGACGAGGTCGCCGGTGACGCCGACGCGGTCGCCGAGCGCCGCGACGAGATCATCGCCGCGATGGCGCAGACCGCCAAGCCGTACTTCGGTGACGTCGCCGAGATGACCTACCTGCAGTGGCTGCGCCGCTACGTCGAACTCGCGATCGGCGACGGCAACAGCACCGCCGACACCAAGCGCCCGGATTCGCCGTGGCTCGACATCACCTGGCGCGACCGCTTCGAGCAGATGCTCAAGCGTGCCGAGGCGCGTCTGCACCCGCAGGACTTCGGGCCCATCGAGACGCTGTTCGACGCCGATGCCGACGGCGAGCGTTTGCTGGAGGACCCCGAGGCCGCCATCACCGCGCTGCTGCAGCGCTACCCGGACGCCGAGACCGTCGTCCTGCACCCGGCCGACGTGCCGTTCTTCGTCGAGCTGTGCAAGACGCTCGGCAAGCCCGTCAACTTCGTCCCGGTCATCGACAAGGACGTGCGCCGCTGGTGGCGCAGTGACTCGCTGTGGCAGGCGCACGACGCCCGCTACGAGGCCGATCAGGTCTGCGTCATCCCGGGCACCGCGGCCGTCGCGGGCATCACCCGCGTCGACGAGCCCGTCGGTGAACTGCTGGACCGCTTCGAGCAGGCCGCGGTCGACGAGGTGCTCGGCGCGGGCGCCGAGCCCGTCGAGGTGCTCTCGCGCCGTCAGGCCCGTCGCGACGCGAGCGGTCCGCTGGCCGTCGTGCTCGACGCCCCCGACGTACTGTGGGCCGGCCGCATGTCGGTCAACCCCGTGCACCGCATCGCCGCGCCCACGGAGTGGCAGGTGCGGGAAGGTTCGGACAACCGCTCCGCGTCGCACCCGTCCACGGGCGCACGCCTTGAGGTCGCCGACGATCAGCACGTCGTGTTGTCGGTTCCGTTGTCCGGCACCTGGATCGAGATCCGCTTCACGCTGACCGACGTGGTCCGCAGCGGTGGCGCGCCCATCGTCGAGGTCGACGACGCCGCGACCGCCATGCGCGCCGTGCTCGCGATCGCGGCCGGTGTCGAGGGACCGGAGAACCTGCCGAAGGTCGTCGACAACACCGCGACCGTGACCGTCGACTGGGATCCCGAGCGCGTCGCCGACCACACGGGTGTCACCGCGACGTTCGGCGCCCCGCTGGCCCCGACGCTCACCGTCGTGCCCGACGCCCTCGTCGGCCGCTGCTGGCCCGCGGTGTTCGCCGCGATCGGTTCGGCGGCCACCGACGCCGGATTCCCCGTCATCGAGGGTCTGCTGAGCCTCGTGCACCTCGACCACGCCGCACGTCTGCTGGCCGAGCTGCCCAAGGAGCCGGCCGAATTCACCGTCACCGCAAAGGCTTCCGCGGCGACCGACACCGAGGTGGGCCGCGTGGTCCCGGTCTCGGTCGAGGTGCGCAACGCCGCCGACGGCGCGCTGCTGGCCACGCTGGAGGAGCGGTTCGCGATCCGCGGCCGCACCGGTGCGGCCGAACTGACCGACCCGGTGCGCGCCGGTGGTGCGATCTCCGACAACGCCACCGACACCCCGCGCCGCCGCCGTCGCGACGTCACCGTGGGCGCCCCCGTCGACATGCGTCCGTTCGCCGTGGTCTCGGGTGACCACAACCCGATCCACACCGACCGCGCCGCAGCGCTGCTGGCCGGGCTGGAAGGCCCGATCGTGCACGGCATGTGGCTTTCGGCCGCGGCCCAGCACGTCGTCACCGCCACCGACGGCAAGCCCGTCCCGCCGGCCAAGCTCATCGGCTGGACCGCGCGCTTCCTGGGCATGGTCAAGCCGGGCGACCAGGTCGACTTCCGCGTCGACCGCGTCGGAATCGACGTCGGCGCAGAGGTTCTGGAGGTCTCCGCACGCATCGGCTCGGAGCTGGTGATGGCGGCGACCGCACGCCTGGCGGCCCCGAAGACCGTCTACGCGTTCCCCGGCCAGGGCATCCAGCACAAGGGCATGGGCATGGAGGTCCGTGCCCGCTCGAAGGCCGCCCGCAAGGTGTGGGACTCGGCCGACAAGTTCACCCGCGAGACCCTCGGGTTCTCGGTGCTGCACGTCGTGCGCGACAACCCCACCAGCCTGATCGCCTCGGGCGTGCACTACCACCACCCCGACGGCGTGCTGTTCCTGACGCAGTTCACCCAGGTCGCCATGGCGACCGTCGCGGCCGCGCAGGTCGCCGAGATGCGTGAGCAGGGTGCGTTCGTCGAGGGCGCGATCGCGTGCGGTCACTCCGTCGGTGAGTACACCGCGCTGGCATGCGTGTCCGGCGTGTACGAGCTGGAGGCACTGCTTGAGGTCGTGTTCCACCGCGGCAGCAAGATGCACGACATCGTGCCGCGTGACGAACTGGGCCGGTCGAACTACCGCCTGGCCGCGATCCGGCCCAGCCAGATCGACCTCGACGACGCCGACGTCAAGGACTTCGTCGCCGAGATCTCCGAGCGCACGGGTGAGTTCCTGGAGATCGTGAACTTCAACCTGCGCGGCTCGCAGTACGCCATCGCGGGCACGGTCGCAGGCCTGGAGGCGCTGGAGGAGGAGATCGAGCGTCGTCGCCAGATCACCGGCGGCAAGCGGTCGTTCATCCTGGTGCCCGGCATCGACGTGCCGTTCCACTCGAGCGTGCTGCGGGTCGGCGTGGCCGACTTCCGGCGCAGCCTGGAGCGCGTCATGCCGCGCGACAAGGATCCCGAGCTGATCATCGGGCGCTACATCCCGAACCTGGTGCCCCGGCCGTTCACCCTGGACCGCGATTTCATCCAGGAGATCCGGGACCTGGTGCCCGCCGAGCCGCTCGACGAGGTGCTCGCCGACTACGACACGTGGCGCAACGAGAAGCCGAAGGAACTGTGCCGCAAGGTCGTCATCGAGCTTCTGGCATGGCAGTTCGCCAGCCCGGTGCGCTGGATCGAGACGCAGGACCTGCTGTTCATCGAGGAGGCCGCAGGCGGTCTCGGTGTCGAGCGGTTCGTCGAGATCGGCGTGAAGTCGGCCCCGACCGTGGCCGGCCTGGCGACCAACACGCTCAAGCTCCCGGAGTACTCGCACAGCACCGTCGAGGTGCTCAACTCCGAGCGTGACGCCGCGGTGCTGTTCGCCACCGACACCGATCCGGAACCCGAGCCCGAGGCCGACGAGCCCACGGCAGATGCGCCCGCCGAGGCGGCGCCTGCTGCTGCGGCGGCCCCGGCTCCGGTCGCCGCGCCCGCGGCGCCGTCCGGCGGACCCCGCCCCGACGACATCACGTTCGATGCCGCGGACGCGACAGTGGCGCTGATCGCGCTGAGCGCCAAGATGCGCATCGACCAGATCGAGGCGCTCGACTCCATCGAGTCGATCACCGACGGCGCGTCCTCGCGGCGTAACCAGCTGCTGGTCGACCTCGGTTCCGAGCTGAACCTCGGCGCGATCGACGGTGCGGCAGAAGCGGATCTGGGTGCGCTCAAGGGGCAGGTGACCAAGCTCGCCCGCACCTACAAGCCGTTCGGCCCGGTGCTCTCGGACGCGATCAACGACCAGTTGCGTACCGTGCTCGGACCGTCGGGCAAACGTCCGGCGTACATCACCGAGCGCGTCACCAAGACCTGGGAGCTGGGGCCGGGCTGGGCCAAGCACGTGACCGTCGAGTTCGCGCTCGGCACGCGTGAGGGCAGCAGCGTGCGCGGTGGCGACCTGGGTGGTCTGCACGCCGGTGCTCTGGCGTCGGCGGCCGACGTCGACAAGGTCATCGACGGCGCTGTCGCGGCAGTCGCTGCGCGGCGCGGGATTTCGGTCTCGCTGCCGTCGGCGGGTGGCGCCTCGGGTGGTGTCGTGGACTCCGCGGCACTCGGCGAGTTCGCCGAGAAGGTCACCGGTCCCGACGGTGTGCTGGCCTCGGCCGCGCGCCTGGTGCTCAACCAGCTGGGTCTTTCCGACGTCGTCACCACCCCGGAGGCGGCCACCGACGCCGAGCTGATCGACCTGGTCACCGCCGAACTCGGTTCGGACTGGCCGCGTCTGGTGGCTCCGACGTTCGACGCCCGCAAGGCCGTGGTGTTCGACGACCGGTGGGCCAGCGCCCGCGAGGACCTGGTCAAGCTCTGGCTGGCCGAAGAAGGCGACATCGACGCGCAGTGGGAGCAGCTCTCGCAGCGCTTCGAGGGCACGGGCCATGTGGTTGCGACACAGGCGAACTGGTGGCAGGGCAAGGCGCTTGCCGCGGGCCGCAACGTCCACGCGTCGCTGTTCGGCCGGATCGCCGCCGGTGCGGAGAACCCGGGCAAGGGCCGCTACAGCGACGAGGTCGCTGTGGTCACCGGCGCGTCGAAGGGCTCGATCGCGGCATCGGTCGTCGGGCAGCTGCTCGACGGCGGCGCCACGGTCATCGCCACGACCTCGCGTCTGGACGACGACCGGCTCGCGTTCTACAAGCAGCTCTACCGCGACCACGCCCGGTTCGACGCCACCCTGTGGGTGGTCCCGGCGAACATGGCCTCCTACAGCGATATCGACAAGCTCGTGGAGTGGGTCGGTACCGAGCAGACCGAAAGCCTTGGGCCGCAGTCGATCCACCTCAAGGATGCGCAGACCCCGACGCTGCTGTTCCCGTTCGCCGCACCGCGTGTGGCCGGGGACATGTCCGAGGTCGGCTCGCGCGCCGAGATGGAGATGAAGGTGCTGTTGTGGGCCGTGCAGCGGCTCATCAGCGGGCTGTCGAAGATCGGCGCCGAGCGTGACATCGCGTCGCGTCTGCACGTCGTGCTGCCGGGTTCGCCGAACCGCGGCATGTTCGGTGGCGACGGCGCGTACGGCGAGGCCAAATCGGCACTCGACGCGCTGGAGAACCGCTGGAGCGCCGAGAAGTCGTGGGCCGAGCGGGTCAGCCTGGCGCATGCGCTGATCGGCTGGACCAAGGGCACCGGCCTGATGGGCCAGAACGACGCCATCGTCAGCGCGGTCGAAGAGGCAGGCGTGACCACCTACACCACCGACGAGATGGCGGCGATGCTGCTGGATCTCTGCACGGTGGAGACCAAGGTGGCCGCGGCGGGTGCGCCGGTGAAGGTCGACCTGACCGGCGGTCTGGGCGACATCAAGATCGACATGGCCGAGCTGGCTGCCAAGGCCCGCGAGGAGATGTCCGGTGCGGCAGACGAATCCGACGACGAGGCGCCCGCGGGAACCATCCGCGCGTTGCCGTCGCCGCCGCGGGGCTACAACCCGGCGCCGGCTCCGGAATGGGACGACCTCGACGTCGACCCGGCCGATCTGGTCGTCATCGTCGGTGGTGCCGAACTCGGCCCGTACGGTTCGTCGCGCACGCGCTTCGAGATGGAGGTCTCCGGCGAGTTGTCGGCGGCCGGCGTGCTCGAACTCGCGTGGACGACCGGCATGGTCAAGTGGGAGGACGATCCCAAGGCCGGCTGGTACGACACCGAGACCGGTGAACTGGTGCCCGAGTGCGAGATCGTGGAGCGCTATCACGACGCGGTCGTGGAGCGCTGCGGTATCCGCGAGTTCGTCGACGACGGCGCGATCGACCCCGATCACGCGTCGCCGCTGCTGGTGAGTGTGTTCCTGGACAAGGACTTCACGTTCGTGGTGTCCAGCGAGGCCGATGCGCGTGCGTTCGTGCAGTTCGACCCCGAGCACACCGTGGCCCGCCCGCTGCCGGATTCGTCCGACTGGGAGGTGACCCGCAAGGCGGGCACCGAGATCCGCGTGCCGCGCAAGACCAAGCTGTCGCGGACCGTGGGTGCGCAGATCCCGACGGGCTTCGACCCCACGGTCTGGGGCATCAGCCCGGACATGGCGAGCTCGATCGACCGTGTGGCGCTGTGGAACATCGTCGCGACCGTCGACGCGTTCCTGTCGTCCGGCTTCACACCGACCGAGCTGATGCGCTGGGTGCACCCCAGCCAGGTGGCGTCCACGCAGGGCACCGGCATGGGCGGCATGACCTCGATGCAGACCATGTACCACGGCAACCTGCTGGGCCGGGCCAAGCCGAACGACATCCTGCAGGAGGTCCTGCCGAACGTCGTTGCCGCACATGTCATGCAGTCGTATGTGGGCGGTTACGGCGCGATGGTCCACCCGGTGGGTGCGTGCGCCACGGCAGCGGTCTCGGTGGAAGAGGGCGTCGACAAGATCAAGCTCGGCAAGGCCGACCTGGTCATCGCCGGCGGCTTCGACGATCTGACGCTGGAGGCCATCATCGGATTCGGTGACATGGCCGCCACGGCCGACACCGAGATGATGCGGGCCAAGGGCATCAGCGACTCGAAGTTCTCGCGCGCCAACGACCGTCGCAGGCTCGGGTTCCTCGAGGCCCAGGGTGGTGGCACCATCCTGCTGGCCCGCGGTGATCTCGCGCTCAAGATGGGTCTGCCGGTGCTCGCGGTCGTCGGTTACGCGCAGAGCTTCGCCGACGGTGTGCACACGTCCATCCCGGCTCCGGGACTCGGTGCCCTGGGCGCCGCCCGCGGCGGCAGGGAGTCGACGCTGGCACGGTCGCTGGCCCAGCTGGGCGTCGGTGCCGACGACATCGCGGTGATCTCCAAGCACGACACCTCGACGCTGGCCAACGACCCCAACGAGACCGAGCTGCACGAGCGGATCGCGGACTCGATGGGCCGGGCGCCGGGTAACCCGCTGTTCGTCGTCAGCCAGAAGACACTGACCGGTCACGCGAAGGGCGGCGCCGCGGTGTTCCAGATGATGGGCCTGTGCCAGATCCTGCGCGACGGGGTCATCCCGCCGAACCGCAGCCTGGATTGCGTCGACGACGAGCTGGCCACCTCGGGCCACTTCGTGTGGGTGCGTGAGCCCCTGGACCTGCGCGGCAAGTTCCCGCTCAAGGCCGGTCTGGTGACCAGCCTCGGGTTCGGGCACGTGTCGGGTCTGGTGGCGCTGGTGCATCCCGAGGCGTTCATCGCCGCGCTGGATCCGTCCGAGCGCGAGGACTACCGCACGCGGGCCGAGCAGCGCATGCTCGCCGGTCAGCGACGGCTGGTCAGCGCGATCGCCGGTGGGCGGCCGATGTACGAGAAGCCTGCCGACCGCCGGTTCGACCACGACGTGCCCGAGAAGCGCCAGGAGGCGGCCATGCTGCTCAGCACGGACGCGCGCCTCGGCGAGAACGATCAGTACGTCCTGTGATCGTGTCGAAGGGAGTGGAGTGACTCGGCGAGGACACCGTCGACTAGGTTCGCTTCTATGGCGATAGTCGGAGTCGGTATCGATCTGGTGTCCATCCCGGATTTCGCCGAGCAGGTCGACCGGCCGGGCACCGTGTTCGCCGAGACGTTCACGCCAGGTGAGCGCCGGGACGCCGCGGACAAGAGTTCGTCGGCGGCCCGGCACCTGGCGGCCCGGTGGGCCGCCAAGGAAGCCGTGATCAAGGCCTGGTCGAGCTCTCGGTTCTCCAAGCGGCCCGCCCTGCCGGAAGGGATCCACCGCGACATCGAGGTGGTGACCGACATGTGGGGCCGTCCGAAGGTGCGGTTGTCCGGTGAGATCGCCAAACACCTGGAGGACGTGACCATCCACGTGTCGCTCACGCACGAGGATCAGACCGCCGCCGCGGTCGCGATCATCGAAGAGCCCTAGGCGCACTCCGCCACCTCGCCACTAGGCTCACCGGTATGAGTGATGTGGTCGCGCGGGTCAAGCAGGTGTTGCCTTCGGTGCGGGCGGATCTTGAGGATCTGGTCCGCATCCAATCGGTGTGGGCCGATCCGGCCCGCCGCGGCGAGGTGACACGCAGCGCCGAGGCGGTCGCGAAGCTGCTGACCGATGCCGGGTTCGGCGACGTCCGCATCGTGAGCGAGGGCGGCGCGCCCGCGGTCATCGCGCACCACCCCGCGCCGCCAGGGGCGCCGACGGTGCTGCTGTACGCCCACCACGACGTGCAGCCGGAAGGTGACCCGGCGCAATGGGATTCACCGCCGTTCGAGCCGACCGAACGTGACGGCCGGCTCTACGGCAGGGGCACCGCCGACGACAAGGCAGGCATCGCAACGCATCTCGCGGCGGTGCGCGCCTTCGACGGCAAGCCGCCGGTCGGCGTGACGGTGTTCGTCGAAGGCGAGGAGGAGTCCGGTTCACCGTCGCTGGGCGCGCTGCTCGCGGCGCACCGCGACGCGCTGGCCGCCGATGTCATCATCATCGCCGACTCCGACAACTGGAGCACCGAACAACCCGCGCTCACGGTGTCGCTGCGCGGTCTGGCGGACTGCGTGGTGGAGGTGGCCACGCTCGACCACGGCCTGCATTCCGGCCTGTGGGGTGGCGTGGTTCCCGATGCGCTGAGCGTGTTGGTACGGCTGCTGGCGAGCCTGCACGACGACGAGGGCAACGTCGCGGTGGAAGGTCTGCACGAGGCCACCGCGGCCGACGTCGACCGCGGCGTGGACTGGGTCAGGCAGGAATCCGGTCTGCTCGACGGCGTGTCCGAGATCGGTTCGGGCTCAGTGGTGCAACGCATGTGGGCCAAGCCCGCCGTGACCGTCATCGGGATCGACACCACGCCCATCGGCAAGTCGTCGAACACCCTCATCCCGCGGGCGCGCGCCAAGATCAGCATGCGCGTGGCCCCCGGCGGCGATGCCCGCGCGCATCTGGAGGCCCTGACGCGTCACCTCGAGGCGAACACGCCGTGGGGCGCGAAGGTCACGGTCACACCCGGTGACATCGGGCAGCCCTACGCCATCGACGCGAGCGGGCCGGTGTACGACGCCGCCCGCGCGGCGTTCGGCAAGGCCTGGGGCCACGAACCCGTGGACATGGGGATGGGCGGGTCGATCCCGTTCATCGCGGAGTTCGCCGCGGCGTTCCCGGACGCGACGATCCTGGTGACCGGTGTGGAAGATCCGGGCACACAAGCCCACAGCATCAACGAGAGCCTGCACCTCGGGGTGTTCGAGAAGGCCGCGACCGCGGAGGCGTTGCTGCTCGACGCGCTCGGCCGCTGACGGACCGTGCTGGGCAGCGCTGCCTGGTTCGTGGCGGGCCTGCTCGCCCTGGCGTTCGGGTCAGAGGTGATGGTTCGCGGTGGTGCCCAGATGGCGTCGCGAATGGGTATCAGCCCCATCGTCGTCGGTATGACGGTGGTGTCTATCGGGACGAGTCTGCCCGAACTGGCCGTGGGCGTGACGGCGGCCACCGAGGGTAGCGGTGCGCTCGCGGTCGGCAACATCGCGGGCACCAACACCGTGAACCTGCTGTTCATCCTCGGGCTCAGTGCACTGTTGCGGCCCTTGGCGATTCAGCGGCGCACGTTGCGTCTCGATCTGCCCGTGATGGCAGTGGCAGCGGTGCTGTTCTGGGTGCTGTGCATCGACGGGACGCTGTCGCGCGTCGACGGCGTGATCCTGCTGTGTGCCGCGGTCGCGTACACCGTGGTGGTGGTGCGCTCGGCGCGGGTCGAGAGCCGGGACGTCGTCGACGAGTACGCGTACGCGTACCGAGGTGAGCCGGCAGGCGACGACGGCGCCGCAGAGCGTGAACCCGACATGCCCGACACGGGAAGCCTCGTACGGTATTTCGCGATGACGATCGTCGGTATCACCGTCGTGGTCGTCGGGGCCGATTGGCTCGTCGAGGGGGCTGTGGGTATCGCACGCGAATTCGGGGTCTCCGACGCGCTGATCGGGCTCACGATCGTCGCGATCGGCACGTCGGCTCCCGAACTGGTGACGACGATCGTCTCCACGGTGCGCGGCGAGCGCGACATCGCGATCGGAAACCTGTTGGGCAGCAGCGTCTACAACATCGTGCTGATCCTGGGCGCCACGTGCCTGGTGCCTGCGGACGGGTTGCCGCTCAACTCGAGCCTGGTGTGGATCGACATCCCCGTCATGGTCGTCGCGACCCTGTTGCTGATCCCGGTCTTCTTCTCGGGGCGCCGCGTCCATCGCGCCGAGGGCGGCGCGATGGTGGTGGCCTACCTGGCGTACCTGACCTTCCTGCTGTTCACACAGACCTGAAGGTCACGCGGTCAGACCGACAGGTCGCGGCGCAGTTTGGCGACGTGGCCGGTGGCGCGCACGTTGTACTGCGCGACGGCGATCTTGCCGTCCTCGTCGACCAGGAACGTGGACCGGATGACGCCCTGAACGGTCTTGCCGTACATGGTCTTTTCTCCGTACGCCCCCCAGGCCGTCAGCACCGACCTGTCGGGGTCGGACAGCAGCGGGAAGGTCAGACCCTCCTTGTCGCGGAACTTGGCCAACTTCTCGGGCTTGTCGGGGGAGATCCCGACGACGTCGAGGCCCGCGTCGTTGAGTTCGGCGAGGTTGTCGCGGAAGTCGCAGGCCTGCTTGGTGCACCCCGGGGTGGATGCCGCCGGGTAGAAGTACACGATGACCTTTCGGCCCCGGTAATCGGAGAGACTGACAGTGTTGCCGTCGGCATCCGGCAGACTGAACGCGGGTGCGGTGTCACCTGCCTGTAGACGGGGTGTTGGCGGCATGCACAAGATCCCTTCTCGTCGGGCGGTACCGATCGAACGGTGCCGGCTGATCTAGGGTAGTGCGGCAGGGCACCACGACACGGACCGGCTTAGAGGAGCAAACAGTGGCGAACCGCGATCCGGAGACCATCAAGCGCGAGATCGACGAGGCCCGCGATCGGCTGGCGTTGACTGTCGACTCGCTGGCCGAGCGTGCCAACCCGCAACGGGTCGCCGACGACATCAGGGCCGCAGTCGTGGGGTTCATCAGGAAGCCCGCGGTGACGGCGTCACTCGCGGGCGTGGGCGCGATCGTCGTGATCGTGGTCGTGCGCCGGATCAAGCGGCACTGATCCGCCTCGACCCGCCTCGCAACGTGTTAGCCCGCCGGTTTCACCGGCGGGCTCTTTCACTGTGTGGACCGGTGAATGCGCAGGCGGGTCAGCGCCGCCGGCCGGTTCGCAGCCAGCCGGCCAGCGAGAAACTGGGAGGATTGGCGACACGTCCGAGGCGGCTGCAGCTGTAGACCATGATCGGCTGATCGGCAGCAACGAACTGCGAGGTGGGCGACGCCGCGGGTATCGGGTTACCTGCCGTGGTCATCAGCTAATACCTCGAATCCTGGCGTGATCGCCGCGTGTGAAGTTGGACGTTATAAGTCAGCTAACTTAAGAATAACAGCATGTCTGCGGTCTGACCAGGCTATGTCCCGAATCTCGGAACCGGATAGTAACTTTCGTAAGCGTCAGTAATTATACAAAAGTGCACGTGACCTCGGTGTTTGATCTTGATAACAGCACATTTTCAGTGCTGGTGACGTGGTATGACGGAGGAAATCGGCACCGCAAATGGGCAAAGGGTACGGAATCCGTGGCGGGATCGCCGCAGGGGGTCGTGTTGATCTTGAACTTGTCTCGAACCCGGGTGTCCAGCGAACACGCCGAGTTCGCCGACGTCGTGGAACGGTCGAGTGTGTAACGGTTGCCGGTGAAGCGTGTTCGCAGGCGTGATGGGGGTCGCGACGTTTGCTGGACGTCGACGTCTGCTCGGCGATTGACGGCACCGACCGCACTGCCCGGCGAGGTGCGCCGCATCGGCAAAGCTGTTTTTCGGTGGTGCGCAGCGGTTTTCCGATTGTGCCGGGCGAACCGCTGCCGGTGCGGGGGTCGGCGACCGGCCCGCGGGTGATCGGCTGTTATCGCTCGAACGGTTGCTACTGCCAGTCTGTGTAGCTAAGGTCGAAGGCGGGTCCGGTGCGGGGAGCGGATCGACAATTCAAGCGCAGTTGCAACACGGATGAATCGTGTGATCAGGGGGAACGTGTCGTGCAGCAAATTTTCCTCGGATTTGCCGCAGACATCATGCCGCTTCCCGCGGTCGAATTGACGCCGGCGTTTGCCGGCGCGGCGTCGCCGCGGCCCGACGGCGCGTCCCTCAGCACGGGTCGGGAGGTCCTATGGCACATGTGAGCGACGAAACCCTGGGCGATCTGCGGCGGGAGCTCGACCGCTTCAAGAGCGAGCAGTACCGCGACAGCGGCTACGCCGCGGCGCATCTGGCGGGCGCGGTCGAGATGCTCCTGGAAGAGGCCGAGCAGAGCGTCTCCGACCGATATCGCGTCGGCTGAGGGACGTCAGCGCACGCGGTGGACCGAAAGGTCGGGACTCACAAGAGCAGGACGAAAGCAAAAGGGCGGGCACTCGGCCCGCCCTTTCGCGATATGTGGTGCGCCGTCAGGGTTTCGAACCCCGGACCCGCTGATTAAGAGTCAGCTGCTCTACCAACTGAGCTAACGGCGCGCGGTGAAGACAATAACAGGACATCTGCCCAAGCGTGAAATCCGCAGGCCAGAGCATGTGCGAGCGCTCACGGCGGATGGGTGCGAAGTTGCCATTAAACTTGTGCGAAGAACTGGTTCGGCACAGCCGTATGCAAGGGGTGGAGCGTGATGGGGCAGGTAACGACGGTGATCCGTCCGCGCCGGAGTTTGTTCCGGTCGGCGGTTGTCGCCATGGTGCCCGCATTGCTGTTCGGTCTCATGGCCTGCGGTAAGGACGAACAGGACGGTCCGGCGCCCGTGATCGCCGACAAGGGCACGCCTTTCGGTGACCTCCTGGTGCCGCGGGTCAACGCCTCGGTGACCGACGGCGCGGTGGGGGTGACCGTCGAGTCGCCCGTGACCGTCACCGCCGAGAACGGAGTTCTGGGCGGCGTCAGCATGACCGACGAGAGCGGCTCGCCCGTCGCGGGCACACTCAGCCCCGACGGGCTGACGTGGTCGACCACCGACCCGCTGGACTACAACGAGCAGTACACACTCGTCGCGCAATCACTCGGACTGGGCGGTGTGACCAACCGCCGCATCCAGTTCGAGACGCACTCGCCGCAGAACCTGACGATGCCGTACGTGCTGCCCAACAACGGCGAGGTCGTCGGGGTGGGCCAGCCGATCGCGATCCGGTTCGACGAGAACATCTCCGACCGGGTGGCCGCGCAGCGTGCCATCACGGTCAAGACCACGCCGCCGGTCGAGGGCGCCTTCTACTGGCTCAACAACCGCGAGGTGCGGTGGCGGCCCGCGGAGTACTGGAAGCCCGGCACCACGGTCGACGTACAGGTGAACACCTACGGCGTCGAACTCGGCGACGGCCTCTACGGGCAGGACAACGTCGAAACCCATTTCAAGATCGGTGACGAGGTCATCGCGGTCGCCGACGACAACACCAAGACGCTCACGGTGCGCCGCAACGGCGAGGTCGTCAAGACCATGCCGATCTCGATGGGCAAGAACAGCACGCCGACCAACAACGGCGTCTACATCATCGGCGACCGCTACGAACACCTCGTGATGGATTCGTCCACCTACGGCGTTCCGGTCAACTCCCCGAACGGATACCGCACCGAGGTCGACTACGCCACGCAGATGTCCTACAGCGGCATCTACGTCCACGGCGCGCCGTGGTCGGTGGGCAGCCAGGGCTACAGCAACGTCAGCCACGGGTGCCTCAACGTCAGCACCGCCAACGCACGCTGGTTCTACGAGAACACCAAGCGCGGCGACATCGTCGAGGTGCGCAACACCGTCGGCTCGCTGCTTCCCGGCACCGACGGTCTGGGGGACTGGAACATCCCGTGGGAGCAGTGGCGCGCGGGCAACGCCAGCATCTGAGCGCTATCGCACCGCGCGGTCCAGCGTGGCCAGTGACTCGGCGATGAACTGCTCGGGAAACGGTGGCATGCCGCCGATCTGATCGGCGAAACTCTGCGGCGTGTCCGTCCAGTCGTAGGTCAGCGTGACCGCGGTGGCGTCCCCGTCGGGTTGAAGGTCGTAGCGCCAGAACCAACCGCCGGGCGAGTGGTTGCCCGCGTCGTCGAGCAGGCCCGGCTCCCATGCGATGGTGCGGTCCTCGTCGTACTCGGTGACCCGGTTGTGCATGACGTAGTGGCCGCCTGCCTGTTCGAGGAACATGTTGATCGCGAAGATCTGGCCGGTGTCCGTGATGGGCTGCGGGTCGATCGCGTCGCGTACCCAGTCGCCCGGTTCGGTGTCCTTGTGACGGGCCGGGTCGGCCAGCACGCGGAACACGTCCTGCGGTGCGGCGTGGATCCTGCGGGTGACGACGTAACGCTTCGTGGTGCTCATGCCTGAACCTTCTCCCCGTAGAGGCGGGCGATGTCGGGACTGTCGAGCCAGCCCGAGTATGTGGGGTGCTTCGGCCAGCCCTGAGGCGAGTCCTGCCACTGCTCCTGGCGGCCGTAGGGCAGCAGGTCGATGAGCGCGAAGGTGTGGCTCAGTTGTTCGGTGCCACGGCCGTTGGTGTGCCACGTCCGGTACACCTTGTCTTTCTTGGGGTCGCTGTCCGGATCGCCCGCGGGATCGGGCACCCGCAGGAACACGTTGACCGCGAACCCCTCGCCGGGGGCGGCGTCGACGTCGGCGCCGAACGAACTCTCCGACGACGAGTACCACTCCATCATGTTGCCGACCTTGGCGCGGTACCGCAGCGCTTCGTCGATGGGGCCGTTGGTGACGACGACGAACCGGGCGTCGTAGTTGTCGAGGAAATCCAGCCGTGTGAACTGCGACGTGTATCCCGTGCATCCACCGCACTGCCATTCGGCACCGTCGGTCCACATGTGGTGATAGGTGATGAGTTGCGACCGGCCGGCGAAGATGTCGGCGAGCCGTACGGGTCCGTCGGCGCCGACGAGCGTGTACTCGGGCAGCTCAACCATGGGCAGGCGCCTGCGCGCCGCGGCGATCGCGTCGAGTTCTCTGGTGGCGGCCTTCTCGCGCCTGCGCAGGTCGCCGAGCGCGGCGCGCCAGGTCTCGAGGTCGACCACCGGAGGTATCGCTGTCGTCATCGGATCTCCTATGCGTCTGAAGTGGTTCGTGTCGGCTTCCGTTTCGACATCCACGGACTCTGTACAGACCCACCTCGCGTCCAGAACTCATCGCGTTCGGTACTGTCCTCCGAAACGAAGGGTGACCTAAAACACGCACTCAGTAACGAGCACGGAAGTAGGTAGACAAGAATGAGCAGCCAACCACCCGATGCGGCCGGCCTGCGTCTCCTCGTCGTCGGTGCCTCGTCGGGCATCGGACACGCCGTCGCGGAAAGTGCCGCCAAGCGTGGCATCGATGTCGCGGTGGCGGCGCGGCGTATCAAATTGCTCAAGACCCTCGCCGACAGTATCGGGGGACATGCGTTCGAACTCGACGTCGAGGACCCCGCGGCGATCACGCGGGTGGTCAACGAGGCTGCCGACGCCCTCGGCGGTCTCGATGCCGTGGTGTTCACCAGCACGGTGATCCCGTTCGCCTACATCGAAGACACCGACGTCGCCTCCTGGCTGCACGCGTTCAACGTCAACACGCTGGGCGCCAACAACGTGCTGCGCGCCGCGGTGCCCAGGCTGGCCGACAACGGCGTGGTGCTCATCGCGTCGAGCCACGACGTGGGCCGTCCGCGAGCGGGTGTGGCCGCCTACAGCGCGAGCAAGGCCGCCCTCGACGAGATCCTGCATTCGTGGCGCAGCGAGCATCCGGAGTTGTCGGTCATCCGGGTCGGTGTGGGCCCCACCGAGGACACCGAGATCCTGCGTGGTGCCGATCGCGACCTGCTCGACCAGTTGCTCAAGCTGTGGGTGGAACAAGGGGCGCTGCCTGCGCGGATGTCGGCGCTCGGCGATGTCGCCAACACCCTGGTGTCGCTGGTCGTGACGGCATTCGAGAATCCGACCGTGGTTCCCGAGGTGGTGCAGCTGTCGCCGCGTATCCGTCGGCGGCAGGGGCGGGAGCCCGCCGAATAGTCCGTTACGTGATCCGCTGCGGCGCAGCGGGTTTCACGCCTGGGCTGCGGGTGCCACCGTCGGTTCGGTGGGGGCAGGCTCTGGGGCAGGGGGTTTCGTCGGCCACCAACTGAGCTTGCCGATCAGCACGGCCGCGGCGGGCACCGTGATGGTGCGCACCAGGAACGTGTCCAGCAGCAGGCCGACGCCGATGATGAAACCGATCTGCACGGCGGCCAGCAGGCTGCTGAACGTCAGGCCGAACATCGATGCCGCGAAGATGAGTCCTGCTGATGTGATGACGCCGCCGGTGGCGCCGATGGTGCGGATCACGGCCGTGCGCATACCGTGTGCCGCCTCGTCGCGTATTCGCGAGATCAACAGCAGGTTGTAATCGGCCCCGACGGCGACGAGCACCAGAAACGCCATGCCGGGAACGGTCCAGACGATCTCCTTGCCCAGGATGAACTGGAAGAAGACCACACCGATGCCCAGTGCCGACATGTACGAAAGGACCACGGACAACACGAGATAGATCGGCGCGATGATCGACCGCAACAGCGCGGCGAGGATCAGGAACACCACGATCAGGGTGACGGTGATGATGAATCGGAGGTCGCCGTCGTAGTAGTTGCGCATCTCGTTCTGGATCGACGAGAAACCGACCAGTGAGATCTTCGCGTCCGTCAAAGACGTGTTGGGACGGGCGCTTTCGGCCGTCTTCACGATGTCCTTGACCTGGTCCATGGCCGCGGTGCCGAACGGGTCGAGGGCCGTCTGCACCAGATACCGGACCGAGCGGCCGTCGGGTGAGACGAAAAGCGCTGCGGCCTTGTTGAATTCCTCTTGGGTGAGGATCTGTGGCGGGATGTAGAAGCCGGACATCTGCGGATCCGACGCGTCGCGCTTCATCGCGAGCAGGAACTGTGAGGCCTGGTCGAGGCCTTGGCCCATGTTCCTGGTCTGGTCGACGAGCAGCTGCACGCCCTGTGCGAGCTGATGGCTGGAATCGGCGAGCAGGTTGACGCCCTGTTCCAACTGGTCGAGCTGTCGCTTGACGCTGCTCGCGTCTTCGAGCCCCAGTTCCCGAGCGGCCGCCGTGGCCTCCTTGATGCTCTGCTGCAGACCGGAGACCGCCTCGTCGAGGGTCTCGTCACCTTCGGTGGACTCCAGCTGGCGTCCGAGTTCGGCGAACTTGTCGAGGTTTCCGTTGTCCTTGGCCTCGACGATGCGCTGCAGATCCGACCGCGACGCCGCGCACGCCGGGTCGAGGTTGCACTCCGGGCTGACGTTGAGGGCGCGCACCATGGGCGCGGACCAGTCGTACACGTCGGTGATGCGTGCGAGGTTGACGCCCATCGCGCGGCCCAGCGAGCGCATGTTGGCCACCAGTTCGGCGCTCTGATCGATCTGGTCGAGGGTCTTCTCGCCGCCGTACTTGGTCTCCATGTCCGCCAGCGCGCCGGCCAGTGGCCGCACCGTCACGAGCGCGTTGGTCACCTGCGTGCTGATCTGGCCCAGGACATCGGCGAGCTTGTGCGCGCCTCCGCTCAACGTGGAGAGGTTCGCGTCGTTGGCGTCGATCAGGGTGGACGCGTCATTGAGCTTGCCGCCCACCTCGCCGGCCTGCCAGGTCGCCCTGGCCTCCTGGAGCATCTCGCCCGTGGGACGGGTGACGCCGCGGACCATCTCGATGTCGGGCAGTTGGCTCACGCGCTGGGCCATCTGCTCCATGTCGGCCAGTGCCTTGGGGCTGCGCAGATCGTGCGGGGACTGGATCAGGATGAACTGCTGGACGGTGCTGCTCACCGGGAAGTGCTTGTCGAGCGCCGCGTAACCCATGTTGCTGTGCGCATCGTCGGGCAGGTTCTTGCGGTCGTCGTAGTTGAAGTTCACCAGCATTGCGCAGCCGGCCAGCGCGAGCAGCACGGTGAGGCTGGCGACGAGGTGGATGACGGGCTTGCGCACGATGTGTACGCCGGAGCGCCGCCAGATCCGGCCGGTGAGGTCCTTGCGGGGTTTGACCCAGCCGCGGCGGCCCGCGAGCACGACCATCGCGGGCAGCAGGGTCACCGATGCGACGAACCCGAAGCCGATGGTGACCGACAGCGCGGGGCCGACCGTCGAGAAGACGCCGAGGTCGGTGAACGCCAGCCCCATGAAGGTGATGGCGACCGTGCCCGCCGAACCGGCGATCACCTTGCCGATCGAGTCGAGCGCCTCGACGACGGCGTCGTCGGAACTGAGCCCCGAACGTACGCACTCGTGGTAGCGACTGAACAGGAAGATGGCGTAGTCGGTGCCCGCGCCCATCATCATGGCGGTCATCAGCATCAGGGTCTGCGGGCCCAGACCGATCAGATGGATCGCACCCAGACCGGCCACGGACTGCTCGGCCACCACGAGGGCCATCCCGATCATCAGGAGGGGGAGCAGCATCGCGACGAGGTTGCGGTAGACGATGATCAAGATCATCAGCACGATCAGCACGGTGGCGATCTCGATGACGTGCTGATCGCGTTCGCCGATCTTGACGACGTCTTCGAACGTCGCGGCCGGACCGATCACCTCGGCCGAAAGCGAGGTGTTGGCCGTCGAGGACTTGACCGTGTCGACGATCTGCCGGTAGGCGTTCTGTCCCTCCGCGGTGCCCATGGTTCCGGCCGCGCTGATCGGCAACTGCCACGCCTTGTTGTCCTCACTGGTCATCACCTGACGCAGTTCGGGGATGGTCACGAAGTCCTGTGTCGACAACACGTATTCGGTGTCGGCCCGTAGCTTGTCGACCAGCGCGCGATAGGTTTCCTCGTCGGCCGGCGTCAACCCGTTCTCGTTGCTGAGGATGGCGATCGCGACATTTCCGCCGCCTGTTTCGTTGAATGCCTCCTGCATGGCATTGCCGGCGGCGAACACCTCGGAATCGGCGGGCAGAAAGCCGGGGGGATTACGTTCGGCGACTGCGGGCAGCGAAGGGACAGCCGCCAGCAACACACCCGCGACCGCCAACCAGGAGGCGATGACTACGAGGGGATGGCGAACTATGAATCTCCCAAGACCGGAGAATCCTACCCGCGACAACCAATTTCGCGGCACGAAGCGCCGGAACATCCCCGTCATGCTACACGGATTGCGACCTTCTCAACTGCGTCAACGTTTTGCGGGGTTTGTGGGAAGCGCCCGTCCCTTATAGCGTGCTGTTGTCCGGGCGGGCACCTCGGGGATCCCACGCCTGCCGAGCAATCCGGGATGACGATGAAATTTGTAGTGGCGATCCACGGCACCCGTGGCGACATCGAACCGAGCGCAACCGTGGCCACCGAGCTCTGTCGCCGCGGCCACGAGGTGCGGATGGCGGTGCCGCCCAACCTCGTTCCGTTCGTGGAACGTATCGGGTTGTCTGCGGAATCCTACGGCGTGGATTCTCAACAGCAATTGGATGCCGACACGTTCCGCGATTTCTGGAAAATCCGCAATCCGGTCAAAGCGATCCGCGAGGGCCGGGAATACATGGTGGGCGGATGGGCCGAGATGAGTGCCACCGTGGCCGCATTGGCCGATGGCGCCGACGTGCTGTTGACCGGCACCACGTATCAAGAAGTCGTTGCCAATGTCGCCGAGAGTGAACAGATTCCGCTGGCAGCGCTGCATTACTTCCCGCACCGGGCCAATAGCCAGATTCTTCCGATCCGGCTACCCGGGCGAATCGTCGAGCCGATGTGGGCGGTGGCGGAGTGGGGTTACTGGCAGATCCTGAAAAGCGCGGAGGACGCTCAGCGACGTGAATTGGGGCTTGCGCCCGCCAGATCCAGCTCGGTGAACCGGATCGTCTCGAGTGGCACATTGGAGATCCAGGCGTACGACGAGGTGTTCTTTCCCGGCCTGCGGCAAGAGTGGCGAGGAACACGTCCTTTTGTCGGGGCGCTGACGCTGGAACTTCCCACCGATACCGACGACGACGTGACAGCTTGGGCCGCAAGTGGAAAGCCGCCGATCTATTTCGGGTTCGGCAGCATGCCGGTGCAATCTCCCGCCGACGCTGTGACGATGATCTCGTCTGTGTGCACCCGGCTCGGGGAGCGCGCCCTGATCAGTTCCGGCGCGTGGAACCTCGACGCGATACCCGAGAGCGATCACGTCAAGGTGGTCGGCGCGGTGAACCACGCCAAGATCTTCCCGCTGTGCCGCGCGGTCGTGCACCACGGTGGTGCCGGTACCACCGCGGCGGGCCTGCGGGCCGCCAGGCCGACGCTGATCCTCTGGGTCGGCGCGGACCAGCCGGTCTGGGCGGCGGCTGTGAAACGGTTGCAAGCCGGTACCGCAGAACGGTTTTCGAAGGTCACCCCCGACTCGCTTCTGGCGGGCCTGCAGACGGTGCTGACGCCGCGGGCCGCGCTTCGGGCACGGCAGATCGCCGACGAGATGACGACGCCGGCGGACAGTGTCAGGATGACGGCCGACCTCCTCGAGGCGGCGGCGCGCCCGATGCCGGCGTGAATGTTGTTGTGAACCAAGATCGATCATGAGCCGGCAAATTCCGCGGTGCACCGGCGAACGGGTCGTGGTGCCTGGCTAGACTGCATCAATGTTTACGCGCTCGTTGAAGTGGATCACGCGCGGTGGCTGGATCGCCGATATGCCAAGCCGATTCCCGCCCGCACCGCACAAAGACCGGATAGAAGCCATCCTGGCTGCCAACCACGAACAACTGGGCCCCCAGGCCCTCGCGCCCGAATACGACATGCCGGAAGCCAAATTCACTCCGCGCGACGTCAGTTCGCCCCCGTTCCAGGGTGACCTCTACGCGTGGCTGGTCATGCAACGGAAGCCCCAGACCGTGGTCGAGTTCGGGTCGGGATTCGGGGTGTCGGGCATGTATTTCGGTGTGGGCATCGAGTCGAACGGCACCGGACACCTGTACAGCTTCGAGATCAACGATTCATGGGCGGCCGTCGCCGAGCGGTCCATCGCGCAACTGACGCAGCGTTTCACGTTGACGCGTGGGGCATTTGAGGAACATGTGACGGAGGTTCCGGGATCCATCGACATCGCGTTCGTCGACGGAATCCACACCTACGACTTCGTCATGCAGCAGTGGGAGATCCTGAAGCCGCTGATGTCGCCTGGCGGCCTGGTCTTGTTCGACGACATCACATACGGCCAGGGCATGCACGAGGCATGGCTGGAGATCGGCCGTTCGGACGACGTCGTGGGTGCGGTCGAGTTCCGCCGCAACAACCGACTCGGACTTGCCGAGTGCCGGTAGCGACCGCTCAGCGGGGGAGCTGTGAGAACACGAACATCTGCTGGTTCTCCCAGCTCTCTTCGTGGGTGACCGCGTAGCCGCGTGCGGTGAACTCCGACCGCAGCTGATCGCCGGTGTAGCTGTTCATCCAGCCGTGCTGCAGGCGTACGGCCTTCTCCCGCAGTGCCCGCAGGGAATGCGCGTCATCACGCGCACACGCGTACGAGACCACACACTTCGGGAAGCGTTCGGCGAGCCAGTCGACAAGCGCAGGCAGATCCTGGATGTATTCGAGAACCCCCATGAACACCGCGACGTCGTAGGTGCCCGGGGCGAAGTCCGGTAGCGGGCGGTCATTGAGATCGGCGACGATGGTTCCCGGCCCGCGATCGACGATGTCGGACGGCACGTAGGTGCACGACGGGTCGAGATGGCGTTCCAGCACCCGTTTGGCAGCGCCGAATTCGATGACCCGGCTGCCGTCCGGAATGAGTTCGGCCGCCCGCTGCGTGCGGCTCTCCCATGACGAGTAAATGTTGCGAGGTTCGGCCCATCGCCGGTAATCGGTCTTCTGACGCAGGGCGCCAAGCGCTCTCAACATTTGCTAAAACTCCTCGAGCATGTGAAATTTCGACGTCGTCGAATCGGTGCGCCGCAATCGGGGCGACCCGGATCGGGGCCGCCCACCACACCTGTTGTTTTCCGGGAGGCTAGCATCGACGCGACAAACGCGTCTTTTCGTGGGCCGACCGGATACCACCAGTATGACCGAAGATGGCCGCAGGCCACGTGGCGGGGTACCGTTGGATCCTTCATCGGCCCGCCCATCTGCGAGTGCGACGGACGGCGCGCACCTTTTCGATGACAATTCAAGCCGAACGCCAGAGAGTTTTCATGAGCCTGAACCGGGCAACCGACAATCGTGCGACCGCCGCCACTGTGCGTCCCTTGGTGGGTTATCTGGGGTGGCATGGTCGGGGCAATCTGGGTGATGACGCGATTTATGACGCGGTGTGTGCGCAGTTGCCGGGCGCGGGGTTTGTGGATCTTCCGGTGTTGCCGGGGGAGCGGTTGCGTGCGGTGGTGTCGGGTCGTAACCGCTTGTTGCGGCGCAGCGCGCAGGTGATCGGCGGCGGAACCCTCTTGGGCACACGCTATTTCCGTCCGCTCGTGGCCCGCGGCCTGAAGCTGACCGCAACGCGCGGCAGTTACGCCATCGGCGCAGGGGTCGAGGACCCGGCGTACCCGCGAACGCAGAATGCGTCGGGGCCTGATGAGTTGCGGCGCTGGATTCCGTTGTTGTCGCGGTTTCGGGTGGTCTCGGTGCGGGGGCCGCGGAGTGCGCAGTTGCTGGCGGATGCGGGTCTTGAGGTGACGGTGGCCGGTGATCCGGCGTTGTTGTTGGATCGTCCGCAGGTGGTGCCGCAGGACGGTGTGATCGGGTTGAACCTCGGGTTCGGCGACGACGACCTGTGGGGCCACGACCCCGCTGGTGTGGCTGATGTGATTTCTGGGGCGGTGCGGGAGCTTTCGGCGCGTGGGTTCCGGTTTGTGGGGATCTTGATGAACGGTGCGGATCGTCGGTGGACCGAGCAGGCGTTGGCGGGTACGGGGGCTCGGATCGTGGCGCCGGTCGATGCGGCGGGGGCGGCTGCGGAGCTTGCTGGTTGTTCGGCGGTGATCGTGAGCCGTTTGCATGCGGGGATTTTGGCGGCGTTGTCGCAGACGCCGGTGATCTCGTTGGAGTATCAGCCCAAGTGCCGTGATTTCGCGTTGTCGATCGATGATGAGCGGTCGTTGTTGCGTACCGATGCGTTGAGTGTGTCTGCCGTGGTGGAGCGGGTTTTGGCGACGCTGGACGATGCCGCGGCGATCCGGGAGAAGACCCGCGCGGCCGTGGACGTGCTGCGCGCGCGACTCGACACCCAGTACGACGTCTTGCGAGCCGAACTCGGACCACACGCGTCATGACCACATCACGCCGACCGGTCGAGGGCGCGGCCACTGTGCGTCCCTTGGTGGGTTATCTGGGGTGGCATGGTCGGGGCAATCTGGGTGATGACGCGATTTATGACGCGGTGTGTGCGCAGTTGCCGGGCGCGGGGTTCGTGGATCTTCCGGTGTTGCCGGGGGAGCGGTTGCGTGCGGTGGTGTCGGGTCGTAACCGCTTGTTGCGGCGCAGCGCGCAGGTGATCGGCGGCGGAACCCTGATCGGTAGGCGCCATTGGCGGCGCGTGGCCGGCCACGGCCTGAAACTGACAGGTACACACGGCAGTTACGCCATCGGCGTCGGCGTGGAAGACCCCGTCTTCGAAGGACGCCGCAGCGGCTCGGGGCCTGATGAGTTGCGGCGCTGGATTCCGTTGTTGTCGCGGTTTCGGGTGGTCTCGGTGCGGGGGCCGCGGAGTGCGCAGTTGCTGGCGGATGCGGGTCTTGAGGTGACGGTGGCCGGTGATCCGGCGTTGTTGTTGGATCGTCCGCAGGTGGTGCCGCAGGACGGTGTGATCGGGTTGAACCTCGGGTTCGGCGACGACTTGTGGGGCCACGACCCCGCTGGTGTGGCTGATGTGATTTCTGGGGCGGTGCGGGAGCTTTCGGCGCGTGGGTTCCGGTTTGTGGGGATCTTGATGAACGGTGCGGATCGTCGGTGGACCGAGCAGGCGTTGGCGGGTACGGGGGCTCGGATCGTGGCGCCGGTCGATGCGGCGGGGGCGGCTGCGGAGCTTGCTGGTTGTTCGGCGGTGATCGTGAGCCGTTTGCATGCGGGGATTTTGGCGGCGTTGTCGCAGACGCCGGTGATCTCGTTGGAGTATCAGCCCAAGTGCCGTGATTTCGCGTTGTCGATCGATGATGAGCGGTCGTTGTTGCGTACCGATGCGTTGAGTGTGTCTGCCGTGGTGGAGCGGGTTTTGGCGACGCTGGACGATGCCGCGGCGATCCGGGAGAAGACCCGCGCGGCCGTGGACGTGCTGCGCGCGCGACTCGACACCGACTACGGGGTGCTGCGGACCGGCCTGGCGGTCTCCCGTGTGTGATCGGTGACGCGGAGCAAATCCACTGTGGTTTGCCGCGATTCCAAGATCACGTAATGTGCTGTCCGGCTGATTATTTGGGCGTTCACCGATTCGTGATAACGCTCTGAACTCGGTAGAGTTCCCCGCGATGCTGGCCTTCATCACCACCTTGCGACATCCGCGGAACTCCGCGGATTACGGTCGCGTCGAAGCGCTGCTTCAGGACACGCTTCGATCGGTCAGCCGGCAGTCCTGTGACGACCATCTCATCATCATCGTCGGAAATCGGTTGCCTGCGTTCGAACTCCCACCGCGGGCCGTGTTCGTCGAGGTCGACTTCCCGCCGCCGTCGACCCACAACGGTCCCCGCACCGGTCCGGCTTCGGTGATCTGGGACAAGGGCACCAAGAACGCGATAGGGCTGGTTGCCGCCCGGGAGTATGCCCCCGATCATGTGATGTTCGTCGATGCCGACGATTTCGTGCATCGCGATATCGCGGCTTTCGTCGCCGCGCACCCGGGGGCGCCCGGCTGGGTGAGCACACGGGGCTGGATCTACTCGCGGCGCCGAAACGCTTACGCGCTGCGTCGCAACTTCTATCGTTATTGCGGCACGTCGTTCATCATCCCCTGGTCGGCCTACGAGGTACCGCCCGAACTCACCGTCACCTCGGGCCAGCGTGCGATCGCCGACGCCTTCGGGGAGCGGCTGGAACGGTCGCTCGAGCACGGTTTCGCCTACGACTGGTGGCGTGACCGCGGTCGTGCCCTGGAGCCGCTGCCCTTCCCCGGCGCGGTCTATCACGTCGACACCGGCGAGAACCACTCGGGAAACATCCTCTTCGGCCCCGCGTTGCCGTACCGCGAGCACCTTCGCCACGACTACGGTCTGGAGCCCTCGAAAGGGACCGCTGCCACGCTGTGGAGCGCCCTGGGCCCCGCGTCGTTCACGCGGTGGCCTGCCATTCGTCTGCGTCAGCCCAAGTCGTTCCTGGAGAGTTTCTCTCCACCGGTGGACCCGGTAACTCGGTAGCGGGGGAAGGATTTCGATGCGCGTAACGATGCGCGACGTTCGCGTGGGGCTCATCGCCCTGCTGAGCGTCATGGCCCTGGGTCTGGTCTCGACGGTGGTCTCGGTTGCGGCGGCCGCCGCGAGGACCAGTGTTCTCATCATGGGGGGATCGGGGGACCCGCTCACCACCGATCAGGACGGACTGCCGTTCATCAGGGACTACACCTCGAAGGTTGTGGGGAACTATGTCATACCGTCGGCGTCGCGGCCCGGCAGCGGTATCCCCGGCGGGCCGTACAACGCGGTCGCGGTCATCACACCCGCGCAGTTCAACTCCGGTGAACCCGGAGACACCTCGCTGACATTCGACGATTCGGTCGCCGCCGGAGCCGGGAAACTGGCGACGTGCATCGAATCGGGTGACGAGTGCGACATCAACGAGGATCTCGGATCGGACCGGCCGGCGCCCGGGGACAATCTGGTGGTTTTCGGCTACTCGCAGAGCGCTGCCATCGCCACTCTGGAAAAGGCCAGGCTTGCCGCCCTGTACCCGTACGGAGAGGGCCCGGACGTCTCGTTCATCCTGACCGCCAACGGAAACCGGCCCAACGGCGGCTTCCTCGCGCGGGGACCCAAAGGTGTGACGATCCCGCTCGGCACGCCCGGCGGTGGGGTGACGTTCAACGGGTCGACGCCGACGGACACCCAGTATTCGACGATCGACGTTGCCATCCAGTACGACGGTTGGGCGGATCAGCCCATCAACCCCGCCAATCTGCTGGCCGTCGCCAATGCGAATGCCGGGCAACGGTTGTTGCATCCCCACTACGCGGACTACAGCCTCGGCTCTCCAGGCATCATCGATCAGGGCCAGTACGGCGACACCCGGTACCTGATGATCCCGACGGACACCCTGCCGCTGTTGTACGAACTCTCACAGACGCCAATCGTCGGCTCGTTTCTGGCAGACGTCCTCGACGCGCCACTGCGGGTTCTCGTGGAATCGGGCTACGACCGCACATCGAGTCCCGGTGAACCCAAGCCGTGGACCCTCGTTCCTGCGAAGGACCCGCTGAAGACCGCGGCCGATTTCCTTGTCGCGATTCCCACCGGGTGGGACAACGCGATCGAGGATGTCAACGGCACGCGCCCGTTCGGCACGGTGCGTCCCGGTCCGTTCGGTGTGGGCGGCCCGGACGTGGACTACCTCGACCCCGACGAGGACCTCACCAAAGAAGCCTCCAAAGGCACTGAGCTCGCCGACGATTCGTCGGTGAAGGCCACGCTGGTCTCGCGGCTCACAGATGCCACCGAGGCCGAGGCAGATGCGGTCACCGCCAAGATCGGCGCGGTCACGGAGAAAACGCAGGCGAAGGTCACGACCCTGACGAAGCCCAGGCTCCAGGCCGCGGACGAGGCGGGCGACGAAGCCGATGCGGAGCCCTCTGAGCCCTCTGAATCCTCTGAGTCGGAACCGTCTGGGTCGGAAACGCCGGAAACGTCCGACACGAAGAAGCCGACCACCGTGGCGAAAGATTCCGGCAGCGAGGACAAGGCCGTGACCAAGCCCGCCGACGCCAAACCCGAGCCGAAGGAGAAGTCCGAGGGCACCTCGGCGAGCAAGCGCGGCAGGCACTCCTCCGGGCTCACCGCCAAACCCTCGGACAAGGAGTCCGCGCCGAAACACCGCGCGCCCGATTCGGACACCGCGTCGGCGAAACCGTCGCGGGAAAAGAATTCCGCACCGAAGCACGCCGCCGGGGACCACAATGACCGGCAGACCAAACCTCGTGCGGCACATGGTGCAGCGGCGAAGGATGCCGGCAAGCAAGACAAGCAAGCGGCGTCTGCCGCCAAGAAATAGCGTGGTGTGATATGTGGAGCGCAGTCCTGGTACTCGCGCTTGTGTCGGCGGTCGACCCGGTCCGGATCGGGATCACGTTGCTGCTGATCGGACGTGAACGACCGGTGGCCAATCTGTTGGCGTACTGGCTCGGTCTGATGGCCGCCGGCGTGGGTCTGGCGGTCATCGCGCTCACGTTCCTGCCCGGCGTGGTGCGGCCGGTGACGGAATTCGTCGTCGCCGCTGCCGAAAAGCCGGTCATCCCACCGCTTCAGATCGCCATGGGTCTGCTCGCGATACCCGTGGCGGTGGTCATCGCGATGCGCGCCCGCCGTCGCACGCTCGTCGCGCCGGTATCGGAAGTGGCCGACCCCGTGTCCGCCATGGCGTTTGCCGCGGCCGCAACACCCGCGGCATCCACCGCGTCGGGAAAACGGTCGCTGTTGTCCCGGTTGTCGTGGCCCGCGCTGTTCTCGGGCCGGTGGGGCAACTCGGCCGCCATGGCGTTCGCCGCGGGACTGTTCTCGGCGACCCCACCGCTGGAGTACTGCTTCGCGATCCTGGCCATCGCAGCGTCAGGCGCCGCGATCGGCACCCAGGTCTGCGCGGCAATCGTGTTCTCGCTCGTGTCATTTGCGATCGCGGAGATCCCGCTGGTGGGTTATCTGGCGTCGCCGGTGAAGACCAAGGCGATCGTGGCGAGGATGCACGACTGGATCGGCGCGTACCGCAGGCCGATCTTCGCCTGCATCCTCGGATTGTTCGGTGTCCTGATGCTGGCCAGCGGCGTGTCGACCATCTAGCGCGTCAGCGGTCGCACAGCCAGCGCATCAGCCCGTGCTTGCGGATCAATTGCCGCACCGCGTGGTTGGCCCACCGGTTGCGGTTCTTGCCGCGAACGTCGATGTGCAGATGCACGACCCTGATGTCAGGGTCGAACTGTCGTCCGATGCCACGCTTTTCCATGCGGATCGCCAGATCCTGGGCCTCGTGGCAACGCAGGTCCGGATCGTATCCACCCAGTGATCGCAGCACACCCGAGTCGACCAGCATGTTGCCCTCGTGCAGCCAGTACGCCGGGGTGGGCTGGGGTGTGGCCAGGATGTTGGGCCACTCCTTCATGAGCGGTGCGGCAATGCGCTGCGCCGCGGCCGCGAGCCTGGGCCTGTCGCGCAGCCGGTCGATCATAAGCGGAAGCCCCGAGGTGAGACCACCCCACGCGGAGAACACCGCACCGTAGTTGTGCGGTTCCTGCGTTCCGTCGTGACGGCACACCAGACCGCCGATCATGCCGACACCGCGATGTTCGTAGCGTGCGAACACTTCTCGCGCGGTGTCGGGTATCCGGTCGGTACGCAGTTCCATGTCGGCGTCGACGAAGTGGATGAGTGTCTTGTCGTCGACGCAGTCGATGATCTGGTTGCGGTTGGCGCCGGCCCCCTGGTTGCGGGGACTGCGCACGAATTTCACGTCGCTGCCGAACTGGCGCACCACATCCGCGCTGTCGTCGGTCGAGGCGTCGTCGAGCACGTACACCGCGTCGTAACCCTGCGCCAGCACCTCGGGAAGCAACCTGTTGAGGTTGTGGCCCATGTTGTAGTTCGGGATGGCCGCCACGACCGGCGTTTTCGTCCCCATGGTGCTACGCGTGGACGAGGCGGGCGAACGTGTCGTCACGGTACTGCTCCGCGCACGACGCGCGGCGCACCTTACCGCTGGTGGTGATGGGAATCGCCCCGCGGCGCACCAGCACCAGGTCGGCCGGGATGATGCCGTGTGAGCGGGAAACCGCTGCCACCACTTCACCTTCGAGGTCGGCCAGGTACTCGGCGGGGCTCACGTCGGGATTCTGGTTCTCCCGCACCTCGGCGATGACCACCAGGTGCTCGGCGTCGTCCCTGTCCACCGAGATCGCCGCGGCCCGGGCACGCGTGATCTCCTGCACGGTGGCCTCGATGTCATCGGGGTAGTGGTTGCGCCCGCGGATGATCACGACGTCCTTGATGCGACCGACGATGAACAGTTCACCGCCCGAGACGAACCCGAGGTCGCCGGTCCGCAGCCACGGCCCGGTCGGCGTCCCCGAGGACGGACTGTCGATCGACGCGCCGAACGTCGTCTCGGTGCGTTCGGACTGCTCCCAGTAACCCGCGCACACGTTCTCGCCGTGCACCCAGATCTCGCCGACGATTCCCGTCGGGCATTCGGCCCGGGTCTGCGGATCCACGATGCGCACCGTCGGCGACTCGGGCATGCCGTAACTCACCAGCGCGGTGCCGTTTTCGTCGTCGCACGGTACGGCACGGCCGTCGGAGAGCTCCTGCGCGGCGAACCGGGCGACCTTCGGCGGGTGCCCCGTTTCACGCGTCGCGACGAACAAGGTGGCCTCGGCCAGACCGTACGAGGGGCGCAGCGCCTGCTCGTGGAGGTTGAACGCGGCGAAGCGGTCGGAGAACCGACGCAGCGTCGGCTCGTGGACCCGCTCGCTGCCGCTGAGCACGCACCGCACGTCACCGAGGTCCATCCCGGTGAGGTCGGCGTCCGAGGTCTTCCTCGCCGCGAGGTCGAACGCGAAGTTGGGGGCCGCGGTCACAGTGGCCGGGTGGGTCGCCAGAAGCTGCATCCATCGAGCGGGCTTGGCCAGGAACGCGAACGGGCTGATGAGCACGGTGTGCCAGCCGCCGAGGACCGGTGCGCACAGGCCCAGCATGAGTCCCATGTCGTGATACAGCGGCAGCCACGAGATCGAGGTGGTGTCCGACGGCGCGATGTTGTCGGGGAAGAAGCCGGCGACGACCTGTTCGAAGTTCGCCGTCAGGTTGCGGTGCGACACCATGACGCCGGCCGGTGTCCGCGTGGAGCCCGAGGTGTACTGCAGGTAGGCGGTTTCCGGCGCCTGCTCGCGCTTGACCGGGCGACGCCGGGTGTCGAGGTCGAGCGTGTCGATCTCGGCGATCCACGGCGCGGCCTGACCCGCCTGCGGTTCGAGATATTCGGCGATGTGCGAGGACACCGCCGACGTGGTGAGCACGATCGAAGGCGCGGTGTCGCGCAGGACCGCGGTGACACGTTCGTCGTGGACACCGGGGAATGGCACCGACAGCGGGACGCCGATCCTCCCGGCCTGCAACGACGCGAGGAACGCCACGACGTAGTCGAGGCCCTGCGGCGCGAGGATCACGGCACGGTCGCCGACTGCGCTGCGCGCCTGCATCTCGTATGCCAGGCTCTGCACGCGACGATTCAGCTGCGACCACGTGAGGGTGTGCGCGACGCCCTCGGGGTCGGTGTCGTAGTCGATGAACGTGAATGCGACGTCGCCGGGTTGCAGGCTCGCTCGCTCGCGCAGAACACCTATGACAGAACTGCGGGTCATGGGGGTGTCACCTTTCCTATTCGATCACGCCGGCGAGTCCGAAGTCCTTGAGCGTCAGTGCTGCAAGTTCGCGTAACCGGGTCTTGGAGTTCTGGGCATCGAGCTGATAGGCGACGATGCCGATCGAGATCTTGCCGTTGACGCGTGCCGACACCAGGACGAGTTGTCCACCCATCGACTCGATGTCGCGTCGCGTGACGTTCTGGTCGACGCCGCGCATCACCACGTACTCGGCGTCCGTTCCGTCGGCGCGCCCCACCGCGGGATCCACGTCGCCGAGATTCGAGCAGTAGACCGGCAGGTCGTCGGGAGATCCGAAGAACAGCCCGCCCAGACCCTGCAGCGCCCGCTTGGGAACCAAGGGGATCAGGGGGAGCAGTTCGAGAGTCTCGTCAGTGGTCGTCCGCGCGGTCTCGATCGCCTCGCGGATGGTCGCGCGCACGCCGGTCAGATCGGATGTGCACTGCCGCGGATCGATGCTCGCGCTTGCGAAGGTCATCGCCAGCGCGCGTGAATCGTCCAGCGATGTGCGCTCGTTGAGTGCGATGGACAGCGTCACGGTGCCGCTTCGGGCATTCGCGCGGTTCATCCGCTCACCGAGCCTCGCGCCGAAACCGGCCAGCAGCGAGTAGCTGTTGCCGCCGAGACCCGTTGCGCAGCGGTCCCAAGCGTCGAGGTCGACGAACACCGAAACCGCGGGCACCGACACCGGTTCGGTGGACAGCGTCCGCGGAGCGCTCTCGTTTTCTGCGCGCGCGGAGCGCAGCAACTCGGCGCCGCGCCGGCGCAGCAGTCTGACGGCCTTGCCCGCTGTGCGGCCGAGTTCGGGCAGATCGCGTGCGGTCTGGCGCAGGTCGGCGGCGACTGCGCGGCGTGCTGTCTGTGCTCGCGGCAGCGGAAACCCGAACTGGCGCTTGGTTCCTGCGACGGCCTCCATCAGCGTCAGCACCCCGCCGATCCCGTCACCGATGTGGTGTGACGCCACCAGGCTCACGGCCGTGGAGCCGTCGGTCATCGGCAGCACCGACATGTGCCATGCCGGTCCGTGTTCGGGATCGACGGGCAGGTGTACCTGTTCGTCGGCCCAGTCGCTGACGTCGGCGCGCGGGCGTGCAGTGGTGGCGACGGCGAGTTCGGTCTGCGGACCCGGGCACGAGACCCACCGGTGGCGGCCGAACGGCAACCGTGACCGCTCGATCCTGCGCCCGGCGAGGCCGTAGCCGAAGTTGCGGTGGAACTGCCGCAGACCGTCCATGTCGATGGCGTGCTCGTAGATCCAGAGCACCTGCATCAGTTGATGGCGACCGGTCGCACGCAACATGTCGAACCCGGCCTGGTCGATGAACGACAGCCGGTTGTCCGGTGTCGCGGCCGAGTTCAGCATGCGAGCACGTGCCCGTTCGGGGCGAGTCTGTATCGCCAACGATCAACCTCCTACCACAGCAACAACTTCGCCCCGGTCAGGCGATCGTGCCGACGAGATCGAACTCTGTGAGCGCCTTGGCGACCAGCTCCCGCAGTTGTGCCTTGTCGTTCGGCCCGCCGGGCCGGTAGCCGATGACGGAGATCGACATCTTGTCGTCGACGCGTCCGGCCAGAACGGTCAGCAATCCGTTGCGGTTCTCCAGGAACTCGCGCGAGACACGGCGGTCGACGCCGCGCAGGATGAGGTATTCGGCTGCGGCGCCGTCGATCCGGGACACCAGCGGGTCGATGTCGCCGAGGTTCGAGCACGACACCGGCAGGTCGGTCAGGTTCAGGACCACCTGAGAGCCGCGTGCCACCGCCCGCTGCGGGATGAACGGGGTGAGCGGCAGCAATTGCAGTGTCTCGTCGGGTTCCTGCCGGTAGGCCTCGAGGGCCTGCCGGATGGCCGAGCGCGCACCGGACAGATCCTTGGTGACGTCGGTGGGGTCCAGGTGCGCGTTGACGATGTAGGCCGCGTTGCCTCTGGTGTCCCCGGGTGCGCGGTCGCTGATCGGCACGTGCAGCAGCACCGTGCCGTCGTCACTGCGCCGACGGCCCATGAGCTCACCGAGTTTGGCGGCGAACGCGGCGACCAGCGAGTGGCTGTTCCCGCCGAGTGCCGCCGCGCGCAGGTCCCACTCTTCGAGGGGCACGTAGCACGCGATCGCGGGCGCGACGACGTCGCTGCGGCCGTCCGGCCCGAAGTCGCGCCGCGGTTTGGCGGACAACGCGACCTCGTGTCGCCGCCGGATCGCGAGCCGGCCGGCGCGCACCAGGGTGGCGGCGGTCTGCGGCAGATCACGCGCGGTCTGCCGCAGATCGGCGAGCACGGCCTGCAGCCTGCCGCGCGAACCGGGTGCGGCGTAACCGAAGTCGACGGTTTCACCCTTGACGGCGTCGGCGATCGTCTGCAGGGTGCCGAGTCCGTCGATCAGGCAGTGCGAGATCACCAGGCTCACCGCGGTCGAGCCGTCGGTCATGGATAGGACACCCATGTGCCAGCCGGGTCCGACCTCAGGATCGATCGGAAGCTGCGCACGCGCGTCGGCCCAGTCGCCCAGTTCTTCTCGGGGACGGGGCTGTTCGGCGAAGTCGAGCGGTGCGGCAGGTCCGGGGGCGGCAACCCAGCGGTGTCTGCCGAACGGCAGCGGTGAGCGCTCGATGAGCCGACCGGCCAGGCCGTGACCGAAGTTGCGGTGAAATTCCCGCAACTTGTCGATCTCGACCGGACGTTCGTACACCCACACGCACTGTGCGACCAGTTCCTGGCCGGTGGCGCGCTGCCCGAGGAAGAGCAGCTGGTCGGTGTGGGAGAGCCGGTCGTCCGTGGCGACGGTGGCAGGCGTTGTCGATGGTGTCATGCTGGAATCGCCGAACCTCACGCTGATCTGAGATCGAGCTCGTTGACACGCGTGGTGGGCACGTCGTCGTGGCGTCCCTCGGCCACCGCGACGCACACCGACCGGAATGCGTCGACGTACTCCTGCACCGAGGCGCGGGCAACGGGATTGTTCGGGAACGCCACCGTGATCCACGTACCGCTGCCGAACTGGTTCACCCACATGCCGACCTGGTTGGCCGCACCCATCTCGCTGAAGATCCGCCCGTTGATCCGGTTCCATTCGGCGACGACGGCGGGCGAGAGCGGGGCCGCGGTGGCGTCGAGATACGACACCATCGGCACGCCCGGATCCGGGGCCCGCAGGCCACGTTCGGTCGCGCCCAGCTCGAGCACGCGGTCGAACGGGACGTGCGCGAGGTACAGACCCGAATCGAACGAGCGCTGTGCGGTGCGGGCCGTCTCGGCGAACGACGATCCGACCGGAACCGTGATCGGCACGGTGCCGGTGAACCATCCGGTTGCCATGACCTCGGCCTCGGTCCCACGGGTCGTCGTCGGCGTGATGACGTGGTAGGTGTCGATATCGGTCAGCTGGTACTGGGCCAGCGCGGCGGTGGCGAAGACCCCACCGATGAACCGTGAACCCGCGGCGAGGCAAGCCTTTTCAAAGCCCTGCGTCTGGGGTTCGTCGAGCAGTTGGACCGTCATCAGATCACCGGTGCACGGCACCGACAGGTCGCCGAGCGGCAGGGGGAACTTGGGCATGGTGCCGTTGTTGCCCTCAAGGAAGGTCACCCACTCCTTGATTTCGGGAGAGTCCAGCGTCAGCCCCGAGGTGTACTTGCGCTGCCGCACGCAGTAGTCGTCGTAGCTGCCCGCGGGCGGCAACGTGATCGGGGCGCCGCCGCTCACCAGCGCCGCGTACATCAGGTGGATCTCGATGAGCATCAACCCGAGGAACGTCGCGTCCACGTGCACGTGGTCCACGCTCATGTAACACGTGAAGTGATCGGCGCGCTGGATGATCCCGAAGCGGAAGCAGTCCCACTGCAGCGGCCCCGGGGTGTCCAGGATGTGCTCACGCCACTGGTCGCACGTCTGCACACCGTGATCGGTGGGCACGAAACGAAGATCCCGCGGGCTGCGTAACTTTCGCCGCACGATCCGGTCGTCGACGGTGAACTCGAAACGGCTGTGGTAGGTGTCGTGCCGGCGCAGATACGCGTTGATCACATGGGACATCGCCCGCATGTCGCACTGGCCGTCCATGTTCCACACCGGAACGGTGAGCCGTGCCATCGGCACGCCGCGAGCGGTGTGCTCGCGGTACGCGCGCAGATGCTGGGCCTGCTGATAGCTCGCGGGCACATCGCTCACCGGGGCCTCGGCTACCTTCGCCACCGTGCTCGGGGAGGGGCCCCACGACACATGTTTGCCAGGAGCGTCGTCCCAGTTCTGGATGTCGGTCAGCTCGAACATGGTTCTACTCCTCCCTTCGATGACTGCCGGTTGCGGTTGATGTACTGAGGATTTCGATCACGACGGGGCCGACACGGCGTCGTCGGTGTCGAGCATCTCGCACAACCGTTGTGCCAGACCCCTGATGGTCGTCATGTCCATCGCACTGACGCGGACACCGGTCTCGGTTTCGATTCGGGTACGAAGTTCCAGGTGTCCCAACGAATCCAGACCGTACTCGGACAGCGGACGGTCGGGGTCCACCGTGCGGCGCAGCAGCAGGCCGACCTGTTCGGCGATCAGCCGGCGCAGGTGTGTCGGCCATTCCTCACGGGGCAGCGCGGCGAGTTCGGAACGCAGTTTCCTGGTCTCCGAGGCGCCTTGCGTATCGGCCAGGAACAGCTCGGCGAACGGGCTGCGCTGCGCGAACGCGGTCAGCCATGACGCACCGAGAACCGGGGCGTAGCCGTTGTACACGCGGTCGTGGCGCAGGATCGCCTCGAACGCGTACGCACCCTCGTCGGGCGCGATCGCGTTGTCGCCCTCGGCCATTGCCGTGCCGCGGCCGATCTCACCCCAGGCACCCCAGGCGATCGACGTCGCGGGCAGGCCCTGGGCCCGTCGCCACTGCATGAAGGCGTCCAGCCAGCTGTTCGCCGCGGCGTACGCACCCTGACCGGGCGAGCCCACCAGGGCCGCGGCCGAGGAGAACGCGCAGAACCAGTCGAGCTCGGAGGTCGCAGGTCCGCCGGACTGCACGGCCTGGTGCAGGTTCCACGCGCCGTACACCTTCGGTGCCCAGTCGTGCTCGACGAGTTCATCGGTGATGTTGGCGAGCGTGGCGTCCTCGACCACCGCCGCGGCGTGCAGCACGCCGCGTAGCGGAAGACCCGTCTGGGTCGCCGCCGCGACGAGCCTGCGCGCGGTGTCGGGCTCGGCGATGTCGCCGCACTCGACCACGATGTCGGCGCCCGTGGCACGGATCAGCTCGATGATCTCGCTGGACCGTGTCGACGGAGCGCTACGCGAATTGACCACGATGCGCCCGCATCCCGCGGCGGCCATCCGTTCGGCGAGGAACAGGCCGAGGCCACCGAGACCGCCGGTGATCACGTAGGCGCCGTCGCCGCGGAACACCGGGACCTGCTCGGGCGGCACCACGACCTGGCTCTGACCCGTGTCCGGGATGTCGATCACGAGCTTGCCGGTGTGCTGTGCACCGCCCATGATGCGGATCGCGGTCGCGGCCTCTTCGAGCGGGTAGTGCGTGATCTCGGGCAACGGCAGTGTGCCGTCGGCGATCAGGCGGTAGACCGTCGCGAGCAGATCCCGGATCTTCTGCGGATGCGTCACGGTCATCAGCGCGAGGTCGACGGCGTAGAACGACAGGTTGCGACGGAACGGGAACAGCCCCAGGCGGGTGTCGGCGTAGATGTCGCGCTTGCCGATCTCGACGAAACGCCCACCGAACGCGAGCAGTTCCAGGCCGGCCCGCTGCGCGGGTCCGGTCACCGAGTTCAGCACGATGTCGACGCCGTAACCGTCTGTGTCGGTGCGAATCTGGTCGGCGAAGGCGGTGGTGCGCGAGTCGTAGACGTGCTCGATGCCCCAGTCGCGCAGCAGTTGGCGGCGCTTCTCACTGCCAGCCGTCGCGTAGATCTCGGCTCCGGCCGCACGTGCCACGGCGATCGCGGCCTGGCCCACACCACCGGTGGCGGAGTGGATCAGGATCTTGTCGCCTGCCGACATGCGCGCGAGCTCCGTCAGGCCCAGCCACACCGTGCCGTACGCCAAACCGACTGCGGCGGCTTCGTGTTCGCTGATGCCCTCGGGCAGCTTGGTGGCCAGATCGGCCTCACATGTCACGAAGTTGCTCCAGCAACCGTTGGCCGAAACACCGCCGACGCGGTCGCCGACGCGGTGCGTCGTGACGCCGGGCCCGACCGCGGTGACGACGCCACCGAACTCCGATCCCAGCTCGGGCAGGCGGCCGTCAAAGCTGGGGCACCGGCCGAACGCGACGAGGACGTCGGCGAAGTTGATGCTCGACGCCTTGACCGCAACCTCGATCTGCCCCGGTCCCGGCGTGCCACGTTCGAACGTCACCAGCTCCATGGACTCCAGGTCGCCCGGGTTGCGGACCACCAGTCGCATGCCTTCCGAAGCGTTGTCGGCCACCGCGGTACGACGCTCGGCCGCGCGCAGCGGCGACGGGCACAGCCGTGCGGCGTACCACTGTCCGTCACGCCACGCGGTCTCGTCCTCGGGCGATCCGGACAGCAGCTGGCGTACCAGGGCCTCGTGGGCGGTGCTGTCGTCGACGTCGATCTGGGTGGCGCGCAACCGCGGATGCTCCATGCCGACCACCCGGATCAGGCCGCGCAGACCGGAGTGCTCCAGGTACGGCTCGTCGGTGTCGAGCACGTGCTGGCTGCGGTGGGTCACGACGTACAGACGTGGCGGCTCGCCCACGGCGTCGGCCAACGTACGCGCGATGCGCACCAGATGACGCACGTGGTCGGCGCCACGGCGAGCGTCGGCTCCCACGTCGTGTGCGTCGGTGCCGGTCTCGCTGTCTCCCACGATGACCGCAACGCCTGCGAGCGGCTGCTCGTCGAGGCGCGCGGTGAGTGCCGCGGCCTGTGCGTCGTGGTCGGCATCGTGCGACCACGCCATGGTGGTCGTGGGCATGCCCGCACCGATCAGCGCGCTGACAACACCTGCTGCGCGCGGGTTCTCGTCATCGTCTCCGGCGAGGATCACCAGCCACGAGCCGGCGTCGACCGTCTCCGAGCCCTCGGGGCGGGGAAGTTCGCGCTGCTGCCACTCGATGGTGAGCAGGCGCTCGTCGAGCAGGCGCTCTTCTTCGGCCTTGTCCGAATTGCCCGTGCCGAGTTGCAGACCCATCGCGCTCAGCAGCACGGTGCCGTCGGCGTCGAGCAGTTCGAGATCGGCCTCGACACCGAAGCTGTCGGCCTTCACGATGCGGCTCAGGCAGTACCGCACGTTGCGGGTGGACCCATACGCCCGCAGCCTGCGCACACCGAGCGGCAGCAACATGCCACTGGCGATGTTCTGGACCTCGGGGTGGGCGATCACCGACTGGAAGCACGCGTCGAGCAGTGCCGGGTGCACCGTGTAACCGCGCTGTCCGGACCGCAGCGGGCCCGGAAGGGCCACTGCGGCAACGACGGTGGGTTCGGCCGCGGTCGCGACATAGGCCTCGGACAGGCCGGCGAAGGCCGCGCCGTGCCCGATGCCGACGGTGCCGAAACCGGCACGCAGTTCGTCGCCGTCCACCCGGTTGGGGTGTGCGGCGAGGAGGGCATCGATCGAGTGCGCGGCGGGCCGTTCGGCGTCGACATCGCCACGCAGCACCGCGGTCGCACGCTGGGTGCGATCACCCGACTGGTGCGTCTCGACACCGAATTCGGCGGTGCCGGGGGCGGTCACGGCCGCCGAGACCCACACCGGGGTGGCGTCGTCGAGCAGCAGCATGTCGTGGAACTTCAGATCATGGACCTCGCCGGTGTCGCCCAGCACGGGCGTGACGGCGGCCAGGGCCATCTCGCAGTAGGCCGCACCGGGCAGCACCGCGACCTGGTGGACCCGGTGGTCGGACAGCCACGGATGCGCCTCGGTACCCACGTCGCCCTGCCAGAGGTGCTCTTCGGGCTCCTGCGGCAGCACGACGTGCGATCCCAGCAGCGGGTGCACCGACACCGACGGCACACCGGGCGCCGAGGACTCGAGTTCGCGGTCGAGCAGCAGCGTCGAATGCGTCCACGCCGGCAGCGGGGCGTCGAGCAGCCGGCCGGTGGGGTAGAGGACCGAGAAGTCCACGGCGGCACCGGCACTGTGCAGGTCGGCCACGAAACCGAGCAGACCGTGCGGCATCTCCTGCTGGCGGCGCATCGCGGCGAACACCGCGAGCGGCATGTCGAGGCTGCGGGCCGTCTGCTCGACGGGGTGGGTCAGCAGGGGGTGCGGCGACAGTTCGGCGAACACGCGGTGGCCGTCCTCGAGCGCAGCCTGGACCGCCGCCGAGAATCGCACGGTGTGACGCAGGTTGTCCGCCCAGTAGTAGGCGTCGTAGTCGGCGTAGTCCCGTGGGTCGTACAGCGTCGCCGAGTAGTACGGGATCTCCGGTTCGGCGGGGTCCAGATCGGCCAGCGCCTCGATGAGGTCGTCGAGGATCGGATCGACCTGCGGCGAGTGCGATGCGACGTCGACGGCGATCTCGCGCGCCATCACACCGCGCGACTCCCACATCTCGATCAGTTCGCGCACCGAGGCGGTCGCGCCGCCGACCACGGTCGACTGCGGTGAGGCGACCACCGACAGCACGACGTCATCGACGCCGCGGCTGGCGAGTTCGGAAAGCACCTGCTGGGCTGGGAGTTCCACCATCGCCATGGCGCCCGAGCCCGCGATGCGGGTCATCAGGCGCGTGCGGCGGCAGATGACCTTCACGCCGTCTTCGAGTGAGAGTGCGCCCGAGACGACCGAGGCGGCAACCTCGCCCATCGAGTGACCGATGACCGCGCCGGGCACGACGCCGTGCGAACGCATGGCCGCGGCCAGCGCGACCTGGACCGCGAAGATGGTGGGCTGCACCCGGTCGATGCCGGTGACGGTCTCCGAGGCCGTCAGGGCCTCGGTGACGGAGAAGTCGGACTCGGCCGCGATGAGCGGTTCCAGTTCGGCGATGGCGGCCGCGAAAGCCTGTTCCCGGTCGAGCAGTTCGGCGCCCATCGAGGCCCACTGCGAACCCTGCCCGGAGAACACCCACACCGGCCCACGGTCGTCGTTGGTCACGGCATGTTGTGGCATCGCCTCACCGTCGGCGATCTGCCGCAGCCCCTCGACCAGCGTGCCGCGGTCGCCTGCGAGCACAGCCGAACGGGCAGCACGGAACCCGCGCCTGCGGGCCAGTGTGTACGCGAGGTCGCCGAGATCGATCGCGGGTCCGCGACCGTTGCCGTCCCCGCTTCGCAGCAGCCAGTCGGCAAGGTGCTGTGCCGTCGAGCGCAGCGCATCGGCGGAGCTGGCGGACACCGGGAACACCAGCGCGTTGCCGGCCTTGGGTGAAATCGCCTCTGCGGCAGTCTCGGCCGGGCTCTCAGGCGCCTGCTCGAGGACCGCGTGCACGTTGGTGCCGGACAGGCCGTACGCGGAGACCGCGGCGCGGCGGGGCTGGCCCTCCCGGACCGGCCACGGCGTGATGGTCTCGGGGACGAACAGGCCCGTCTCGATCTCGGCCATCTGGTCGGGCAGGCGGGTGAAGTGCAGGTTCTGCGGAATGACGTTGTGCTGCAGCGCAAGTACGGCCTTCATGACGCCGAGCGCGCCCGCCGCGGACTGCGTGTGACCGAAATTGGTCTTGATCGAGCCCAACGCACAGGGACCGTCTGTGCCGTACACCTCGGCCAGGCTGGAGAACTCGAGCGGGTCGCCGACGGGCGTGCCGGTGCCGTGGGCCTCGACGAGGCCGACGGTGCCGGGTTCGACGCCGGCCGCTTTCAGCGCCATGCGGTAGACCTTGGCCTGCGCATCGGCCGACGGCGTCGCGATGTTGACCGTGCGGCCGTCCTGGTTGGTGGCGGTGCCGCGGATGACGGCGAGGATCCGATCGCCGTCTGCGACGGCGTCGTCGAGTCGCTTGAGGGTCAGCACCACGCAGCCCTCGGCCGAGACGAAGCCGTCGGCCGCGGTGTCGAACGCGTGGCAGTGGCCGGTCGGGGACAGCATGCCTGCGGCCGAGCCGCCAGCGGCCTTGCGCGGTTCCAGCAGCACCGACACACCGCCGGCCAGCGCGACGTCGCTCTCACCGTTGTGCAGGCTGCGGCAGGCCATGTGGATGGCGCTGAGGCTGGACGAGCACGCCGTGTCGACCGTGATGGCGGGGCCGTGCACGCCGAGTGCGTAGGCGATGCGGCCGGAGGCGAGGCTGAAGCTGGTGCCGGTGAAGCCGTACGGACCCTCCAGTGCCTTGGCGTCGGCAGCAAGGTGTGCGTAGTCGTTGTGGGTCAGGCCCATGAAGACGCCGGTGGCCGATCCGGCGAGACCGGCGGGGTTCAGGCCGGAGTGCTCGACGGCCTCCCACGCGGTCTCCAGCAGCAGCCGGTGCTGCGGGTCGATCGCGGCGGCCTCGCGCTCGGTGATGCCGAAGAACTCCGGGTCGAACGCGGCCGGGTCGTCGAGGAAGGCACCCCACTTCGACACGGAGCGGCCGGGCACCCCTGGCTCGGGGTCGTAGTACTCCTCGGCGTCCCACCGGCCGGTGGGAATCTCGGTGACGAAGTCATCGCCACGGAGGAGAGCCTCCCATAGCTGCTGTGGCGAGTTGATTGCTCCAGGAAGTCTGCAAGCCATTCCGATGATGGCAACAGGAGCAACACAATTTTGAGTCAAAGCTTCCCCTACTAATGACGCGATCGGCGTACTTAGTACCACGGCCCGTATGCCACATGCCATTCGAGAAAAGCCGTGGCGAGGGGGGTTTTATTCGCTTTTCCGTAATCCGCCGCGGATCCAGCAATGCGCCATTGTTTAATGGCCGGACAAGATCAGCAATCGATCTTGATTTACGGTGACGTAAAACGCTAGTAGGGCTATCAAAACCCGGTAACAGTACCTTTTCAAAGTTGACACGTGTCTTCGCTAACGGCCGCCGCGCGGGTTGTGTCGACGCAGGCGATATCAGCTACCGACCCGCCCGAACCGCGGCTCGCGACGCGGTGTGGCGGCAAACCGTACCTCGCGGACCTGCGAAGTCGCTGAAATCGTTCCCTAAGTCACGTCTTCGCGGCGCTGTGCGATCGCTCAGGAAGGCCGTTGATCCGGGTTTGCCACAGCGTCGCCGAAAGCGCTGCGGCCGGCCGGGGAACGTGGGTTCGGCGTGCCTGGCGTGCGGATTGCCCTGTGTCCGACCGTAACCCGTGATGGGTGAGATGTCTGTGACCCACGCCTGCGTGGCGCGTCGATCTCAGGAACTTCACAGGTTTGCGTAGTGGTTGTTGGTGGTGGCAAATCGGTCGGCCGGATAAAAACGCATAACTGCGGTTATGAGACCAAGGTCACACTCCGGTGTTTCGGTGCAGTTCACGACCTATTCGTACATATGGGAACTTATGTTCAATTCATATTCCAGCTGAACTAAATGGTACGGAATTGCGCTTATGGCAACGTCAATTATGTTTGCCCGCAATGATGCGACCGCGCTCGCGCGGTGGTAGCTGGTTACGCGCGGCGCGCTCGGATCGCGTCGACACCGTCGCGCGCGGGCTCATCGCCGGACCCGCGAACCTCGGGTCCGCGACCGGTCCGGTCAGGGTCGGTGACGCGCAGCCGCATGCCGCGGGTCCGCCGGGAGTCGGTCCGTGTCGAACCCGGCAAGCTGCCGGAGTCCACGGGCACTCAGTACGTCGAAGTTGCCGCGCGTGCGAATCAGGTTCGCGGGCAATGCCCGCAGGCCCTGACTCAAGTAGGCGATGGTATGGGCGGCGCATCCCGTGCAGTCCACGCTCCGCAAAGCGTCGGGAGTGCCATTGGCGGGGTGTCGGCGTCGATCACACCCCGTCAACGCGAAAACCCCGCCTACTCGCGTAGGCGGGGCTCCCGATATCGGGGTGGCTGACGGGACTCGAACCCGCGACAGCCAGGATCACAACCTGGTGCTCTACCAACTGAACTACAGCCACCATCGCCGCTTTGCCTTTCGGCGCATGCGGCCCGTAGATACTAACCGCTCGGGTGCGGTTAAGCCGAATCGGTATCCGCCGAGTTGCTCGAAGGCGGGCCGAGCTCGGCGGCGATCGCGGCGATATCGCTGGTAGAAGGCCCGGGCTGCGGGACGAACGCCGTGGCGCGGTAGTACTTGAGTTCGCGGATCGACTCGTGGATGTCGGCCAGCGCGCGGTGTGCGAGACCTTTCTCCGGTTGGCCGAAGTAGATGCGGGGGTACCAGCGCCTGCACAGCTCCTTGATCGAGCTGACGTCGATCATCCGGTAGTGCAGGTAATCGTCGAGCTTGGGCATGTCCCGCGCGATGAAGCCGCGGTCGGTGGCGATCGAGTTGCCCGCCAGCGGCGCGGTCTTGGCCTGCTTGACGTGCCCGCGGATGTAGTCGAGCACCATCTCCTCGGCCGTGGCGAGGTCGACGGTGGATCTGCGCACCTCTTCGGTCAGGCCGGAGCGCGCATGCATCTGCTTCACCACGTCGACCATCGAGGACAGTGACTCGTCATCGGCGTGGATCACCACGTCCAGGCCGTCGCCGAGAATGTTGAGGTCCGCATCGGTCACCAGGACCGCGATCTCGATCAGCCGGTCGGACTTGAGGTCCAGCCCGGTCATCTCGCAGTCGATCCACACCAGTTCGTCTCGCACGAAGATCCACAGTATTCGCACACGCGCCCGCCACGCGCCCATACCCGTAGGAAGACCAGTAGTGTCAAAACCCACGTGAGCTCGTTCCGGGGCTCGCTCGGGCGAACGGAGGACCGCGGTATGACCACCGAATCGACAGCTACTCCCGCGCAGCAGATCGCCGCCGGATATGCCGTCGAAGGGCAGGCTCTCGAACTGGGCACCGTCGTCGTCGACGGTGCCGTCGACCCCACCGCCCAGGTGCGCATCCCGCTCGCCACGGTCAACCGGCACGGTCTGATCGCCGGGGCCACCGGCACCGGCAAGACGAAGTCCCTGCAGGTGCTCGCCGAGCAGCTCTCCGCCGCGGGCGTGCCGGTGCTGATGGCCGACGTCAAGGGCGACCTGTCCGGGCTGGCCAAACCGGGGGAGTCGAACGACAAGGTCACCCAGCGCGCCGCCGACACCGGGGACGACTGGACACCCACGGGGTTCCCGGTGGAGTTCCTGTCGCTGGGCACCGAGGGCATCGGCGTGCCGGTGCGCGCGACGATCACCAGCTTCGGCCCGATCCTGCTGTCGAAAGTGCTGGGGCTCAACCAGACCCAGGAGTCCACCCTGGGGCTGATCTTCCACTGGGCCGACCAGAAGGGTCTGCCGCTGCTGGACATCAAGGATCTGCGCTCGGTCATCCAGTACCTGACCAGCGACGAGGGCAAGCCCGAGCTCAAGGCGCTCGGCGCGGTGTCGACGACGACCGCGGGCGTGATCTTGCGTGCGCTGGTCAACCTCGAGGCCGAGGGTGCGGACACGTTCTTCGGTGAGCCCGAGCTGGAGCCCAAGGATCTGCTGCGCGTCGACGATCAGGGGCGCGGCGTCATCACGCTGCTGGAGCTCGGGGCCCAGGCCGCGCGCCCGGTGATGTTCTCGACGTTCCTCATGTGGGTGCTGGCCGATCTGTTCACGACGCTGCCCGAGGTCGGCGACGTCGACAAGCCCAAGCTGGTGTTCTTCTTCGATGAGGCGCACCTGCTGTTCAACGACGCATCCAAGGCGTTCCTCGAGCAGGTCGAGCAGACCGTGAAACTGATCCGCTCCAAGGGCGTCGGCGTCTTCTTCTGCACCCAGCTGCCCACCGACGTCCCAAACGACGTCCTCTCGCAGTTGGGTGCCCGGATCCAGCACGCGCTGCGCGCCTTCACGCCCGACGACCAGAAGGCGCTCACCAAGACCGTGCGCACCTATCCCAAGACCAAGGTCTACGACCTCGAAGAGGCGCTCACCTCGCTGGGCATCGGCGAGGCCGTGGTGACCGTGCTCTCGGAGAAGGGTGCGCCCACCCCGGTGGCGTGGACGCGGATGCGCGCGCCGCGCTCGCTGATGGACACGATCGGCGCCGACGCGATCTCGGCGGCGGCCAAGGCGAGCCCGCTGCAGGCCACCTACGGGCAGACCGTCGACCGGGATTCGGCCTACGAGCGTCTGGCCGCCAAGCTGGCTCCGCCGGAGGGCGGTGACGCGGGCGGCTTCGCCGGCGTCGAGGCCACCGGAGAGGCCGCCCCGATGCCGGCCCCGGCGCAGCCCGAGGAGCCCGGGTTCTTCGAGAAGATGGTCGCGAGCCCCGCGTTCAAGAGCGCGATGCGCTCGGCGGGCACCGTGATCGGCCGCGAGATCACCCGCAGCATCTTCGGTACCGGCCGTCGCCGCCGCTGAGGAGGATCTAACCGCCGCCGAGCTTCTTGTAGACCGCGCCGACGATCGGCGTGACGATGGCGCGCGGGGCGTAGCCACTGGCCACCGACATGGCCTTGGACGTCACACCCGGCACCACGCGCATCTTGTTGTGCTCCAAGCCATCCAGGGACAGCTTCGCGGTGTACTCGGTGTCGATCCACAGGAAGTCGGGGATCAGCCTCTCGACGAGGGACTGTTCGGACGGATCGGGCAGTTCGGTGCGCACCGGGCCGGGTGCGAGCAGCGTGACGTGCACGCCGACACCGGTGAGTTCACCGCGCAGCGACTCGCTGAACGTGTTGGCGAACGCCTTGGACGCGGCGTAGGTGGCGTTGTTCGGGATCGGCGAGTTGCCCGCGGCGGAACCCGAGATGAGGATGCCGCCCGCGCGGCGGGCGACCATACCCGGCAGCACCGCGAGCACAAGATCGTGCACGCCAAGGACATTCAGCTGCACCTGGGCCTTCTCGCCGGCCGGGTCCAGATCCTTGACGGCACCGAACGTCGCGGTGCCCGCGTTGGCGCACAGGATCGAGATCTCGCGCTCGGCGAGTTCGTCGCACAACGTCGCACGCGCGGCGGGGTCGGTGAGGTCGACCGCACGCACCTCGACGGTGACGCCGTAGCGCTCGGTCAACCGCTGCGCGAGCGAGGTCAGCACCTCCTCGCGGCGCGCGGTGATGATCAGGTGGTGGCCGCGGGCAGCGAGTTCGGTGGCCAACGCTTCGCCGATGTTCTGCGAGGCGCCGGTGACCACGGCACGGGCATCCGGACTGGGTGCGGGTACTGGCATGCGGCTCATCCTAGAAGCCGCCCAACCCCATAAAGTGTCGGACATGATCAACCCCGGCCGCGCGCGGGTGGTTGCGTGGGCCCTGTGGGATTGCGGTTCTGCCGGCTTGAACGCGATCGTCATCACGTTCGTCTTCTCGGTCTACCTCACCGGATCCGTCGGCGCCGGCCTGCCGGGCGACACCACCCCGGCAAGCTGGCTCGGCCGCGCGCTGACCGTCGCGGGCATCGCTGTGGCGTTCCTCGCACCCGCGACCGGGGTCTGGGTCGACGCACCGGAGCGCAGGCGTCCCGCACTCGCGGTGCTCACCGGATGTGTTGTGGTGGTGACGGCGTCGATGAGCCTGATCCGCGACGACCACAGTTACCTGTGGGCCGGTCTGGTGCTGCTGGCGCTCGCGGGGGCATGCGGCGAACTGGCGAGCGTGCCGTACAACGCGATGCTGCGTCAGCTGTCCACACCGGACAACTCCGGGCGGGTGTCGGCACTCGGTCTGGCGCTGGGGTACTCCGGCATCGTCGTCCTGCTCGTCCTCGTCTATTTCGGGTTCATCGCCGGGGACGGCGACACCAGGGGCCTCTTGGGCCTTCCGGTGGCCGACGGGCAGAACGTGCGGGCGGTCATGCTGCTGGCCGCGGCGTGGCTCGCGCTGTTCGCGGTTCCGGTGTTCTTCGCGGTGCCGTCGCCGCACGTGTCCGTCCCGTCCGCGCGCACGAGCTTCATCGGCGCGTACCGCAAGTTGTGGTCGGAGGTGCGCTCGGAGTGGGAGCGTGACCGCAACATCGTCTACTACCTGCTGGCCAGCGCCGTGTTCCGGGACGGGCTGGCCGGCGTGTTCACGTTCGGTGCCGTGCTCGGCGTGAGCGTCTACGGCATCAGCGACGCCGACGTACTGCTGTTCGGCATCAGCGCGTGCGTGATCGCCGCCATCGGCGCCGTCGTGGGCGGACAACTCGACGACCGGATCGGCTCCAAGCCCATCATCGTCGGGTCGCTGGCCGCGATGATCACCGCGGGCGTCGTGATGATGGTGCTGTCGGGGCCCGTGGCGTTCTGGGCGTGCGGGCTCGCGCTGTGCCTGTTCATCGGCCCCACGCAGTCATCGGCCCGCACACTGATGCTGCGCATGTCCGCCGAAGGCAAGGAGGGTGTGGCCTTCGGGCTCTACACCACCGTGGGCCGCGCCGTGTCGTTCCTCGCGCCGTGGCTGTTCTTCATGTTCATCGACATCTTCGGCACCGACCGCGCCGGTATGGGCGGCCTGTGCCTGGTGCTGGTGGCAGGCCTGGTGGGCATGGCGGCGGTGCGCACGCCCGAGCGGGTCACCGCGCGCTGAGCTACCGCATGGTGCCGACGCAGATCGTCAGGCCGGAACCGGTCCGATGCTGCGTCTGGAGGCCGTCGACGGTCACGGTGCACGACACCTCGGGACCGAAGTTCAGCACGCTCACGCTCGCGGTCTCTTTCGCGGGCTCGGGCAGTTCGACCTGCTTGCTCCACGGCAGCAGCACGTTGAACTCGGTCTGCAGCATGCCGCCGGTGTCCAGATAGGTGATGTTGATCGCGCGGCCCTCACCGGCGACCTCGTACACCACGGTCTCGGTGGCGCCCGGTGTCGTGGGCGAGGTGGGCGCGGAGGTGCGGGGCGGCACGGGCACGGGACGCGGCGTCCGCGACGGCGAGGGTGCCGTGGTGGTGGGCTCGCTGAAGCTGGGCTGTGGTGACACCGGCGGCGCGACGACGGTCTCCTGCCGCGAGCCGTTGGCGATGACGAGCGCGATCACCAGGCCCACCACGACGAGCACGGCGAGCGCCGCGAGCACCCACAGCCACATGCGGGGTTCGCGGTCCTCGGGCTCGGGCTCCGGAGGTGGCCCGGCAGGCGGGAATCCGCCGTACTGACCCGAGCCGTACTGACCTGAGGCGTACGGGTCGTAACCGTAGGGCGGGTACGCCGGCATCTGCTGGGTGGGCTGCGGGTTGGCCGGGGGATTGGACACCGGATTAGGCGCAGCCGGGTACCCGCCGCCGTACGGGGTCTGGTTCGCGTACGCCGGATCGGGATATTCGACGGGATAGCCGCTTCCGAACTGTTGGGTCGGTTCGTTGCCGTCGCGGCGTGGTGAATCGGTCATGCCCACCTCATGGCTGCAGGGTACCTGTGCGACTGCACAGTGTGCCGAGACGGAGTCGAGGGTAGCCATCGGTGTGGCACGCTTGCCGCATACGGCCGTCCGGCCTGGGAGGAGACGAGTGAGCGCGGAACGGCACGTTCGGGTGAACTACGGCGCGTCGTTGTCGCCGGATGCGACGGCGTTCGCGCATCTGGTCGACGACGGCGGTTTCCCGCGGGCCGTGCAGCGCTTCCTGCGCGGATGGCGTGCGAGTTCGTCGCGTGACGTCGAACTTCCCGTCGTCGGCCCGGTCCTTCGTGTCCTGCACTCGGCCGATGGTCACTGGCTGGCCTGTGAGGTCGCTCCCGAAGGTGCGACCCGCAGCCAGATCTGGGTGGTGACCACAGATCCCGACGATCGTGACGCACGCCGCATCGACTCGTGGCCCGACGGCACCGAGGGCACCGCCGAGTTGATCGGCTGGGACGGCACCAAGGTGGCCGCCATCCTCACCGGTGACGACGGGGTCGGCAGTTCGTGCCTGATCGATCCGGGCACCGGCGAGACGACGGTGCTCGATCGCCGCTCGAGCGGCAGGCTCGTCGACTCGTGGCAGGGTGCTTCGCTCATCCGGGTGGGCCCGCGCGGCTACCGCGAGTTGATCATGCTGTGGGGTCAGCGCGAAATCGCCCTGCTGCCTTACGATCCCGGCTCCACCACCGACTACGGTGTGATTCTCGACGACCACAGCCCGCGGCGCGTGCGCTCCGGCTTGGACGGCGAGACGGTCACCCTGATGGAACCGCACAAGTACTTCCAGGCCGACGGGGAGTCCCACACCACCGAGGGCACCACCGAGGGTTACGTGCGGGCATTGATCCGCAGCGAGAACGGCGCGTCCCACGCGCGCCTGCTCGAGGTCACCGTCACCGCCGACGGCGTCTCCTACCACGTGGTGGCCGAGCGCCCCGGGTACGAACTCGACGAGTTCGTGGTCAGCGACGATCTGTCCACCGTGGCCATGCTGTGGAACGTCGACGGCCGCAGCGAACTGCAGATCCTCGAGTACGCCGATGAGACACTGTCGGAACCGATTCCGCTGCCGGGCATGGTGGCCAGCCAGTTGAGCATCAGCGCGGGCGGTTCCATGGTGGCGATGACCGTGCAGGGTCCGTCGCTGCCGCCGACGGTCGAACTGGTCGACCCGCGCACCCGAGAGTGGGAACGCATCGACCGCGAGCCCAGCGGCGGGCCCGTGACGGGCACACCGACATTGGAGATGATCACCGCGCGCGACGGTCTTGAGCTCAACTCGTGGCTGTACTGGCCGCACACCGAACCAATCGGCGCGATGCTGTTCCTGCACGGCGGTCCCGAGGGACAGGCGCGCCCGGAGTACAACGAGTTCTATCCGCAACTGCTGGAGGCCGGTATCGCCGTGCTGACGCCGAATGTGCGCGGCTCCGGCGGATTCGGGCGCGCGTTCATGCACGCCGACGACAAGGAACGACGCTTCGCGGCCATCGACGACGTCGCCGACTGCGTGCAGTACCTCGTCGACAAGGGTCTGGCACCGGCCGACAAGATCGCCTGCACGGGTTGGTCATACGGCGGGTATCTCACGCTGGCCGCGCTGACGTTCCATCCCGAACTGTTCGCCGCGGGCATCAGCATCTGCGGTATGAGCGATCTGAACACCTTCTACCGCAACACCGAACCGTGGATCGCCGCGGCGGCCTATCCCAAGTACGGCCACCCCGTCGCCGACCGGGACCTGCTGGAGAAGCTGTCGCCACTGCCGCGCGCGCACGCGCTGACCGCTCCGCTGCTGCTGGTGCACGGCGCCAACGACACCAACGTGCCGCCGAGCGAGTCGCTGCAGATGTACGACGCGCTGCACGACCTCGGGCGCCCGGTCGAATTGTTGATGTTCGCCGACGACGGTCACGAGATCATCAAGCGTGAGAACCGCGCGGTGCTCGTCGACGCCATGGAACGCTGGCTGGTCAAGGCGTTCACCGCCTGAGAGCTCAGCCCGTCGCGGTGAGCGCCGCGACGGTCATCCTCCGCAGCACCCCACGCGACTGCGCGGTGCTCGACTGTGCCTTGGACACAGCGGGTTTGACGCTGTGCGGAGTCGAGTTGAGCAGCCCGAAGGTGGCGTGCGCCATGACGCGGGCCTCTTCTTCGGGCAGGTCGGGCCGCAGCCGCGTCAGCACCGACACCCAGATCTCGACGTACTGCCGCTGCGCGCGGCGCACCTGCCGTTTGGCGGTGTCGGGCAGATGGGCGAGGTCGCGGTCCTGGATGCGGATCAGGTCGGATTCGTCGAACGCGAAGTCGAGGTGGAAGTCCACCAGCGCGTCGAGAGCCTTGGCCGGGTCGTCGTGGGTCTCGACGACCTCGCGGGCACCGTCGAGCAGGCGTGTGCTGATACCCACCAGCAATTCGACCAGCATGGCCTCTTTGTTGGGGAAGTGCCGGTAGATGGCGGGGCCGCTGACCCCGACGGCCGCGCCGATGTCCTCGAGCCGCACGGCGAGGTAGCCGCGCTCGGCCACGAGACGTTCGGCCGCGGCGATCAGCTGGCTGCGCCGGTCCGATTTGGCCTGGCTGCGGCGCGTCACGGACGACATAACGGGCTCCGGAGGTAGGGGTATGGACAACTCGGTTAATCGTGACTAACGTACCACGAGTTAGTCGTCATTAACTCAGATGGAGACGCCTTGTCATCGCATCGCGACGAGCATCTGGCGCTGGTCGCCGAGTTGCGCAGCAAGCTCGCGGCCGCCGCCCTCGGCGGGCCCGAACGCGCGAGGGAACGCCACGTCGGCCGGGGCAAGCTGTTGCCGCGCGACCGCGTCGACGGCCTGCTGGACCCCGGCAGCCCGTTCCTCGAGCTCGCGCCGCTGGCCGCGGGCGGCATGTACGACGACGAGTGCCCCGGCGCGGGCATGATCGCCGGTATCGGCGGGGTGTCCGGGCGCGAGTGCGTCATCGTCGCCAACGACGCGACGGTGAAAGGCGGGACGTACTACCCGATCACGGTCAAGAAGCACCTGCGCGCACAGGAGATCGCGCTGCAGAACAAACTGCCGTGCATCTATCTCGTGGACTCCGGCGGTGCGTTCCTGCCGCGCCAGGACGAGGTGTTCCCCGACCGCGACCACTTCGGCCGCATCTTCTACAACCAGGCCACCATGAGCGCCCAGGGCATCGCCCAGATCGCCGCGGTGCTCGGATCCTGCACCGCGGGCGGGGCGTATGTGCCCGCCATGAGCGACGAAGCTGTCATCGTGCGCAATCAGGGCACGATCTTCCTGGGCGGCCCGCCCCTGGTGAAGGCTGCGACCGGGGAAGTGGTGACCGCCGAGGAACTCGGCGGCGGCGACCTGCACTCCAGGACCTCGGGCGTCACCGACCACCTCGCGCACGACGACCGCGACGCGCTGCGCATCGTGCGCAACATCGTCGCCACGCTCGGCCCGGCCGAGCCGCCGCCGTGGCAGGTGCTGCCCGCGGTCGACCCGATCGCCGATCAGACCGAGCTCTACGACGTGGTCCCGGTCGACGCCCGCGTGCCGTACGACGTACACGAGGTGATCACCCGCATCGTCGACGGCGGCGAGTTCGGCGAGTTCAAGGCCGAATACGGCACCACCCTGGTCACCGGGTTCGCGCGTATCCACGGTCACCCGGTCGGGATCATCGCCAACAACGGTGTGCTGTTCGGCGAATCCGCGGTCAAGGGAGCGCATTTCATCGAACTGTGCGACAAGCGCAAGACGCCGCTGCTGTTCTTGCAGAACATCTCGGGATTCATGGTGGGCCGCGACTACGAGGCCGGCGGCATCGCCAAACACGGTGCCAAGATGGTCACCGCGGTCGCGTGCGCGCGGGTGCCCAAGCTGACCGTCGTGATCGGCGGCTCCTACGGTGCGGGCAACTACTCGATGTGCGGACGCGCGTACTCGCCGCGGTTCTTGTGGATGTGGCCCAACGCCAGGATCTCGGTGATGGGCGGCGAGCAGGCCGCATCGGTTCTCGCCACGGTGCGCGGCGAGATGACCGACGCCGAAGCCGAGGAGTTCAAGGCGCCCATCCGCGAGCAGTACGAGCACCAGGGCAACCCCTACTACTCGACCGCGCGGCTGTGGGACGACGGCGTCATCGACCCCGCCGACACCAGAACCGTTGTCGGGCTCGCCCTTTCCGTTGTCGGCCAGGCTCCGCTGGAGCCGGTCTCCTATGGCGTATTCCGGATGTGATGATGAGCTCGCAAACCTTTGACACAGTCCTCGTCGCCAACCGCGGCGAGATCGCGGTGCGCGTCATCCGCACCCTGCGCGCCATGGGTATCCGCTCGGTCGCGGTGTTCAGCGAGGCCGACGCCGGCGCGCGCCACGTCACCGAGGCCGACGTCGCGGTGTGCATCGGCCCGGCCGCCGCGCGGCAGAGCTACCTCGACATCGACGCGGTCGTCGGCGCCGCGCGGCGCACCGGCGCCCAGGCCGTCCATCCGGGTTACGGATTCCTGTCCGAGAACGCCGAATTCGCGGCCGCGCTGGCCGCGGCGGGCATCGTGTTCATCGGCCCGCCCGCCTCGGCGATCGCCACGATGGGCGACAAGATCGCGGCAAAGGCCGCGGTGTCGGCGTTCGGTGTCCCGGTGGTCCCCGGCATCTCCCGGCCCGGGCTCACCGACGACGACCTGATCGCCGGCGCCGCCGAGGTCGGCTACCCGGTGCTGGTGAAACCGTCCGCCGGCGGTGGCGGCAAGGGCATGCGGGTGGTCGAAGCGGCCGCCGATCTGCCCGCGGCGCTGGTGTCGGCACGGCGAGAGGCCGGTGCGGCGTTCGGTGACGACACGCTGTTCCTCGAGCGGTTCGTCCAGCGTCCGCGCCACATCGAGGTGCAGGTGCTCGCCGACGGCCACGGCAACGTCATCCATCTCGGCGAGCGCGAGTGCAGCCTGCAGCGCCGCCACCAGAAGGTCATCGAGGAAGCGCCGTCGCCACTGCTGGACGAGGCCACCCGCGCCAGGATCGGGGCCGCGGCGTGCGCCACCGCGCGTAGTGTCGACTACACCGGGGCAGGCACGGTCGAGTTCATCGTCTCCGCCGACCGCCCCGACGAGTTCTTCTTCATGGAGATGAACACCCGGCTGCAGGTCGAGCACCCGGTCACCGAACTGGTCACCGGGATCGATTTGGTGGAACAGCAGATCCGCATCGCCGCGGGCGAACCGCTCACGATCGGGCAGGACGACATCACGCTGACCGGTCACGCCGTGGAGGCCCGCGTGTACGCCGAGGATCCGGCGGCCGGTTTCCTGCCCACCGGCGGAGATGTGCTGGGGCTGCGTGAGCCCACGGGCCGCGGCGTGCGCGTCGACTCCGGGCTCGCGGCGGGCACCGTCGTCGGCAGCGACTACGACCCCATGCTCTCCAAGATCATCGCCCACGGCAGCGACCGCGCGTCCGCACTGCAGATCCTGGACCGCGCACTGGCCGACACCGCGGTGCTCGGCGTCACCACCAACATCGAGTTCCTGCGCTTCCTGCTCGCCGACGACGACGTCGCCGCGGGCCGCCTCGACACAGGCCTGCTGGACCGCAGGGCCCCCGACTTCGCGCCCGCCACGGTCGGTGACGAACAGCTGATCGCGGCCGCGGCCTACCTGTGGGCACGGCAGTGGTCGGCCGCCGGGGGCGACCTGTGGCGCGTGCCGTCGGGATGGCGCGTCGGCGAGTGGGCACCCGCGACGTTCCGGTTGCACGCCGGTGACCGCACCGACCACGTCTACATCACCGGAAACCCCGAGCGGGCCTCCGCCGCGGTCGAACACGGCGACACCCACACCGTCAGTGCGGATTTCACGCCGGGTTCTGATACGTTCGCCGTCACCCTCGACGGGTTGCGCACCGACTACCGCGTCGCGGTCACCGACAGTCAGATCTGGTTGTCCGGCGGTGGGCGCACGTGGTCGGTTCAGAAGGTGCGCGAAGAGCCGGTGCGTCCCGACGACGCGCACAGCGGTGACGCCGAACTCGTCAGCCCGATGCCGGGATCTGTTGTCGCCGTGGGTGTTCCCGACGGATCCGATGTGACCGCGGGCACCGTGGTGGTCACCGTCGAAGCCATGAAGATGGAACACGCACTGACCGCGCCGGTCGACGGCGTGGCCAAGATACTCGTCGCCGTCGGCGATCAGGTCAAAGTGGGTCAGCCCCTGGCCCGTATCACCGCCCACACCCAGGAGAACGAATCATGACCGACTTCCTCTCGACCGGGAGCCTCCCGGACGACTACGAGCAACTCGCCAAGACCGTGCGGGACTTCGCCCAGAGCGTCGTGGCGCCGGTGGCCGCCAAACACGACGAGGAGCACTCGTTCCCGTACGAGGTCGTGGCGGGCATGGCCGACATGGGCCTGTTCGGTCTGCCGTTCCCCGAGGAGTACGGCGGCATGGGCGGCGACTATTTCGCGCTGTGCCTCGCGCTGGAGGAACTCGGCCGCGTGGACCAGAGTGTCGCCATCACCCTGGAGGCCGGTGTGTCGCTGGGCGCGATGCCGGTGTACCGGTTCGGCAACGACGCGCAGAAGCAGGAGTGGCTGCCGCTCTTGGCCAGTGGCAAGGCTCTGGGCGCGTTCGGCCTCACCGAGGCAGGCGGCGGCAGCGACGCCGGTGCCACCAAGACCACCGCGCGTCTCGATGACGGGCACTGGGTGATCAACGGGTCCAAGCAGTTCATCACCAACTCGGGCACCGACATCACCCGCCTGGTCACCGTCACCGCGGTGACAGGTGAGAAACCCGATGGCCGCAAAGAGATCTCGTCGATCCTGGTGCCCGTGCCCACCGAGGGGTTCACGGCCGAACCGGCCTACAACAAGGTCGGCTGGAACGCGTCGGACACCCACCCGCTGAGCTTCGACGACGTGCGCGTGCCCGAGGAGAACCTGCTCGGTGAGCGCGGCCGCGGCTACGCCAACTTTCTGCGCATCCTCGATGAGGGCCGCATCGCGATCGCGGCGCTGTCGGTCGGCGCGGCGCAGGGTTGCGTCGACGAATCGGTGAAGTACGCCAAGGAACGTCAGGCATTCGGCGCGGCCATCGGCACCTACCAGGCGATCGCGTTCAAGATCGCCCGGATGGAGGCCCGCGCACACGCCGCCCGCACGGCCTACTACGACGCCGCGGCACTCATGCTGGCAGGCAAGCCGTTCAAGAAGGCCGCCTCGGTGGCCAAGCTGGTGGCCAGCGAGGCCGCGATGGACAACGCACGCGACGCCACGCAGATCTTCGGTGGCTACGGGTTCATGAACGAGTACTCGGTGGCCCGGCACTACCGCGACAGCAAGATCCTCGAAATCGGGGAAGGCACAACGGAAGTTCAGCTGATGCTGATCGGAAGGGAGCTCGGTCTGTGACGGATGCAGTGGGCGCGAAGAAGGTGGTGGAGCAACGCGGTCTCTGGTTCGAGGAGTTCGAGATCGGTGTGGTCTACAAACACCGTCCCGGGCGCACCATCACCGAGGCCGACAACGTCCTGTTCACCACGCTGACCATGAACACCCAGGCGCTGCACCTGGATGCGGCGTTCTCCGATGCGCTGCCGCCGTTCAACCAGCGTCTGGTGAACTCGATGTTCACGCTGTCCACCCTGGTCGGTCTCTCGGTGGCCCAGCTGACGCAGGGCACCATCGTCGGCAACCTGGGATTCTCCGAGATCTCCTTTCCCAAACCGCTTTTCCACGGCGACACGCTCTACGCCGAGACCGAGATCCTGGAGAAGCGCGCCTCCAAGAGCAGGCCGGGGGAGGGCATCCTGACTTTCGCGCACACCGGCCGTAACCAGCACGGTGACATCGTGGCGACCGCCCAGCGCAAGACCATGGTGCGGATGCGTCCGGAAGGAGAGGCGTGATGGGTCTGGCGACCACCGGCCCGGCGTGGCTGTTCTGCCCGGCAGATCGTCCGGAACGTTTCGAGAAGGCCGCCGCGGCGGCCGATGTGGTGATCCTCGACCTCGAGGACGGGGCCGGCGACAAACCGGCCGCCCGCGAGGCGCTGTTGAGTACACCGCTGGATCCCGCGCGTACCGTGGTGCGCATCAACCCCGGTGACTCACCGGAGCAGAAACTCGACCTCGACGTGCTGTCGCAGACCGCGTACACCACCGTCATGCTGCCCAAGTGCGAATCTGCCGCACAGGTCACCGCTCTGGCGCCGCTGGAGGTCGTGCTGATCGTCGAGACCCCGCTGGGCGCGCTCAAGGTCGACGAGGCCGCCGCGGCCGCGAACACCTGGGGCGTCATGTGGGGCGCCGAAGACCTGTTCGGCTTCCTCGGCGGCACGAACAACCGGTTCCCCGACGACTCCTACCGCGACGTCGCCAAGTACGTCCGGTCTCGCTCACTGCTCGCGGCGAAGGCCTTCGGCAAGCAGGCCCTGGATTCGGTGTACATCGACATCAGGAATCTCGACGGACTGCGCGCCGAGGTCGACGATGCCGTCGCGGTCGGTTTCGACGTCAAGGTCGCCATCCATCCCAGCCAGGTCGCGGTGATCCGCGAGGGCTACATGCCCACGCCCGAGCAGGCGCGGTGGGCGCGGGAGGTGCTCGCGGCCGCCGAGACGCAGCCGGGGGCCTTCGCATTCGAGGGCATGATGGTCGACGCGCCCGTCCTGCGTCGCGCCGAACGCATCGCCGCGCTGGCACCCGATAACGGTTAGCGACACATTGTGGCGACGGTCACAGCACGCGGCCGTCCGCTGGCATAATGGGCCTTGCCCCTGTGCAGCGACGTGACGAGCGCATCGTCCGGCCGGTACCGCACCCTGGTCCCCACCGGAGTCCCCTCACCTGGGGTTTTGCTCGACCCGTCGTCGCACTGAGCACCTCGTGGAATGACGGCGCAACATGCCGTCACCTGAAGGAGGCGGTATGGCCATGCAGTATTCGTCTGCGCCCGGGTACGACACCGGGTTCGACCCCGAACCTGTGCAGTTGGTTGCTGCCGACGGTTCACCCTCACCTGACAGACCCCCCTCGCGCTACAGCCGCGACCTCCCTCCGGAGACGCTGAGCTGGCTCTACGAATCGATGGTCGTCACGCGCAACCTCGACGTCGAGTTCGTCAACCTGCAACGACAGGGTGAGCTGGCGCTGTTCGCGTCGTGCCGCGGTCAGGAGGCCGCGCAGATCGGCGCGGCGGCGTGCCTGCGAAAGACCGACTGGCTGTTCCCGCAGTACCGCGAGATCGGCGCGTTCCTGCTGCGCGGCATCACGCCGGCCCAGATGGGTGCGGTGTGGCGCGGCAAGTGGCACGGCGGCCTGTCGTTCACCGACAAGTGCGTCGCACCCATTGCGATCCCCATCGGCACCCACGGTCTGCACGCCGTCGGCGCGGCGATGGCCGCGCAGCGTCTCGGCGAGGACTCGGTGACCGTGGCGTTCCTCGGGGACGGCGCCACCAGCGAAGGCGACGCGCACGAGGCCTTCAACCTGGCCACGGTGTTCCGCGCGCCGTGCGTGTTCGTCATCCAGAACAACCAGTGGGCGATCTCCGTGCCGGTCAGCCGCCAGCAGGCCGGCCCGACCATCGCCCACCGCGCGATCGGCTACGGCATGCCCGGCATCCGCGTCGACGGCAACGACGTGCTCGCCTGCTACGCGGTGATGTCCGAGGCCGCCGAGCGGGCCCGCCGCGGCGAGGGGCCGACGCTGATCGAGGCCGTCACCTACCGCATGGGCCCGCACACCACTTCCGACGATCCGACCCGCTACCGCCCGGCCGAGGAGGTCGAGGCGTGGGCGGCGCGCGATCCCATCGCGCGGTACCGCACCTACCTGCAGAACATCGGGGTGTGGACCGAGCGCCTCGAAGAGCGGGTGGCCGCGCGGTCTTCGCGGCTGTGCGCCGAGTTGCGCGACGCCATCGTCGGTGCACCCGACGTCGACCCGGCCGAGATGTTCGACACGGTCTACGCCGACATCACACCTGAACTGGCGCGTCAACGTGATCAGTTGCTGTCCGAGTTGGCGAAGGAGGCCTGAGATGACCCAGATCATCGACCGACCCGCGGCGCAGGGCGACGCGCCCGAGCCGTGGGGCAGCATCCTGACCCCGGCTGCAGCCCAGGCTCCCGTCCCGGCAGTCACCGAACTCACCATGGTGCAGGCGATCAACCGTGCGCTGCGCGACGCGATGGCCGCCGACGAGCGCGTCCTGGTCTTCGGGGAGGACGTCGCGACGCTCGGCGGCGTGTTCCGGGTGACCGACGGGCTCACCGAAAGCTTCGGCGCCGAACGGTGTTTCGACACCCCGCTCGCCGAATCGGCGATCATCGGCATCGCCGTGGGTTTCGCGATACGTGGTTTCGTCCCGGTCCCGGAGATCCAGTTCGACGGCTTCAGCTACCCGGCGTTCGACCAGATCGCCAGCCATCTCGCGAAATACCGGATGCGGACCCACGGCGACATCGACATGCCGGTGACGGTGCGCATCCCGTCGTTCGGCGGGATCGGGGCCGTCGAGCACCATTCGGAATCCACCGAGACCTACTGGCTGCACACCGCGGGCCTCAAGGTCGTCGTGCCGTCCACGCCGTCGGACGCGTACTGGCTGCTGCGCGAATCGATCAGCAGCCCCGACCCGGTGATCTATCTGGAGCCCAAACGCCGCTACTGGGCCCGCGAGGCCGTCGACACCACCACGCCGGCGCTGCCCATCGGCCGGGCCGCGGTGCGGCGCAACGGATCCGACGTCACCGTGATCACCTACGGCGGGCTGGTCGCCACCGCACTGTCGGCGGCCGAACTCGCCGAGGACCGCGGCTGGAGCATGGAAGTGGTCGACCTGCGATCGCTCAACCCGCTCGACTTCGACACCGTCGCGGATTCGGTGCGGCGCACCGGTCGCGCCGTGGTGATGCACGAAGGCCCACGCACACTGGGTTTCGGCGCCGAACTGGCCGCACGGATCTCCGAGGAGCTGTTCTACGACCTTGAGGCTCCCGTGTTGCGGGCCACCGGGTTCGACACGCCCTACCCACCGGCCCGGCTCGAGAAGCTGTGGCTGCCCGGCGTGGACCGACTGCTCGACTGCGTCGAACGCGCGATGGAGCAGCCGTGAGCACCCGGGACTTCCTGGTGCCCGATCTCGGTGAGGGCCTCCAGGACGCGACCATCACCAGCTGGAACGTCGACGTCGGCGACACCGTCGAGTTGAACCAGACGCTGTGCACGGTCGAGACCAACAAGGCCGAGGTCGAGATCCCCAGCCCGTATGCAGGCAAGGTGGAAGCGCTCGGCGGCGCGGCAGGGGACATCCTTGCCGTGGGGTCGTTGCTGGTGCGTATCGCCACGTCCTCCGACGAGCCGGTCGAGGCGCATCCTGGGGCGCATTCGAGGAACGGTGAAGCCGCACAACGCAAGTCGGTGCTCGTCGGGTACGGCGCCGACGACTCGATGGATGCCAGCCGCCGCCGCACGCACGGTCCGCGAGCACGTGCCAAGCCGCCCGTGCGCAAACTGGCCGCCGATCTCGGCGTCGACCTGGGTGCGTTGGGTGCGGGATCCGGGCCAGACGGCATCATCACGCGCGACGACGTGCTGGCCGCGGCGGGCAGATCCCCGGCGGCGTACAGCGCCGGCACGGCTCAGCCGTCGCAGACCCGCGACGTGCGCGGCGTGCAGGCCGAGATGGCGCGGCGAATGGCGTTGTCGCGCCGCGAGATCCCCGATGCACACGCACGCGTTGACGTCGACTGCACCGCGCTGCTGCGGCTGCGCGACCGCATCCGCGACGCCGAACCCGACCTGCCCGTCACGCCGTTCGTGCTGACGCTGCGCCTGCTGACCGTCGCGTTGCGTCGTCACGAGGTGCTCAACGCGACGTGGATGGAGACCACCGGCGGCCCGCAGATCCATCAACACTCGGCGGTGCACCTGGGGATCGGTGTCGCCGCGCCGCGCGGTCTGCTGGTGCCAGTGGTGCGCGATGCGCAGGGCATGACCACGCGGCAACTCGCGGTCACGGTGGCCCGGCTCGTCGAAAGCGCCCGCGCGGGCACGCTGTCGCCTGCCGAACTGACGGGGTCGACGTTCACGGTGTCGAACTTCGGCGCGCTCGGCGTCGACGACGGCGTTCCGGTGATCAACTACCCCGAGGCCGCGATCCTCGGCATGGGCTCGCTGCGGGAGCGGCCCGTCGTGGTCGACGGAGCCGTCGTGGCCCGCCCGACGATGTCGCTCACCTGCGTGTTCGACCACCGCATCGCCGACGGGGCCCAGGCCGCGGCGTTCCTCGGCGAACTACGCGGGCTGATCGAGGAACCCGACCTGGCTCTCCTCGATCTCTGAGGTCACTTGCGCCGGGCGGCGAGACGCGCGGCGAACTCGGGTGATTCGATCGAGCGGGCCTGCGGGCCCAGTTCGATGTCGACGGCCGCGCGGTGCTGATCGGTGTCGATCACGCCGGGGTTCGCGGTCGCCCGCATGGACGCCTTGGTGGCCAGCACGACCTCGCGCGGTGCGCTCGCCGGCCCTGAGGCCAGTTCCCTGGCCGCGGCGAGGGGATCGTCGGCCACGGTGAGCGCGAGGCCGTGACGAACCGCGGCCTCGGCGTCGAACCGCATCCCGAAGAGCAGCGCCGCACGCGCGACCTCGGGCCCGACGGCGCGCTGCAGCATCCAGGTGGCGCCGCCGCCCGGGTGGATCCCCAGCTTCTGGAAGCGCGGATCGAACAGCGCGTGCGGACCGGCGATGCGCACGTCGGCCGCCAGCGCCAGATTGAGCCCAGCCCCGACCGCGGCGCCGTTCACCGCGGCAATGGTGGGCAGTGTGCAGTGGGCGACGGCCAGGAAGCCGTCGTAGATCTTGCGAAGCCCGTCCTCGGTCGCCGTGCCGAGGGCGGCCAGGTCCGCGCCCGCGCAGAACGCCTTGCCCGCGCCGGTCACCACCACCGCGTGCACATCGGGATCGGCCTCGGCCGCCTCGACGGCACTGCGCAGCGCCGCGGACATCTCGAACGTCACCGCATTGCGGCGATCGGGATCGTTGACAGTGATCACAGCGATGCGGTCGGACGTTTCGACCAGTACGGAATCGGCCACGGCGGCCAGCTTAGTTCGCGGGCTGCCAGCGCAGCAGGTAGCGGTAGTACAGGGCCCGCCGGATCATCGCGCCCGGTAGCACGTCGGCGGCGACCCGGCGGATCTCGTCGAGATTCTCGGCCGGTTCGGCGACCGGCACCCCGATGTCACGGGTCTCGCGGTGACAGAACGATCCCAGCCGCACCGCAGGCAGGCACAATCCCGACCACGCCCAGTCCCGCAGGGTCTTGTTGGCCGACAGCCCCACCACCGCGATCTCGCCGGTCGGGGTGAGCAGTTCTCGCGCCTTGGACAACGCGGCACGCAGGTCCATGTGGTGCAGGGTCGCGACCATGGTGACGACGTCGAAGCGGTGGGTCCCCGGGTCGAAGGTGTCGAAATCGTTCTGGGCCACAGTCACATTGGGCAGGTGCGCAAGACGGACCCAGGCACGTTGCAGTGTCTGGGGATCCGGTTCGATCGCGGTCACCGACCGTGAGACCGGCGCGAGCCGCTGCGCGAGCAGGCCGTCACCGCATCCCACGTCCAGGACGTCGCCGCGGTGTTGCGCGGCGATCCGCCGCAACCACGGGTGGTATGCGGTGTTGTGATTCCAGTACGCGGGAGATGGCACGCCATCGACTGTGCCACGACGGCTCCGACACGTCAGTAATCCCACGTAGACGGGTGAATGTTCCGCACGAGCGGGAGGTGAGAGGCAGCGATGTGCCCCGTCGGGCGCGCCGGATCGACGTGATCGAGGACACGGGCGGTGATTTCACGCGTGTCCACATCAGATACATTGTCGCTCTTCGTGATTCGGGACGGACGCCGGCGTCTTCAGGCGTCCCTGGGTTCGAGGTGAGTTTCGGCGAGTTCTCGCCGGGTACAGACTGGTAAACCCCTGAAATACTGTTGGAGGATCTGTGGCTGCCATCACGGCCTACCGTGGCCTGCTCCGGTCGATCGAACTGCACGTCGAGGACACCGGCGGTGCCGGCCGTCCGGTGGTGCTGGTCTACGGCTGGCCGCTGACCGGTGAATCCTGGGGTGCGCAGGTCGAGGCCCTGACGGCCGCGGGCCACCGCGTGATCACCTATGACCGCCGCGGCTTCGGACGCAGCGACACCTCCCTTGTGGGTTACACGTACGAAGCGTTGTCCGACGACCTCGCGGCGGTGCTGGATGAACTCGACGTACGTGACGCGACCCTGGTCGGGTTCTCGATGGGCACCGGTGAGGTCGCTGCCTACTGCGCGCGCAAGGGCACCGAGCGGTTGCGCAGCGTGGTGTTGGCCGCGCCGGTGACCCCGTACATGCTGAACACCGCGGACAACCCCGAGGGCCCGCTGAGCAAGACGCAGGCCGCGCAGATGGCCGCGGCGCTGACGACGAACTCCGACGCGTTCTACCGCGAGATGATGACGGGGGTGTTCTCGGCCGATGGCGTCCTGACCATCTCCGAGGACGCGCTGCAGCAGGTCCTCGACATGTGCGGACAGGCCAGCAAGAACGCGGCGCTGGCATGCATGGCGGCGTTCTCCAACACCGACTTTCGTGAGGATCTTCCGCGGGTGACCGTACCCGCGCTGGTCATCCACGGCGACGCCGACGCGACGACCCCGCTGCAGAACTGCGGTGAACGTACCCACGCGGCGCTGCCCAACAGCCGCCTGCACGTCATCTCCGGTGGGCCCCACGGTATCCCGGTGAGCCACACCGAGGAGTTCAATCGGGTTCTGCTCGATTTCCTCGCCGAGGATCTTGCTGCGGCGCGCTGAGTGGGTTACCTCCGGAGCCGCGATTCGAGCCCCGGAGGCTGCCACCTGGTGGTGGCAGCAGCAGCCCGGTCCGGGCCACCGGCTCCACACACCGGCAAAGCGCCCCCGGCAGGACTCGAACCTGCAACCGTCGGATTAGAAGGCCGATGCTCTATCCATTGAGCTACGGAGGCAACGACGGATGAGTCTATCGTCCGTCTTCGCCGGATACGCATACGTGTGACACGTGGGGAAACCGGACCCGTGTCCGGCGGACGCAGACTAGCGTGGACGCTGCACTTGGCTGCCGGGTGAGGGGAGAGGGACCACGCTATGAGCTACGTGCCGGAGCGGGACGCGGCCGGATTGCCCGAAGAGCTGAGTGCAGTCGATCAGCTGCTGCACCGCGGGGAGGCGAACCCGCGCACACGCTCGGGAATCATGGGCGTCGAACTGCTCGACACCACCCCGGACTGGGAGCGGTTCCGCACCCGCTTCGACCATGCGTCGCGCAAGGTGGTGCGGCTGCGGCAGAAGGTCGTGATGCCCACACTTCCGACCGCGGCGCCGCGCTGGGTGGTTGACCCCGACTTCAACCTCGACTACCACGTGCGACGTGTGCGGGTGCCCGGGCCGGGAACCCTGCGGCAGGTGCTCGACCTGGCCGAGGTTGCCATGCAGTCACCGATGGACATCACCCGTCCGCTGTGGAGCGCCACGCTGGTCGAGGGACTGGCCGACGGGCGCGCCGCGACGATCCTGCACCTGAGCCACGCGGTCAGCGACGCCGTCGGCGGTGTGGAGATGTTCGCCAGCATCTATGACCTCGAACGCGATCCCGAACCGGACACGCCACCGCCGCTGCCCATCCCGCAGGATCTCTCACCCGGCGAACTGATGCGCGAGGGCATCAACCGGTTGCCCGGCTCGATCGCCGGCGGCGTGCTCGGCGCCCTCGGCGGCGCGGCGCGTGCGGTCACCAAGGTGGTGCGCGACCCGATCTCGGCGGTCAGCGGTGTCGTGGACTACGCAATGTCGGGCACCCGGGTGATGGCCCCGGCCGCCGAGCCCTCGCCGCTGCTGCGCCGACGCAGCCTGGCGTCGCGCAGCGAGGCCATCGACATCCCGTTCGGCGACTTCCACCGCGCGGCCAAGGCCGCGGGCGGTTCGATCAACGACGCCTATCTCGCCGGGGTGTGCGGCGCGCTGCGGCTCTACCACGACGCCAAGGGCGTGCCGATCGACTCGCTGCCGATGGCGGTGCCGGTGAACCTGCGCGCCGAGGACGACCCGGCCGGCGGCAACCGCTTCGCGGGGGTCAACCTGTCGGCGCCGATCGGCATCGAGGACGCCGAGCAGCGCATCAAGTCCGTCAGGAGCCAGATGACCAGCCTGCGCGAGGAACGGGCGATCGATGTCGTCGGTGCCATCGCGCCGGTGTTGAGCCTGCTGCCCGACACGATCCTGGAATCGGTGGCCGGTTCGGTGGTGAACTCCGACGTGCAGGCCTCGAACGTGCCGATCTATCCGGGCGACACCTTCCTCGCCGGGGCCAAGATCCTGCGGCACTACGGGCTGGGACCGCTGCCCGGCGTGGCGATGATGGTGGTGCTGATCTCGCGGGGCGGCTACATCACCGTCACCGTCCGCTACGACCGCGCGGCGATCACCGACGGCGCGCTGTTCGCGCGGTGCCTGCAGCAGGGCTTCGACGAGGTGCTCGCCCTCGGTGGCGAGGTGCGCTGCACCCCGGCGTCGTTTGACCCCGAACCCGGCACGAACATTGGTGGTGCGCAGTGACATCCGTGGGTTCGGCCGGTAGGCCCATGCGGCTTCCCGGGACACTCGCCGAGATCGAGGCGAGCCCGGAAGGTCCGGAGATCGGTGCGTTCTTCGACCTCGACGGCACCCTGGTGGCGGGTTTCACCGGGGTGCTCATGACCCAGGACCGGCTGCGGCGACGCCAGATGAGCGTCGGCGAGTTCATCGGCATGGTGCAGGCCGGTCTCAACCACCGCCTCGGCCGCTCGGAGTTCGAGGACCTCATCGGCAAGGGCGCGCGGATGCTGCGCGGCAATTCGCTCAGTGATCTCGACGAACTCGGGGAGCGCCTGTTCGTGCAGTACGTGCAGGGCCGCATCTATCCCGAGATGCGGGCGATGGTCCGTGCCCACATGGCCCGCGGGCACACCGTGGTGCTCAGTTCGTCGGCGCTGACCGTGCAGGTGGAGCCCGTGGCCCGCTTCCTGGGCATCGACAACGTGCTGAGCAACAAGTTCGAGACCGACGAGGACGGTCTGATCACCGGTGAGGTGAGGACGCCGATCATCTGGGGTCCCGGGAAGGCCCGCGCCGTACAGGAATTCGCGGCCGCCAACGGTGTCGACCTGTCGAAGAGCTACTTCTACGCCGACGGCGACGAGGACGTCGCGCTGATGTACCTGGTCGGCAACCCGCGGCCGACCAACCCCGAGGGCAAGCTCGCCGCTGTCGCCGCCAAACGCGGGTGGCCCATCCTGCGGTTCACCAGCCGCAGCGGCAGCAGCCCCATGGCGCAACTGCGCACCGTGGCCGGCGTGGCGTCGCTGATGCCGGTGGCGGGGGCGGCGATCGGCTGGGGCCTGCTCAACCGCAACCGCCGTCGCGGCGTCAACTTCTTCACCTCCACGTGGAGCCGGGTGCTGCTGGCGACCACCGGCGTCAACCTCAACGTGCTGGGGGAGGAGAACCTGACCGCGCAGCGGCCGGCGGTGTTCATCTTCAACCACCGCAACCAGGTCGACCCGATCATCGCGGGAACCCTGGTGCGTGACAACTTCACCGGTGTCGGCAAGAAAGAGCTCGCCAATGATCCGCTGGTCGGCACCCTCGGGCGCGTCATGGACGCCGCGTTCATCGACCGCGACGACCCGGTGAAGGCCGTCGAAGGCCTGCACAAGGTGGAAGAGCTTGCCCGCGAAGGCATCTCGATCCTGATCGCGCCGGAGGGCACCCGGCTGGACACCACCGCGGTGGGCCCGTTCAAGAAGGGGGCGTTCCGCATCGCGATGGCCGCGGGAATTCCCGTGGTGCCCATCGTGATCCGCAACGCCGAGGTGATCGCCGCACGCGATTCCAGCACGTTCAACCCGGGCACCGTCGACGTCGCGGTGTACCCGCCGATCCCGGTCGACGACTGGACCGTCGAGAACCTGCCCGAACGCATCGAGCAGGTCCGCCAGATCTACCTCGACACGCTCGCGTCGTGGCCGCACGACCGGCTGCCGGAGTTCGACATCTATTCGCCACGCAAAGCCGCGAAGAAGACGGCCCGCAAAGCGGCGAAGAAGGCGCCTGCGAAAGGACGTCCGTGACCGCGCCCCCGACCGACTACTTCGCGAGCTTCACCACCAACGACGACGCGCTGGTGCTGGCGTCGGTGTCGTCGGACGCCGAACTGGAACTGCTCAACGTCTGGCTGCGCACCCACCGCCGAGAACACCCCGATTCCAAGGTCGACGTGCTCCAGTTGCCTGCCACCGACGAACCGGCGCCGGGGGATCTCGCACGTCTGGTCGAGGAACTCGAAGCCGACGAGAACCGTCTCGTGGTTCCCGTGCGGGTGTTCTGGGTTCCCGGGGGGCTGCCCACGCGGCTGAAGGTGGTCGCCCTGATGTCGGGCCGCGACACCTACCGGCCACCGGAGATCCTGCAGCGCCGCATCCTGCGCAAGGACCCGTCGCGCGCCCGCGTGGTCGCGGGCGAACCGGCCAAGGTGTCAGAGCTGCGCAAGCAGTGGAGTGAGACGACCGTCGGCGAAAACCCGCGCGACTTCGCGCATTTCGTGCTGCGCCGCGCCGTGCTGGCCATCGAGCGGGTCGAGTTGCGGCTCTTGGGGCCGGAGTACAAGTCGCCGCGGCTGGTCAAACCGGAGATGATGGCGTCGGCGCGGTTCCGGGAGGGCCTCGCCCAGATCCCGGGTGCCACGCCGGAGAAGGCCGGCGAGATGCTCGACGAGCTCTCGACCGGGTGGAGCCGTTTCTCGGTGGACCTCATCCCGTCACTGGGCCGGGCCATCTTCAGCCGTGGTTTCGACCCGCGAATCGACTACGACCGCATCGAGATCGAGCAGATGCGCCACGCGCTTGAGCAGCATCCCGCCGTGCTGCTGTTCTCGCACCGCTCTTATCTCGACGGTGTCATCGTGCCGGTCGCGATGCAGGAGAACCGACTTCCGCCGGTGCACACCTTCGCCGGGATCAACCTGTCGTTCGGCGTCATGGGTCCGATCTTCCGGCATTCGGGTGTGATCTTCCTGCGCCGCAAGCTCGACGACCCGCTGTACAAATACGTGCTGCGCCAGTACGTCGGCTACCTCGTCGAGAAGCGGTTCAACCTGAACTGGTCCATCGAGGGCACGCGGTCGCGCACCGGGAAGATGCTGCCGCCCAAGCTCGGACTGCTGGCGTACGTGGCCGACGCCTACCTGGACGGCCGCAGCGACGACATCCTGCTGCAACCGGTGTCGATCAGCTTCGACCAGTTGCACGAGACCGCCGAGTACGCCGAGTACGCACGCGGCGGGGAGAAGCGGCCCGAAGGGCTGAGCTGGCTGTACAACTTCGTCAAGGCCCAGGGCGAACGCAACTACGGCAAAATCTATGTCCGCTTCCCCGAGGCGGTTTCGATGCGCCAGTACCTCGGTGAGCCGCACGGCCCGCTCGTCGAGGACGAGGCGGCCAAGCGGCTGGCCATGCAGAAGATGGCGTTCGAGGTGGCCTGGCGCATCCTGCGCGTCACGCCCGTCAACGCGACCAACCTCGTCTCGGCGCTGCTGCTCACCGCGCGCGGCGTCGCGCTCACCCTCGAGCAACTCCATCAGGCACTGCAGGATTCGCTCGACTACCTCGAGCAGAAGAAAACCCCGGTGACCAACAGCGCGATGCGGTTGCGCACCCTCGAGGGCGTGCGTGCGGCCGTCGACGCGTTGTCGGGCGGTCATCCCGTCACGTGCATCGACACCGGTCGCGAACCGGTCTGGCGCATCGCCCCCGAGAACGAACTCGAGGCCGCGTTCTACCGCAACTCGCTGATCCACGCGTTCCTGGAGACCTCACTGGTCGAGCTTGCGCTCGCCTACGCCGCGCGCACCGCCGACGCCGAAGGTGATCCGCTGCAGGCCTTCTGGACCCAGGTGGTGCGACTGCGTGACCTGCTGAAGTTCGACTTCTACTTCGCCGACTCCGCGGCGTTCCACCAGAACGTCGCGGAAGAGATGTCGTGGCATGCCGATTGGGAGCAGCAGGTGCGGGCGGGCCGCGACGGCATCGAGACGCTGATGCGGGCGAAGCGCCCACTGCTCGCCGACGCCATGCTGCGCCCGTACTTCGAGGCCTACACGATCGTCGCCGATGTGCTGCGCGACGCACCCGCCGAGATCGCCGAGAAGGATCTGACCAAGTTGGCGCTCGGGGTAGGGCGGCAGTACGTCGCGCAGGGCCGCGTCCGCAACAACGAGTCGGTGTCGGCGCTGCTGTTCGCCACGGCCCGTCAGGTCGCCGCCGACCAGGGACTGCTGGAACACGGCCCCGAGCTGATGGCGCAGCGGCGCGCGTTCCGCGACGAACTGCGCGGCATCCTGCGCGACCTCGACACTGTCGACCGGTACGCGCGCGAACTGTTCGCCGCGCGGGAGCGCGAGCGGCGCACGAAGCGGGACGAAGCCGTGTGAGGCGTCCACCGGCGTATTTCGAGAGGTAGGCACTCCGCTGTGGCCTGAGACACGCCATACGCTGGAAGCATGACTTCTGTCGGCCGCGTGGCCTCTGACGTGCGTGCGGTCTGGCCCGTACTGGTCGGTGTCGGACTCCTCGCGGGCGCGGTCGCAGCCGGGATCGGGGCGCTCGCGCTGGCCGACGCGCTGACCGCGACGGGCCTGCCCAACCCCGGTCCCGTCACCACCTACGGCCTGCCGTTCGTGCGCGCGGCCGGTGAGATCGCGGCCGTCATCGCGGTCGGCTCGTTCCTGTTCGCGGCGTTCCTGGTGGCGCCGCAGGAAAACGGTGTCCTCGACGTGGCGGGCTACCGCGCGCTGCGCCTCGGCTCGGCGGCGTCGGCCGTGTGGACCGTGTGCGCGGCCATGCTGGTGCCGCTGACCATCTCCGACGTGTCGGGCCAACCGGTCCTTGAGCACCTGAGCCCGGTCGACGTGTGGTCGGCCACCAGCCTGGTCGACATCGCCGGGGCGTGGCGGTGGACGGCGATCCTCGCCGCAGCGGTGACCATCGCGAGCCTGCCCGTGCTGCGCTGGGGATGGACGCCGGTGCTGTTCGCGGGTTCGCTGGTCACGCTGGTGCCGCTGGCGCTCACCGGGCACTCGTCGTCGGGCGGCGCGCACGATCTGGCCACCAACAGCCTGTTCATCCACCTCGTCGCAGGTGCGGTGTGGGCCGGTGGGCTGCTGGCGCTGCTGGCCCACGCGATGCGCGGCAGAGCGGGTGAGGGCGCGGCCACTGCGCTGGCCGCGCGGCGTTTCTCGGCGCTGGCGCTGTGGTGCTTCATCGCGATGGGTGTCAGCGGCGTGATCAACGCGCTGGTGCGGATGTCACCCGCCGACCTGTTCCGCACGTCCTACGGCTGGCTGATCGTCGGCAAGATCGTCGCGCTCGTCGTGCTGGGGGCGCTGGGCTTCCTGCAGCGGCGCAGCGCGGTGTCGGCACTGCAGGCCGATCCCACGGCGCGCGGCCCGCTGATCCGGCTCGCGCTCACCGAGGGCGCGATCTTCGGCGTGACGTTCGGCATCGCGGTCGGGCTGGGGCGCACCCCGCCGCCGCCGATCAAGCGCATCCCGTCGGCCGCCGAGGTGGCGATCGGCTACGACTTCGCCGGTCCGCCCACGGTCGCCCGTGTGCTGTTCGACTGGCGGTTCGACCTGTTGTTCGGCACGGCCGCGATCGTCGGCGCCCTGGTCTACCTCGCGGCGCTGTACCGGCTGCGTCATCGTGGTGACGCCTGGCCGGTCGGCCGCACCGTCGCGTGGCTGCTGGGCTGCGCAACGCTGCTGTTCACCACGTCGTCGGGCCTCGGGCGGTACATGCCCGCGATGTTCAGCATGCACATGATCGCCCACATGCTGCTGTCCATGCTGGTGCCGATCCTGCTGGTGCTCGGCGCTCCGGTGACCATGGCGCTGCGGGCCCTGCCCGCCGCGGGCCGCGGGCAGCCGCCGGGACCGCGCGAATGGCTGCTGGCCGCGCTGCACTCCAAGATCTCGCAGTTCTTCACCAACCCGGTGATCGCGACGGTGATGTTCGTGGTCGGGTTCTACGGCCTGTATTTCGGCGGCATCTTCGACGCCGCGGTGAGCAACCACGCCGCGCACGTGATGATGAACGTGCACTTCCTGCTGTCGGGCTACCTGTTCTACTGGGTCGTCATCGGCATCGACCCGACACCGCGTCCCATCCCGCACCTCGGCAAGATCGGCATGGTCTTCGCGTCGCTGCCGCTGCACGCGTTCTTCGGTGTGGTGATGATGGGCATGAAGACCGTGCTGGGCGAGCCTTTCTACCGATCGCTGCAGCTGAGCTGGCACACCGATCTGCTCGGTGATCAGAAGCTGGGCGGCGGGGTGGCGTGGGCGGCCGGTGAGGTTCCGCTGGTGATCGTGATGCTCGCGCTGCTCATCCAGTGGCGGCGCAGCGACGACCGCACGGCCAAACGCCTCGACCGCGCGGCCGACCGCGACGACGACGCCGACCTGGCCGCCTACAACCGGATGCTGGCCCACCTGGCCCGTCGGGACAACCCGCCCCAGTAGCCGGGCCCTCACGGGCATGGACCCTTCGAGGCTGTAGTTACCGAGCAGAAGTGCGAGTGCACAGCACGGCAACTACAGCCTCGACGCGTCGCAGGCGCCTGCCGCGCCGTGGGCCCGGCAGTTATCCCCAGATCGCATTTCATCCACAACCCTGTCGCTTCATCGGCCCTGCGCACGGCCCGTGTCGGCCCGTGCGCGATGAATGGGTCACAGGCGGCCGGATCTCACCGGTTCGCATGGATGAAAAGCGAAAGGGAATGAACATGTTCGAGACACCGTTCACTGTGGTCGGCAACATCATCACCAATCCGGTGCGGCTGCGCTTCGGCGACCAGGAGCTCTACAAGTTCCGGGTGGCCAGCAATTCGCGGCGGCGCAGCCCCGAGGGCACCTGGGAGCCCGGCAACTCGTTGTACGTCACGGTGAACTGCTGGGGGAACCTCGCCCGCGGCGTCAGCGCGTCACTCGGCAAGGGTGACTCCGTGGTCGTAGTCGGTCACCTCTACACCAATGAGTACGAGGACCGCGAAGGCGTGCGCCGCTCGTCGGTCGAGGTCAGGGCCACCGCGGTGGGCCCGGACCTGTCCCGGTGCAT